>JBCAWO010000034.1:0-56210 GCA_038534515.1 Cyanobacteria bacterium J06554_1
GATTGAGCACATGAACAGAATGAACAATATTTTGGTGCCGATGGCGCTTCCACAGAGATTTCATTTTTGGCTATCTAAGGCTAACCATACCCATTGTTCATTCCCTTTTGTGTCGACAAAGGACCACAATTCATCCATTTGAACCGTTAGGCGCTTTTTTGGCTTGTTGGTGACCTCTACTTGCGTGGCGACGGTGGTGGCTTTCTGATTGACATAGCGTTGGATACAATCCTCTGAGCGCTGCATCACTCGAGCGATGCCTGCCAGTGAAATCCGTTCCAGAAGCAGACGGTCAATCAGGGCTCGTTGCTCCTGGGTTAAGGGATGCCACTGAGGATTCAGGACAAACTGACGGCCACAATCCCGACATTTATGGTTCTGCTTGCCATGACGAGTATGACCATTGAAACTAACAGACTCAGAGTGACAGCTTGGACATGCAGGGGGAGACTGGGACATCTTGTGACTAAGGGTAGAGGCGATGCTCTAAGGATGCTTTATCGGTCTCCAGAGGATATCTCTGGTCTATTTTTCTTATCCTTTCCTAAAGGGGACTACCCAGCTGAGTGACAGTGATTTGATAGAGGTTTTCGAGGTCGGTGGCTTGGGCCATGGTGTTTGCGATCGCAAATGGCCGTCTCCCCAAACCTACGGGAAATGGTACAGGCTCCGCAGCCAGGGGCAGGGCAGTGATCGTCTCAGCGGGCATTTCTAAGACGCCCTCACCAGACGACTGACTGGATAAATCCAGTTCTTCTCCAGGTAGCGTTAGCTCGGCGGATTCTGTATTTTCAAAAAAATCTAGCTCGAGGGTGCTTTCCAACTCCTCAGAGTGTTTTTCTGGGCTGGTGTTAGCAATATTTGCCATGGGAAAACCTCAATAAATCGACAAAATAACGATTGAATTTTCTGAACGATAGATATGTTCAATTGGGTGGAACTGCGGAAAGATCTAAGATGACACCTGAAGAAAGTGTTCAACAATTGCCCTAGCATCTAAAACCACCCCTTTATGATCTGGTAAATAACCGGTTACATAGGGAGCCAACGTAGGGGAAGAGAGCTCAGTTTGTTGATCGATCAGCTCAGGCTCAATCAGTTCTACGTCATCCACATGCTCTACAACTAACCCAATTGAGTGTTGTGCTGACTGCACCACGATGGCGGTTGCCTGCTCTAAGAGCGGGACTTGGTCCCACAGGTGACGCTCCCCCATCAGTGAATTTAGATCCACTAGCCAGAGAATCTCACCACGCCAGTTACACACCCCCAAAACAGAGTTGGCAATTTCTGGAACCGGCAAGATATCTGCTGTAGCGAGCTGTTTTACTTCTGCGATAGCCTGTAACGGTAGCAACGATCCATTGACCCCCGCCAGCTTAAACCGAAGAAAACGCTGGCGTGTATCATCGGGAATGGGCTCTAATCCGAGGGGATCGCTATGGGCAGAGATAGTCTCAAGAGATGATGCTAATACGCTGATGGCGGATGTCATACCACAGTCTCCCTAACGCATTACTTGTTGAATTGTTGCTGCAAGCTGTTGCTGATCCACGGGCTTACTCAAATAAGCATCGGCTCCTAGCATTGACCCCCAAAGCTTGTCAGCTTCTGTACTTTTAGTCGAACAGATCACAACAGGAATACCCTGGGTCTGTTCGTTTGTCTTTAAATCGCGACAGAATTCAAAGCCACTTTGTCCTGGCAACACCACATCTAAAAAAACCATATCGGGCCGCTTGGCTTGAACCTTAAGTAGTGCTTCTTCACTACTTTGAACGCCTACAACGGTTATTCCTGACTGCTGGAGATACTGGGTTAATCGCTCTCTATCAGTCAAACTATCTTCTACAATTAAGGCAGTTACCATAGAACCTCTCAATGTTTTTTAGTAGGTGGATTTCGATGTCTTTAAACAGACAGCTGATGGGATATGTCAGGTTGAGGGCGACAGTTCGGAATGCTGACGCATATTGATTTTTGTAGTCCTATGGGACTGAGTGTATTTTTGTAATGCCTTTAGAACCCGCTGTTGTTTAATTGGTTTTCCCATAAAACCAGAGGCACCTACCACCTTGGCACGTACTCGATCAGCAATGCCATCGTTATTGGTCACAATGACAATTGGTGTTTCTCGGAAGGCGGAGATGCGTCGAATCTGGGCACATAGCTCATATCCATTGGCCACTGGCATGACCAGATCTAGAAAAATTAGCTGAGGCTTAATTTCGAGCAGCTGGGGCAAGGCCTGAAGAGGATCCGCAATATTAACATAACGGTATCCGGCAGCTTGAATAATTTGTGCCATTGTCTCACTATCTGTCGGACTATCGTCGATATAGAGAACCGTAGGTCCATTGGGTGATATTTTTGCAGAAGGAGAAGCCAAGGGTTGAGACTTTGGTATAACAGCTCTCTGGGAGCGAATATCAGCATCAGACCGAATCTGATAGGACGGGGCGGGGCGACCAATCGAATCGGGAGTATCCTCTAGAGTGTCGACATCCACCATGTGGATAAAATCATTACGGATGTGGGGCAAGACTGATAGGGTTAAGGGGACTAAGGGCTGTCTGACTCTTAAGGCCAAGTCCCTAAGGGTTTGTTGACCGTCTACTAACCCTGTTAATGCCCGAAACATGGCCAAAGACGTCCGTTCTCGCAAGCTTTTAGGGTCTGCAATGACGGGAGCCTGGTTAGGTAAAATATCAATTAACTTTGATTGTTCCCAAAGTTGCCATTCTTGCTGTGCTTGTTTCCAAAGTTGAATATGCTGTAGCCCGATACAGGGAAACTTGGCCGCATCACGGGGAGTTGCCCTGTGGGTTAACAGTTTCCTTGAGGCTTGAAAATTTAAGGTTCCCTGTTGAATAATATCAAACAAAATTTCTGAGATGCAGCCTGCCACCAACTCAGAAAAATGCTCTCGGCTAAATTTCTTGCGCATGACTAGTTTGGCTAAAGCCTGGTAAGTCAAGGCTTGATCTGAACCAGGCTTCTGTTGTATTAACTCTGGACAGTGCTTTAGGAGTTGCCGGTGCCAGCGGCGTTTTGCCTGTCTTTTGGTATTAGCCCAAACGATTTGCCCAGCTAAAAAGTACAGATGCCATGGAGTCTGTGCCTCAGCTTGAATCGATAGAATTCCTGTAAACTGTCGGTCTTTACTGTGTTGAATTCTTTTGTCTAAATCGATAATGACCGGCATGGACGACATACTTTTTTAATACCCTAAGCTTAGATGGGCTCAATCATAATTCTGCCCAGGAGTCTTCCCATAAAGGCATCCGAAATCTTACCGATCTATGGAATTGAGCATCATTCCGCTTATTTACGGATGGGGTATCGAGGGTACCGCTCCTACACTGATCAACAAAATCAGCCAGGATCAAAATAGGGCTGTTGTAAAGGTAATACAACAGCCCTATTCTGCCAATGTGACCAACGCTATATTAGGGACTGACCGGCTGCTGCACTATCCGATTCTGAAATACCGCATGCACATCCAGCAGCAGCAGCGTCCGGTCTGTCTCTTTGTCGGATATGATGGCCATGTGGCTGATCCAGTTTGTCTTATGGTCAAACGGGGGTTCCAGGGATACGGGTTTAAAGGTGGTCAGTGGCAGCTCGATCAGGTCAGGAGGCACGTCTAAGGCAATTCCCCACAGCTCCTTTTGGGGATTGCGTACTACCACCAAAAAAGGAGCCTGCTGTGGGATAGCGTTGGGGCTGCGGCCAAACTCTTGATGTAAGTTGAGTAAGCGAATGGTGTGGGAGCCCAGCTGCACTAAACCAATGCCAACGGTACCCCCCTGGCTGGGAGGAGGGCAATTGACGATTTTTAGAACCGCTGCCATCGGTAGAACAAACCAGTAGCCAGCGACTTCAAAGGTGATAAATTTTTCGGTCTCTGGTGTATTGTTTTTCATAAATTTTCTGGGATGTGTTGGCTCATGCTGACGGTTAGACGGTAAGCCCTATGACGTTGTTTATGGCTTCTAAAAGCTGAGGAATTAAATATGGTTTTGTCATATAGCTAGTGGCCCCTAGCTCTTTAGCCAGCTGACGATGTTTGTTACCTGTGCGAGAGGTCAACATAATGGTGGGAATTGATGCAATATGGGGTGTGCGCTGACGCGCTCTAAGAAAATCAAACCCGTTCATTCCAGGCATTTCTAGATCGCACAGGACAGCCATGACCTGTTCTTTTTCTAGCTTTTGTAGCGCTTCGCCTCCATCCTTGGCCTGAATCACTAAAAATCCAGCTTTTTGTAGACCCTGGGCCAGGGTGTTACGGACGGTAATCGAATCATCAACAACCAGAATTGAGCGCTTTATTGAGACAGGTGGCTGCGGTTTTTGACTCGATTTAGACAGGGTTGTCCGATTGGATGATTGCATTGACCGCTGCAAAACTTCTAGGGTGAGTGCAGCCCCGTCGATTACCAAGCTAAGACGGCCATCGGGGAGGACACTACAGCCGTAGAGATAGGCGGGGGCGGAGTCTATTTCCCCAATGGAACGAATAACCAGCTCTTGTTCTCCCAACAGCTGATGGCATTCTAATCCCAAGAAGTTACCTTTGTGACGCATCAGGATAATGGGACTGGCCATATCGGCGGTTGGCTTTGTTTCTTGCCAGTGGGTACGGGGAAGGGTAGCGCTATAGCTCAATGCCTCTGACAACGAAATCACCGGTACTAGCTGTTCTTCTCCGGCAAACTGCCAGCTCAGGCCTTTACTGCCATTGCGGGTGTTGAGCTGCCCAGGTTTAGGAATTATGATCTGCTCAATGGCATCGGTCATAAAGGTGTATAAAGTCTCACCTGCTTGACAGAGCAACAGTTTGGCAATGGTTAATGTGGTAGGTATTTCTAGGGTGAAACAGGTGCCTTGATTGGTTTGGTGGGTGACCGTTACCCTCGCCTGCAGGGCCTGCATCTGGGCACGCACCGCGTCGAGCCCAAAGCCTCGCCCGGAGAGCTCATTGACCTGAGCCGTTGTTGAAAACCCTGGCTCAAAGATTAAATTAGCAATTTCAGCTGGCGTTAACGACTCTGTCGGAGCAATCAGCTGACTTTGTATGGCTTTTTTGCGAATGGCGTCAAGATCGAGACCACGACCATTGTCTTGGACGCTAATACTCAAATACTGACCTTCCTGTCTGGCCGATAGCTGAATCTGGGCACTGCTGTGTTTACCACGGTGCTGACGCTCTAACGATGTTTCAACACCATGGTCAAATGCATTGCGAATCAGATGTAATAGGGGTTCATACAGCTTATCAACAATCATCTTGTCCACCAGGACCTGGCTACCCTCAATTTTTAATTCGACGGGCTTGCCTTGCTGTGCCTGTAAGCGACCCAATACCTGATGAAATCGCTCGAATACATTACTGATGGGCTGCATTCTAGCCTTAACCAGGGTTTCTCGTAGGGTTTTGACTAGCCGCTGCTGCTTTTCTAGGGTTTGGGAACTCTGGCGAACAAACAATTCAATGGCTTCGGCGCTTTCTATTTGCTGCACCATAGCATCTAGAGAGGCTTGTATTTGCAGCTGTAGTTCGCTGTAGTGGTCAAGTTCTAAGGCGTCAAACTGGTGTTCAGACGCCTGGGTTTGAGGGATGGCAGTGGCACCGGATTTTGCCTGGCTTTGCAGCTGGTCTAACTGCTGTTGTTGTTGCTCAAGTCGAGTGAGCAACGCCTTGATGGTGGTGGTTAGCTGGCTATTGTAAAGTGCCTGTCGGTTTTGTTGAGTTAGGAGATCGCCGATAGCATAGTTGATCTGTTCGAGATGATCAACGGACACCTTGAGATTGGAGACACCGGGGCTGGTCACACTGGATGAGGTGGCGGAAAGAGACGATGCCTTTTGTCTGGGAAAGTCTGATAGTAGGGGACCATCGGCTACAGCATCGATACTGTCGGCAGGTGCTGCTGTTGCAAATAAGTCATCAAATACTCTCCCCGGTGCTTCCTGATTAGCGGTAGCTGGATTTGGGGATGCGGGACTGGCCGTTAACGGTGGTTTGATCTGGGGGGCTGTCCCCGGTATGGGCTGGTTGAGGACGTTCCAAACCTGTCCGAGCCAGTTACTTTTAGAAGATTTGGGTGGAGAGGCCAGTTTTTGGAGCATGAGACTGGGCTCTCCACCTTGGGTGCGATCGCCTTCTAATACAAGGCGTTGGCCAGCGCGATAGTCTGTCAGCGCAATCTCGGCAATTTGTACAACCAGTTCAGGCCGACAATCTAGGGCTTTTAGGGTGGTTTGGACAATTGAGCCAAACCCTGGCAGGTTAAACGACTCGGCTAAGCCGCTAAACACATCTGCATGGGCGCGTAGTAGATTGGTCAGGGCAGCTGGATCAGGTTCTTTAAGGGCATTTTCTAGCTCTTGCAGGCGTTTGGTGACTCCTTTTTTAAAGACAGACTGGGTGATGTCTACACCCAGCTCGTTTGATGTGGGCAGATAGCCATCTTGTCCAAACCGCTTACCCAGGTGTTTTTCCAGCTTGGAGACGACATCGGCCATGCGGTCAACAATACTGGCCTCATCAATGTGGGCGTCTGCTATTTGAGCAGACAGCAGCAGCTGCAAACAGCCATACCCTTCAAAAATCAGCGATTCTATGGCGGGGGTGAGGGTAGCGTTCGGACCACACAGGGCTCTAAATACGTTTTCTAGGGCATGGGTGGTGGTTCTGATATGGTCTAACCCAACACTGGCGGCCGCCCCTTTTAGGGTATGGGCAATACGCATCAGGGCGTAGACTTTTTGAACTCCAAACTCTCCAGCAAGAGTTTGGAGTTCACTATCCATTTGCTGAAGCAATTCAGAGGCCTCTTGCAAAAAATAGGATGGTACCGAACGTACAGAATCAGACGTCATGGTGGGCGGGAAACAACAGTGTGATGACATTCAGAAAGCTTGCAGCGGTTTGCCCCATGGTCTGTCGCGTTTTTGGGTGGATGCGATTTGATAGGGAACTGCTGCAAAAATTGACCTCTGGTGAGGCATTTAAGTGCCCGTACTGGCCTGAAGTGCTTTAGCCGTTGTCAGGAGCTGATGAATTGACTGGGTCAGTTGCTCTGAATTTTTAGCGGTTTGACCAGCGGTTTCGGTGGCTTCTGTCACGGTGACGGTGACACTTTTGAACTCGGCAGCTTGTTTGTGGGTGGTTTGGGTGATTTCTTCGATCAGGCCACTGATTTGGCTGGTGGCTTCTACGATTTCCGTCAGATTGTGACGGGCGTCTGTGACCAGATGGGTACCTTCGGCTACCTGCTGAATTCCGGTTTCCATGGCGGTGGATACTTCGGCGGTACCGACTTGAATTTCTTGGACTAGCTGCTCGATTTCGGTGGCGGCTTCGGCGGACTGGCGCGCTAGCGATCGCACCTCATCGGCAACGACCGCAAACCCTCGACCGTACTCACCTGCACGGGTGGCTTCGATGGATGCATTTAGCGCCAGTAGCTGGGTTTGGGTGGTAAAGTGGCTGATCAGGCTAACCACTTTGGAAATTTTCTGGGAGGATTCACTCAACCGCTTAATCCGCTGGTTAGTGTCGGCCACGGTGGAGCGAATGGTCATGATGCCATCCACTGTCCGGTTCATGGCGGTATCCCCCACCTGTACCGTTTGGTTGGCTTGCTGGACCGCGGCTTCCACCTGTTGGGCGTCGCCCACCACCCCTTCGGAGAGGCTCATCAGGTCCCGTACCCGTCTTAACACCTGCTCTAGGGCTGTTGTTTGGTGGCTAATGGATGCCTCATTGAGTTCTGATGTTTGCCCCACCTGATCAGCGGCTTTTTGCACCTCTAAAACAATTTCTGTCAGAGCTGCGTTTTTAGCCTGCAGCTGCTCTAAATAGTCGCCCTGCTGCAACGCCAGGTTAAGCTGGGCCCCAATGCGATGGACAAACTCTACTTCGGAGTCTTGCCACTGGCGCGGCCCTGTACATTGATGGATGCAGAATAAGCCCCAAAGGATATCGCCTTTGAGCAGGGGCACCACGACGCTGGCCCGCACCTGGAGCTGGGAAAGTAGCTCTACCAGACAGTCGGGTAAATTTAAGCTGTTGATATCATTGACCACCCAGTAGCGTCCCTGGCGATAGTTTTCTGCCTGGTCTTCAGCAAAGCAGTGGTCTTGAACCTGGGCGGCCATGGCGGAAAACACACCGGGGGCCACATCCTCGACGACAAATTCGCCAACGCTGTAGTTGGCGGCGACATCAAACTGAAATAGGCCTACCCGGTCGGCTGCGAGCATATTGCGAATGTCGTGCACCGTGGCTTTGAGGGTTTTAGGTAGGTCGGTGGTTTTGCGCAGACGCTCGGTAATTTTGGTGATCAGCCGCTCCTGGGTGGCCACCTGTTCTAGCTGCTGGTTTTTCTCTTTTACCTGGTCTAAATAATCTGCCTGCTGGAGCACTAAGTTGAGCTGAGCTCCAATGCGTTTGGCAAACTTGACTTCGGAGTCTTGCCAGATGCGCGGACCGTGGCATTCATGGATGCAGAAGAGACCCCAGAGAATATTGCCTTTGAGTAGGGGGACCACCAGGCTGGCCCGTACCTGGAGCTGGGAAAGCAGTTCCACCAGACAGTCGGGCAGATCTAAGGTGGTGATGTCATTGACCACCCAGTGACGGCCTTTGCGATAGTTTTCTGCTTGGTCTTCGGCAAAGCAGTGGTCTTTGACCTTGGCGGCCATGGCGGAAAACACACCGGGGGCCACATCCTCGACGACAAATTCACCGACGGCATAGTTAGAAGCCATATCAAACTGGAATAGCCCCACGCGGTCGGCCTTGACGATGCGGCGAATATCGCAAACGGTTGCTTGTAGTGTGTCCGACAGGTCAGTGGTTTTACGCAGACGCTCGGTGATTTTGGAGATTAGTTTCTCCTGGACTGCCATGTCGTGGACCTGGTGGCGATACTCTGTCTGCTCCAGGGCCAGGTTTAACTGACTGGCCACGCGTTGAACAAAGGCGACTTCTGTTTCTTTCCACTGGCGTAGACCGCTGCACTGGTGAATGGCCAGCAGTCCCCACAGCCGATCGGCCTGCCGTAGGGGCACCACCAAGCTTGAGCGCACCTGGAACTGGGTCAATACGTCCATGTGCTGCTCAGGCAGCCCCTGGGTTTGAACATCGGCGGCCACCCAGCAGTCGCCCTGGCGATAGGCGTCGAGCATCTGCTTTTCAAAGCCGTAGTCGTTGATGGGCACATCTTTGATGTGGACAAAATCACCGTGGACGTTCTCGGCAATGACATCACCCTTGTTTGCGGCGGTATCTTTGGCATCGGTTTGAAACTGAAAAATGGCTACCCGGTCAGATTTGAGAAACTGTCGTAGGGTGCGGGTGATGCTGTCAAATACGTGCTGGGTGTCGGGGGCGATGCGAATCGTTTGGACGAGGTTGGTAATCAGGCGTTCACGGATAACTTCCTGCTGGCTTTGCTGCTGCAGTTCGTGGGCCTGGAGTTTGAGGGTGAGTTCAGTAACGACCTGGTAAAGCAGGGCAATTTCGCTATCGTTCCACTGGCGCGGCCCCTTACAGTTTTGGATGACTAACAATCCCCAGGCTTGCTCATTTACTAGAATGGGCAGGCTCAAACTTGCTTGGACCTGAAAGCTTTGGAATAGCTGCACCTGGTAAGGGGTAACGGCATCGTTAGAAACGTTGTTAATGCTGACGACGGCCTGCTGCTGATAGAGCTGATTGGTTTCGCGACCAAAGGCGAGGGCCGGTAGGGGCTGACCCAGGGTGGGGCTATAGCCAGTGGTGAGGGATTCGGCGATAACGTTGCCCTGGGCCTCGGACTGGAACTGATAGATCAGGGCCCGATCGACGGCAAACCGCTTACGCAGTTCGGTGACGGTAATTTGGTAAAGGTTTTCCAGGTTTGTGGCTTGGGCCATGGCGTTTGCGATCGCAAACGGTCGTCTGCTCTGGCTGCGAGGAAAGGGAATAGATTCCACAGCTAAGGCCAGCTCAGTGGGGACTTCTGACGTTGCATGACCCAGGGTTAGATCATCGGCCGTAAGCATCAGTTCTGGATAGGACTCTGTCCCCGCTGATTCGGTGGATGGATTCTCAATTGTTGTGATCAGCTCATCGGAACTGTTATTCGAAATGTTCGCCATTGGTAACCTTAATAGTGTGTAGTTTCAGGACATAAACTTATGTTTGGAGCGGCCATACCGACTCCATTACAGCCGGAAAAAGCGCCGTTTTAATGATTGAGGAGAGATTAAGGAGGGGCTTGAAGTGAGCGTTCAACAATCACATCCACATCCAGTACGGTGCCTCCATGGTTTGGCAAATAGCCCATCACAAAGTGTGCCAGAGTTGTAGAGTAAAGCTCGGTTGGCGGATGGATCTCTTCAGGGGCAACCAGTTCCACATCGTCTATCTGTTCTACCACCAGACCCACCCGCCGCTCTCCAGATTCAACAATTAGCAGCATAGGCTTCTCTAAAAAAGGAGTCTGATGCCATAAAGGTGCCTCTCCCACCAGCACATTTAGATCTACCAGCCAGAGGATTTCTCCGCGCCAGTTATAGACACCCAACAGATAAGCCGAGACCTCAGGCACCGGTAAAATTTCCACCGGGTCTAGCTGTAGCACCTCAGCCACAACCTCCAGGGGCAGCAGTGTTTTATTGGTGCGCGAAAGGTTAAATCGCAAAAATCGCTGACGTGTGTCCTCAGGAATGGGCTCTAATCCGAGGGGATCTGACCGTAGTGCCAGAAGTGACTCTAGTTGGCTGACCGCGCTTGATGACATATTTGATGTATCAGGAAGTAGTTGTATATAGATCAGACAGAGAGTTTATCTGAGAACAAACTGGATTCGGTTTGAAGCAGCACCAGATGTTTTTTCAGCACCTTTAAGACTCGTTTTTCCCGGACGGGTTTACTAAAGAAGCCAGATGCCCCAACAAATCTGGCACGAACCCGATCAATAATGCCATCATTGTTGGTCACAATAATGATGGGGGTTTTTCTAAAGGTAGATGTACGTCGAATCTGGGCACAGAGTTCGTAGCCATTGGTATAGGGCATGACCAGATCCAAAAAAATGAGCTTGGGCCTTAGCTCTAACAAAATGGGGATAGCTTCTAATGGTTCGGTAATGTTGTCATAGCCATAGCCCGCATTGCGAACAATTTTCGCCATGGCCTGGCTATCCACCGGACTATCATCTACATAAACCACCATAGACTCACCGGATATGGCCGTATCAGCATCCCCGGTGGCCTCGGACAAACGCTTTAGGGATTGAGCCTTGCTTGCAAGGGGAGAAGTAGCCAGGTGATTTGGAAACAGCGGCTGGTTTAAATCAGCCAGCTTATTCCTTTGCCCTAAAGCCAGAGACGGATCTAGCAGAGCGTTGATTTTATCTAAAACGCTCATTAGATCAACGGGTTTTAGCTCATAATCATCGCAGCCAGACTCGGATATTTTGCTCCATTCCTCACTTGTTGTTAGGGGTGACATCAGTGCCATGACAGGGATTTGCTGAGTCACCGTAGATGCTTTGAGAATTTTGATGGCTTGCCAGCCATCAATCACAGGCAAATCGGTGGCAACCAAAATTAGATCTGGCGATTCAGTCACCGCCATCAAAATCCCCTCATCCCCTCCGTCAGAAGCAATGACTACGCCATATCCGTGCTGAGTAAGCTGCTGGTGTAGCATTCTACACGTTGGTTTGTCATGCTCTACCAACAAGATTTTTTTAGTCATAGGAGAGATTAAAAAATTGACAATATGTGACCTAATACTCCACAACCGTTTAGGGAACAAATACCAGAGCTGGCATTAATGCCGCTATGGACCAATGCTGAAACCGCAATAGTTTCCTAGACAAGCGCTACGATGCTATTGCAATTGTTTATATAGTTAACCCTTCAGCGTTTTAGTTAAGGCAACAGGTTAAAAATCGAACTGTGGAGTAGATAAATACCTAATAGTTTAGAAAGCTGTGTCCTTAATGGATTTATGAATTTTTCTTTGTAAGTGGAACAAATTTAACTAATTTACTAATGCATAATTTGGAAGCCTCAGTATATATGACTATAGTATGCTCAATTATGCGTCAGAAAGATTTTTCACAGGTAGGACCTGACACAACAAATTAGAAAATTTATGTACATGAGGAAGTTGTCTAAATATTCTTTAAACTTGTTCTAAATCACGCTGACTACCGTCGGTATGGTTGAATGATCGATGGCTGTATTTGCTAACGGTGTCTACGCCAGGCTCATCCCTATCTATTCAGGATTACTCCCCACGGGGAACCCGGGTATATTTTTTAACAACAGAATTACCGTAGGACGATTCTGCCATGGCTCAACGCTTGCGGACCCAATTGGTGCTAGCCCCACATATGCCAGGCGACATAGCCCGTGGTTAAACATATAAAAAGAAAGCTAGGGGCCAACCAGGTGGCAACAACTTCAGGGTAATGGTGAATCTGATGGCAGCCGTTATAAAGCGTGAGAAACGTATGGTGTAGGGCAATGCAGAATAATAGTACCCATAGCCACGGCAGGGGGAGCGCCATGGGGCTAACCAGTGTAAACATGCCTGTGGGGAACAGGGTGGCCCCAGCAATAAAGGTGTCACTTGCCCAGGTGCCGTGGCGGCGCAGCCACAGCCGTGAGAATGCCAGGATGATAATTAGACTAAAGAATGTGGCACATCCTGAAAGCCAGAGACGCCCTAATGTAGCCCCAGCGCTGGTGATATCGGCAAGCTGTATGACATAGACATAGCCTCCGAGGGTAAACCCACCCAACCCCAACATGGCTAGGAAACAGCCTGCCCGCAGGGCCTGGCGCTGGCTCAGGTGACCATACAATGCCGGTAGCTCTACGGCCGGATTACCCAGCAGTCCAAATAGTAAGCGATTGAGCCGGCTCAGGCGTCCCCAGGGCTTGACCCGATTGACGGCTGCGGTGCCTAATTTAGAACGGCGCTGCTGTCGCAGGATGCGGATGCGATCGCAACTGCGGTGATAGCCTTCCAAATCTCCCTGGGACTGGTAGTGCATTGAGGCAATTTGAAAATCGTTGGCGGCCTGGTCCCATTCCTGAATGTCAGCATGGGCAATGCCCCGTTGAAAGTAGGCTTGAGGGTCGTCCGGTTCGTGGGCAATGGCCTCAGTGAACGCTGCGATCGCACTTTCGGTATACCCCAGCCGATAGCGCGCTAACCCCAAGTAATAGTAAGTCTGGGGTAGCTGTGATAGCTGTAGCAGTCGCTGACAGTCCGCCAGTACGCCCGCGTCATCCTCCAAGAGATAGCGCACCTGGGCCCGTCTTAAATAGGCTTCGGCCAGGTCTGGTTGGAGCTCAATGGCCCGGTCAAAATCTGCCAAAGCTCCCTTGTAACGTCGGGCCAGGGTTTGCTGAATACCACGTAGATAGAAATCATGGGCCGTTTGGGGGCGAGAACCATTATATTCGGTGGTGCCAGTGCGGTCGTACCGCTGTCGCTGCACCTGATCGATTAGCACCTCATAGGCTTCATGCAGCGCCCGAAATTTTTCCAGCGCCCCCGGATCGTTTGGGTTTAAATCGGGATGGTAGCGTCGTGCCAATCGTCGAAACGCCGCCTTGATTTCCGCTTGACTAGCATCGGGCGATACCTGTAACCGCGCATAATAATCGTCAGCACTGGCCATAGACAACCAAACAAATGGGATAAAAATAGGGGAGCGAGCCCGGAGTTAGTTCCATTGTAATCATTCAGAACTGCCTATTTCCTACGGCCCCTTTACTGTTCTATCCGAAATCTCTAGTTTGCCACCGCTCTAACACTCAATAATATTGGCTGCCAAGCCACCCCTGGCCGTTTCCTTATACTTGTCATGCATATCTGCACCGGTATCTCGCATGACCTTAATCACCTTGTCCAAATGAACGCAGTGCTGACCGTTTCCCTTCAGGGCCATCCGGGCAGCATTAATCGCCTTAATGGCCCCCATGGCATTACGCTCAATGCAGGGAACCTGGACCAGGCCACCAACCGGGTCGCAGGTTAGACCAAGATTATGCTCCATGCCAATCTCGGCGGCGTTCTCCACCTGTTCGGGAGTACCGCCAAGCACTTCGGTCAGGGCCCCGGCTGCCATGGAACAGGCCACACCTACTTCCCCCTGGCAGCCCACATCAGCCCCAGAAATAGACGCATTTTCCTTGTAGAGCATGGCAATGGCCCCGGCCACCAACAAAAACCGCACTACACCATCTTCACAAGATTTATGGCAAAATCGCGTGTAGTAATGCAAAACGGCAGGAATAATACCCGCCGCTCCATTGGTCGGAGCCGTGACCATGCGCCCCCCGGCCGCATTCTCTTCATTGACAGCCAGGGCATAGAGGTTCACCCAGTCTAAGATGGCCAGGGGGTCGGTGGTCTGGGAGCGGAGGGTCAAACATTGATAGAGGTCTGCTGCCCGGCGTTTGACCTTGAGACCACCTGGTAAAATCCCCTCGGTTCGACAGCCCCGTTCGACACAGGCCTGCATCACATGCCATAGCTGTAACAGCTGTGTCCGAATCTCGACCTCTGAGCGCCACACTTTCTCATTTTCTAGCATGAGCTGGCTAATGGAGAACCGGCTCTGCTGACAGAACGCCAAAAGCTCGCCACAGGTCTTAAACGGGTAGGGAACGGGAGACCGGTGCAACAACAGGCGATCAACATTGGCCATTTGCTCATCGACAACAAACCCACCGCCGGTGGAATAATAGGTGCGTTTAACCAGCAGTTGAGCGGAGTGAGTTAAGGCGGTAAACGTCATACCGTTGGGGTGAAATGGCAGGGGCTGCCAGTGAAAATTTAAATCGGTTTTGGGATTAAACCCGATAGCATAGCGACGCAATAGCCAAAGAGACCGGGTGGAGTGAATTCGCTGTAGATGTCCGTCGATCAGATCGGGGATGACCTGTTCGGGGGAATCTCCTTCTAACCCCAGTAAAACTGCTCGGTCGCTACCATGGCCTCGACCGGTGGCCCCAAGGGAGCCATGCAGATCAATTTGAATCCGATCAACTTGAGTTAGCAGCCCCTCTGCCCGTAACCCATGAACAAACTGTAGCGCGGCCTTCATGGGGCCTACGGTATGGGAGCTAGAGGGGCCGATACCAACTTTGAAGATATCGAAAACGCTAGTAGACATGGGGGGCTCCAATTCTACGACCTGATGCCGTAATGCTAACAAGCTTGGTTGACTGTAGGGATAGCTGTAAACCTCAAATCTGGTTAGAAATTAAGCTGATGGTTTTGGCAAGAGAGAACTGGGCCTAGGTAGGCTATAACAGTTTTTCGACAACGGTTGCTGCCAGCGGTTGGTCAAAATACTCTATGGTGACGGTTGTTCCTGGGGTGGAGTACCCTAGGGGCAAATAGGCGTAGGCGACACAATGACCCAAACTATAGCCATAGCCTGCACTGGTGACGTAGCCTAATACTTTGCCATCGGCGAGCACGGGCTCTTTTCCCATGACTATGGCTGTGGGGTCATTGAGGGTCAAATAGCATAGCTTTTGGCTAGGATATTCCTGTTGCTGGAGCAGTGATGTTTTGCCGATAAAGTCTCCTTTATTGGGTCTAACAGCAAAACCTAAACCGGCTTCATAGGGATTGTATTCGGTGTGAATGTCGGTCCCCCACAATAAAAATCCCTTCTCTATACGCAGGGTATCAAAGGCTCCCATGCCAGCGGCGATAATGCCGTGTTCTTGGCCCGCTGCCCACAGCAGATCCCACAGGTTTAGCCCCAGCTCTGTCAGGGCATAGATTTCCCAGCCTGTTTCACCGACATAGGACACTCGCGAGGCGAGAATGGGAATGTTGCCGATGTAAAATGACTGACTCGTAAAGAAACCAAAGGCTGACGTTGTCACGTTGGTTTGGGTGAGAGACTGGAGGACAGCCTCAGCCTTGGGTCCCCATAGTCCGACACAGCAGTAGCTAGAGGACACATCTACAATCTGGACAGAACCGTCGGTGGGTAGGTGGGCTCTCATCCAAGCCAGGTCGTGACCGTGGACTGAGCCTCCGGTGATTACCCAGTATTTTTGAGGGCCTAGCCGATTGACGGTGAGATCGCACATGATGCCGCCGTTAGTATCTAACATGGCAGTGTAGATTACTTTGCCGACCGGTTTGTCTATATTGTTGGCGCAGAGATTTTGGAGATAGGCAACAACACCGGAGCCGGTGAGTTCAAACTTGGCAAAGGGGGTAAGGTCGTAAAGGGCGATGCGATCGCGAGTTGCCAGATGCTCAGCCCCTTGGATTGGCGACCAGTTCTTTGCCGCCCAACCCTGGCGTTGGGGAATGGCATAGGTCTCCAGCAGACTGGCATTGGCCTCAAAATATTGGGGACGCTCCCAGCCTGCACTAAAGACAAACTGCGCCCCTAGCTCCCTCAGGCGAGGATAAAAAGGGCTCACCCGCAGCCCGCGCGAGTGGGTTTGCTGATCCAATGGGTGGATAATGTCGTACACCTCGTCATACTGCTGGGCCCCGGCCTTGAGCACAAAGTTTGTACTCTTACATACGTCTGGAAATCGGTGAATGTCCAGTTCGTGCAGGTCATAGCTAGGGCAACCGGTGGTCATTAGCTCGGCCACCATTTTGCCGACACCACCACCGTGGGTGACCCATACGGCTTCTGCTAGCCAAAATCCCTTGGTCCTAGACGATTCTCCAACCACTGAACCGCTGTCGGGGGTAAAGGAGAACATCCCGTTGATTTTATAGGTCAGCTCGGCCTTGGCCAGGGCTGGAAATAGTTCTTTAGTGGAGTTCCATGCGGGGGCAAAATGCTCTTCTGTAAAGGGCATGACCGAAGGCATGACCGGGGCGTCTGCATAGGGCAAAATGTTGTCGGGGTCCACCAGCAGCGGCTCATGTTGATAAGAGCCAATGCCCCAGCAGTCCTCATGCTGTCGGAAGTACATAGCATGGTCCTGGTGCCTGACAATGGGGAGCATTATCTCTTCTGTTGCACTTGCTAGTTCAGCAACGGGTCCGGTTTTTACATATTGGTGCTGCACAGGAGTGAGGGGGATAATCTCTCCCACCATACGTCCCACCCGCGGCCCCCAAATGCCAGCACAGACCAATACCTTGTCTGTATTAATAGTGCCTTTGTCGGTGACAACAGCCTGGACCCGGTCGTCTACTGTTTTGATATCTGTGACCAGGGTTTCACCATAAAAGCTGGCGGCGTCTGCGGCTCCTCTGGCCAAGGCTTCGGCAGCTCGCAGCGCCTTGGCAATACCATCGGTTGGTACGTAGTAACCGCCTAGAATTTTAGTCTCATCTATCAGGGGAATTTTTGCCTTGACCCCGGCTGGGCTGAGCAGACAGGCACCGTCTAGCCCCCAGGATTTGGCCCAGCCTAGCTTGCGCTTAAGCTCTTGCATCCGGGCTTTGGTGTAGGCCACTTCAATGCCGCCAACGGCGTAGTAGGCAGGCCCCTCATCGGTGCTCAGCTGGCTGTACAGCTCGGCGGTATATTGGGCCAGCTGGGTCATGGTTTTAGACGGATTTGTCTGAAATACTAGACCGGGGGCGTGGGAGGTGGACCCGCCCGTGGCAAACAGGGGACCTTGTTCTACCACGACAATATTTTCCCAACCTAGCTTTGCTAGATGATAGGCGGTACTACAGCCGACAATACCTGCACCGATGATAACGACAGAGGCGTGTGTTTTCATGGGGAGATCTCCGTGGAGAAGGAGGAGGATAATAAAGTGGAGGGCAGGAGGGAGCGCTATTGACTGACAGCTTTGGCAACGGCCTGCTGAAAGCGATAGACGGTTTGCTCTAGGGCTGGAGAAAAACAGCCGCCGTCAAAGCCGGGGGACTGTCGCCCTACCTGCATGCGCTCAATCATGGCGATGTCTTCGTCATTGGTTACTTTCCACAGGTCTATGGGTAGGTGGCGCAGCGCTTTGTTCTTGGGTTTCATGGCGTCATCTCCTACAAAGTAAAAGACCATCCGTTCTGCTGTTTTGTCAGGGCTGAGGGGGTTGGCGAGGAACACTAGAAAATAATCGGGATGGATGCCCAACATCAGATTTGGAAAAACAGTAATGTATTCGGCAACGGTCTGTTTTTCTGTGGCGGCCAGGTTGGGAAATGTTGGCAGTGAGCGTCCTGCTAATACACCGCTTTTATAGACCAGGCTACCCTGACCCACATGGGGAGAGCCCACGTCAAAATTGAAGTGGTCCTCCATGCGTGAGCAGCTGTTGAGGGATGGGTGCACCCAGCTGAGGTGGTAACTTTCAGAAAAATTTTCTGTTGCTAGCTTCCAGTTGGCGTTGCACTGTAGGGTTACCTCCCGTGACTCTCGCCGTAGCAAACTGAGATCGTAGGTTGACCACCGCGCGCTCACGGGTTGCAGATAGTCTGATAGCGGTGGTGCATTGCCGGACAGGTTGACAAAAACCAGGTCCAGCCATTGCTCGCAGCGGATGGGGATGAGACCGTTGCGATCGCGATCAAATTTGCTGTGGGAGTCTTGATAATATCCCCCAAAGTGGGGCGTATTTTTTAGAGACCCATCCAGGCGATAGGTCCAGGAATGGTAGGGACATCGGATATTGCCGCTGACGTTACAGGGGCTGTCTATCAGCTGCAGTCCTCGGTGGCGACAGATATTGTGAAAAGCCCTGAGGGGAGGGCTTTTTGACGAGGCAGACCGGTTGCGATCGCGCACCAGCACAATGGGAATACCCGCCACCTCGGTTGGATAGACATCCCCAGGATTGGGCACATCCGAAGCCAGCCCCACACAGACCCAATAGTGACTGAATACGGTCTGACGCTCGCGCTCAAAATAGTCAAATTTGGTGTAAGCATCCGCTGGCAACCCCTGCTGATAAGTCTCTAAAGTAGGCAACAGCGCCAGCTCTTGAGGATTAGTGCTAGCTAAAGGCTGGGAAATAGCACGATATGGGTTCATACTCCGCCTCACTAGTCGTGAACCTGACAAATGGATTCAATGCTTGGGATAACTACACTATTTCCTGGGCATATAACCCAGGAAATAGCCGATTTGTAATCAAATCTGCCCTTATTTTACTTAACCTAAAGTTACAAGTACTTAACTTGTAATTACAGGTTGTATAAACAGACAATAGAATTCAAAATTCATTTAAATTGTTTTCTATTTAACCGTTTATAAACTTTCTGTTCAAAGATCAGCTTTTACAAACAAATAAAGGCTGAAGCTATGAGCTGATAAAGTTATTCTTAAAAACAAGTTGAATACAATCTAGCTCAGCAAAAAATAAATGAGACATCTCTATTGGAGATAGAGAATCCTAAGATAGGCCTATCTGTAAAAGCCATATAGATAGAAAATTTGATATTGGAGTATCAGCTTTTGTCAGTGGGTTATGACATTTAGGATATGTAATTACAACCGTATAGATGGCGACAGAAATCTATTTATTTGGCTATTAAATTGAGATTAAAGTTAGGCTTCCAGATTAGAAATAAGCTGATGGAGTGGCATTAGCCTTAGCCAGAATCGATCGCTATTAGAGATTGTTATGGCGTGTTTATAGTGAAGTGATATCCGCCGTTAGGTCTAAAGCCAGAGTGTACAAATGACGGTCGGTAGCATCCTAAGTGTCAGTGGTATTTAACATATCGAAATAGAGTAGTTGCGGTAAAGCGACTACAGTGAAGCAGCATAAAACTAGGCGTATGTTTTAACGTGCCTATTTATTGGAGTAGTTCTACCTATGACTCATCAAGATCCTGTCGTCCCAGGTCAGGAGCCCTTTGAATCTCCTCCTCCAGCATTTCGAAGTCGCCGTCGCCCTGGCGATCGCAACATTGCCGGCTATGGCTTTGACTTTCATCCGGAAGTGTTTCTTGTTTCCGCTGGTCTTATTTTGTCGTTTGTATTGGTGACCATAGTTTTTCGGGAGCCAGCCGAGAATGCGTTTGGTGCGATCCAAACCTTTATTGCTGAAGCGATGGGTTGGTTTTTGATCCTGTCCGTCAGCGTTTATTTGGGGGTGGCCATTATCCTGGCCTTTGGCAAGTTTGGGAAAATTCGTCTGGGGGGCCAAAATGCTAAGCCCGAATTCCCCACCTTTGCTTGGATTGCCATGCTCATTAGCGCTGGCATGGGAATTGGCTTAATGTTTTGGAGTGTGGCCGAGCCCATTTATCACTTCCAAGACCCGCCTGCTCTGATCGGTGCCATTGAGCCCATGTCTCAGGATGCGGCACAGCAGGCCTTGGGTATCACCTTCTTCCACTGGGGATTACATGCCTGGGGCATCTACGCCATTGTGGGACTGTCTTTGGGTTTCTTTGCCTATAACTGGGGGTTGCCGCTTACCATTCGTTCTGTGTTTTACCCGATTTTGGGTGACCGCATCTACGGCTGGGCAGGCAATGTGATCGACATTTTGGCCGTGGCATCCACACTCTTTGGTTTGGCAACATCCTTAGGGTTTGGAGTGCAGCAGGTTAACGCTGGGTTTAACTTTCTTGTGGGGCTACCGATAAGCACGCCTGTCCAGGTGGGGTTGATTGCAATTATTACCGGGTTAGCAACGGCGTCAGTTGTCTCTGGCCTAGATGCTGGCGTTCGTCGTCTAAGCGAGCTCAACATGATCTTGGCCGCGGTCTTTATGACCTTTGTGCTGTTGGTGGGGCCCACCTTGTTTATCTTGGGCTCTTTTGTTCAGGTTGTTGGC
This sequence comes from Cyanobacteria bacterium J06554_1, assembly GCA_038534515.1. GTDB lineage: Bacteria > Cyanobacteriota > Cyanobacteriia > Phormidesmidales > Phormidesmidaceae > Leptothoe. The sequence goes on from JBCAWO010000034.1 coordinate 20,764, forward strand.
TACTACGCGGCGTCATTACCCACCCTGAGCTTTTGGACAGAAACCTTTGAAGGGACAGCCTGGCAAAACAGCTGGACCGTATTTTACTGGGGCTGGTGGATTTCATGGTCTCCGTTTGTCGGTATCTTTATTGCCCGTGTCTCTAAGGGACGTACGGTGCGTGAGTTTATTTTGGGCGTGTTGTTATTACCCACAATGCTGACGTTTCTTTGGATGTCGGTCTTTGGCGGTACGGCCATGTCTATGGAGCTAGGCGCACTGACTGGTGTCATTGGCGATGCCGTTGGTGAGAACGTAGCGACAGCTTTGTTTGTTATGTTGCAACAGCTGCCATTGACGGGGATTACTTCCTTTGTTGGGATTGTGCTGGTGGTGGTTTTCTTTGTGACTTCCTCCGATTCCGGCTCGCTAGTGGTGGATAGTCTTACCTCCGGCGGTAAGCTAGATTCTCCGGTTCCCCAGCGGGTGTTTTGGGCGATCACAGAAGGTGTGGTGGCAGCAGCACTGTTGTTGGGAGGGGGATTGCAGGCGTTGCAGACAGCCTCTATTGCCACCGGACTACCCTTTGCAGTGGTGCTGTTAGTGATGTGTTACAGCCTCTACCGGGGGTTGAGTCAGGAGCTAGCCATGATCGAAGGCCAGGAGTTACAGATGGCTCAAGGCGTTGTGGGCGAAGAGGCTGTTGTTCAATAAAGAAAATTAGCTTCTAAGAAGCCTTGTGTGAGCGGGGTAGGCTGCTTTGGGCGCTTCCCCGCTCCCTAAGATATTGCGTATTTAGACATGCGTAGTCAGAGACAGGAAACATGTAACCCATGGTTCAACATTTTGATGCCATCGTAATCGGAGCAGGCGGCGTTGGTAGCGCCGCTGCTTACTACCTTGCAACGTCAGGCCAGCGTGTTCTATTATTAGAACAGTTTGAGCTCAACCACCGTTACGGTAGCTCCTATGGCTACTCCCGTGTCATTCGCTATACCTACGATAATCCGGTTTATATTAACCTGATGCGGGATGCCTATCCCCTATGGTTGGCTCTGCAAGACGAGGCACAAGAGCAGCTTTATGTTAAAACAGGTGGTCTGGACTTTGGCTTTCCAGAGACAGATACCTTCCAAGCGCTAAAAGCCAGCATGGATGAGGCTCAGCTGGATTACGAGCATCTGAGCCAGGCTGATATTCAACAGCGCTATCCCCAGTTCACCCTCAAAGATGGCATGGAAGGGTTATTTCAATCTGAGTCTGGTCTGCTGCGGACGTCTCGGTGTGTGCTGGCCCATGTGCGCCTAGCCCAGAAGCGGGGAGCCCAGGTGATGGACCAAACCCCCGTGGTTAGGGTGACTCCTGGCGCTGACGGGGTAGAAGTGCAAACAGATAGGGATGTGTTTAGCTGCGATCGCATCGTTCTCACCGTTGGCAGCTGGGCCAAAGCCGTCCTGGCGGACCAGGGCATTGACCTACCGCTTAAAATTATGCCCTGCCAGCTAGGGTTCTACCAACCCGAAACACCGGCTGAGTTTACCCCCGGCACCTTCCCCGTATTCTTTGCCCACATGAACGGTATCTATGGCGAAATGCCCTACGGGATCCCCCATGAAGACCCCAGTCTTGGGGTTAAACTCACCACCTTCTATGGCTGGGATACGGTGAATACCCCCAGCGACGTGGACTATACCCCCAGCGACCTGTGGACCGAGCACATTCGCAACTTTGCCCGTGAGTATATTCCGGGTGTCGCTGGTCCCTTGCTCAGCACCCGTCGCTGTCTTTACACCCTCACCCCCGACAAAGACTTTATTGTGGACCACCATCCCCACTATCCCCACGTGGTTATCGGGGCGGGCTTTTCTGGCCATGGGTTTAAGTTCACAACGCTGATGGGTAAGATGCTGGCGGACCTGGCCATTAGTGGCCGCACCCCCCACGATACCAGCCTATTTAAGGTGGGTCGATTTCAACCGATCGGCGTCTGATGGTGTAACCTGCTAAATGCATTTTTCCGGGACGTTGCTGGCCCTTGGGATAGTCTCATCTGCAAGCGGTGGTCCCCTATCTAACCGGCGGGTTTATCCGATAAATCAGCAACGGTTTTTCCGGTAGGATGGCTGGAGTAATCTCTGGAAATGACTTCATTTTTTATGGTTCCAAGCGAGCCAAGTGCAGACAATCAGCCCCTGCACCTTGTTATTTCAGAACAGTTAAAAGACAAAATTGAATCGGGCTATTATAGGCCAGGGGCGCGTTTACCCAGCGAATTTGACCTGGGGGAAATCTTTGGCGTTAGTCGGACCACCATTCGCAAGGCCATCTCTAACCTGATTCAGCAAGGTTTGGTCAGAAGCCAGCGGGGCAAAGGTAGTTTTGTCAGCGATCGCCACAAGATTCACATTTCTATCTCTAACCCCATGACCCACTTTGACCTGGCGCTGCAAGAACAGGGGTATGAGGGGCGGATTCATTCATTAAGTTTTCAGCGGGTCCAGGCGTCTGCTGAGGTGGCAAAAACGCTGCTTGTTCCCCAGGGCGCACCTGTGTACGGTCAAGAAAAAATTCTCTATGCTGACAATATTCCGATCGCCCTAGAAATAGATTATTTTCCTGAGACTATCGGCGCATCGCTAGCGGAGCCGCTGCAACAGGGCTTTACCTACAGCACCTTAAAAGCAAATGGGATTCACCTCAACACGGGCAAAGTGAGTTTAGGCAGTGTGCCAGCAAATTATAACCTGAGCGAACATTTGGGCATACCCCTGGGGATGCCGCTGCTGCTGCTTGACTTTGTTGTGTATTCAGGAAATCGCCAGCCCGTTAGCTATGGCCAGGTTTTGTCTCGTTCTGATTGGATCTGTTACACATCTGAGATCGCGGATCTCAATTCTGGGGATTTGAGGCACACTGGACTGTAGATATTAGCCGGACGATGGTCCGCTATTTGCCTCTTTCCAACGCCCTTATTTCTAACGCACTTATCTCTATGGTCACACCCCAGACAGTTGCCGGTTCCCAGGCTACTCCGTCCAACAGCCTGGACGCACTGACCCACAGCCGCAAACAGGCGGCTAAGGTGCTGAGCCAGATTGCGATCGCAATGGACCGAGCCGAAACCACCGAGCGGTCTGGCCAACTGGGATTAACTCGCCATATTTGTACCCTTAAAAGCACGGCAGAGCAGCTGCAGCAGGGCACCTATCGCATCGTGGTGCTGGGGGAAATGAAGCGGGGTAAGAGCACCTTGATCAATGCCCTGGTGGGTGAGGCGCTGCTGCCCAGCGATGTCAACCCCTGTACGGCGCTGCTAAGTCTGCTGCGCCACGGGTCTGAGCGCCGGGTAACCCTGCATTACAACGACGGTAAATCTCCTAAAGCCATTGACTTTGACACATTTCGCTCCGACTACACCATCTCCCCCGATGACGCTCGTCAGCTAGAAACTAACGCCTTTCCCGACATTAGCCACGTGGTGATCGAATGCCCCACCCCGCTGCTGGCATCGGGTCTAGAAATAGTCGATACCCCGGGTTTAAATGACACTGAAACTCGCAATCAGCAGGTTCTGAGCTATCTAAACGAAGCCCAGGCCGCTGTATTTGTAATGGATGCGGTGCAGCCCATCACCCTGGATGAGCGGCGTTATTTGCGCAACTATGTGCAAAGCCGAGAGCTGGATTGCTTTTATGTGATCAACGGCTGGGACCGGATTGGCGCGAGTCTGGTGGATCCAGACGATGGGGCCGCCCTGGCTGAGGCTGAGCAGCGCCAGCGTCAGGTCTTTACCCAAAGTCTTCCCGCAGGGGCCACCTGGTTTGAGGTATCGGCCCTAACGGCCCTACGACAGCAGCGCCAGGGAGAGTCCCTGGCCGGTAGCGGGGTGGATAAGTTTTTAACGGCCCTGGACTCGTTTTTGATCCAAAAGCGAGGACATGTGGAGCTACAGCGGGCGACAAAGCTGGCCCACCGGGCCTACAGCGCGGTCCAAGAAACGGTGGCGCGGCGGATTCCCTTGCTGGATGAGGACCTGAGCGAGCTGCAACAGCGGGTAGCTTCGGTGGAAAGCGAGTTTGGCAAGTTGGAGAAGATTCGAGACAACTACCGGCAGCTGATTCGGGGAAGATGCGATCGCACTGCCAAAGCCATCGCCGACTCTTTCAAAACCTACATCCTCAGTCTAGAAGCAACCTTTGAGACCGACTTTGTTGCCTCCCAACCCGATCTTGATTTTCTTGACTTTTTAGATGAAGACGCCCGCGATGATTTCTACAAAGAATTTAAGCGAGCCTTCGAGCGCTACATTAACGATCGCCTGGCTGCCTGGGAGTTTACCGCCAAGCAAAAAATCGGTCAGTCCTTTGACGAACTCAACGAAAGCGCCACCGAATACCAGGTGGCCTATGCCGAGGTAGTCGAAGTCATCCATGAAAAAATAATGGGTCGCAAGTTTTATGCCCCCAGTACCGATACCGCCGATGAGGCCCGTCCCTGGATCGACAACATCCGCGATCTCTTTGATGAGCTGCCTGACACCTTAAACGATGCGGTCCAACCCTTTAACCACTTCTGGCAGTCAGTGTTACAAATGGCGGTGAGCTATGTGTGCATTGTGATTGCGCTACAGATTTTAGGGCTGTTGTTTAGCAGTTTGTTCTTAAACATTATCGGTGTCATTGCAGCAGCCGGAGGGATTTTAGCCGCCCAGGCAGAGTTTGTTCGACAGGAGTTTATTAAGGCGACCCGGAAAGAGTTTGTCAAGCATTTGCCCCAGATTGCAGCGGACCAGTGGCAGCCCATTTACAAGGCAGTGCAGGAGTGTTTTGGTACCTACGAGGAGCGGGCGATTGAGCGAATTAGCGGGGATATTGGTGCCCGGCGATTAGAGTTGAGTAGCCTGGTGGAGAAGAAACAACAAAATGAGATTAACCGTGAGCAAACGGTGGCGCGGCTAAAGGCATTAGAAGAGACTATTCAGAAAGAATTAGAAACTCTGCAGAGAATGGTGTAATACCAAATCCGAATTCAGTAGGCCCAATTAAAAATGAGCAGTCCTGTAGGGGGAAATCCCTCTAAAATAATAGCGTTGAACATCATATCTGCAACCCTTTCTCAATCTGGCGTAGTTTAATCCGAGCTAACCCCAAATTTGCTTTTTCGCGATCCATGACGAGATAAAAGAAGACGCCTTCGGCTGTCTCACACATGCGGATCAGGTGATACTGATCTTCTAAGGTAATTAGAATATCCTCAATTGGAGCCGCAATGGCTAAGGCCTCCCGGGTCCTATTTTTAGCTTTAATAACTTCAGAATTAAAAGCAATTGCCTGTTCTAATTTTGACGTTGGAAACACAGTGTCGTTTAAACTAACTTGACCCAATGAAAAGCCTGTCCCCCAATCGCCAATGGCAGCGCCGATCGTACCATTGATAGCCAAGGCACTCTGGAGAGATGCATTGATACTGTCCATAACCTTACTCATTTGGACCAAAACCCTCAATAACAATCATTTACACGACTTGTGGATGTATCGAATTTGATACTCTACCTTAGACAGAACCACGTTTAATTTTTATCTAATACCACTCCTATGGCGTTGGTCACATTGGTTAGGGCATAGTCCCTGAAAGCGTTAAGCGGCAACGTCAATGGAGCGCGCAAACGCCCCAAGGCATCAGGACGTTTGCTATAAACAACCAGCCAGTCCGTAGATGACAATAGTCACCATTAAAGTACTGTACTGATTTTGATAACTGTCCTAGTGATATTGCGTAGTAGTATGGCAAGCCGTATTAAGAAGGTAATGAAACAAACATGAGAGGGCTCTCAAATGAGAACTTTCTCATGAGAACAAACTATAGCTTGACGCACATAGTTTAGGTCACCCGTGCTCATCGAGCGGGTTAGTTATGGCCCATTTGTTGGACCGTATAGTCTTTGTCCTGTAGGAGTTTAATGACGCTGTCCTCACCGACTAAATGGGCGGCTCCAACGATGACTAGATAGTCTTCAGACTGATTGATAAAAGACTCAATGTCTGGGAGCCAGTTTTGGTTACGTTGTACCAAAAGAGCCTCATAAGCCTCTGGAAAATCAACAAATCCGTCTAGCGTCACCCGTTCAAATTCGATGATATCTCCTGACTTCCAAGCGTCAACCATCGTTTCAATTGAAGTCTCAAAGGTATCTAACTCTAGGATGGTTTGCTCAACGAGATCTGCCTGCACGGAAACTGGCAGAGTGTCAAAAAATCCCAGCTGTTCTTCAACGGTTTCAAGCGCCAGAACAGTCTTGTTTGCCTGGTTAGCTTGGTTAAAAAAGTAGGCGTCCACACCATATTGGGGCTCAAACCCTAGATGTAAGGCCTGAAACCCGGTCACACTCAGGTAAAACGCCCAGGGTTCAAAGCCTTGAAAGCCTGTAAACGGTATGCCCATCTCAGCGGCTGTCTCTTCTGCCAGGCGATAGGTTTTGTCGTCCAGGGCGTTGGGTAGCACTTCCTCTGGGCTATCGGGGAGCGCGGCTCGGACAAAGGTTTCCAGCGTTTGTGGACTTTCAGAGTCGGCAATGTCGATTTCAAAAACCACCGTTTCAGCGTCGTCAAATGCGGCTTGAATTGATCGGGGTAATGGGTAGTCTGTTGCTCTTAAAAGGTGAATGGACCCGAGCAAATATACGGTGTTGTTGGGGGATTCAATTTCCCATAGAAACGTGCTCTCTTCTGCGTTAGCAGGTTGAACTGAGCTGAGGAAAATGGCCAAAGGAGGGGCAGCTATCAGGCAGACCTTTGAGACTAGGGGGGTAATGCTCATTACATCCGGGTGGAAACGTGTGGCAATACAATTCTAGGGCTGCTGTGTTGCAATGCCTAACCGGACTCCGTCTAAATTTTGAATCTGATCCATGGCTGCCACCACCTGTCCATGGGGTGTTGCTGTATCTGCTCGCACGGTTACCATGGCAGACTGTCCTGGTGCAATTAGGGCCTGAACCTCGTCGGCTAAGGTCTCTAGGGTGACTGGTCGGTCTCCTAAAAACAGGCTGCCATCGGCAGCAATGGTCAGCGTCAGGGTTGCCTCGTCTTGACCCACTGCTGTTGTTGCTGTCGGTAGGTTAACCGGTAATCCTTCAGTTCGAGTCAGGTATAGGGTGGACAAGATAAAGAATGCCAGCACCGCAAATACCACATCGATCATCGGCACGATATTAATGTTTAAGCGAGATTCTTCATCGGGGGGTAATTGCATGGCTGGAGAGTGGGTATGGCCCACCGGACAGTGGTCAATACTTGAAAAGATTATTTTCCAAAAAACCTCTCATATGGGAGGTTTCGGCATTACCCCAACGCTTCTTGGAGCTGTGCCTTTGCGGCCTCTAATGCCTCTGGCAGCTTCGATGCATCGCGACCGCCTGCCTGGGCAAAGTTGGGTCGACCGCCGCCGCCGCCGCCGGTCAGCTTGGCGATGCCGCCAATAAACTGTCCGGCCTTTAGCCCTTTGCCGATCACAGGCTTGCTAAATGCGGCCACTAGACTCACCTTACCCTCAGCCGGAATAGATCCCAGCACCACCACACCATCGCCCAGCTTTTGCAGCAGCCGCTCAGCCGCTGTTTTTAGCGAGTCGGCATCCACCTCTGCCATATTGGCGATGATTACCTGAAATTCGCCTATGGTTTCTGCCTGGTCTAGCAGCTGGTCGGACTTGAGCAGCGCTAGCTCCGACTTGAGACCGTCCAGGCTTTTCTGGGTGGTTTTGAGGTCGCTTTGCAGGTTGGTGATGCGGTCCACCAGTTCCTCGGGTTTGGCTTTAAATCGGTCGCTGAGGTCTTTGACGATCTGGTCGCGGACGTTCAGGTACTCCAGCACCGCCGGTCCGGCGACGGCTTCAATCCGTCGGACGCCTGCGGCAATGCCGGACTCGGTAATAATCTTAAAGACGCCGATTTCAGCGGTGTTGCCCACATGGGTGCCGCCGCACAGCTCCATGGATACCCCAGGAAAGTCGATGACTCGCACCTGATCGCCATATTTTTCGCCAAACATTGCGATCGCACCCTTAGCCTTAGCCGCCTCAATGGACATCACCTCCACATCGGCCCCGTGGGCTTCCGCAATCCAGGTATTCACCTGGGCTTCCACCTGCTGCACCTCCGCCGGGCTCAGCGCCCGCGGACAGTTAAAGTCAAACCGCAGCCGGTCAAAGCTCACCAGCGACCCCGCCTGGGAAATGCCGTCATCCACCAGTTTTTTGAGGGCCGCCTGGAGCAGATGGGTGGCACTGTGGTTGGCCTGGGCGCGACGACGACAGGCCCGATCGATCTGGGCGCTGACGCTATTGCCAACGGTGAGGGTGCCACGCTCCACCCGACCCACGTGAACAAATAGGTTATTGTCCTTTTGCACATCGTCAATCCGCACCACCAGGGTATCGCCGGAGAGAAAGCCCCGGTCGCCAATTTGACCACCGGACTCGGCATAGAAGGGGGTTTGGTCTAGCACCAGCTGCACCTCAGTACCGGCTTCAGCGGTGTCAACGGTTTCGCCATTGACCAAAATTGCCTTCACCAGGCTCTGGCTCGTGACATCGATGTAGCCCAAAAAGTTAGTGGAATCGATACCCAGCTGCCCCAGACCGCCCTGGGCCATCAGGTCAATGGTTTCATGGGCGCTTTTAGACTGCTCTCGCTGAACGGTCATGGCGGTTTCAAACCCGGCCACATCCACCGTCAGACCGTTTTCTTCTGCAATCTCCTGGGTAAGTTCCAGGGGAAATCCAAAGGTGTCGTACAGCTTAAAGGCCTCGTCCCCAGAAATCTGCTTGGGGTTGCGCGCTAGAATCTCCGCCAGCAGCTTTTCGCCCCGCTCCAGGGTCTTGAGGAACTGAGATTCTTCGCGTTCTAGTTCCGCCTTGATGACGATTTCTCGCTGCCGCAGGTCGGGATAGGCCGACTCACATAGGGCAATGGCGCTTTCAGCCACCTGATTAATAAAGGCCCCTTCGATACCCAACAGCCGACCGTGGCGTACCACCCGTCGGATCAGCCGCCGCAGAATGTAGCCTCGACCCACATTGGAGGCGGTGATGCCATCGGAAATCATGTGGGCCACGGACCGCACATGGTCGCCAATCACCTTAAGCGAGACCTTTGCGCCCTCATCAACGGCAAAATAGTCCACCCCAGCAATCTCTGCCGCCGTTTTAATAATGGGAAAAATTAAATCTGTTTCGTAGTTGTTGGGCTTGGCCTGCAGGATTTGGGCCATGCGCTCTAGCCCCATGCCAGTGTCGATGTTCTGGGCCTGGAGCGGTGTCAGGTTGCCATCAGCGTCGCGGTTATATTGCATAAACACCAGGTTGTAAAACTCGATAAACCGGGTGTCGTCTTCTAGGTCAATGTTGTCGTCGCCCCGCTCTGGGTGAAAGTCATAGTAGATTTCGGAGCAGGGACCACAGGGACCGGTGGGTCCAGAAGTCCAGAAGTTGTCTTCTTCATCCATGCGGATGATGCGCTCTTTGGGCACCCCCACCTGGTCACGCCAGATGGCAAAGGCGTCGTCATCTTCACGAAAAACGCTGACCACCAGATTTTTGGGGTCTAGCTTAAACACCTTTGTTGATAGCTCCCAGGCCCAGGCCACGGCCTGTTCTTTGAAATAGTCACCAAAGCTAAAATTGCCCAGCATTTCAAAGAACGTATGGTGGCGCGCGGTCCGACCCACGTTCTCAATGTCGTTGGTGCGAATACATTTTTGGGAGGTGGTGGCTCTGGGCACCGGTGCTTTACGCTGGCCTAGAAAAATTGGCTTAAAGGGTAGCATGCCGGCAATGGTCAGCAAAACCGTTGGGTCCTCAGGTACCAGTGACGCACTGGGTAAAATCGCGTGGCCTTTGTCTTCATAGAATTTAAGAAAGGCTTGGCGAATTCCAGCGCCGGTGGTGACTGATTTTTCTAACCCAGGCTTTGACGTAGACATTGTTTAGCAGGCGCGCTTAGCGGACTTAGGTTTTAGGTTTGCGAATGGGCCAATTATTTGACCGGAACGGGAGAGTTTAGAACTAAAACTACCCATGCCCCCAGCAAAAATCAGCAGTATGGGGTCCTGTGGCATCTGTCAGGTGGGTGAGGACAACGGATAAACGCGGCCATTACACGGCTAACCTGACTAACCATCGACGTTGGCGTCGCCTCTCCCTTGGAGATATGCAGCCGTCGATGGCTTTACCATTCTGACTGATGTTGCATCAAGTTTGATGAAACGGCAATGGTTTTGTTAGGTATTCATCAACTGGGGAGGTGTTCCGTAGAACCAGGGGTCAGACCTCTGCCGACTGTAGATGTCGCTCAATCAGCTCGCAGCACTCTGCGACGGGGCGACGTTCTGTCATGGCGTCGATCAGGGCGCTGTAGGCGTCGGGTTCTTTTTCGATCAGGGTTTTGGCCTGTAGCGTAGACCAGCGCTGTTTGAGGGGAACCTCCGCCAGGGGGCGATTCATTTGCTGCCACAGCAGGTTTAGCTTTAGCCGATCGTCTCGACCGCCCGCCGCTGCGCCATAGGTGAGTTCTTCGGCGGCGATGCCGGCCATCCAAACGGTGCAGTAGCGGTCAATCTCTCGCTGGCTGATTTTACCGACTTCAACGGCTCGGTCAATGTCATCAGTTTTAAACACAACGCCGCCGGTGCCATTGACGCCAGCCCGCAGGGTTTCCCAGGCCGTTAGGGTGTAGGCATCGATGGGGATGCCCAGTAGATAGGCTGTTAAAAAGTGGCCCGCTTCGTGGCGGATGATGCGATCGCAATAGTCCGGTGACCGCTGAGACAGCCAATCCACCAGCAGCGTTCCCCCCCGCCCCTGCCAGCCTAGCTGGTCAATGCTCACCAGTCCCAGTAACACCGCCGTTACGGTTGCCAAGCCCTCTGGTGAAACCGACAGCAGCGGACCTAGCAAAATTAACATCGTCACCGAAAAGACCGAAATGGCGATGATATTGAGGGTAATCTGGCTCATGGCTTGGCAGGGGTGAGGGTGAATGCAAAAGGATGGTTACGGCTGCTATTGGCAGTTGCGATCGCCCATGGTGCCATCGGGTAGCACCGTATTGCAAAGGATCGCCTCCGACCAAATGGCCCCCCGTAGATTGGCACCTTTGAGGTTAGCCCCCCGCCAGTCGGCGCTACCAATCACCGCTGCCGTCAGTTCCGCATCCTGCAGGTTGGCCCCTTGCAGATTGGCTCCATCAATATTGGCCTGGGTCAATACCACCCCCGTCAGGTCTGCACCGCTTAAGTTAGCACCTTGCAAACGGGCACCGTTCATAGCGGCTCCGGCCAGATTGGCCTCACTAAGGTTAGCCCCACCCAGTTCTGCCAGCATCAAATTTGCTTCGTTCAGGTTGCTCTGGCTCAAATTGGCATTGGTTAACTCTGCAATTTTGAGATTAACCTGGGCAAAGTCTTCCCCCGACAGATCGGCTTCGTTGAGGATGCAGACCGGGCAGTCCCTAAGCTCTAGCAGCATATCCACATCGTCCTGCAGGTAGGCCCAACTAGGGGATGCAAAACTCACCACCCCCAGCAACACCATCAGTACTGCCCCAAGCCCCGTCGCCAACGATTTTACGTTCATCCTTCTTCCAAGTGTGAATTATTAGACTTCAGGCACTAGTGCCATATTCATCCTAAGAGCTGACGACCCTCCTCAGCCATCACTGTGATAGACCCAGTGACAAACCCAAGGAAAAAGTCGGACCCAGAATGTCTAGTCCTATAGTCCCATTTGCGGGACGTCTTAACCCCCAATCTCTGGTATCTTAGAGCACCTACAAAAAATATCGCTGTATGCTAGCGGCAAAACCAGCAGCAGAGCCCTAGGCGGTCTAATGTGTTGATTTTTGTTTAACTACCAACGATTTAATGCGTTTTCTACGCAAATATTAAGTAAGGTAAAATACAGCCATTAGTCTACGTAAGCAATGCCCGTGGGGCATTGTTCTGGGTGCCTCTACTTTCAAATCAAAAAATTTGTAGCAGCAGGTTTTCTGTGATGACAGGGGTAAAGCAACAGCTTGTGCTGATCTATATGATCCTGGGCACAGTCATAGTTTCAATGTTTGTACCCATCGACTGGCAAACCCAAGCAAAGGTCCTGCGGGACTGTGTGTTGATGGCTTGGGTGGTGGGTGTCGTTAACTTTGCCTATTTGGGAAGCGGGCTCAATCGACTGTTAGGTATTCGCCCCCGTCAGCCCCTAGGACTACTCGGTATTTTGTTTTCACCGTTCTTACATCGCAATGCCGCCCATTTAATTGCCAACACATTGCCGTTTTCAATTTTAGGTTGGTTGGTATTGCTCCAGGGGCTGGACAATTTCTACGCCCTTAGCGTCGCCATTTTGCTGGTCAGTGGGTTAGGTACCTGGATTTTTGGCCGTTCCGCTATTCATTTGGGGGCTAGCGGTCTGATCTTTGGCTATTTGGGATATCTGATTGCCCGGGGTTACCTGGAGGTCACCCTCATGACCCTTGGCCTGGCGTTTGTTGTCATGCTGCTCTATGGCGATCAGTTTTGGACCATGCTGCCCGACTCCGATGACACCACACTGTCGTGGGAGGGCCACATGTTTGGGTTTTTGGGCGGGGTGCTGGCCGCGTCTAACCCCGATTTTCTACAGCAGATTGGAGATTTCCTCGCAACTCTGTAGATAAGACCGATGATTCTCTTTTAGGCCAACAACAGCCCCAGGAGCTATGCCAGCGTGTCAACTGGCATAGCTTTGACATATGGTTCACATTTAGATTGGTTTAATCAATCTGTTCAACGTAGTCAGTTTATTTGGCTTGTTTCGACAAGTTGGGTAATGGATTAATCAGTCCACACCCATACATTACTCATGTTTCTAATGGAAAATATTGAGTAGGAACTGCGGTACAGTCGGTCAATTAACCAGTGGGGGAATCAACCATGAAAGCTATTGCCATCGCCAGCGCACTGATATCTCTTGGTGCCATCGTCAGTCCAGCTCTGGCTCAGGAGACCACCACTGGGCGGACCGAGCCTGTGATTGTTGCCCAGACGGAGCAACCATTGAGCACCGTTACCCGCAGCGATGATACCCTCTATCTCGACAAGAACGTCGTCCATGAGTACAACCTGCGGTTAGAAAACCGAACCGCCGTGGGCGACCGGTTCTTGCCGGAGGGCAGTATCATTCGGGGGCAGTTTGAGCCTGTGGATGGGGGCCTGCGTTACGTGGCGAATTCGGCAGAAGTCGGAGACCGCATTATTGAAATTAATGCCGTATCTGAAACTCTCACCGATCAAAAAGACCCACGCCAAACCGGTACGGGCGACATTATTGAAGATGCAGCCATTGGTGCGGCAGGCGGTCTAATTATTGGTGAGGTGCTGGGGGATGTTGACTTCCTAGAGATTTTGGGCGGTGCGGCCGCTGGTGTAGTGGTGGGTAATGTAACTGCTCCAACCGTCGTTGTTATTGAACCGGAGCAGTCAATTTTGCTCTATCAGAACTAACTGTTGCAGATTGTTGCGTTCTGATTATTAAAAGGTCATAGATAAAAAGCGTCGGCGGACTGTGTAGTCTTTGCTGACGCTTTTTATTCTCTATTTAAGGACATAAAGCCACCACTAGAGGGGGCGCTACACTAGTATTCTGACAGCTGGAAACAACTGGCGATATGTGCTTGTCATGCTGTGACCTGCTCAGACCATGCTTACTCCAAGGTGAACAACAACTGTGAGTCACTGGTATCAACTGGACGCTAATGAAGTAGCACAGCAGGTTGACAGTCACTTAGACCGTGGCCTAACTGCTGAAACGGCCCAGCAGCGACTGCTTAAGGACGGTCCCAACGAGTTAATTACGGCTGCGGGTAAATCTCCCTGGCGGGTGCTTTGGGAGCAGCTGAGTGCGCCCTTGGTGGTCATGCTGATGGTGGCGGCGGTTATTTCTGTCATTGTGGGGGACTTGCGAGATGCGATCGCAATTCTTGCCATTGTTATTTTTAATGCTGTCCTGGGGTTTCGTCAGGAGCGTAAGGCCGAGCGGGCCATGGCTGCCCTCAAAAAATTGGCTGTCCCAACGGTGCGTGTCCGACGCAATGGCCAGGTACAGGAATGCTCGATGGTCTCAGTGGTGCGTGGCGATCTGGTCCTGCTAGAGGCCGGTAATATGGTGCCCGCCGACGGCCGATTGATCGAATCGGTCAATCTACAGGTTCAAGAATCGGCCCTGACCGGTGAGTCAGCCCCGGTGGACAAGCAGGCCAAAACCGTATTTACCCAAGAACAGTCCCTGGGCGATCGGTGCAACATGGTCTACCACAGCACCACCGTCACCCGTGGCCGTGGCACCTTTATGGTGACCGAAGTCGGTATGGGGACAGAAATTGGCCACATTGCCCGGCTCTTGCAGTCGGTTGAGGCAGACGCCACCCCCCTACAAAAGCGTCTGGCCCAGCTGGGAAAAGCACTGGGTGCCGGTGCCATTGCCATTTCACTAATCATTGCCACCATTGGTCTGGTGCAGGGGGAACCCCTGCGACAGATGTTGCTCACCGCCGTCAGCATTGCCGTGGCCGCCGTTCCTGAAGGCCTCCCGGCGGTGGTTACCATTGCCCTGGCCCTGGGGGCGGAGCGCATGCTCAAACGCAATGCCCTCATTCGCCACCTGCCGGCGGTGGAAACCCTGGGCTCGGTGACGACCATTTGCTCCGATAAAACCGGCACCCTAACCGAAAACCGCATGACGGTCACCGTGGTGGACATCATCGGACAGCAAATCGAGCTGTCTGATAGTCAGGCCCTGGGCAATCAGGCTGTGGGGTTGTTGTTGCTGAGTGGTGCCTTCTGTAATGACGCTTCTTTAGACAACAACCATGCCGTGGGTGACCCCACCGAAACGGCCCTGGTGACCGCTGCCGCCCAAATGGGTTTCCCCAAGCGCAAACTCGATCAGCTGTGGCCCCGCATACATGAGGTACCCTTTGACTCCGATCGTAAGCGCATGAGCACCTGTCACCGCTGTGAGCAACCGCTGCCAGACGCGCTGCAGCGCGTCTGGCAGCAGGTGGTGCCAACAACAACTACCGCCGTTGTTTTTAGCAAAGGTGCCCTCAATAGCCTGATGACTACCGTGGATCGGGTCTGGCTTGACTATCGGGTCCAGCCCCTGAGCGATGATGTGCAGCAGCAGATTTATACGGCCCACGACCGCCTTGCCAATCAAGGACTGCGGGTGTTGGGGCTGGCATTTCGTCCCCTAACATCTGCCTCCGAGGCAGAACTTTCTAAATCGGGAAAGCTCGAACAGCGGCTTGTGTTTCTTGGCATGGTGGGGCTGATGGACCCGGCCCGCCCCGAAGTTAAGCAGGCCATTCATCTTTGTCAAACTGCCGGTATTCAAGTCGTAATGATTACTGGCGACCACCCACTAACGGCCCAACACATTGCCCAAGACCTGGGTATTGCCGGTGGTGAATTGCTCATGGGACAAGGTCTGAGCAAAATGCCGGTGGAGCAGCTTGAAACCGCCGTCGCCGAGACCGCTGTTTATGCGCGGGTCACCCCGGAGGACAAACTCAAAATTGTTCAGGCACTGCAGCGACGGGGGCACATTGTTGCCATGACGGGGGATGGGGTAAATGATGCCCCGGCCCTTAAACAAGCGGACATCGGGGTGGCCATGGGGATTACCGGCACCGATGTGGCCAAGGAAGCGGCCGATATTGTGCTACAGGACGACAACTTTGCGTCAATTGTGGCCGCGGTGCGGGAAGGGCGAGTGATTTATGACAACATTCGTAAGTTTATCAAGTACACCCTGGCGGGGAATGTGGGACAGCTGTGGCTATTGTTATTGGCTCCGTTTTTGGGTATGCCCATCCCGCTGGTGCCCATTCAAATTTTGTGGATTAACCTGATTGCGGACGGTCTGCTGGCCCTGGCCCTGAGTTTTGAACCAGCCGAGCAGCGAGTGATGGAACGACAGCCCTATCGACCTAATGAGAGTATTTTTAGCCGTGGTATGGGCATAGATATTCTCTGGATTGGGCTGCTGCTGGGGTTTGTGCTGATACTGGTGGCCAATGGCTATTGGCGCAACGACGACCCGGCCTGGCAAACCATGGTCTTTACCACGTTGGCATTCTCTCGCATTGCCCTATCAGAGGCGGTAAGATCGGCCTCGGAGTCGCTGTTTAAGATTGGGCTACTGTCAAATAAAAAGCTGCTAGGTGCAGTATTGCTAACCTTTGGACTACAGCTGACGGTGGTCTATGTGCCAGTGTGCCAGGTGTTTTTCTCCACGGTGGCGTTGAGTGGTCGGCAGGTTGCGATCGCACTTCTCCTCGGCACTATCAGCTTTTGGGCATTGGAGCTAAAAAAGGCCGTCCATAAACGATAGAACGGCCTTTAACCTATTGGGCGAGGGTTTGTGGGATGCCCTTGATCTCCAAGGTAGTCGTTAGTGTGGGCCTTTTATAGGAGCAATCGGATTAAACAGTTGCCGGAATCTCAATGAAAAACGTTGTCCCCTTACCGACGGTGGACTGACAATGTAGCTTACCCTCGTGCATTTCTGTCACAATTTGATAGCTGATAGACAGACCTAACCCCGTCCCCTTACCCACCGGTTTTGTGGTGAAAAACGGGTTAAAAATGTTTGCTAACGTATCTTCAGCAATACCAGGGCCATTGTCTGAGAATTCTATCAATAAAGAGTTTTGACTCTTTTGCCAGCGAGTGGCAATCTGAATCTCTGGTGTCTGGTCATTGAAATTGACAATCTCGTCAAAGGCATCCACAGCATTGACCAAAATATTCATAAACACCTGGTTCAGATGGCTTGCATAGCATTGAATGTAGGGCAACTCACCATAGGACTTGACAATATTGATGGTGGGGCGCTGATTGCGAGCCTTTAAGCGATGCTTCAAAATTAGCAGCGCGCTATCAATACCCTGGTGAATATCCACATCTTTAATAGCCGCCTCATCCACACGGGAAAAGATCTGCATACTTTTAACAATATCGACGATGCGAGTGGAGCCCATTTTCATGGACGTCATTATCTTGGGTAGGTCCTCTAATATAAAATCTACTTCAATGTCATCTATCTTTTGTTGGATCGGCTGTTCTGGTTCTGGATAATACTGTTGATAAAGTTGAATCAGCTCCAGAAGACCCGTAATGTAATCCTGCATCGGTTCTAGATTGCTAGAAATAAATCCCACCGGATTGTTAATTTCATGGGCAATACCTGCTGCCAGCTGTCCGAGGCCAGCCATTTTTTCGCCCTGTACCAATCGAGCCTGGGTACTTTTTAAGGTTTGCAAGGTTTGATTGAGCTTTGCCGTCTGTTGTTGGGTTTGATTTAATAGCTCTGCCTGCTGCAAGGCCACCCCCAACTGAGTTCCCACCTGGGCCAGCAGCCCCACTTCATCATCATCCCAGTATCGAGGCTTAGAGGTTTGATAGGCCATCAGCAGCCCCCAAAGTTTCTCGCCTTGGGAAATCGGTACAAACACCTCATTGCGGGGCAGCTGACCATCCTGATCGGGTTTAGAAAACACATCTTGAATGATGGTCTGGGTTGGCATAGCCGGTTGCCAACTATCCACTATGGAATCAGCCACAAAGGCCCCGCTCCAATCTGAGTTAAACCGGTAAATAGCCACCCGATCAACCTCAAGCAGCTGACGCACCTCGTGGGTTGTTGTCATAAAAATTACGTCAATATCTAACGATTGACGGATCTTATCAATTGTTAGCGTCAGGGCTCTTTGCCGATCGGTTGCTTTTTGTAGCGCTGCCGCCTGCTCTCGTACCTGGGCGACGGCCTCTGCTTGATTAAGGGCCACCCCTAGTTGAGCACTGACTTGAGCTAAAAAGTCAATTTCATCCGTTTCCCAATGGCGGGGGCCAGAGTTTTGATAAACCGCTAAAAGCCCCCACAGCCGATTGCCCTCCATAATCGGCACAATGGCATAGGCGCGGGCATGGAAATCCTCTAACAACTCAATATGACAGTCATCATAATCAGTCTGGTAGATATCATCCACAGCTAAGGTCTCTTGCCGTGCGTAGCGACCCCCCTGGGTTTTCATTAAATAAGTATCTTGGACGGTGCCCTGGGTGGCAAGCAGGCCAGGCCAGCCTTCCGCTACAGATTCAGCAACAAATTGACCGCTCCAGTCAGCATTAAATTGGTAAATAACAACTCGATCGGTTTTAAATAGCGTCTGAATACTCTTTGTTGTAGTGTCAAAAATCTCCTCAATTTGTAGAGAGTCACGAATGGCATTAATTGTTTGAGACAACAGCTGCTGCTGCTCTAAGGCCCGTTCGCGAGAAGATATATAAACTAATTGAGACGCCTGTAGTTTTGATTCTTCAACATGACTCCACTGCTTTAAAGCCACGCTTAAATGTTTAGAAATTTGATCGACAAACTCAATTTCTGAGGGCTGCCATTGTCTCGGCCCCTGACATTGATGAATACAAAGCAGCCCCCATAGCTCGGTGTCATTCATGATCGGCAATACCATGTTTGCCTTAATTTCAAACCGTTCTAAGATTTGAATGTGACAGTCTTCTAGCCCACTCTCATAAATATTGTTTGAAACATACATCCGACCCTCTTGATAAAGCGTTGCGTAGTTTTTGCCAAAGCAATGATCGTAGACTTTTTCAGCTAAGATTGATGAAATTCCCTCACCGTGATCCTCTGCCACAAACTGACCTTCCCAATCTTCTTCAGACTGGAAGAAAAAGACGCCCACCCGATCTGCCTTTAAAAGCTGTCGAACTTCTTGAACAGTGGTTTGAAACGTTGTTTCCAGGTCAAGTGATTCACGAATACGGGTGATCACCCCCGTCAAAGATTTTTGCTGCTCTGTCTGGTAGCGCAGCTGCTCCGTTAGCTTCAGCTGTTGTAAAGCAATGCTCAGGTTTTCGGCGATGGACTGTACAAGTTTGACATCGTCCTTGCTCCACTGGCGAGCCCGCCCACACTGGTGGATACAGAGCAGTCCCCACAGGGCTTCATCCTGTAGAACGGGCACCACCAAACTTGCCCTAACCTGAAATTGTTCTAAAACGTCGACATGATCGGTACTCAGCTCAGCTTCATAGATATCGTCTACCGCCTGGACCTGACCCTGGTGATAGTGTGCTGCAACGTGCTTATCACCAGGGTTATAGATTTGCTTGGCCAAAACAGATGAGTATCCTTGGGACACGTCCTCGGCAACAAACTCACCTGCCCAATCCGTATCTGGATCAAATTTGAAAATAGCAACTCGGTCTACATTGAGTAGCTGTCTAACGTCTACCGTTGTGTCTTCAAAAATGGTATCCAGCGCTAACGGACGACGAATACGATTGATGCTATCTAAAAGGGGGTTAAATTTCTCTGAAGGCACGGTCGACTGATAGCCCAAAGTTTTTGAGGCGTTGCTAAATCTGGGAGTGAGTTGCATTACGTCAATTGACTGAAAGATTCACAGGTCAAAGCTTGCAAAGTAAAGTGAAATTGGCGTTTCTGATTCTCGAGATGGTTTGATTTGAGAAATCCTGATTTATTGCACCCGATCAGTACATGTTCTAAATTAGCAACGGTGTGAAATTGAAATGCATTCCCAGATTTAGTGCTGTGTCAGTATTTTAGGCAGCTGACAATCGAACCTGTTATTGCTGGCTCACCGATGATGATCTTATTTACATAAGACTTGATAAAAACAGCTATAGTTCCCAAATGCTGACTATCAAAACCTTGATTTTAGTCGTTGCTGATTTAGAGGATGAACCGAGCGGTGAGAGATGCCATAGGACAGTACCTCGCAGATAAAATCATACCGAGGATCAGCAACGACTGATTTTAAAATTAAAAAGGTTCTGATGCGATTTAAACACAGCAAAATTTATCCTTGTTGATTAGGGTATGGACCAAACTAGAAAGATACAGCGGGTCAGGATGTTTTTAATATGGCTTTGCGTACATCGTTCACTTCCCCAGGCGATCGCTGAAAACTACAGCTATGTGCGGCGTAGACTGCGCGCAGCCTTTCTTTTTTCCAAACTGTAGTTAGCAGGCTGCTGTAAAAATATTTTGAGGGTCAGCTTCTGAGGGTTAGTAATGCCCAAAATTTTAAGGTATCCAGCCGAGTCTTCACGATTTATCAGCCCCGTCTTTATGATTCTCGTCAGATGGTCTGTAATACTTATCCATCCCGTCGTCCAACAAATCCGATGAGTTCAACCGAGAAAATCGTTTTTAGTCTGGCTACCACAGCGCTTACCTTGGTGGTGACAGCCTGTGGGGCGACGACTAAACCCACCCCACCATCAGCTCAACCAGCAGCTGATTTGGTCCCACCCCCCTCAGAAACGGCTTCCTGCATTGCCTGGCAAGACTACTCAGCCAGCGGCGAGCCCTCAGAGCAACTTCCCTCCATGCCTCCCGGGTTTGAAACTGGCTGTGTCTTTAGGGTTGGTCAAACCAACAGCCCCACGGTTCAAATTTTACGTAACGATCTCAGCCTTGCTTCAATTCTTATTACCGACATAGCCGCCGACAACGATGGCCCCATCCCCTGGTTTGAAGCAACAGAAATCGACGGTTCTAAGCTCGATGAGTTGATTGATAACGGTGATGTGGCCACCTACTACCAGGCTTGTACTACCACCGGCGGACAAGCCGACAGCTGTGACGGCTTTTCTCAAGAGATTGCCTATGTTCTGAGTGATGACACAGCCTGCTTCCAGGGGCACTGTCTTCAGGTTCCCCAGGTTCATGCCATTTATCTTTTGTCCCGTTGGGACTGGGAGAACACAATTTATGATTTACCTCAGTCGTTTGATCCTAAACAGACGGCCACCCGTAATCAATATCGCACCATTCCGCTCAATACCCTCTATGCAGATGTTCCATTGATTGGGACAAATCCTGAGGATATTGCCTTTAGCGCATTTGGTCGTACCTCCTTAGCCGAGGGGGAACGGGCTACCATTGTCAATGGCCCCAATACTGAAGACGATCTCAGCGTAGTTCATGTGATTAACGAAGGTGTCTCCGATGACTCCATTGGTGGGTACCGCTATCGCTTAGATTTCTCTAGCTTTGATGGCGATCAGTCTCAGCTGTTGTGGGTAGGAGAGCAGCACTACTGTATTCGCAACAATCCACCGGAGTGGACTGATCAACCTTGTTCGTAACAGGTAGCCGGTCATTTGCAAGACGTCTGCCTACTTTAATAGAATCTTACTGGCACCTGAATGACTTTTGTTATTCAGGTGCCAGTTTTTAGATAGCCAGACGCTGGTGTCTGGTCGATAAAGTCTTGAGCTATTTCTATCCTTTGTTACCTTCTGCGGGTATGTACAGACTCGTTAATAAGAGTGAGAGAGTTTTTATCTTTTATTATGTTGAACGGGTAAACGATGCGATTATGAGAGAACCTTAGCCTGTAGACTTACCACCTCTATTTTATGGCTGAGGTAATAGTTATTAAACATAAACGGCCCTCTCAAATTGAAAAGGGCGCGCTAACCTGGGAATGAATCTTTGGTATCGTACGCGGTGGGAAAACTATGGTGGTAACCTCGTCATCCTCATCAGTTGCTCAATGGCTGGGCTCAGACGCTGATAATCTGCTGGGCTACACGGCAAAGGTACCCAGGAGCCAGTTGCATTTGCCAGGGGCTGACTGGGTGGATCGGATTTTTGCCCAGACAGATCGCAATCCGCAGGTGTTACGGAGTTTGCAGCAGCTGTATGGCACCGGACGTTTGGCAAATACGGGCTATCTGTCAATTTTGCCGGTAGACCAGGGGATTGAACATTCGGGGGCGGCTTCGTTTGCGCCCAATCCGATTTATTTTGACCCGCAGGCTATTATTGAACTTGCGATCGCAGCCAACTGCAATGCCGTCGCTACCACCCTGGGCGTCCTGGGTATGATGTCCCGCAAATATGCCCACAAGATTCCATTTATTGTCAAACTCAACCATAATCAGCTGCTTACCTACCCTAACCAGTTTGACCAGGTTATGTTTGCTTCCGTTGAGCAGGCTTGGGATTTAGGCGCTGTGGCCGTCGGCGCAACTATCTATTTTGGTTCACCTGAAGCGGAAAGACAGATCCAAGAGGTCAGCAGAGCCTTTGCCCATGCCCATGAACACGGCATGGCAACAATTCTGTGGTGCTATCTGCGCAACGACATCTTTAAACAAGACCAGGACTACCATGTCTCAGCGGATCTCACCGGACAGGCCAATCACCTGGGCGTTACCATTGAGGCCGACATTATCAAACAAAAGCTACCCCTCAACAATGGTGGCTATAAAGCCGTGGCCCAGGCTACCGGTAACAGCTATGGCAAAACCCACGATCTGGTCTATTCAGAGCTGACCACTGACCATCCCATCGATTTAACCCGCTATCAGGTTCTTAACTGTTATGCCGGTCGCGCTGGACTAATCAACTCTGGTGGTGCTTCAGGAGAAAATGATTTTGCTGATGCTGTTCGCACCGCTGTGATTAACAAACGAGCGGGAGGCTGTGGTTTAATTTCAGGTCGCAAGACGTTTCAGCGAGATTTTAAGGAAGGTATTAAATTGTTTCATCTGATTCAAGATGTGTATTTGTCTGATGAGGTGACCATTGCCTAGTTCTGTTTCTAAAACTCACAGATGCGGTATGGATTGTAAACATTTCTTTAGGGCTCTTTGAAAAATAAGCTCATGGATTTAATTGATAACTTGATTGGCTGGTGGGGATGGACTGGTCGGTTAGACATGCTGCCGGTCAGCATTTTGACGAGCTAGGATTCTTTAGAAATAAAAGAATTCTATCAATCCAATCAAAATGTTTATTGACCTGGGGAAGCCATAGAAAGTATCTGTATCTCTATTTACAGATGCTTAGTGCAGCCACGGATTAAATGGGGCAAACCGATTGGAGTAGCTGTCGCCATGAAGTCTCATTATCCTTGGCTTAGAAGAATTTCTCTCTCTTGTGCTCTTACATTTTCAGCAGTCTTTATTGCATCCTGCTCAGGTCCGTCGACCAGTGAGAGCGCTGATGATGCTGGCACCACCGCCAGCGCCCCGGCTGGTAATGGAGAAGTTATCCGCATTTCTATTGGCACACAAGATCAGGTGATTAATACGGCGGTAGGAGGGGCTACCGTACGAGAATTGGGACTGTTGGAGAAGCACCTACCAACAACTGGAAAATACGAAGGTGTAGAATATGATATCCAATGGTCTAGCTATACCTCAGGTCCACCAATTACCAACAAAATGCTAGCCGATCAGATTGATATTGGCCTGATGGGTGATTTCCCAGCCGTGATCAATCTGATCAAATTCCAGGAAGAGGTGGAAGGTGTTACCTCCACATTTATTGGTACCCTGGCCTACAGCCCAAATGGGGCCGGCAACGCGGTTGTTGTTCCTAAAGATAGTGATGTCACTTCCCTCGCTGATCTTAAGGGCGGTTCTGTCTCTGTACCCTTTGGTTCTGCGGCCCATGGAATGGTTTTAAAGGCATTAAGTGACGCCGGGATTGACCCAGAATCAGATGTTAAGCTCATCAGTCAGGCACCTGAAGTAGGCGGTACCAGCCTTCGTACAGGCCAGATTGATGCCCATGCAGACTTTGTTCCGTTTGGGGAATTGTTTCCGTTTCGAGGGTTTGCTAAAAAGATTTTTGATGGGGCGCAAACCGGGGTGCCCACTCTGCATGGAATTGTTGTTCGTTCTGACTTTGCTGAAGAGCATCCTGAAATTGTTCAGGCCTATCTCCAGGCAATGCTCGAAGCTAACCAAACCTTCCAAGAGAGTCCTGAAGAGATCTCTGCCCAAATTGAAGAATGGTCAGGAATCGAGAAAGAAGTGGTTTACATGTTTCTCGGCCCCTCCGGACTACAACCCATCAATCCCAGTATCGGTGAGGTTCAGCTAGAGGCATTGAAGAATAGCATCGCCACCTTGATTAGCCTGGGCAAGATTGAATCGCCGGTCAATCCTGAGGATGTTACTGGATGGGTAGATGAAAGCTTCTTGAAAACAGCCATGGACAACATGGGCTTGGACTACGATGAAGTGATTGAGGCAGGTGAAAGCTATGTCATCACTGGCAATGATGCCCTAACAAACGAGCCAATTGAAGAGCCTAAAATGGCGGCCCAGCTGTGGATTCAAGAAGAACCCACCGTGACTAACTTTGCCACCATTCCCAACATGATCAAAAAGCTTAATGAGCTCCAGACCGAAGGGAAGGCGTCTGACGTTATCTTTGTCCATGATCGTAACAAGGGTTGGAAGCTCTTTGCTGAGAACTCTCACTATGTGAAAAATGGAGATGAGGTATCTGCGTTTCTACTGGAGGCTGATGCCCAGCAGTTTGCTTCTGAATCTGGCGGAGAGGTCACCACGTTTAAGAGTTTGCTCCAAACCTATGCCAGTGGCCCTCAGCCTGCTCGGATTAGCCGGTTGACCCTTGACAGCTTGCGACAGGCAATGGTGACAGCGGTACCTGCCCTGGCCAGTTAACTCATTCAAAGCAGCAATACTTAGGTGCCCTCAATTTCTCAACACTTGGGATTTTGAGGGTCTGCTTCTCAGCTTTTCAGCCCCTATGATGCCTAACTTATTTAGCTAAGTCTTTACTATGGCAAGCATCCTTCCCCAGTCTGGCGTTCGTCCCCACCGTCCTTCTCCGGTAGCGAGGTTACATCAGACGCTACAGGCGCTACTTTTCTCCGGTCGTTCTGCTAGACGATTTATTGCTCTGGTACTCTTCTTTGGTATCTGGCAGATTCTGTGTATGATCGGCTTTAAGTTTTTTATTAATTTTCAGCTGATCCCTTCCCCATGGGAGGTTTTGAACGCGACTGTTGAGTTCTTTTTTAGCGAGCCATGGGTACATATTCGCTCTAGTGTGGTGCGAGTATTGGTAGGATTTGCTGTTGCTTCTGTGTTGGGCGTTATCTTAGGAATTGTTATCGGTTGGTTTCAGATTGCAGAAGATCTGCTGATGCCGTCGTTGGAGTTGCTCAGACCAATTCCCGCTGTTGCCTGGATTCCACTGGCAATTCTAATGTTTCCCAATGCTGAAACAGGCATGATTTATATCACCTTTATCGGTGCCTTTTTTCCGATCTTAATTAGTACCATTCGAGCAGTTGAAAATATTTTGCACGATATTGTACTGATTCGAGTGGGGCAGTGTTTGGGAGCCAGTCAATGGCATGTCTTTAAGGACATTGTTATCCCTGGAGCTTTGCCTGGTATTGCCGGTGGATTAACCATTGGTATGGGAAATGCCTGGTTTTGTCTAGTCACAGCTGAGATTTTAGCAGGTCGCTACGGCGTGGGTTATATTACTTGGGAATCCTACGTTACTTCTAACTACCCTCCCATCGTTATGGGGATGTTGCTCATTGGGTTAATGGGAGCGTTTAGTTCTTGGGCTGTTGGGCGAGGCACCGCGGCACTAATGCCATGGCGTGTGATTAAGAAACAGGATGCATAACTTAGCAGGATTGCTCCCATGAGACAGGAGACCATGAAAAAAGAGATGTTGACTTCACCACCGATGACAAAATCAGCGCCTAAGGGGGCTGTCAATGTGGAAGGGATTTCGATGATCTTTAGCCGCCAGGGTCACTCTAACCAGGTTTTAGATTCAATAAATCTGCAAATTAAACCGGGGGAACTTGCTTGCCTCCTGGGACCGTCAGGGTGCGGCAAGTCTACACTGCTAAACATTATTGCGGGCTTTATCAGACCAACGGCGGGTTATGTCATGGTCGATCAGCAGCCGGTTAAAAAACCAGGGGCCGATCGGGGGTTTGTTTTTCAGCAATATTCTCTACTTCCTTGGAAAACAACCTTTCAAAATATTGAGTTTGGGCTCAAGATTAAAGGTGTTCCCAAATCGGAACGAGAGGATATGGTAGGGGAATATCTTAATTTGGTGGGGCTAGCTAAGTATCGAAATGCCTATCCGAGTCAGCTTTCTGGGGGGATGCAGCAGCGGGCCAGTATTGTTAGGGCACTGGTTAATTCACCATCGGTATTATTGATGGATGAGCCCTTTGCCGCCTTAGATGCCCAAACTCGACACATGATGCAGGAACTATTGCTGACTATCTGGAGCACCCTAAAAACCACAGTCATTTTTGTTACCCATGATATTGAGGAGGCGGTTTTTCTGGGCGATCGCATTTTTGTGATGGGTGTGCAGCCTGGAAGAATTAAGGCTGAGCTAGAGGTGCCGCTGACAAGACCCCGTCATGTTGACGATATGCTGACGCCCGAGTTTACCCAGCTTAATCGTCAGGTTTTTGAATTGATTCGAGAGGAGACTTTAAAGAGTATGGAGAAGCATTAATTGGGTGCAGGCGAGAGACCGGAGTAATAGTTTTGTCAGTTCTCATCAGGCTTAGAAAGAGTTGATTGCTGTTTCTAGAAATTCGGGTTGTATCCAGGTATTCATGTCGATATTGCCTAGCTGCTCATTGCCTGGAATTGTTTTTAGTTGTTGAATATGATTTGTTATCCAGTCAGTTCGAATTTGTGTTTCTGGGAAGAACAGTCCAGAGCGGTTTGACTGTTGGTAATCTAGGGTCTTAGAAACAATTTCGGGGTCTAATTTAACCCAGTTACTGACCAGGGAAAGGGCGCTAGGTGTGGTGACATACCAATGCTGCGCTGCGATCAGTGCTTTGAGGTAGGCAACAACAATGTCAGGGTGAGTTTCGGCGAACGATTCTCTGACTACAATGCCATGAAACGTAGGCAGGTCGGTCATATCTGGAGCATCGCTTAAACGCCGAAACCGACCCTGGTGACTGGCAATCTCATGTAGAGGCGCAAAATAGGCATAGCCATCGGCTGCGGCATTTTGGGGGGTGAGTCGATTGATACTTAAATTATCAATTGAGGTCAGGGTCACATCGTGTAATAGATTTGCCTGGGATAGAGTACGCATCACCATACCGTGGGCTGAGGAGGCAAACGGAACGGCAATGACTCGGTGCCGTAAGTCATCCAGGCTGCTGAGGGGTGACCGGTGGGGGACGATAATCGTATTGCCAGTACCGTCTGGATTGCTGGCAACAAAACTAACTAGTCGGGTGTTGGTTAAGGGGGATGACTCACTTTCAGCCGATACACCACTGAGTAGCAGGGGATAATCACCTAAAATTCCGATATCTAGCTGCTGTGATTGTAAGCCTGCTGCAATTGGTGCCCCTGATGTAAAGTCTTTCCATTTAATGTTGTAGCTTGTCTTACTGTACTGACCGCTGTGGGGCAAAAAATGCTCAAGCAGCCCTAGCTGTTGGATAATCACCCCCGCAGTTACGGTTTGGATGGTTTTATTTTGGGTGCCAATGGTGATCGTCAGCGGTTCTGAGCTGCCTGAATTAGTTGGACGAACTAATAGCCCAGGGGAGTGTAGATGGGCAGTGGCTGTTGCCCCCGAGAAGGACCGTTGGGCCTTCAGGCGTTGCCTTCGCTCAGACTCTTCAGAAACCAGCTGCATAAACTGCTGCAGGGGTTCAGCGGGTAGTAGGTCAGTACGAGGCTTTTGCGACCGACGGGCAGCTTTGGATAGCCGTTTAGGCATCAGCATAAACAACTGGTAATCCAGTGCAAATTCCTGGAGTGGAATTCCTACTAAAAGTTTTGTCTGACGTTCTGTGGAGAGCTGCAGACTCGAGCCAAAACCTAAGTAATGTCCTTGGGTTAAAAATGTGCTGAATAAGCTGGGAGTTTGGACAAATTCTCGATATTTAAAGTCTGAGAGCTGCATTCCCAGCTCCATAAGCCTCCCTTCTAGGGCAAAGCGCTCTGGTGTTCCAGCTGTTGGAAAAACCCAAACCTCGGACGTTAGCTCCTGGAGACTGAGCCACTGACATTTGGCTAAACGATGATCAGCCGCCACCATTAAGAAATATTGAAAACTATCAATGGCTAGGGACTCTATTTCATCAAAGTCATGGAGATTGGTTTCAGCAAAACCGATTTCTACATCGCCCACTGTCATAGCCTGGTGTAGCTGTTGAACCGTATCAAAAGGTAAACACTCTAGTTCAATACCAGGATATTTCTGATGATACTTAAACAAAAGCTTCGGTAACCATCCACTGGCAATGCTTGTTGTGCAGCCAATTCTTAGACGGCTGTGCTTACCCTGTTTTATCTCATTAATTTCATTAATTAACCGGCTTTCTAATGCTAAAAGACTAGGCCCTGCTTCTAACAAATAGCTGCCTACGGACGTTAGCTGAATTTTACGACCCAATCGATGAAAAAGAGCGACACCTAAGTGGGATTCTAGGGACTTAATCTTGGCGCTGACGGCAGGTTGGGTCAGATTAAGCGCGTCCGCTGCTTCCGTAAAACTGAGGTAACGAGCCACCTCCAGAAAAACTTTTAAATGATAAATCTCCACAACAAAATCGCTAGTGAACTAAGCGGCGATTTGACATTTTTCTAAAAGACATTTTCTGGTGTGAAATCGTCTATTTAGCACAAGCTATTCTCCTCATTGTGCCACTAAAGAACTTACAGAAAATGATGTAGAACTAATATGACATTTTTACTTTTTATGAGTATATAAAAAAAATGAATCGAAAAACAGTACCTTTTGATACAAACAGTCTTGAGGCTATCACTGAGTCTCTTTAAGATGAGGACAATAGAGATGAAAAACCTGAATCTTATTCTCAGGCACGCTCTGCTGTTGATAAGGTCGCTGTTTTATTTTTTTAGGTTGAGCTGCGAGTTTCTATAAGAATCGCCCAGGTCATGCATTTAGCTTAAGGGAGTTAAAAGGAGCTAAAGGGAGCTAATATGTTTGGCTCTGGGCAGTTGAGGTTTGATTACCCTAGTGAAATGAGGACTTTTGTGTGAATACTCAGCATCTGCAAACAGATTTTTTAGTAATTGGTGGAGGCACCGCCGGTACGATGGCGGGCATCAAGGCTAAACAGACCAACCCCGATGCCGATGTTCTGATTCTGGAAAAAGCTAATATTCGTCGCAGCGGTGCGATCGCAATGGGGATGGATGGCGTCAACACGGCTGTCATTCCCGGAAACTCCACCCCAGAGCAGTATGTGCGAGAGATCACCATTGCTAACGACGGCGTTTTGGAGCAAAAAAACGTTTACCAGACAGGCCGCTGGGGGTATGAGGTTATTCAAGAATTAGAAAGTTGGGGCGTTAAGTTTCAAAAAGATCACGAAGGTAACTATGACCTCAAGCAGGTCCACCGGGTAGGTAAATATGTGTTGCCCATGCCCGAAGGCAAAGACTTAAAAAAGATTCTTTCTCGTCAGGTAAAGCGCCATAAGGTGCGTGTTACCAACCGGGTGATGGCCACCCGGGTGATGGTCAAAGACGGCCGGGCCATTGGTGCCGTTGGCTTTGATGTACGCAAAGGAGATTTTGTTGTCATCCAGGCTAAGGCGGTGGTGCTTTGTACCGGAGCCTGCGGACGGTTGGGGCTGCCTGCCTCTGGCTATCTCTATGGTACCTATGAGAACCCCACCAACGCGGGTGATGGCTATTCCATGGCCTACCATGCCGGAGCGGAACTAACCAACATTGAGTGTTTTCAAATTAATCCGCTGATTAAAGATTACAACGGTCCGGCCTGTGCCTATGTAGCCAGTCCCTTTGGGGCCTATACTGCCAATGCCGAGGGTAACCGCTTTATTAGCTGCGACTATTGGAGCGGTCAGATGATGCTAGAGACTTGGAAAGAGTTGAACTCAGGTAAAGGTCCGGTGCATCTAAAGATGTATCATCTCGATGACGACACCATTTCTGAGATTGAGCGGGTGCTCTGGGCCAATGAGCGACCCAGCCGTGAGCGTTTCCATGAAGGGCGGGGTGAAGATTATCGCACCGACGGGGTGGAGATGAATATCTCAGAAATTGGTCTGTGCAGTGGCCACAGCGCCTCTGGGGTGTGGGTTAATGATAAGGCTGAAACCACGGTGCCCGGTCTTTATGCCGCGGGTGACATGGCCAGTGTGCCCCACAACTACATGATTGGAGCCTTTGTTTCTGGGCGACTCTCGGGTATTAATGCCATGGACTATGTGGCAGGACTGGAACATGTGGAGCCCGATCCAGAGTTCTTAGCAACAGAAAAAGCGCGAATCTATGCGCCGTTGGACCGACCCGATGGTGTCCCCCACACCCAGGTGGAATATAAGCTGCGCCGCTATGTGAATGATTATTTGCAGCCGCCTAAATCCCCCACCAAGATGGATATTGGCCTAGCTGCCTTTGAGCGATACCACGAGACCCTGAATTTGATGGGAGCCCGAGATCCCCATGAGCTCATGCGCTGTATGGAGGTTCACTTTATTCGCGACTGTGCGGAAATGGCCGCACGGGCCTCCCTTTATCGTAAGGAGAGTCGCTGGGGGCTTTATCATTATCGTCTTGACTATCCTGAGAAGAACAACGAAGAATGGTTCTGCCATGCAAACCTGAAAAAATCTGAGACCGGTGAGATGGAAATGTTTAAGCGGCCTGTGGCTCCGTATATTGTGGAGGTGAATCTGCAGCAGGAAGTGTATGACGTTGCAGTGCGCTAGGAATGTAGAGGTGTGCCATGGAACGCCTCTACGTTGTTAAAAAATCTGTTCTTTACTTGAGAAATTTATCCTATGGCTCTAACAACCCAGCGCGTTGATGTTCCGGTGATTGTGGACGAATCTAAATGTCTCGAAAAATGTACGGCCTGCATTGAGGTCTGCCCTTTGGATGTATTGGTGAAAAACCCTGAGACCGGTAAGGCCTATATGAAATATGACGAGTGTTGGTTTTGTCTTCCCTGTGAGAAGGAATGCCCCACCAATGCCATTACTGTTCAGATTCCATTTCTGTTGCGTTAGGGAGAAGACCAACTATGTCCCATGCCGAGCTTGATCCAGAGGTGGTGCAGTGGGTTGAGATGTTGCGATCGCAAGACCTCAACGACCGCCTGGTGGCCGCTAAATCCCTACAGCACCTGGGGGATGAAGACACCATCGATGCCCTGATCCTGTGCCTCAATGACGAGAGTGCCAGGGTTCAAGAAATTGCCGTGACCGCCCTTTGGGAAATGGCAAACCCGGTGGTGGTGCCGCCCCTGCTGGACTGTTTAAGTTCTGCCCATGAGCCGGAAGTGCGCGAGGAGGCCCTGGCAGCCCTAAAGGAACTGGTCGCCCCAGACGACCTACTCAAGCTGTTGGACGCGATTCACAGTGATGATGAGAACGTACAGCTAAATGTGCTAATCCTGCTGCGTAAGATCCACGATGCCCAGGCGCTGCCCTACATTCTGCCCTTTTTTGAGTCTGAAAATCCGGCTTTGCGGGAGGCTTCTGTGGTCACGCTGCGGTATCTCAATCAGGTGGTGCGCTGTGAGCCCGCCCTGGCCCTGGCTAGAGATGAGAATAATGAAGTCAGACGGTCGGCAACTTTGACCCTGGGATATCTGAGTGACGACCAGGTAGTGCCGATGCTGTGCGATGCGATCGCAAATGACCCAGACTGGCAGGTCCGGCGCAATGCCGCCCAGTCCTTAGATCTCCACGCCACCCCGGCGGCTATCCCAGCCTTAACCGCTGCCATGGCAGATGAGCATTGGCAAGTGCGCAAGTTTACCGCCCGTGCCCTACAGAAAGTGGCCACCGATGAGACTATTCCCTGTCTCATCAAAGCCCTATCCGATGAATATTCTGACGTGCGGAGAGACTCAGCCATTGCCCTCGGCAACCTTGGTAACCCAGAGGTACTGCCCGCCCTGCAACAGACCCTAGATGATCCCGATAGAGACGTACAAATTTTCTCCCAACGGGCCATCAGAAAGATTCAAGATCAGCTGGCAGAGACATCCAATGCCTAACCACGATTCTCCCTTTGTTCGCCAGCCTCATCAGTCCCCCGATGCCATCCCTGACAATCCAGTCATTGCCGTCCGCAAGCAGGCCGCGATCCATTGTCTGAAGCAGGTAATTGAGCCCATTCTCAACAAAAATATTGTTGATCTGGGTATGGTGCGCAACCTGCGGGTGGTCGATAACTATGTTTATCTAAAACTCTATGTCGGTGTCCATCAACAGAACCTCAAAGACCAAGCCCAGTTAGCCCTGGGCGATTTGACCTGGTGTCAGAAAGCCTACATCCAGCTTTGTACCATTCCTGGCGTACGCACCACATTGGCCGTATCCAGCGGTAAAGGCGGCGTTGGCAAATCAACCACAGCCGTAAACTTAGCCGCCGCCCTGGCTAAAACAGGTGCTAAAGTGGGTCTCCTAGATGCAGACATCTATGGCCCCAATGTGCCCCAAATGCTAGGGTTAGCCCAAACCGCAGTTGAGGTGACTGACACACCTACAGGACAACGCTTCAAACCAATGACAGCCCATGGCATTAAAGTCATGTCAGTCGGTTTATTAGCAGAGCCCGATCATCCTCTAGCATGGCGCGGTCCGGTACTCCACAAGATTATTACCCAGTTTATCCAAGATGTGGAATGGGGAGAGTTAGACTACCTATTGATTGATTTACCACCAGGCACAGGCGATGCCCAGATCACCATCATTCAAGAGAGCCCTATTTGTGGTGTGGTGATGGTCACAACCCCCCAGCAAGTGGCCGTGTCCGACGTGCGACGCAGCATCCACATGTTCCGACAGGTGGGGGTACCCGTCTTAGGTCTGGTAGAGAATATGAGCTATTTAATCTGTAGTTGTTGTGGAGAACGCACATCCATCTTTGGCAGCGGCGGTGGGGACCAAATGGCCCAAGAACTCGCCGTACCACTGCTAGGACAAGTACCCATCGATCCACAGATCTGCCAGGGCGGCGATACTGGGCAACCGCTGCCCCTAGCGAATGGAGATGCCCCCCTATCAAAAGTGTTCGAAGCCATTGCCATCGGGTTGAACAATACGTTTTTTTCAACCCCAGTTCCCCTTACAAAGGAGGACTGATAGGCGCAAAGGGTAACCCACCCCGGAGCCCCTCCTAGGAGGGAAGACGATACCGAGTTCTGATTTGTATCATACGAAATCCTGACTAATAGTGCTTGGACCCCTTTTAACGTCTCCCAAAGCCTCCCCACAAGCCCTGATCTCTCCATGAGTAACCAAACCGGTCTAACTATTCCCCTAACTCTTCCATCTCTTCAAAAGGGTTATCAACAGGGAACAGTTACCCCGGTGGATGTGATTAAATCCATTCTCACCGATCTAGCCCATAGGGGAGATGACGGCATTTGGACCTACACATTACCAGAACAGACCCTCATCGAACGAGCCACAGCGCTGATGCAGATGTCCGCCAGTCAGCGATCGCAACTTCCCCTGTGGGGCATCCCATTTAGCATCAAAGACTGCATTGACCTAGCAGGGCACCCCACCTCCGCCGCCTGCCCAGGCTTTACCTACAACGCCACCCACACCAACCCAGCTGTCCAGAAACTCCTAGATGCAGGCGCGATCCTAATCGGCAAGACCAACCTAGACCAGTTTGCCACAGGACTGGTGGGCATTCGTACCGGCTATACAGCTCCCCATAACGCCTTCTCAAAAGACCATATCCCCGGTGGCTCTAGCTCAGGGGCTGCCCTGTCTGTTGCCGCTGGGCTTGTCTCCTTCGCCATCGGTACCGACACAGGCGGTTCTGGACGAGTCCCCGCTGGGTTTAACAACATTGTTGGCCTCAAACCCACCCGAGGCCTGCTAAGCACCCGTCATACCGTTGAAGCTTGTAGAACCTTAGACTGTCTCTCGATTTTTGCACTGACCGCAACAGATGCCCATACCGTGATGAAGCTTGCCCAGGGCTATGATCTGATCAACCCGTTTTCTCGTTCGGCCAATGTTCCACCGGCTCATCTAAGTTCTTATCAGGCCAAACAAGCCTTTCGCTTTGGGGTACCGCGCCCCAATCAACAAGAGTTTTTTGGTAACACCGATGTAGCCACCCGCTACGAAAATGCTATCAAAACCCTCACAGATCTGGGCGGAACCCGAATGGACGTGGACTATAGTTTATTTTTAGAAGCCAACGATTTATTATTTAATGGCCCCTGGGTCGCAGAACGCTATGTGTCGGTGGGGGCTTTTGTAGAGGCCAACCCAGAGGCTGTCTTTCCCATTACTCGCGAGATTCTTCTTAAGGCTAAAGAGATTACAGCGGCTCAGACATTTGAAGGTCTGTATGCCGTAGAAACCTTAAAGCAAACGATGCAGACCCTGTGGCATCAGGTGGACTGTCTGGTGGTGCCAACAGCGGGAACCATCTATCGCATTGATGAGATTGAAGCAGAGCCGCTAACGCTGAATTCTAACCTGGGCTACTATACAAATTTTGTAAATTTGCTAGATTTAAGTGCGATCGCAATTCCCAACGGTTTCCAATCCAACGGTATCCCCACCGGCATCACCTTTATTGCCCCACCCCATAGCGAAAACTATTTAGTTGGTCTGGGTTCAACCTTTCATCATGCTAGCAACGCCCCATTAGGCGCAACGCCTTTTAGACTGGCAATGGCTTCTTAAACCCATGTCCCATTCTCCGTCTGCCTTAAAAACCACAGTCCTAACTAGCTGTACGTTAATCGCCTTTGCCGCCAATTCTTTACTTACCCGCATGGCCCTCGGTCCTGGCTCGATTGATGCAGCCAGTTTTATGACCCTGCGATTAGTCTCTGGCGCGGTCATGTTACTGGTCATCATGACCTTCTTTCAGGGAACACCCATTGCCAAGCTT
This sequence comes from Cyanobacteria bacterium J06554_1, assembly GCA_038534515.1. Lineage (GTDB taxonomy): Bacteria > Cyanobacteriota > Cyanobacteriia > Phormidesmidales > Phormidesmidaceae > Leptothoe. The sequence continues at coordinate 55,560 of JBCAWO010000034.1, forward strand.
CAAAACACTCAGGAAAAATGGACCGGGGCATTAATGCTGTTTCTCTACGCCGTCACCTTCTCATTTTCGTACCTACAGCTAGCTGCAGGTACAGGAGCCTTAATTCTCTTCGGCTCAGTACAGGTAACCATGATTTTAGTTGCTTTAAAGCAAGGAGAAAAGCCTCAACCATTAGAATGGGGTGGTTTATTTCTCGCTCTGTTGGGGCTAATGTACCTGGTTTCCCCAGGGTTAGCGGCCCCCCCAATTGTAGGGTCTGGACTAATGGTGATGGCCGGCATTGCCTGGGGATTTTACTCATTACTAGGGCGTGGAGCCAAAGAGCCAGTAGCCTATACAACCGCAAATTTTGTGCGAGCCGTTCCCTTTGCCATTGGGGTAAGTTTAGTGAGCCTATCAAAGATGCATTTAACCTTAACGGGGGTGATGCTAGCCCTATTATCAGGGGCATTGGCCTCTGGAGTGGGCTATGCAATCTGGTATGCCGCGTTAAAAGGGTTAACGGCAACCCGAGCGGCAACGGTTCAGTTAGCGGTGCCCGTGATCGCATCCGTGGGAGGAATTTTATTTTTGCAAGAAGCCCTAACCATTAGGTTAGCCTTAGCTTCCTTGATGATTTTAGGCGGCATTGGGGTGCAAGGGTCTATGACG
>JBCAWO010000035.1:0-55784 GCA_038534515.1 Cyanobacteria bacterium J06554_1
CATCGTTGTCGTCAATCAGCAGTTTTACATTGATGTGCTGCGCAACGGCGAGACGAGCAGCTTCAGCATCGTTGCCCTCTTGCTGAGAACCATCGGAACCGAGACAGAAAACTGCTTTGCCAGGGTTAGCTAGGGCAACGCCATTAACGTAGGGCCACATGTGACCTAGACGACCAGAGCTAAATTTGACACCGGGGGTCAGGCCTAGCTCAGGGTGTCCGGGTAGGTGAGAGCCTGCTGCCCGGTAATTCATTAGCTGCTCAGCCGGCAGGTCGCCATTGAGGGTAGACATTAGATACTGGGTACCGACGCGATGTCCGGCTTCGTCAAAGAAGGTGGGGACGTAGCTGTCGGGGGCACCGCGAAATATAGCATCCAGGAGCATGACCTCGGGGACGGTGTCGTAGGGGCCGCCAGTATGACCGCCAACACCCCGTGCAGCACCGGTGGCAGTAAAGAAGACAATGGCATCGCGGCAGAGCTGAATGTTTGCTTTGATGGCTTCGCGCTGCTCATCGGTCAGCGTCGGTGTGGATGGGTCAAGACTGATGCGCTGGTAAGCGCCCAGGTCAATTGGAAATGCAGCCATGTCGTATCTCCCTTGTGACGTGCGTTGTCAAGGGGTATTTTCGCATTCCATGGAACCGGATGGACGGAAATTGAGCAGCTTTGTGTTGGGGAACACGGAAATTTATTAGGTGAGCGCGAGGGGCCGTGGGGAGTTGCTGTTAGTTTGGCGGTATGAATGCACAGAATTAGTGTGATTCAACCGCAACGGCATCTAGAGAGTTCAGGCTGCTGTAGACGTATTGCAGGTCCAAATGTTTGGCGATTAACTCAAATATGGAGTAGGGCCGAATTGGTTTGGTGGTGATGTCATCGAATACGCCTGTTTCGGCCTGGTGGGCATTGGCAATTGCTGGATGGGCCGTCAGGGCAATGATTTTTGTCGGTGGTTGATGGTTGACAGTTTCTGCTGTGCGAATCAGGCGGGTGGCTTCGCGGCCATCCATTTCGGGCATCAGCAAGTCCATAAATATGAGCTGGGGCTGCCATTTTTCCCATAGGGTGAAGGCATCAGCTCCGTCAACGGCCTGACTGACGTTAAAACCACTACGTTGCAGTAAACGCATCATTAACGTGCGATTTACTGGATGATCATCGACTACGAGAATGCGACAGGCAGGTTGATGAGACGGTAGGTAGGGCAATAGACAAGGAAGCCTCTTGGTGGTGGGTTTAGTCAGAAGTGCCATGGCAATTAGACCTGCTAGAGATAGAACGATTGCGGTTAGCACTGCGTTAGGTTAAACGCTTTGGCAAGGAGGGTGAGTAGCGGAGTACTCGTTCACCTGTGTAAAATCTTTGGCCCCAGAAAGTTACGACTGATCCTTTACCAAGCGTTTGACATCCCTAGACTGCCTTAAAAAGTATGAAGATATGGCTCCCCTTTATGGAAAACTCATAAAGATATTATCGATAGATAGGGATAGCTTGAACTTATTGCCAACTTTCCTGATGGGGGCAAAAAGCCTGCCACAGCCACCGTTGGCCTACATCAGGAAAGTTGGCATCAGGCTTTACCCATCAGTGACTTAAATAACAGCTGTCCGTCGGTACCGACGCCGCCCATCAGACCGCGTCGGACTGGGTTGGTGGTTTTGCTAAACATGGTGATCATGGCCATGACCAGCTCAAAGGGTGATAGGGTATCGGCTAAAAAGCCTGACCACTGCGCCTGGGGTAGCTGGAAAAAGCTATCAAAAAATTGGCAGAGCTCACGGTGGTTAAACCGCATCAGGGTCTCTAACCCAAACTGGTAGATGTGGTGTTTGCGCAAACGTTCTGTGCTCCACAGGGTGTGCCAGCCAATGTGGGCAATGGTGGCGGGTGTCTGGTCAGTTTGAATGGCGGTTGCGATCGCATCTGCCAACTCCGGTGCTCGCCGCAGCATGGCCCCCACCATGTAGCCCGTCGCCGGGTGGACCATACTGGCCGCCCCGCCAAACCCCAGCACCCGCTGATTCAAATCCGGCAGTGGCTGATTCATCGGAAATAAGCAATGCTCCGTGTGGTGAATCTCACTCACCTCGATACCCTCGGCATTAAGCCGTTGCTGCAGCCGCCCCTTTAGGGTGTCGTAGGCCATAGCCGGAGCCAGGGCGAGGGAGGTTTCTTCCACAAAAAAGACACCGTCACCCAGGTCCATGGCATAGAGAAAGGTGGGAGGTGCCGCCAGGTCCGACGCTGACAAATGCTCCGCCCGATAGTCCATGACTGAAAATTGACCAGGGGCAACCGGTGGTTTAGAAAATTTTCCCACGATGCCATAGGCCACCTGGTAAGCAATGGGATAGGCGGTGGGTTCAGGCCGCTTAACCAGGATCGCATTGTGACCGGTGGTATCAATAATCAATTTTGCCTGGAGTTCTTCTCCAGACTCGGTGGTCACACAGCTGTGGTCGGCGGTGTGGGCAACGGCTGTGGCCTTACCCCGATGCCAGGGCATGGTCTCTAACCGATCAAGAAAGTGCCGCTGTAGCCGTTGCTTGTCCAATAGACCATAGTCGCGGTGGTGTTGCACGGGGACAGTGGCAGCCGCCTGACCAAAATAACTAACGGTTTGCTGCCAGCGATGCCCCAGCAAATCACTTAGACCCAGGGGCGCTAGCTCATCGCACCAGATGCCATAGGTGTTGGGCCAAGGGGTATCGGGGGCGGTGGGCGCTAGCCCCTGAAGGGATAGACCACGCTGGGCTAAGGCCGATGCCACGATCAGTGCGGCAGGTCCAGCCCCAATGATTAATATGTCAAACACCGCGTTGATTCTCCCAAGTCAATTGATCCCTATGGCTATTATCAACCTTAGCGGGAAATCGCCCGTTGTAGAGGCATTCCATGTTCCATGGAATGCCTCTACAACGGGCCCGTAACAAAAAATTAGACCATTTTGCTTACTACGATCTATCGATGTCATCTGAGGCAACTTATATTGATTACTTAGAAATCAGCCCATGCCCTCATCCATTGTTCTACTCAGACTATGCAAACGGCTCATCTGCTTCGAGAACTATTTAATGCGGCGGTTGCCGCTGCCATGCCCCAAGAACAGGTGGCCCGTGCCCTAGAGCCCTATCTAAAAACCAAACCGAAGGGCCGCGTATTGGTGGTTGGCATCGGTAAGTCTGCCGCCGCCATGGCTAAGGCCGTGGAAGATACCTGGGCTCAAGCGGGCTACGCAGAGGTGGATGGCCTTGTCATCACCCGCTACGGTCACAGCGTCCCGACCCGGTCTATCGAGGTGATTGAGGCGGGGCATCCGGTCCCCGATAAAAATGGCATGGAAGGGGCCCGCCGGATTTTGCAGCGGGTTGAGCCAATGACCGCCGATGACCTGGTGATCTGTCTCATTTCTGGCGGTGGCTCTGCCCTATTTACCCTGCCACCGGAGGGCATTAGCCTGGCGAATCTGGCGGACATTAACCGACAGCTGCTGGCCTCGGGGGCAGATATTGTCTCGATGAACATTGTGCGCAAGGCACTGTCGTGCTCGTCGGGCGGTCGACTGGCGGCGGCGGCTTACCCGGCCCAGGTGGTCTCGCTGATTATTTCTGATGTGGCAGGGGATAGCCTGAGGGCCATTGCCTCGGGCCCGACGGTGGGGGATACGGCCACAGCGGCCGATGCCCTAGAGATTTTGGACCGCTACCACATGACCATTCCTCACCATATTCGCGATTACCTGCAGCGGAACCCTAGCCCAGTCATTACCCCCGGCGATGAGCGGCTAAGTACAACTACTAATCATCTGATCGCAACGCCACAGCAATCGTTAGAAGCGGCGGCCCAGGTGGCGCTCGCCCATGGCTATACTCCCCTCATCCTGAGTGATGCCATCGAAGGCGAAGCCCGCGATGTGGCCCTGGTCCACGGAGCCATTGCCCGCCAGGCCAAACGTCACCACCAGCCGGTTGCCCCCCCCTGTGTCATTCTGTCCGGTGGCGAAACCACCGTGACCGTCAAGCAAAATTTTGTTGGCAAAGGCGGTCGCAATAGCGAGTTTTTACTGGCCCTGGCCCATTATTTAAACGGTGAACCCGGCATTACCGCCATTGCCTGCGACACCGACGGCATTGATGGCAGCGAGGACAACGCCGGGGCTTTGATTACCCCAGAGCTATGGCAGACCGGGCACAATGCCCAAAAATATCTGAATACCCATGACAGCTATAGCTTTTTTAAGTCAATTGGGGCCCTTGTTGTGACTGGACCAACCTTGACCAATGTGAATGATTTTCGGGCAATCATGGTTGAGTAGGAGGGGCACTCGCTAGATCAGCGAACTACTCTTCATCACATACATATATATCGGTTGCCGCCGCCAACACCGTTGCCAATACGCCTGGGAACTTTGCCTCCAAGTCATCGGCACGCAGCGAATTTAAATGCTGGGTACCCATTTTTTCAGTGTGGATAATGCCAGCTTCGCGCAGAATTTTGAAATGGTGGGACAGGGTGGATTTGGCAATTTCGTCACCGCCACAGCTACGACAGGCCTGCTCACCTTTTTGGGCAATGGTTTTGACAATTTTTAGCCTTACCGGGTCGCCCAGGGCGTACAGCACCTCTGCTAGCGTTATTTGATTTGGATCTGGATGGGAAATGGGTCGCATAGTTGCATTATGGCATGGAGAGCGAGGCTACAGAATAAGGACAGGAGGGGTTAACCGCCCTCATTAGTTCGATTTTATGGAACTATAATGGGGACAACTCGGTAAAGCACAGGGTCCTTGATAGGGCTACTGTATTACTGGTTCGTTGGTTTTTAAGGAGATCCTAATAAATGGCTGAAAATGTTTTAGTGAACGAAGTGTCTGATGCCGATTTTCAGACCGATGTCCTCGGCAGCGACGTGCCTGTGCTAGTAGATTTTTGGGCTCCCTGGTGTGGTCCTTGTCGTATGGTGGCTCCGGTTGTTGATGAGGTGGCAACCAAGTTTGAGGGACGGATTAAGGTGCTCAAGCTGAATGTGGATGATAACCCCACCAGCGCCAGTGACTATGGTGTACGCAGCATTCCCACCCTGCTGATTTTCAAGGATGGCAAGGTGGCTGACACTGTCGTTGGTGCGGTACCCGTCAGCACATTGACAACTACCCTTGAGAAATATCTAGATTGAGACAGACGCTCTGTCATGTTGCCGGTGCAAAACTAAAGAGAAGGTTTAGAATGACTGCCTGTTTCTGGATATACCCGCTATCACAGGAGCAGGTTTGTCGTTAGACACCCAATTTGTTCGACGTTAGAAGATTTGATAAATGAGCTACTCCGACCCCGATCCTTCGACTCCCAATCCACCCCATGCTCCTGAACCGGTTACTGAAGAATTTTCGGTAAATAGTGACAACCTGGTTAGTAAGGTACAAGAACTGATCAATGAGAGTAATGTTAGACGTATTGTGATCAAAAATGCTGAGGGGCGAGCACTGCTTGAAATTCCTCTAACGGCTGGTCTAGTCGGTGGAGCCGTCGGTATTGCATTTTTTGCTCCGCTGGTTGCGATCGCATCCGTTGGCATGCTGGCTGCTCGCTTTACCCTGGTAGTCGAACGACGCGCCTAGGAAGCTATTTGGGCGGTGATAGGTTCTTACTTAGGTTCTTACTATGGCTGCCCAGTCTCCTCTAAATTTTAGGCAATGTCCTATACCACGCACCGTTTTAATCAGGTCCTTGCCCAGCTTTTTTCGCAAGTAACCCACATACACATCGATAATATTAGAACCTGGGCTGTAGTCATATCCCCAAACATGGGAAAGCAGCCGCTCACGACTTAGCACCTGTCCTGGATATCGAAGAAACAGTTCTGCCAGGGTAAACTCTTTCGTGGATAGATAGATTGACCGATTACTAACTCGAACCTGCCGAGTCTGAATATTCATTTCTACATTGGCCACCTGAAGAACAGAGTCGTAGGATAGCTTAGAACAAGATATTGACCTCAGCCGTGCCCTGGTCCGAGCCAGTAGTTCTGGGGCAGGGCTGCTTATAAAGTGATACCTCACCCAGATTTAATGCCATACTGAAATCTTGTTTATGGTGACTACCCCCTGTTGTGCAGCTAATCTACTATGGCCGTGTTATCTAGATGGGATAAACAGTATTGGTTTATTTTTCTGCTGCTGGCATCGGCGGGCTTCTTTATTCACTATAGCTTTTGGCACACACCCGCTGAGGAGCTGCAGGGCCATGACATGTACTATATCTGGCTCGAAGGGAAACGAATTATTGCTGGAGAGAATCCCTACGCCAGAGTTTTGGCCGGTAATCTGAGGGAAAATGATAAGTACGCCACCTATTTTCCCATTGCCTATCTGTTGTCTGCTCTGGTGCAAAAGCTAGGTTTTCTAGACTATCGCGACTGGTTATATTTCTGGCGGCCCCTATCGTTTACCTTTCATATGGGCATCGTGGGTCTAACGCTAAAATATTTCCAACGGCGGGGACTGCTGGTTTTAGGGGCTGCTGCTTCGGTGATTGTGCTGCTGGGGCGCTGGAGCATTTACATTGTTCGTGTCCACCATTTAGAGTTTGCCGCTATCTTCTTTTTAGTTTTCTCTTTAGTTCTCTTAAAAGAGAAAACGAGACTTGCGTTGCTAATGTTTAGCCTCTCCCTGGGGATTAAGCAGATTGCCATATTTGCCCTACCCATATATTTAATATGGCTTTGGAAACATCGGACTGGACACTTTAAAGACCTGATCATCGGAGTACTGCTTATTTTTAGTGTGCCCACCTTAACGTCTTTGCCTTTTTTAATATGGAATGCTGAGGGCTTTTTTAAGTCTGTTTTGTTCTCAGCCACGCGACTAGGGGCTAACCACATCAACGGTGCACCGTCCCTTGATGTCGTGTTTTCTCAAGATTATCCCTGGCTGATCGGCTTGAGGGCTAAACTGCCCATGTTAGTGCTGATGGGGCTGTTCTACCTAAGTTTTCTGACGGAACGGGTGGGTGTATTTTTAGCCACTGTCATGACCATGATGACTTTTTTGTACTTTAATTCAGTCCTGTTTTTACAATATTTTGTCTGGCCCCTATGTCTGATGCCATTTGCGCTAGTGGAAGAAAAGAAAATGAAACTGCCTTGAGGAATGTGCCTGAGCTGTGCTAAACCCGACCTTATAGGGGATTAAGCCCTGTATGAGTGGCTAAATGGCAAATTTTAAGTACCTGCTCAGGTTAATTGAGGCTGAACTTAGACAATTGTTGGGGGGCTCTTAGACTAGACCCTTAATTTAGGGAGAATCGTAGTCTAAGTGTCTTTTAATGGAACCATTGGATAGTTATCTTCAAGCGCTTAATCAATTGTTTGAGAGAGGGCTGATCGATGCCAAACCTAGTTTACTGTCGCTTAAGTCGGGAGAGATTATTTTCCATGCCGACGAGCCAGCCCAGCGTATTTTTGGAGTACATACCGGTAAAGTTCAGCTGGTTCGCTATTTAGAAAGTGGTCAGATGGGTCATCAATATGCGGTGGAAACTGACGCATGGTTTGGAGAAGATGCCCTGTTTAATGCAACCTATCAGAATTCTGCGATCGCAACTCAACCATCTCTGATCATCGCACTACCAAAGCAAACCTTTCTCACACTGCTACAAAACGATCCAGAAATTTCCTTGACCTTTGTGGTTCAATTAGCAGAACAGCTGTGCAGAGCTAAAACCATCATGACCCTGCGCTGTATACGTTCAGCCTATGATCGCGTACTGGCCTATCTCAATACGCTAGATATATCTGACAAACGCACCTGTGTTCTCGATTGCTCTATCAAAGAGATTGCCGAACAAATTTGTCTTGCACCGGAGGTGGTTTCACGCTCGCTGCGAAAATTACAAGATGACGGCATCATTCAGCGCAATCAGCGTAAAATTGTGTTTCTACAAAAATAAATTAGACAGACAATTACACCGCTGCTGTAGCAAAATAAGCCACCCTAAAAGCATTTGTCCATTTTCGCAAAAAATCGTTCGAGTTTGAATACAGGTAATTTTGAATGCAGTGATTTTATGACAGTTCAAGTTATTTAGAAAATCAACCCACTATTAACCCATTAGGAAGATTGTCAAAGACTGTTGAAAGACTATTAAATGTTAAGCAATATTTTGCCACCAGTATCAAATAACGTCCAAGAGCCCGGAGTCATCTGAATATGCAGCAGTGCCAACCCGTATTAATGCACGTCTAATGGCACACGATTGCTATTTTTTTCAGAAACTTGATTTGAATCATAGATTCTCAGAAGTTACTCATCTAAAATTCAGGGAAATCTAAGAAGGAATTTTAGATGGGTGATGGCATGAGTTCAATCAATGAGTCTCAGATTCAGGTCGCCTGCATTCCCAATCATCAAATCCAGTCTCGGTGGCTATCTGCCCTGACCTCACTGCACTACCGAGTTGGGCACATCCACGCTTACTTAGAAGAGCTGGTCTCAGGTTTACGTCATGGTCTAGGGGCCAGTCGGGTAATGATTGGCCAAGATACGGCCGACGGCTATCATTTTACCGTCAGTCCAGAGCTACAGCCTGGTTCCACCCAGAACCCTGAGTGCTGGAGTGGCCTAGCCAGAAATATTGTAGAGCAGAAAATTCCAGCGACAGGCACCCACCCACTCCAGGCAAATCTGGTCGTGGCCTATTGTGGTGTACCGCTGGTCACGCCCCGGGGTAGATGTTGTGGCATCCTATTAGCCCTCAGACCTGCCATCGAACCGTTTCAAGCTGAAGACCAGCAAGTATTAGCCCTTATGGCAAACCAGGCAGCCATGGCTATCGAATTAGAACGGTGTAGCCACTCCACTTCAAAGCACCGCTCAGAGGCCGTCGGGTCAGACCACCCGCTACAGCTCCTGCAAGGCAGGCTAATTGGCGTTAATCAGCAGCTGACCCAAAAGCTAGACCACTATCGAGCAGAGCTACAGCGGGTTTCAGCTCGGTTACAGGTGGAAAGCATTGCCCATTCGTCCCTAGAGCAGCGCTTTCGCAAGATTTTTGAATGCTCTAACGACGCTATCTTTGTGATCGATCCGGCCGAGGATAAGATTCTGGAGGCCAATCCCCGAGCCACACAGCTATTAAACTATTCACGTCGCGAGCTCCTCAACTCGATCAAAATTTCCCAGGTTCATCCTGATGAAATGTCCAAACTGATTGAATTTACCAATACCGTTTTTCGTAATGGCCAGGGCTGGACCGACGAACTAACCTGTCTGACCAAATCAAAGAACAAGCTACCTGCTGAGATTTCGGCAGCCCCCATTGAGTTTGAACAGCGGCAATGCATCATTGCCATGGTGCGAGATATTAGCGATAGAAAACAACTAGACGCCGAACGGAAACAGGCCGAGGTCAAGGCACAAAAAGCGCTTTCTCACCTGGCCGAAGTGGGGGAACTGGCCTCCATGATTGTCCATGAGATTCGTAATCCGCTAACCACCGTCCTCATGGGTCTAACCAGCTTTAAAAAATTAGAGTTAGACGGCCGCTTTCAATCTCGATTGAACATTGCCTTAGAAGAGGCTGAACGATTAAAGCGGCTGCTCAATGAAATTTTACTATTTTCCAAACCCCCAACCCTTGACCGTAAACCCTTAGAGTTAAACAAATGGAGCGCAGATCTCTTAAAGTCTATACAGTCCCATCCCTCCGTGGCAGATCGAGTAATCCAGTTCCGGGCCAATCCAATTTCAACCATCGTATCTGCGGACGCTGACAAGCTCAAACAGGTCTTTATTAACCTGCTCACCAATGCCTGTGAGGCTGTTGTCCCCGGCGAAGTGATCACCTGGGAGATTACTCACCCCTCCAAGGCAGACTACCTTACTGTGCAGATTAACAATGGGGGTAAACCTATTCCTCCCACAATTTTAGAAAAAATTATGACCCCCTTCTTTACCACTAAAGCCACCGGGAATGGTCTAGGGTTAGCCATTGTCAAACGGATTATAACGGCTCACCAGGGGCAGTTCACCATCACCTCAGATGCAACTACCGGTACCACAGCGACAGTCAAGTTGCCGTTGCTCAAACAGACCTGGAAAACTTAGCGGCACTATGGGAGTGCAAACAACAAGGTGACGCATTTTTTCAAGACAGCCAATGGGGTCTTTGCTAAGATTGCCAACGCGTATCTGTCCTAGACTGGGGAAATGCTATCGGCCGTTGTCTTAAATAAAAAGCTTAGTTTAGGACGTATCAATCCATATATAGGACTAATACAGCTATATATCAACAGGGTGCGTTCACAGGCAGTGACAATATCCAGCGGCCATAGCTGCTTTGTTCTGAAAATATGCAGTAATAGCTTACGCAGGTCGTTAACACTGTGCAGACCGATCATCCAAGGACGCTGCCAAGGACGATAGCGAACACAGCGTAGGGGATAGCGACTGACACCAATACACTGGAACAGGTGCAGCAAATAGGCCGGTCGTAATCGCGCACTGGGAATCACATGGGTCAACCTCATTTGGGGATTGTGCCAGATGGGCCAGCCTCCCTGACGAATGTAGCCCAACGTTTCAACATCCTCACCTTTGGTCGTAAGGCTCGTGCCACACACTCCCTGAAGTGCAGGCTCTGTGGGCACACACTCCAGCCATGCCCGACGTCGGACCACCATACCTGCCCCAGCTGGTAACACCCCTTGACTGGCATCATATTGAAAGGGGATGTCCCCCCGCTGAATCACAGCCAAACAGCTGGCAATACGCTCAAAGCCTTCTGGAGGGGGGCTTTCATAGTGACCAGAAATGGCGCTACCGTAGGCACCTATCTGGGGATGGCGCTGCCCAAACCCATGGGCCTGGGCGACCCAATCCTCACCAGGCAGCGTGTCGTCATCAAGGAAACCCACATACTCACCGGTTACCAGCCGCATGGCGCAGCGTCGAGCATAGGCTAACCCCTGACGGGGTTCAAATGCATATCGTAGTGAACTGGAGGCCGACCACTGCTGCTGATAGGCATCGATACACTGGGCTGTCTGGTCGTGACTATTGTTATCCACAATCAGAATTTCCCAGGTTAGGGACTGGGGGATAAGCTGTGCCCTTAAGCGATCTAGCAATATCGGCAGACGATGCTCACCGTTATAGGTGCAGATAACAACAGAGAAGTCAGTCACAATACGAGGAACACAGACAGGCCTTGATCTGGTAAAAAATGCCCTGAATGCCACCAGGCTAGCCCTAATCGACATTATTTAATCATAGGCTTCCCAGGTTAAGGCCAGGCCAAGAATGCATGATCAAGTCGAAGTCTCATCGTGGCTTAACTTTTATAAAGTTTTGGTCTCCTAATCATTAAATATTGGATTTGAGCGCGGTCATTTTACTCACGATCACAATGTTTTATTATCAATATCGCTCCATCACGATCGGTGCCTGTTGTTCAAAATCTTCTAATTAAAAATTTTAGCTCTATGCTGTGGCTATGGCTTCAATCTCTAACTTCCAAATAGGGTTGAGCAGCTGACAGCAGATAACCGTTGAAGCGGGCTGGTTTTCTCCTAAATACTTTACCCTCAACGCCACGTTTTCTTCGTCATAATCTGGACTTGCCAGATACGTTCGTAGTGAAACAATATTTCCATAATCCATTGAAGCGGATGTCAAAATTACACCCATGTATTCCCAGATCAGCTGCCCTTGTTCTTTAAAGGACTCTGGCATACTGATGCCATCCTGAAGATAGCCATTTAAACCACTGATAAATAGAACTCTTGAGATTTCCCTCACTTCTACAGCATGGCTGTAATTCTGATAGGGTGGGAATAACTGGGTTGGGTTGTGCTTGATTACTGACATTTTTAACAAGCCCTTAGAAAGGTTGACAGTCTAGGTTGAGACGGCATAACTAGATAGGTTGACTTAATCATTTTGGGACTATTCACTTAAGACGTAAAATCCCCCGGGTTTCCAACAGTGGCGCTATAAATCGAAACTGAGTACAAATCTCAGCAATCGCTAAAAGTCGACCCTTACGACTGCTGCCAGACTTTAACAGTTTTATCCGCACTGCCGCTAACAATCACGTTACCGTCCAAACTACAGGCAACAGAATGGACAGGGGCCTGATGCCCTGTAAAGGTATCAATATGTTCTCCCGTATTGGCATTCCATAGCCTGACTGTCTTATCGTAGCTGCCACTGATTAAAATCTGACTGTCCGCACTAAACACCAAAGAACTCACGGCCTCAGAATGGCCCTTGAGTTGAAACAGTCTTTTTTGATAATGGCGATTCCACATTACAATCTCTGCGGCACTACCCGCTGCTAGGAGAGACCCCTGGCGGCTGAGGGCAATCGCTCGATTGGGTTGACCCTTGATGGGAAATGATCGGATTAGCTTACCGGTTTTTGTATGGCGCATGCTAAGGATATCGCCCTCTCCTCCGTAGATGATTGTTTTGCCATCCCATCCCATGGCCAGGGCTAAAATTGAATCTGGATAGTCCTTGAGGGCATAGATTTCTTTGCTGGTCTTTAATGACCATAGACGCACTGTCTGATCCAGGCTAACACTGACTAACGTCTGATTGTTTGGGCTAAAGGCAAGGTCTGTGACGGTCCCTGAATGTCCTGAGAATAAACTGCCAAGCGAACGGGTTAATTCTCCTGTGCGTATGTCCCAAATTTTGACCGTATTGTCGGTGCTGCCAGTGGCCACAAGTTTGCCATCTCCACTGAGCGCTACACAATGAATTTCATTAGCATAGTCGCTGAGGGTTTTGAGCAATTTTCCAGTCTTAACGCTCCAAAGTCTTAGGGTTTTGTCGTAACTGCCTGTAATTAAGGTTTTTCCATCCCTGGTAATAGCCACGGCGGAAACAATTCCTGTATGGCGAGACAGGGTCTGAAGGCATTGCCAGCTAGAAGGGGGCGTTGCTTTTGAGGAAGATGCTTTTGGGACTGAGGGGGTAGTCTGTTGTTCTAATTCACGCATCCTTTGGAAGTCGGCATCGGCCAAATCGTCATACCCTCGGCGGAAGTAGGCCTGACTGCGGTAGCGATAGGCTTCTTTGTGGTTAGGATTGATTCGAATCGCCCTGGAGAGAGTTTCAATGGCGGCTCCATATTTGCGAGCCTTAAACTGGACTAACCCTTGCTGAAACGCGATGTCAGCATCGGCATGGGTCTCAACAGCAATCTCTTGGGAAGCGGCAGACTGGTTGCGCGCCCTTAGCTCAGCCACTTTTTTGAAGTCAGCGTTGGCCCTTTGGTGTAAGCCCAGCTGTTCTAACGTGAATGCTCGGGCTTGATAAGCTTTTACGTAATCGGGATTTTTAAGAATGGCTTGGCTAAAACTCTCGACAGCCTGGTGTGGATTACCGGCTTGAATGGAAGCAATGCCTTTTTGGTAATAGTCTTCGGCCCTGAGTGACCGAACTGAGACCCTAGGGCCAAGATTTTGTCGGTCTGGGTGGGCATGGCGAAGCAGCTGCTCGTAGGCTTCTTTAATCAGTTCAAATTTTGCTCGGGCTGTTTTTAATTGTTCTGGCTGGTTGGAAAACTTATCTGGATGCCACTGCTGGGCCAGCTTGCGATAGGCCTGTTTAATCTCTTCTTTGGTGCTGCCATACTCGAGTTCGAGGATTTGATAGTAGTAATGTAAGCGTTCCATTAGCCAGCTATAACTTAAAAATTATGGCGTTGCTGATCCTCGGGCTGATTTTGTCTGCAAGCTGCTGTTCTATGGCATATCTAAGGGCTATCTTGATGGACATCTTTCATATTAGCCATGGGCTTCTTTTCTGTGGTGAGGGGAGTGCCATCTAGTTGCCATTTAGTTGCCATCTGATGACAGCGGACAGGCTGGGCGTTCAAACTGGGCTAAGGATATGGGTTGCCCATTGCTACCTAGGGTGATGAGCGGGATAATAATCGAGCAAAATTATCGATTTCTCTAGTTATTATCATGACCAAAAATCCACCTAAATACGATGTTTATGGCCTTGGTAATGCTCTGGTGGATATAGAATGCGCCCTGTCGGTGGAAACGCTGTCGGCTACAGGGATGGATAAGGGCGTGATGACCCTACTGGATGAAGCGGCTCAGAATAGTGCCATTGCTCGGCTAAAGGACTGTGCAACTAAGCGTTCTTGTGGGGGCTCGGCTGCCAATACGGTTATTGCCATTAGCCAGCTAGGGGGGAGTGCCTTCTATAGTTGCAAAGTGGCTGATGATGACTATGGTCGGTTTTATACTCAGGATCTGGTGGACTGTGGGGTGGAGACGAACCTGACAAGCCATGCCCCCGAACCGGGAATGACGGGCAAATGTCTGGTGTTGGTTACACCGGATGCGGATCGCACCATGGGAACGTTTCTGGGTATTTCATCCGAGCTGTCTGATACGGATTTGAACCCAGATGCGATCGCATCCTCTGCCTACACCTACATCGAAGGCTTTCTAGTGAGCGGCGAGAACAGCAAGCAGGCAGCCATCAAGGCCCGTTATCTGGCCAAAGCCGCCGGACGTCAGGTGGCCATGTCCCTATCGGACTACAACATGGTGAAATTTTTTAAGCCTGGGCTACTGGAAATGATTGGCGACGGGGTGGACATGCTGTTTGCCAACGAGTCAGAAGCCCTGCTGATGGCCGATACGGAAGATTTGACCGTGGCGATTGATTATGTCAAAACCTTAGCCAAGACCTTTGCTATTACCCGGGGTCCCCAGGGTTCAATCATTTTTGATGGGGAACAGGTATTAGAAATTGCCCCTCATCCGGTGGAGGCCATCGATACGGTGGGGGCCGGTGATATGTACGCTGGAGCCGTTTTGTATGGTGTTACCCACGGCCTGAGCTGGGCCCAGGCTGGAGCCTTGGGGTCTATGGCGTCAGCTCAATTGGTGACGGCCTACGGGGCGAGAATGGGAACGGCTGAGTTAAAAGGGGTTTTACAAGCGGTGGTTGGGGCACACCCCTAGGCTTGATCAGCTGGGAAGGCGTTGTAAATCTTGTGAATGCCTTCCCAACCGTCTTTTTTGCCAGCGTTCTGGCGGGCAATTTTTTCGGCTGATTGGACATCGGTGGCATGGACGGCAACCAGGGTTTTGGTCCCCCATTCAGAAACTAGGACGTAATATGCTTTCTGGCCAGACTTAGATCGAGACAGCATTGAGGGTGCACCCAGCGACTATGTAAGTAACTCTTGCTATCGCTGGGGAGTTTATGCATATTCACCAGGGTCGACATAAACGTTTACGTGGCCCGCCTCCTCTACCTGGCTCGGCCATAATAGGCCACGGCTGTATCGGTTGATTGTCGGTTGGTTGGGGTCAGCCCCAGCCAAGCCCAGAGCTGATCGCCCAGGGAGAAATGCCACCATTCCTTAGGGTGTTGGCGAAACCCGGCGGACTGCATGGCTTGGGTCAAGACTGTCCGATGGTGGTGAAAGGTCTCGCCACCGGGCTGGTTAGCAAAGTGGTTGGGGTAAGAGCGCTCAGAAATTTCGTCAATGGCGGAGCCCATGTCCACCACCTGCTGCCGCTGGTCCATTAGGGTAATGTCGATGGCGGCTCCGGTGCTGTGGGGTGGCGGGGTGGTCGGGTCGTGGCTGGGGGCAGCCCAAAACTGATAAACCTGGTCGAGCAGCTGATCTTTTGGGGGCGTTTGGTCAGCCCCTTGCCCACGCTGCCACCTGGCTAGCAGCTGGTTATAGGTGTAGTCCACCATAAATTGCTGGACTGCAATGGGGCGGTAGGCATCAAAAATCTGAATTCGCCAGCCGGGATGATGTTGTTGCAAATGCTGCTGGGCCTGGATCAGAGCCAGCAACACCCCCTGCCGTACATAGTAGGGAGAGCGCTCACCATAGGGCGCTCCCAGCATCGCGTAGGGATGGGGCTCGACCACGGCAAACTTTTCTAATGGAATGGGTACCAGGGGCTCGCCGCAGTCTTGTATGGGAATGCGCTGGTAGGGTTTAGCAGCCATCAACCAACGGCAGCAGGTTGTTTAACCATTTCCACAAAGTTGGCCAGCAGCTGTAGGCCTGTTTTAGCAGACTTCTCGGGGTGAAACTGAACCGCCATGAGATTGTCTTTGGTGACGGCGGCGGTAACGGTTTGGCTGCCATGGGTGACACTGGCAGAGACAATGGCCGGATCGGTGGTCTCTGCGTAGTAGGAGTGGACAAAATAGACCCACTCATCGGATGAGATCGTGGTCCAGAGGGGATGATCTGGCTGGGTCAGCTGAAGCTGATTCCAACCCATGTGGGGAATGGTGATACCGGGTTCTGGTTTGAACTTGCGCAGGGTGCCCTTAAGCACCCCAATGCCGGGTTCCACCCCTTCTTCAGAGGCTTCGAACAGGAGCTGCAGACCAACACAAATACCAAGGAAGGGTTTGCCGCTGGCGATGACGTCCCGGATGGGCTGGGTCAGGTTGCGATCGCACAGATGACGCATGGCCGGATCAAAGGCCCCTACCCCAGGCAGCACCACCCCATCAGCCCGATGGATCACCTCCGGCTGATCGGTCACTATCGGTGTGGCCCCAGCAAACTCCAGCCCTTTACAGGCCGAGTGCAGGTTACCCATGTCGTAATCAATGACAGCGATGGTTGGCATATATCCCTCGGGTAGGCGATTGCTATATAGTATCGGCTTGCCTAAAGGATGGATAGCAATTTTTAGCGAAGGCCCCAGGCTACTGCTTAAAAAGTGCGCAGATTACCTGAGTGGCTATATCATCGGGCACATGACGACCGTCACGGCTAACGTACTCACGGGTGCGGCAGTTGTAGCGACCCATGGGCCGCCGCTCCTCATCCACCCGGACCTCAGCCCGATATTCCCAATAGTATTTCGCACTGCGAGTAATTTTTAGAACACACACCTGGTGCTCAGCCACTGAACGACACAGGGGAGCCGCCTGAGCCATCGGCATGAACCACAGGCTGCTCGCGAATACCAGCACACACAACATTTTTGCCATGGTCGGTCTGCCATTAAAACATCGGTGGGTAGCTCGCCTACCCCCGCTTCGACAGATCATAGGAGACTTGCAACAATAAATCAGCATTGCCATGCTTGCCATGATCCAGCGACAGCTGTGCCAATTCAGCTAGAACCGCTCTCCATCCATAGTTAGAAACCATCTGTCGCAGGGCGTGCGTTAAGTTACAGTCCATCGTATTTATCAAGTTTCTTTAGTATTTTTTAAGACATTTTGATAATAATCCGGTAAATATTTTTGCTGCATCCGTAGCCATGGGGATACACCAAGTTTGTTTTATGGGTGAGTACTCGGGCTGATTGCTGAGGGGGAGTCGTTAGTTGATTGATAGGATAGCCGTAGTTGTACGGAGACCCGTTATCAATGACGTTAGGTAGACACGCTTTACGTGGCATGGTGCTAGGAAGCCTGGTTGCGATCGCAGCTTGCGAACCCGTCACCACTAATTTCGCCACCACCGACTACACCGCCACCGCCAACGTCACTTATACCTGGCAGGTCCGCTACAACCGAGATGACGGTCGCGACCGCCCCAACGACACCCGCCTGGAAAAGTTCTCCACCGTTTCCCTCGCCAACCAAAACGGCGTCCGCCCTGGTCTTGCCGTTACCGGTCCTGACGACCAGGGTCTCTGGTGGCCTGAGCTGCCTCCCAGACCCACCGTAGACGACATCGAATCCCGTCAGCTCGACAACGAACAGCCCGAGTCCCCCGAGTTGCTCAAGTCCGTTGACTACACCCTCACCGTCGATCAGGCGGGTCAACAAAAGACTCTACCCACCCAATACGACGTCTATCGCCAGGCCATCAAAGCCCATGCCGCCCAAAGACCGCTGGAAATAATCCTGGGACCGCAGGACGGATCGGTGATCAACGTAAATGTGCAGTAGGCGAATTCTTACAACAGCCTCAGGCCAGTTGCCACGTGATCTCTTCCCCTGCCCGCAGCGGCACCAGCCCCACCTCAGGAAAGGGAACGTTATCAGGAATACGCCAGGTTGTTTTGTTCAGGGTAATCTGTTCGCTGTTGCGTGGCAGCTGATAAAAGTCTGGTCCGTAAAAGCTGGCAAACGCTTCTAATTTATCAAGGGCATCAACGCTCTCAAACGCCTCTGCGTATAGTTCCATGGCGTGCAAAGCCGAATAGCACCCCGCACAGCCACAGGAGGTTTCTTTGCGGTTGCGACCATGGGGAGCGCTATCGGTGCCCAGAAAAAACTTAGGATTACCCGACGTGGCGGCTTGCAAAATAGCCAAACGATGCTGCTCACGTTTTAAGATGGGCAGACAGTAAAAATGGGGTTGAATCCCCCCTTTAAATAAGATGTTCCGGCTAAACAACAGATGTTGCGGTGTGATAGTGGCAGCCATGTTGTCAGCAGACAGAACAAACTCCACAGCATCTGCGGTGGTAATGTGCTCAAGCACTATGCGCAGATTGGGAAATCGCTGTTTGAGGGGGGTTAACTGTTGCTCGATAAATACTTTCTCGCGATCAAACACATCAACAGCGCTATCGGTCACTTCTCCATGGAGCAACAAAGGCATATCGACCTGCTGCATGGTTTCAAAAACGCGATCGCATCTGCGAATGTCCGTCACACCAAATTCTGAATTGGTGGTGGCACCGGCTGGATAGTACTTAACCGCCTTAACAAACTGGGACGCCTTGGCCGCAATAATGTCGTCGGGGCTGGTATTGTCGGTGAGGTAAAGGGTCATCAGGGGCTCAAACTGTTGGCCCTTTGGGATGGCGGCAAGGATGCGATCGCGATAGGCCGTCGCATCTGCTAACGAGCGTACCGGCGGCTTCAAATTTGGCATGACAATGGCCCGGGCAAACTGACGCACCGTATGGGGTAAAACCGCTTTTAGCGCTGCACCGTCGCGTAGGTGCAGGTGCCAGTCATCGGGTCGGGTTATGGTAAGTTTCTGCATTCCTCAATCGTAAACCACGCTGCATCCTGGACTTACTCTACGGCAAAACCAAATCAGCACCTATTAAATCAATGGCCAAGTAGATGTTTTCCCAAAAAGTCCATGCTTCAGCAGCTTGCAGATAAGAGCATCCCAAGAATGGGCATGCCCACTTTGTAGAGGTGTTGCGGACAGCCTTAAGAAGCCCCCCTATGGACCGTAAGGTTTACAACCCTTGAGCGACTGAGAAGAGCGCACACCTCTTCATCGGTGACTTGTGCAAAATTATCGTACCAAAGACCAATGGCGTACAGATGTTTGGGGATAAATAAACACACCAGCCGATCAACGTGTTTCTTTAGCTGTTTGTAAGCGGCCATAGAAGCAATGGGAACGGCGATGATGAGTTGCTTTTGCGATCGCACCTGAAAGTTCAGCCACATGATCGCGGCGGCCATGGTGGCCCCAGTAGCTAATCCATCATCCACCAAAATAACGATCCGATCAGATATATCCAGCGGCGGACAGTGACGGCGGTAGACCCGCTCTCGCCGCCACAGCTCCTGTTGCTCCTGGGCAACAATCTCCTCAAGCGTTTGATCGGCAATCTTTAAATAACGCTTAGCATAGGGATTTAATAGCCGTACATTGTCTGCCGCAATAGCACCAATAGCCGTTTCTTTATGGCCAGGCTCCCCAATTTTTCTAACAAGACAAATATCCAACGGTAAATTTAAGGCTTGGGCAATCTCATAGGCAATGGGAACACCTCCGCGTGGCAAGGCCATCACCACAACATTGGCCCGGTTAGCATAGATTTTTAACTGCAGCGCAAGCCGTTGTCCTGCCTCGGTGCGATCTCCAAATCGAGCTTTCATGATCTTTCCCCACAGTATTACAAACAGGCATACTCACCTATGTTTCTAGGGTAAAGCAACAATCTGAGTACTCTGTAAAGCATCCTGATCAAGGTGATTATGCACAGAGGCTTATTAGAAACCAAACAGCCGAGGCTCTAAAGCAAATAAACAGGCTGAATTAGACTGGGATCCTGCGTCACCCATAGCGTCCACAGTACAGCCATTAGACCCAGCAACCACCACTTAAAGGGCTTCCATATCAAAAGATTTCGATTCGGGTAGGTATGTGTCATAACATTAGCAATGAACTGAGCGGTTAGATCGGCATAGGACAGCAGCTTGCAGATAAAGTCATCTCGAGGCTCAGCAATGCCCTAATGCCCCATATGGCTGACCCTATATAGCTGAGGTTGTCGATAGGTCACTAAGAATTGTTCAATTGCCCTCAGAGCCCGATCACATCCCTGGTGGGCCTTAGATGAAAGGTCGCTGCCCAAATCACAGGACTCAATCGGAATTTGTAACAGCCAGGCCTGAGGATGACGTTTGTAGAGCCGCTGGGTAAGATTGAGTAAGGCCAGCGGATCATAGCTGTGGGCAGCAAATGCCATGGAAACTGGCTGATGATCACAAACAACAAGCGGGTCGATCTGCACAGTTTGAATAGTTTTTCGACCACAGGCATCCACAAACATAACATAGTTAGTTTTGGCTAACTCACCCGTCAGTGCGGGGGTGAGTTGAGTCACCGCTAAGGACCTGACGGCGGGTAAATTCCAATCGGCAACAGCCCTTGCGACCCAAGGACCAACAGAATCATCGCCACACAGTTTGTTACCGTAGCCGATAACTAAAAAATCATACTCAAGCGCCGTTGCCGTTAGTGCCTCAGGTCTTGTTTGGGTAGATGACAGCATAGGACCAACCTTATGGGAGAGTTGCTTTACCCCAACGTTAGTCAATAGATATGAGGATTGTATGAGGCATCCCCGATAACATTGACCCGATAACGTTGGGGTCAGGCCTATCCAAAGCGACCGCTAACATAGTCTCGGGTAAGTCGTTCACAAGGATTATGAAAAATAACTTCAGTAGAGTCGTACTCCACTAAATAGCCGTAGCGGTGCCCTCTATCGTCAGTCTGAGTATTGAAAAATGCCGTCATATCAGAGATACGAGCAGCTTGCTGCATATTGTGAGTCACGATAACAATCGTATAGTGCTCCCGCAGCTCTCGCATTAGATCTTCTATGTAGTGGGTAGCTAGCGGGTCTAATGCAGAACAGGGTTCATCCATGAGCAGTACCTTAGGCTCCACCGCTATGGAGCGGGCAATACAAAGTCGCTGCTGTTGCCCCCCCGACAGCGCATGGCCACTTTTATGCAGCCTATCTTTTACCTCATCCCACAAACCAACACGATAAAGAGAGCGCTCGACCAGTTCATCTAAATCACCCGTATACCCGTTAATTCGAGCACCAAAGGCAATGTTTTCATAAATAGAACTATTAAATGGATTTGGCTTTTGGAATACCATACCAATCTGACGACGGAGTCTATCTACTTCCATCGTTAAGGCATAGATATTTTGATCATAGAAAAAAATGTCTCCTCGGGTGCGAGCGTTAGGAATTAAATCATTAAGACGGTTAAAGCAGCGAATAAGCGTACTCTTTCCACATCCTGATGGCCCAATTAAGGCCGTAATTTGATGCTCTGGAATATCAAAAGAAACATCATAAATACCCAAGACTGAGCCATAGTATACGGTTATATTACGAACGCTAAGGGCAGTCCTAGAAGGGGCTACGGTTTCTAGTTGAGAGATCATTACCACCACCGTTGTAGAGTTCTTTTATATGTAGGTTTCTAGGTCAACTGGTTTCTGGGTCAACTAAGTCTGAAATTACCTTTAAAGCCTGGTCAATTCCTCGTTCAGCTAACGTTGACAGAGGATGGCCAGCTGTAAAATCTTGGGCTGGGACTTCAACCCACCAGGCTTTAGGAAAATGCCCAGAAACAGACTGTGTAAGTGCTAAGAGTGAACAGGGATTGCAGGAATGGCCAAAGGCGGGCAGCACTGACCCAGTTGTCTCAGTACCAGAAGCATTCAATGGTTTTACCTGCACCGTATCGGTATTCTTTAATTTACAGGCATCGACAAAGATAGCGACGTTTGCCCGAGCCAACTTACTAGAGAGTTCTGGTGTCAGATAGGTTACCGAGTAAGCTTCCAGGTTAGGAGGATTTAATGCCTGTAGTTTAGCGACGACTTGCTGACCGATGGCATCATCTCCCCTATGGGGATTGCCATATCCAATCACCACGAAAGCGAGGGTGGTGTCTGAGGAAAACCTATGGGTAGTGTGTGCCATGGCTACCTACCATCATCAAATTAGCCGACCTGTTATTTGCCAGTCTCTGAAATATCCCCTTCAAAAGGTTGTACCCCTGTTTTAGGATAATCATCGTCAGTCGGACTAAACAGACGTTTAGCTGCCTCTAACAATGAGCTGGCGGCTTGTTGGATAGACTTGCCAACCTCATTAAATAGTCTTTGTCCGGTACCCATAATTATGCTCCTTTAGCTATGCTTTTCCTTGGAGGAATAATTCAATTCCCAGCAGTCTTCTAAAAATTGAATTTTGTTGTAGCGATCAAACTTCCATGGATCTAAAACCGTAGGTCTGTTTTTATCAAACAGTGGCTGATTGAGATAACGTAGTAAAGCTATCCAGAATTTCGTCAAGCTAGTTTTCCAAGTGGCCATCCCTTAACCCTCCTCAGCTCTTCACTATCTAACACTTAATAGAGTATGGGAAAAGTTTGGGGATGTTATGAGGAAAGTAACAGGTCATGTCATCACAGTCCCCCTACCAAATGCCGATGGAGAAGATCTTAGCTGACTGCCTTTAGTAGGCAATGCCCCATTGCGTTCCATTAACACCCTGTGTCAGTTTCTAAAAAATAGGTCAACATAGAACTATCGTCAGAGACAGTATTGACGAACGGCGAGTAACAACTTTAGTCGTTGCTGATCCTCCATGACAGATGTTATGGGCCCCATTTGTTCTCTGTAATCAGTATGCCGCCAATAACGCCAACCTGTTTCTTTTAGGTTATGGGACTCCTTTGTCCCTGACCCTGACACATCAAGTCACCCTAGGAGACACCATGGTTAATATTCAACAACTACGCCACGAGTACAACCAAGGCTACCGCGATTTTTCTGGTATCAGCCTGCGCAGCGTTAATCTCAAGCAGACTCACCTCAGTGGTGTAGACTTCAGCCACTGCGATTTGAGCAATGCGGACGTTAGCGGCGCAGACTTGAGCCGTAGTGACTTAATCGGCTCTAATCTCACCGATGCCGACCTTACCCAGACAGACCTTAGTGGCACTAGGCTCATGGGTGCTAATTTTATTGGGGCTGATCTCTCAGGCGCTAGTTTAGTAGGCGCTGACCTGACCCAAGCTGATTTAAGAATGGCTAACTTAGAGGGAGCCGATTTGAGAGGCGCTAATTTGACTGCGGCGATTGTTAGTGGGGCAAATTTCTGCAATGCTAATTTGACCGCTGCTTGTTTGGATGAAACCGGCTTAAACGATACCGATCATGATGGGGCTAATCTTGGTCATTTGAGGGCTCCAGTTATGAATGACTCGGCCGAGGAAGCTCATCGGTGGGTTAGCTGGGGGGCACATTAATCCCCATTACGACCTTGAGGGGTGTGTCAACAGTTGTTTGAGGAAGTCCGTTTGGGGGCTCGTTTGGGGGGTTACGGTCCTTCGAGCCCCCCTTAAATAGTCAGCCTTAAACAGCCAAGCTGTCAGGGCTTTCCCCAGGTAAAAGCCAAGTAAAAGAGAAAGCCTTGACAGTTTGGTATTGCGATTAATCAACCGCCCAAACCAGCCTATTTATCTAACAAAACCAAAGCCCCGCCCCTGGCTGCTTTCAAAACCGCGTATGCCTGGTTCACCACGGGACTACCGGCCTCTGGCATTGCTTGACGACAGTCAGGGCAATATAAATAAACTTCACCATGGCGAATATGGCGCAGTAGAGAACTGTTGCAACAAATGCAGTAGCTCATGGTCCCTCCAAAACTATGCTGTTTACTCAGTGATAGCCCACAAAGTTGAAGATTGTGTGAGGGTGCCGTAGCTGTACTAAGGCTCACTGTAAAAACAATCGATACAGGGCATCACGTCGATTTAATGCAAAATATGGCTGCCGCAGCATTAGCCACTGTTGCCATAGCTGCTGATGCTGTGTCTGTAGATAGTGGTGTAGGCTGGGTATTTTTTTGGCCCAATCAGCTCCCAAAGCTTTGGCTAAAAATGTCTGAAAAACAACTTCATCCTGTAGTTCTCCCAATAAATCCTGTAGCTGTTTAAAGTTGTTTATCTGGGTTTTGTAATCCTCTCCATAAAACTCTCTAAATAGGGCCATTTGGTAGCGTACACCTTTGATGTGTTTGCGTAAGTCGTGAACCTGATCAAGTTTTGTCATGGTGGTATCGTCGACCACCAGCCAGCCAGGGTGCATTAGTAGCTGCCCGATCATGGGGAGCTGCAGGTCGGGCAGGGCGACGCTTAGGGGCAAACAGGCCAATGGCTCATATTGAGGATACTTTAACCAGCGTTTGACAGATTTGACTAGACGTTTGTAACCCTTGCTATGTAGATAGTTATCCATGCGGACAAGATACTTTTTCCGCCGTTTGTTCAACGTTTTCTCTAACCTGCGTAGTACCTTCCGTTCAGATTTTTTTAGCTTAACTTGGTCCACAAATTTAGCGAGCCAGCTTTGCAACACGTCTAGGTCGCGCACATGTCCCAGGACTTTACCCAATCGCTTTAGGGAACGCTCATTGACCTGCTTAGGTAGGGTAATGGCGGGAGCCAGGGCAGTTTGAGCCGTCCGCAGGCGACGCAGTCCGATGCGCATCTGGTGCAAAAACTCTGGATCTTGATGGGCGAGTACCCCCTTTTCCTGCTTGAGAATATGGCGGGTATAGGTTTTGATTGCCTGGTGGGCATAGTCTCCAACACGCTCCGGTGGCTTGTGAGCAACCAGCGGGGAAACTGCTGATAGAGCTTGAGGTTTCACGGAGATGTCCCCTGATTTTGGACAGCCACACTCACCCTATCGTATTGTTCTGGCCCTGTGGGTACCCCTTAGAAAAACTCCATTTGAGGGTGGTCGTTTTGGGGGCGTTTTGGGGCCAATCTCAGTCAACAGTCTCGTCAGGACTCATCTGGGTGTCAGTCGATAGGTTTAGGTTAAATGTATTGCCGGTGGATTGTTCGATGGCTTGTAACAGTCTCAACTGCAGCAGGGTCGGATTTTTGTGGGTCAGCCTGGCTGCGTTGGCCAGGCTTCTGAGGGCGGCTGTTTCTCCTCGGGCTCGCTCTAGCTGGGCCAACCCTTCCTGACGAGCCTGGACAATTTGGGCATAGAGTTTTTTGAGCTCCCCTGGCAGCATCAGGTCTTTGATGCTGAGGTTGGTTAGCTGTATGCCCAAGAGGGCGGCCTCAGGGGTTGATACCTCTAACAACTGTTGATTGATCTGGCTGTTGCCAAGCAAATCGTCCATGGTCACCGCGCTAATGACCTGGCGCAGACTGTTTTGGACGGTCATGTAGAGCCCCTGACGATAGTCGGAGACCTGGTTGATGGCCAGGGCCGGGTCGCTAATGGTGTAAACCGCCATCATGCTTACTTTTATGCCTACACCGTCGGCGGTGAGGACCGCTTGCCCCGGTATGCTCAGGTATTGCGATCGCATATCCACCTTGCGAATGGTGGTATTACCCAAGGCCCACAGCCAGTATTGCCCTGGACCCAGCACCTGCTTAAACCGGCCCCTGCTATATTTCAGCCCGCGCTCGTATTCAAAAACCGTAATCCGAATGGGAACCATGCAAAGCTTAAAACTCTCCGATGAGCTCCCCAGGCACCGGGGCGGAGGTCTGAACCTGCAAAGCCCAGCTGCCCTAAAGGGAGTTCACCGAAGAGCTGATAGGGGTTGAACCTAGGAGATGACAGAACCATCTTCTGATTGAGGGGGCAATGGGCAACCCTCAGCTAGCCGATGCCAGCCCGAGGAGCTAACCGGCCCTCAATAGCCATTAGACTTCCCCGGCAAGGCTGTCTATCAAGCAAAATTGTTTAAGCGATGTCCTACTCTTCAAAAAAAGATGATTAAAAGGGATAGAACATGAAATCAGCCAGATTTTTGGCTAATTTTTTTGGCTAACTTATGATGGTGGCCGAACATCGAGCTGCAGTAGTTTCGGTAGAGCTCCCCATGCAACCCTTTTGGACTTTGGTAACGTTAGCATTGGTGCTGCTGGGTGCCTCCAGTGGACTCAATTCAGTCGCATTTGCCCAGACGCTGACCCTTGAATCAGCCGATGAGCTCGCAGCAGATGCAGAAACCCTATTACAAAACCAGGCCGACCTCACCACAACAGTGGCAGCTCTAGAACAGGCTTTAATCGCTTACAACAAGCTAAACGATCTTACCGGCCGTATAGAGGTATTGGAGCGACTCATCCACATTCATGAGCAGGCCTGCCAGTTGGATAACGCCATTGTCTGGGCGAGTGAACAGCTGTCTTTGGTTAATGAAGAGGGTAGCATCAGCCCGTTGGAAGTCGTTGGTTGGAGTAGACGGTTGGGGGAACTACTTTTCACAACCGATCAGACCGATCGGCTTGCTGAGATATATGCCACCGCCGAACGCTACCTAATACAACGTCAGCGCTCCGCTAGCTATTTAGGTGACCGTCTGGCTGCGTCTTGGTTATGGGGTGGGCAAGCTGATCTGGTGTCTTCTCACCTGTCATTTCTGCCTGCTGATAGTGTAGAGGCCCGTTTGCTGGCCGAGCGCCTCACGGCTCTACGGGAACAGGTGGCAGGAATCGACAGTGCAAATAACCTGTACGAAGACACTATCGGTCTGAACCAGCCCGGTGTCAAAGTCGGCTTTCTAACCGAATCAGCCCAGCTCAGCCGTCAGCACGACTATACCTATGGCGAAATGAGGGCACTCACCATTCTGGGCAATTTAGCATTTCAGGCTGGCGACTATACCCAGGCAGCTGGCCATGCCAGCCGTAGTTGGGCAATTGCTGAGCAAATGCTGGATAGCGATTTACAGCGAATTGCCGCAATCTACTTGTTAGCCAAAAGCGAACAGGCACTGGGAAATCGGGAACGTGCGATCGCACATTACAGCACCATCCTCACCTTCCAGGATGCTCAAAATAAAACCAGTGTCGATGCCTGGGGGGTTAGTTTTTTCCAGCGTGAAATCATTGAGCAGCTAGCTAGCTTATACCGAGAGATAGACCAGCCAGAAACAGCTGCTCGCCTAGACGCCAAGTACAGGATTGAGACAGTACGGCCCTCAGATGCAGGTTCTTCTTCTCGGGTTGTTTTTCCTCCCCCAGCGCCTCAGGATCCCTACCGACAGCCATCGCGTAGCCCGGTCACCCAAATAGGTCGCCGACGCTCCCCGTTCTTGTCGTCCGTCGCTCAAAGGCATTTCCCGCTCAATCAAATGTGCAACAGTTCAGAAATGGACTCTCAGCAGCCTTTTGGATTGCCACCCATTTTTCCAAACCTTTAGCTAACCCCTTTATGGACCGACTGTAGACCGACTGCCGACTACGAGGGTGCCGTTTTTACTTTTTCCGCTAATCCTACGACCTGCAGCAGACAAATCACATACCAAACCAGGTCAATTTCCCACCAGTTTTTTTGGAAGCAGGCGGAGGACTGACAGGCATGGTGATTATTGTGCCAGCCTTCACCGTAGGTGAGTACGGCCACCCACCAGCAGTTGGTGGACATGTCATCGGTATCGGTGGGGCGATAGCCAAACTGATGGCAGGCGCTATTGACAAAGCAGGTGCCGTGGAAGCTGATTAGCAGCCGCACAAACACACCCCAGACTAAAAAGGGCATACCGCCCAATAGGAACAGCACCAGACCCAAGGCCACCTGCAGCCCAATGTACTGGTTGTGACAAAACTGATAAAACTTATCGTCCCGAATGTCTTGGGTCATGCGGGGGAGCAGGGAATGGGTGGGCACCGTGTGCATCAGCCAGCTAATGTGGCTCCACCAAAACCCTTTGGTAGCACTGTGGGGGTCTAGCTCTTTGTCAGTGTGCATGTGGTGCAGACGGTGATAGCCTACCCAGCCGTATACCCCACCCTGAAAGGCAAGGGTGCCGAGCAAAATAAAGCAGTGCTCTAACCACAGAGGCACCCGCAGACTGCGATGGCTAGCTAACCGATGGAACCCCAGGGAAATACCGAGGCCTTGGGTAATTATGTGTAAAAAAATAGCCACCCCAATGGCAGCCCAACTAAAGTTGCTTGGCAGCAGCGCAAGGAGGGCCAGCAAGTGAAGAATGACGGTTGATGTAACCACCGGCCAGCGTAGCCGGGGGCTGGGCAAAGCTGCTGTAGTAACCAAAGAAAGTACCTGAAAAAACTAAAAATTAAGGATTGTATACCTACTAAGGCAGACTAACACATCACTCTGATAGCACCCCGTTGGCAGGTATGCCAGTCACCGCTCTAAACAGGGAAGACAGCTTTGAGATATGCGGTGACGCTCTAAATAATCAGAGTGCTTTTTATCCATTCCATTGGCTTATTCAATTCTGTGACCCGTGCATTGGCCGTAACCCAAGAACGAAAGCGATAAGCTAAAGGTAGTATTGCCTACTACCTTTTCTTTCTGAATGCAGACTTCAGACCCTTCCACGGCGAGTCCCCTTAAGCTTGATACTGGACTGGACTCTAACATCGATGGCTTTGACCACCACGAACCCCCTGAGCAGTCGCTGATCGATGCTTGCGTTCACTGTGGTTTTTGCCTCACTACCTGCCCTAGCTATCGAGTGATTGGTAAAGAAACTGACTCACCTCGGGGTCGCATTTATTTGATGGATGCCATCAATAAGGGGGAGGCGGACCTGACTGAGGCGGCGGTGAGCCACTTTGATTCGTGCCTGGGTTGTTTGGCTTGCACTACGGCCTGTCCGTCGGGGGTGCAATATGACCGGCTGATTGATTCGGTGCGATCGCAAGTCAACCGCAATCACCAGCGGTCTCTCCCAGCCCGAGCGTTACGAGGGCTAATCTTTTCCCTATTTCCCTACCCAGATCGCATTCGTTTGCTACTTAGCCCCCTGGCCCTTTATCAATGGCTGGGCGTTTCTAAGCTGGTCCGCAGCACCGGTCTGCTCGATCGCTGGTCGCCGCAGCTAGCCGCCATGGAGTCCATCCTGCCCACGGTTACCCCCCAGTGTTTCCAAGACAATCTGCCGGAAACTGTACCGGCCCAGGGAACAAAACGCTATCGAGTCGGCATGATTCTCGGCTGTGTGCAGCGGGTGTTTTTCTCCAATGTCAATGAAGCCACGGCTCGCGTTCTCAGCGCCAACGGCTGTGATGTGGTTATCCCCAAAAGCCAGGGATGCTGCTCTGCCCTGCCCTCCCACCAGGGGGAAACCAACCAGGCACAAGCCCTGGCCCGTCAGATGATCGATAGCTTTGCCGATACCGAGGTGGACTACATCATCATCAATGCCGCTGGCTGCGGCCACACTCTCAAGGACTACGGCCATATCCTAAAAGACGACCCTGACTACCGCGAACGGGGCTTCGCCTTTAGCAACAAGGTGCGCGACGTCCAGGAATTTTTGGCCGAGGTAGGTCTGAGTGCAAACCTTTCTGCTCTGAGCGATCAGCCGCTCAAGCTGGTGTACCAAGATGCCTGTCATCTACGCCATGGCCAGGGCATTACCCAACCACCGCGCCAGCTGCTCCAACAAATTCCGGGGGTCACCCTGACTGAACCGATGGACGCCGCCCTCTGCTGCGGTAGTGCCGGTGTATACAATATGCTGCAGCCCGACGTCGCCAACGACCTGGGGCAGATGAAGGCAACGAATTTGGTGAATACGGGAGCAACCTTGATTGCGTCATCGAATCCGGGCTGTGCGCTACAGATTCAGAAACATTTGGCTCAGCAGAGCCAGACCTTGCCCCTAATGCACCCAATCGAACTCCTGGATCGATCCATTACTGGGGAACAACTGGAGTAAGTCAATACGTCCTTTGATAGAGATTAGCTGAGTATCTTGCCATAACGTTCGGATGGGCTGGCAGGGATGAGTAGTGAGTAAATAATGGATACGGGCGGTAATTTGTCTAGACCAAAATGTTACTCTCGACAAGTGACTAGCTAAGACTCACCGCCTGGGGCAGGGTAACAATCATCGCTGATGCAGTAGAACAATCTAGGGGCAATGGGTAATCTTCTGCACGCTATTCTCTCTCTCAACGACTATCTGCCCCAATCGCACTGCTTGTGGCAGCTGCCATGGACCAGTCTCTATGCTGGCAGCAGCGGGGTGATTGCCCTGGCCTATCTTGTTGGTCTCCTGACGTTTTTTTATTTTGTCCGCAGACGCTATCCCGACCTGGTGTCTCCCCGAGCCCTTTGGCTACTGGGGACGCTGATGACCCTTTGCGGCACTGGCTATTTGATAGACGTGGCGATGGTATGGCATCCCATCTATCGGTTAGCCACCATAGTACGTGCCTTGACAGCCATAATGTCGGTTTGGGCAGCATTTGAGCTGATTACCCTGCTGCCCAAATTTCTGGCCCTCAAAACGCCGTCAGAACTGGCCGCTGTCACCCAACAGCTTAAAACTGAAATTTATCGTCGTCGCGACAACCAGACCGCCTTTTACGGTCTGGTTAGCTGCACATCGCTGGCCACCGGAGAAGACTACTTTTCCTCATTGGTTGTCAGCCTGGCGATGATCCTCAATGTCCGCACTGTAATCCTATCGGAACGGCTCGACCCAGACTCTTTAGAGCTGCGTACCCTGGCCATGTGGCACCAGGATCAGTTTCAAAATAGCTCTACGCTGACAGCCGACAACACACCCTGTGGCCAAGCCATCCAAACCGGCACCATTCAATACTGTCCAGACCTGGAACTGCCGTCGGACCATCCCATGGCGCATCAAGGGTTGACTACCTATCTGGGGGTACCCCTATTAGATGGCCCAGAAAAAATTCTAGGCACCCTATGCATCCTCCACGATGGCCCCTTGGAAGATCTGGAAATGGCTAAATCATTTCTGCAAGTATTTGCCGCCCGCTCCGCTGCCGAACTCAAGCGACACCAGGCAGAACAGGCCTTGTCTAACGCCTATGACGACCTAGAACGACGCATTCAACAACGCACCGTCGAATTACAAAAGGCCAAGGATACGGCGGAAATTGCCAACCAGGCAAAGAGCACGTTTCTCGCCAAAATCAGCCATGAGCTGCGGACGCCCCTCAACGCCATTTTAGGCTTTACCCAGCTGATGTCTGAAGATTCCAGTCTGTCATCGGACCACAGCCATGCCCTGGACATTATTGACGCCAGTGGCTCTCACCTGCTGGACTTGATCAATAATATTTTGGAGCTGACCAAGCTAGAGAATGGCCATACGAGTTTGCAACCCAGCACCGTAGATATTAAAACGCTGCTGCACCAAATCGGCTGCATGTTGCAACTAAAGGCCAAGGACCAGGGACTAGAACTCCAGGTGGACTGTAGTGGCACCAGTAGCGATCTAGCCCCGAGCGTTCACCCGATTCCCCACTATGCCTATATTGATGCCAGCAAACTGCGTCAGATTGTCCTCAATATGCTGGACAATGCAATCAAGTACACCCAGGTAGGGCAGGTGGTGTTAAAAGCCTATGCTATTTCCCACAACGATACAGTGCAGCTAGGGCTAGAAATCTCGGATACAGGCTCTGGCATCAGCCCCGCCGAACAACGAAGAATCTTCAATCCGTTTTATCAGTCATATACCCTATCTACCGTTCACGATGCCAGCGAGCAGGGGGTGGGGCTGGGGTTGGCCATTTGTCAGGGGCTAATTAAGCTGATGGGGGGCAGCATCCGATGCCACAGCCAGCTTAACCAGGGCACTACCTTTTACATTCAGCTCCCCATAACAACGCCTATAACAACACCCCTAAAAACACCCCTGAAAACAATCGAAACATCTCCTCAGCTCAATGTGCCCGTGTCGGGTGAGGCAAAAAATCCTGTTCTACCCAAGCAGCGCTACGAGATTCTAGTTGTTGAGGACGCCCCTACCAATCGCTTGCTACTCAGAAATATTTTGGGGAATGCTGGGTTTGAAATTTGTGAAGCTGAAAACGGTGAGCAGGCAATTGAGCAATGGCGACTGTCCCGACCGTCGCTGATCCTGATGGATATTCAAATGCCGGTCATGAATGGCTATGACGCCACCGCCTACATCAAGCAGCATGATCCTCACCTGCCCATCATCGCTCTGACGGCCAGTACGTTTAACGAGCAGCTAGAAGAGATTTTTGCTGTGGGTTGCAACGCCTGTATCCACAAACCTTTCAACCGTAACCATCTGCTACGGACAATTAATGAACATCTCTTAAGCACCAGTAGCACGGTCAGCCCACCCCCAAAGTTGAGCGTTGCTGATCCTCGGGATGATTTTCAGCTAAAAGATGTTGCGACGTAGCAACCGATCGGTTTATCTTCCAAATAAGCAACGGCCAAAGCTGAGTCAGGAGACCCTGTGAACACTGCCAGCAAAAATTAAAAATACGCCTTAAAATACGGTAAGGAAATAGTAATGATCTCCTCACATTCATGACCGACTGGAAAATTAATCTGCTCTACGACG
This sequence comes from Cyanobacteria bacterium J06554_1, assembly GCA_038534515.1. Taxonomy (GTDB): domain Bacteria; phylum Cyanobacteriota; class Cyanobacteriia; order Phormidesmidales; family Phormidesmidaceae; genus Leptothoe. Next base: position 32,582 of record JBCAWO010000035.1, read on the forward strand.
GTGACTGTCCCCTGTGTCTGCGTGAGGTCAACTTTTTACAAAAGAAAGACGGTGGTCGTGGTCTAGTAGCGTTTACAGACATTGCTGCTGACAATTACGACCCGGCGGCAAATGGTAATGTTTCCTTTGAAACAGCCATGGCCCGCATCCATGCAGTCCTACCCGATGGCACTGTAGTGCAAAATGTTGAGGTGTTTCGCCGGGTCTATGGCGTACTGGGTATCGGCTGGATGTATGCCCCCACCCAGTGGCCCGTGCTTGGCCCTATGGTCGACAAACTATACGATATCTGGGCTGACTGGCGCTTAAAGCTGACCGGTCGACCAGATCTGGCCACCGTTATTGCCCAACGCAACCAGCGCTGCCAGCCAGACGAGGCCTGCCGGTTGTAGACGGTCTATACGATTAAACCAATGCCCATCGATCTAAGAAGCGATACAATTACGCAGCCAACCCAGGGCATGAGGGACGCCATTGCCACCGCTGAAGTGGGGGACGATGTGCTGGGGGATGACCCCACCGTAAACCAGCTAGAACGGTATGTGGCCGGTTTGTTGGGCAAAGAAGCGGCGGTGTTTATGCCCTCTGGCACCATGACTAACCAGATTGCGCTGCGTACCCACACCGAACCCGGTGACGAAGTCATTTTGGAATCCCAGGCCCATATTTACTACTACGAAGGGGGCGGCCCGGCGGCCCTGTCGGGGGTGATGTGTCGTCTGGTCAAAGGGGAGCGCGGTGTTTTTACCGCCAGGGACCTGGAGCAGGTGCTACGCCCGGCTGATGTTCACTTTCCCAGAACTAAACTGGTTTGCCTGGAAAATACCCATAACCGCGGCGGTGGCAGAATCTATCCGCTCTCAGAAATCAGGGCTATTTCTAAGGTTTGTCAGCAGCACAATCTAAAGCTTCACCTCGACGGGGCTCGGCTTTGGAATGCCTGCATTGCCCAGAATATTTCTGAGGTGGACTATGTGGAACCGTTTGACTCGGTCAGCGTTTGTTTTTCGAAGGGGCTGGGGGCACCGGTGGGGTCTGCCCTGGCCGGATCTAAGGCATTTATCGAACGGGCTCGGCGATTCCGCAAAATGCTGGGTGGTGGCATGCGCCAGGCGGGCATGATGGCAGCGGGTGCTATTTATGGTCTCAAGCACCACCGAGCCCATCTAAAAGAAGATCACTTTAATGCCCAAACCCTGGCCCAGGGGCTGCAGTCCGTAGCAGGTATTGAGATTGATCCTAAAACAGTAGAAACAAACATTGTTTTGTTTCAAACCAGGGTGTTGCCAGCTCAGGTACTGGCGGAACGGCTGAAGCTCAAGGGCGTATATGTGCTGCCTGTGGGGCCAAATACCATTAGGGCCGTAACCAATTTAATGGTGAATGAGCAACAGATTCAACAGGTGCCGGACCTGGTTGAGCTGGCTTTAAATAATGCTTAGGGCGAGACTCTTGTGTTTAACCTGATGTCCCCGCCTCGGCCGAGCTATTGGACAGGGTTTGTAGAAATTTGAGCTGTGGGTCCCTGAGCTCAACCGCTGGATTGGCCCTCAAAACAGTATTGAGCGCTTTAGAGTAACTGTCTCCTTGCTGGATCAACAACGCCGCTAGGACCGTACCGGTGCGTCGCCGCCCGCTGGAGCAGTGAATGGCAACACCCTGGCCCAGGGCGTTTTGGCTGTCTACAAAGGTTTTAATTTGGGTGAGCTGGTCCAGGCTGGGAGCGGTACCGCCTTGGATAGGGACCCAAATGTGGGGAATGGCGTTTGCTTGGTACAGGTCTAAGTTAGAGCTGTCGCTGAGTAACGAGACAAGGGCGTGGATGCCATGCTCCTTTGGTAGGATAGCTAGCTCTGGTTCAGTGGGTTTGCGTAGCCCGGCCAGCCGGTCAGGCACGACCCACCAAGGGCTGATCAGCGGCGGTTCTGACATGGTTGATAGATGTTGTGATAAGGGGCGGCTATGACAGGGGACGAATACAGCGGGGGTCGGGAAGGGTAGCTTTCTGCGGTTCGCGGGAGAACCAAAACGCGGTGCGTTTGCAGATGGCCACTAGCATTAGCATAACCGGTACTTCAATCAGCACACCGACAACGGTGGCAAGGGCAGCACCGGAGTTGAGGCCAAAGAGCATGACTGAGGTTGCGATCGCAACCTCAAAATGATTACTCGCCCCAATCAACGCCGCCGGTGCCGCATCTTCATAAACCATGCCCATCTTTTGGGCTACCACATAGGTAATCAAAAAGATAAAATTCGTCTGCAAAAACAACGGCACCGCAATCAATAAAATATGCAGCGGATTACGAACAATCAGCTCACCCTTAAAAGCAAACAGCAGCACCAGAGTAATCAACATGGCAATAATTGCCACCGGTCCCAAATACTTTAAAAACACCCCCTCAAACCAGGCTTTGCCCTTAGTTCTCAAAATCCAGCTGCGGGAAACAGCCCCAGCCAACAGCGGCAGCCCCACATAGATCAGCACCGAGAGCACGATGGTTTCCCAAGGAACAACCAAATCATTGGCAGAGAGCAACCAGCCCCCCAACGGTGCATACAGAAACAGCATGGCTAACGAATTCACCGCCACCATCACCAAGGTGTGTCCCTGGTTGCTGTAAGACAAATAGCCCCACATCAGCACCATGGCAGTACAGGGGGCAATCCCCAATAAAATTGCCCCAGCAATGTAGGAATTTGCCAGAGTTACCTCACTGCCACGAATGAGCTCCGTACCGGTAATCAGCGGCTGAAATAGCCACCCTAAAAAGAACTGAGCTAGAACCACCATGGTAAATGGCTTAACCAGCCAGTTGACAACCAGGGTCAAAATCACCGGCTTTGGTGTTCTAGCCGCCCGTTTAGCCTGGGAAAAGTCAATTTTCACCATGATGGGATACATCATAAAGAAAAGACAGATCGCAATGGGGACCGACACCTGATAAACGCTCATGGCATCCAGGGTTTCTGCAACAGCTGGGAACATGCGTCCCAACAGAATTCCAGCCACAATGCAAACCGCCACCCACAGGGTAAGATAGCGCTCAAATATATTGAGTTCGCCCCCCGCCTGGGGTGGAGCCTGAGTATAGTCGCCAGTCATAGAAAGCCTCCTGATGTGAGCGTGTCAAAATTCTGCGTGAGCGAAACTTTAAATTTGATACCTATTGCAAATAGCCAGCCACCTTCCGAGCCAGTTCCGCCATGCGACAGGAATATCCCCATTCGTTGTCATACCAGGCCAATACCTTTACCTGGGTGCCATCCACCACCATGGTGGACAGGGCATCAATAACCGACGACCGAGGATCGTCCTTATAGTCAACCGACACCAGGGGCCGTTCCTCATAGCCCAGAATCCCTGCCAGCTCACCGTCAGCGGCGGTCTTAAACAATTGATTAACGTCTTCTACGGTGGTGGGTCGAGCCACCTCAAATACACAGTCGGTGAGCGATGCATTTAATAGCGGCACCCGCACCGCAAGTCCGTTGAGCTTGCCCGTTAGCTCAGGGTAAATCATGGTGATGGCCGTCGCTGACCCGGTGGTGGTAGGAATCAGCGATAGCCCAGTGGCCCGAGCCCGTCGCAGATCCTTGTGGGGTTTATCAACAATGGTTTGAGTATTCGTTTGGTCGTGGATGGTTGTGATCACCCCGTGCTCAATCCCCAACCCTTCCTGAATGACTTTAACCACCGGGGCAAGGCAGTTGGTGGTACAAGACGCCGCCGTCAGCAGGTGGTGTTCGGCCGGGTTGTAGAGGTGATCGTTAATGCCATAGACGACATTTAGTGCCCCCTGTTTGACCGGGGCCGCAACAATCACCTTTTGAACACCACGCTTAAAATAAGGAGCCAACAGCTCAGGTGTACGAAACTGACCTGAGCACTCAAGCACCATGTCCACCCCTAGCTCATCCCAGGGGACTTGGCCCGGGGTGGCGTGGGCGCTAACGCTAACGGGTTTGCCATCAATCAGAATACGATCGTCACCGACGGCTTCAACCTCTGGACCCCAACGACCATGGACAGAGTCAAACTTAAGTAGGTGGGCCGCCGCCGTGGCTCCACCGGCAATTTCATTGATGTGAGTAATGTTCAGATGCGGCCAAGCCGCCCGCAGAACAAGTCGCCCGATTCTACCAAAACCGTTAATTGCAATCCTTGCCATAGCTCGGTGACCTCTCGGGGTACTATGACAATTATTTCAATTCAAGTTGAAATGTCAAGTGGCTATGAAACAAACTATTAAAGGTAGCTCAACGATCAGTTCAATAAATATTAGAAAGCTATCAATCTAGTTTGGGCGCAAATAGATCCTGACCAAGTTGGGTCAGGGTAAACCCCTCAACGGTGCCATCCTCCCCGAGGGAAAATTCCACAGTGATATCCACAATCTTGGCAAAAAACTCGGTTTCTGAGCTGGGATAAAGCACAAATGCATCCTGTCCGGTGGCCTGACCCACCAGCTGATTGTCTTCAATCCAGAGGTTTACCTGCAGTTCTGGCAATAGCTGATAAAGACCAACATACTTTTCGTAGAGAGCTGGGTCGATATCCACCACCTCAGGAGCCCGGGGTATTGTATAGGGCTGATCAAAAAGAATAGCCGCCAGTCCATCGGTGATGGGGGCCGGTGATTGATTATCCAGATTTAAGAGGACAGCAATGGTCAGGTCTTCTTCAGGGTAGTAGATGAGGCTAGACAAAAAGCCATTAATGCCACCATTATGGTGGATCCGCTGTCGCCCCAGGTAAGAATCATTGACCAAACCATAGCTATAGAAGGCGTCCGGGAGATCCGCCGGGGTATCCATTGGGGTTGCTGGAGTGGTGAGCAGTGTGATGGAGTCTTCACTCAGGATAGACTGTGCCGCAGCCGTGCCATAAAGCCATTGGTTCCAGATAGCTAAGTCTTCTAGGGTGGAGTAGAGACCACCGGCTCCCTGGGGCAGGCTCATGTCAATGGGTTCAGTTTGCAAGTAGAGATCGGGTCCAATAAAGATATAACCCTGGGCCAAGTTAGAAATTACAGCGTTAGGAATCTCATACCCCGTATTGTTCATCGCCAGGGGAGAAAATATATTGGTCTGCACATAGTCGGCATAGGGCTGTCCTGAGACAACTTCTAAAATGTGAGTCAGCAGGACATAGCCAGAATTGCTGTATTTAAAGGTTTCTCCTGGGGTAAATTCTAGTGGCAAATCTTGAAAGCGCCCGACTAGCTGGTCCAGGGTAGAGGGCAGCCGTATCCATTCTGCAATGTCAGGAAAATTCTCACCGCTCAGATATTCGGGAATACCTGAGGTGTGGGTCAACAGATGGTGGAGCGTAATGCGATCGCCGTTTGGGTAGTCGGGCAAATATGTGGAAATGGGTGCCTGCACATCCACTAGGCCCTGTTCTTGAAGCTGTAGAATCGCGACGGCGGTAAACTGCTTCGTAATGGAGCCGATGCGAAATTTGGTTACTGGAGCATTGGCAACACCATGTTCCCGGTTGGCCAGGCCATAGCTACGGATGAATGCTGGCTCGCTACCCTGGGTGATGATTACATTGCCGGAGAGACGACCGGTTTCATCATAGGCATTGAGGTAGGCGTCGAGCTCAGCGAGCTTATCGGCAATGGAGGTGGCAGGTGCGACCTGACTAGTCAGCGTTGGCATTATCGCAATCATAGATATATCCTGTGGATTCTGTTCGGCTAACGGCTGAAGCATCGAAGCAGTCTCTTGGCCAATGGCGTTGGGGTGCCATGCTAGGCCGATGATTATTCCTAGCACCGTGAGTTGGGCCGTTCTAACTTGCCTGAGCATCATTTTTAAGAAAAGGCGCTGCTGACTTTCGGGATGACGTGATCTGCAAGATATCGACGCATGGCATTTCTCACCAATTGGTGCATCCCCTAACTCAGCAACGGCTGAGAAAACATGTCTGTACTCTAGCCATAAGCCCCATGGGGCTCCATAGCGAAAGGTCATCCCTAACTATGACGTTTGTCATGGCGTCCCAAGTACAGCAAACGTCCTGATGCATTTGGATATTGGCGCTTAGCGTTATCACTTAACGCTTTCTAAGCACCCTCTTAACCCATGTGACCAACGCTACAACAGTCATACTGTGCTAAACGGAGACAAATATTTGATCAGTACTTTTAAGATGGGCTGTGCCCTGATGGGTTTACTCACAAACCCCGACGCACCAACCATTTTGGCGCGCAGCCGATCGGCAATACGATCGTTGTTTGTAACAATAATGATCGGCGTAGTTTTGAAAGTGGAAATGCGTCGAATTTGGGCACACAGCTCATAGCCATTGGCAACGGGGAGAACTAACTCCAGAAAGATCAGCTTAGGGCTATAGTCCATCAGCTGGGGTAAAACTTGCATAGAGTCAGAAATATTGGCATAGCCATAACCAGCACCTTGCACAATCTCAGCCATAGCCTGACTGTCGGCAGGGTTATCATCCACATAGACCACTGTGGTGTGACTGACCTGGCAATCGGCCACTTGTCTACCCATAGCGGACGGAGTGGCTAATGCTCGCTCCGTACCTGTTTGGGTTGACGAGACTTTATCCAACAAGACGTCTATTTTTTTCAAGACAAATCTGGCCGAGACAGGCTTGCGTTCGTAGGTATCAAACCCAGACTGGAGCAGCATCTGCCCCGTTACGGTCGGAGCAGCCATGGCAATGACTGGAATGAGCCAGGTGGCACTGGATTCTTTAAGGATTTTGATCGCCTGCCAGCCATTGAGACCCAGCGCGTCTATATCCATGACTATGACATCAGGAGACTCGGTGATGGCCAGGGTCAAACCTTCATCCCCTTGCTTGGTCGAGACCACCTCATGCTCATACAGCATGAAGGCATGTTCGAGGATCTGACGACTGGCTCTATCGTTGTCTACTAATAGAATTTTAGCCATCGAAATTAGTCATACATAAAAGCTAAAATCCCTAACAACTGCTTAAAGCCGAAAGCTAATTTGGTACAGCTATACTTCAATTTTCTTCCCCATAAGCTTACAGAGTTGCTTAGGCTTCTATTTAAGCAACTCTGTAGAAAAAAATCAGCCAAGTGGCTAAAAATATCAGTCAGATGACTATAGTTAGCTGTTTTTGTGAACTTTTTTTAACAAGATGACGACATACATAGGTTTTTGCATGGGTTATGCATTGGCTAAATATGCACCGTAAACACATTAATCCGTGGAAGATCTATTCCCATAAACTAGCTTGCCCCCATGGGAGCGGCTCCCATAGGGGTTTAAATGTCCTAGGAATAGAACAAGCAAATGTCAGGTTAGCTTTGTATCTGAAGGCGCGCAGGGATATCCGTTGTCCTAACTAACTGACAGGTGTAATCATTAATATCTAAAAGTCAGACACCACCTGCAAAGCAGGTGGTGTCTGACCAGGTAGCTTCCTTAATTAGTCATGATTAAGCGAAATCACAACCGTGAGCCATTACCCTGCGGCAACAAAGTCCTCTGCCGTCAACGTTCCTGTAAAGTTGGTCATTTCAACTAAGACATCATCACCGGCCGAAAGCCAAGTTTTACCATTTCTGCTGGACTGGTCCAAGGAACCAAGACTAAGACCGTTGTCCAGCTCTAGTTTATCGGTACCCTGTTCAAAGTCTCTAATGCTTAAAAAGCCACTGCCCTGGTTCACAACAAAGGTGTCACTGCCGCCTCGACCAAAGGCCACGTCATAGTTTGTTGCCGTGCCCAGATCGAGTCGGTCGTCGCCAGAGCCTGCATGCACCTTGTCATTGCCATTGCCAGTGAGAATATCCTTAGAGCTATTCACCATGCCATTGGCAGAACGAACGTAGATTTTGTTGTTCCCATTGCCGGCATTGACGCTGTCTTGCCCTTTGCCCAATTGAATAAAGTCATTGCCATCTCCAGCGGTGATGGCATAGTCATCGGTTTTAACTTCACCAGGGTCATTGCCACCGCTAGAGTCATTGCCATCGCCCAGGTCAGGACCGTCATTGTCATTATTCTCACCAGTCTCTGGGGCAGGACCGTTGGTGTCACCGTTATTGCCACCGTCATTCTTGGGGTTATCAACAACATCCTTGCCCTCACCCATGTCTCCACCGGCATCAGGGGCCTTATTTCCTGCAGTAACAAAGTCCTCTGCCGTCAACGTTCCTGTAAAGTTGGTCATTTCGACTAAGACATCATCACCGGCCGAAAGCCAAGTTTTACCATTTCTGGTTAACTGTTCTATGGATTCAATGCTAGGGCCATTCAGCTCTAGCTTATCGATGCCCTGTTCAAAGTCTCTGATGCTTAAAAAACCCTTGCCCTGGTTCACGACAAAGGTATCACTGCCGCCTCGACCAAAGGCTACGTCATAGTTTGTTGCCGTGCCCAGATCAAGTCGGTCGTCGCCAGAGCCTGCATGCACCTTGTCATTACCGGTTCCGGTCAGGATATTTTTAGAGCTATCTACCATACCATTGGCGGAACGAACATAGATTTTGTTGTTCCCATTACCGGCATTGACGCTGTCTTGCCCTTTGCCCAATTGAATAAAGTCATTACCATCGCCAGCGGTGATGGCATAGTCATCGGTTTTACCCTCGCCAGGGTCATTGCCGTCACCCGAGTTACCATTCTTGTCCTCATCGACAACGTCCTTGTCGTTCCCCATGTCTCCACTGTCCTTCGGTGTTTCAGGAGTCTCAGGAGTCTCAGGAGCTTCAGGAGTCTCAGGGGTGTCGTCTACCGGAGGAACGTCAGGGGTGTCAATAATATCACCTTCAGATTCAGGCGGAGTATTGTCGGATAGTGTCTGAACGGATGCGTTCTGGAACCCTGATAAGAGACCATTAAACGCTTGTTTGGGGCGATAGTTTTCATCAAAGGGGAGGGCGTCGTCATATCCCTGAAAGAATCCAGGTATCCAGGAGTAGCGGTCGGTAACGCCCCAGATTGTGACTGAATCGCAGTTGCCTGCTTCTGCACAGGTTTCTACAATTGTCTGGTAAATTTTTGCCTGGTTGGCCTGTCTTGCGGCTGTTAAGGGCTGTTTAACGCGAACGTCAGCCTCTGTAAATTGGACTTCCAATCCCAAATTCCCAAGGCGTTTCATATTTTCTGCAACGCTTGTGAAGTTACGAGGGTCGTCCTCTGACATATGCATCTGGAAGCCCACCCCATCAATGGGGACTCCTTTTGCTTTCAAGTCAGACACTAACTGAAAAGCCCGGTTAGATTTTTGGTTGACTTCTTCTATTCTGTAATCGTTGTACAGTAATTTAGCGTCGGGGTCGGCTTCGTGGGCCCACTTAAAGGCAAGTTCTATATATTCTGGGCCAATCTTTTGTAGCCAAAATGAATTACGCAGCTTGCCGTTATCATCAACGACTTCATTCACAACATCCCATACTTTAATTTGTCCCTTGTAGCGGCCAACGACGGTCTTGATATGGGTTTCTAGAATGTTGAGTAGCTGCTGACGACTGAAGTTTCCCTTCTCAAGCCATTCTGGATTATCAATGTGCCAAACGAGGGCATGTCCCCTCAGATCCATATCGTTTTGTTTGGCAAAGTTCATCAAGTCATCGGAATCACGAAAGTTAAACTTGCCCTGTTGAGGCTGCATGAACTTGAACTTCATTTCGTATTCAGCGGTGATGCTGTTAAATTCCCTGGCGACAGTCTCGCGGTATTGCTTATCATCCCTGATACGATTGATCTTTACCGCTGCCCCAATTGTCATGTTTTTCTTATCGGCTACGGAGCGTAATGTGAGATCGTTATTGTTCATGACTGAAGTAATTTAATGTCTCAGATAATTGATTCTGTTAGCCAAGCGATAGATACGACCTCACCACAAGATTTCATCGTGGGGGTACCACGACAACAAACAGTCTTTCGTTAAAACTGTTACCTATAACAGAAATATACTCTGCAACAGAAAAGTATTAAGAGGCACTCTGCACTCCAAACCGAGGCGAAGCAATAAAACTACGCCGCAAAGCTTCTCTTATATATAGATAGGTAACAAATTAATGCGGTGACAAGGGTCGATATGTTGCCAAAAAATAGACCTTATATGCAAAGTGCGCAAAGCTATGTTTATGCTTTGCTAGATGATTGTTAGAACACACTTCAAACAAGTTATCTCGGATGTGGGCTATATGGCAGCTACCTATAATGAAAAGAGTGTGAGTATTTGATAAAGAAGTGCTTGTAACGCCACTTACAGACCTTTTTTGACAAAAACCAGATTAAATTGGATTTTTTTTATACCCTGACAATCTGAGTGTTAATGGCGATCTAAATGACACACCTACAGTCAGTAAACTTGGGGGTCTGACCAATCTTTTAAAATGGGCGGAATATGTCAAATGAATAGGTCTAATATTTTAATTTGTAGGGATAGAACTCTCTTTAGAGAAAACTTATGTTGTGTCTGCTACCCGCGCCTGAGCGATTTTATCCGTATAAATGCCATAGGGAATTAGGGGAGGGGTTGCGATCGCAACCCCAAAAAACCAAACCCTCATAATCCCGAGTCCCTCACCTTGTAAGAAATCTCCTCAATTGGCAAATTCTCACTATCCCAATCGCCATACCGCAGCTGTAACCGTCGCTCCTTTGCATACTGCACCAGCTGACCGCCATATTTTTCCGCCTCAGGCCCCAATCCCTGAATCCGTACTTTTCCATTAAACACCGTTGCCCGGGCTAGATAAATGACCAAATCATCCCGAGACGGTCGGTTGACCGTCGTACTCGCGGTCAGATGTGCCACCCCCCGCTCATCCATCTCTTGGGTCAACGCCATGGCCGTATTGCGAATACCCCGAATCGCCACAATCGCTGAGGCAACCGCCATGGTGATATCCACCCCATCATCGGTCAAAATTTGATTGTTTGCCAGATACTGAAAATTTCGCTCCCGTAAGTCATCCCTAATCCGCCGATGAATTAAGTTCTGGGGGTTGTAGTGGTTAAGCGCCCCCACAATCGCCCCACAGGCCGCCCGAGGTTCACGCCAGGGAGACTCACGAGTTTTACCATAAACCTGTTTGTCGCCGTCGCGAAATCGGCCCACATGGGTTTTTAGATCAATGGCCACCAGCGATATTGACTTCGGGTTGCCCGCATAGACCCGCTGCTTGAGCTGTTCATCCAGCTCATGGGCCACGGTCACATGGGCCAGGGTGGCTCCGTTATCCGTCCCCCCGCCCGCCGGGAAAAACGCTTCCAGCTTGAGTTCACCAATTTCTGAGAGGGTGGCAAACCGCGACGCAACAACATCGCGATAGCGTTTAGTCGCCTCACCCTGGTGGATGCGATCGCCACAGTTGGTGTAGGCCAGGGTAGTAACCACGCTGGGAAGGGTCATGTCTGCACCGCAAGCCTTAATGTCTGACGGGCTAGCAGCTGCAAACTGGAGTTCGTCCCGCAAAATCTGGAGACCTTTGATCAGAGCATAGCGATCGCTCACCAGCTCATTGAGATAGTTATGGTAAGCATTGCGCTCCATGCCAAAACTAGCAGAGAGTTTCCAAAAGTTATCCACCCGCTGCTGGGTAGCGTCTTTATCAAACGGTAATGTCATGGCTGACCTAGGGTAAATTCATCAAATTTCACCACCTGTGACTCAGGCTGACGGGTATCAAAGTAATAGCTGCTCACCGTACCGGCCCCCGTATCTAAAATGCTAAAGGCGGTAATGTCGTTGCTGGCAATGTAGGGGATCGGATTGCCGACATCGTCATTTAGGGTCTCCAAAGTGGGCATGACGGGGGTTAAACCGTTGGGGTCACCAATGGCCTCATAGACTTCTTTATATCGCCTGTCGGCGGGGACGGGTCTGGGGTTGTCGGCAGTGTGGGCACCGTAGCTATTGCCCACGTTAGAAGACTCTAAAAACTGCATGCCGCTGGTGCTCTCGAACCGATTCCAAATGTGGGAATGGCCATAGAACACCAGCTGGGTGCCCGCATTCTCTAACAGTGGCATCAAATATTTAATGATGTGGTCGTCTTCTTTGGGATACTCGTAACGAATACCGACGAGATTTCCGTCATCATCGTGATCGTATACGGGGACAGGGTTGGTGAAGGCCGGCACCACATTACCACCGAGGGTGTGGGGTGGATGGTGTAGCATAACAACTTTGTACTTAGCCTGTTGAAATTCGTCACTGGCAAGTTCGTTACTCAGCCACTCATACTGAGGGCTGCCGGGTTCGATACTTTCAAAAATGAGATTGCCGTGACCCCAGTTTTTTGGGTTATCCAGATCAGCAACCCGTTCCTGGTAGCGCCCCCGCGTTTCGTCATCCACTGTGAACATGCGCCAAATCTGGGTCACATACAGCGAGACCAGTCGCACATCACCAAATGTGGTGGCATAGTAGCGCTGGGTTTCGCCATCATTACGGGGAGCTTTGGGCAGTGAGAAAATTTCGTTGTAGGTATCGATATTAAAGGAGTGATTCTTCAGCCAGCGTTGTTCTACATCAGGGGCGTTGGTAGGGTTAAACACGTTTTTGTACTGGTCATATAGGGTTTTGGCCGCCGCCCAGGGGACAGGATCATTAAACTGATCGTTCAAACCGGCAGTGGTGCTGTCGCGTCCCATAACCTCATGGTTGCCCACGGCGGGAAAGAGCGGGGCAGACTGGATTAGCTGTCCCCCTTTGTAGCGGGTGCGGGTACCGTTTTTCTCTAAGGTATAGCTACCACGCCCCTGCAAACAGGGGAAAAACGCCCCCCCACGGGTATCATCAAACCACTCTGAGGCTCGGTCTGGGATATTGACCAAGTCCCCGGCGAGAAAAACGCTGTCCACCTGACCTATGGTTTCTTGTACCTTTTGCAAATTAGCGGCGGTCATCGGCATAAGCTGATGATCTGAGGTGAGAAGTATTTTGAGGGGTTGACCTGCCGGTGGGGTAGAACCCAGGGTAAATTGGTCGCTGCGAATAGGGTTGCCCGTCGGTGGAGTGCTAACAACAAAATAGGGCACCCGTAACCCAGGACGCAGACCGCTAATTTCAGCTTCATGTCGCCAAATGGGGCGTTTAGTTACCTGATCGTAGGATTGTGCCGTTTTAGATTGGGTATCTTCGCGGGTCCGACTAAGCTGAATTGTGGTGGCGGCAACAGTCTGCTGGGCAGGGCCATAAATTACCCGATGATCCGTGCCTTTAAATTCGGTAAACCAGACGACCTTAACCGATGACTCGGTGGGCGCTTGTAGAAATGGATCTGTGAGTAGGGAAACTTTGGGAGGCATAGATGTTGGTTGTAGGGGGGCTATGGGGGCGGTGGTTAGCTGCACATATAGCACTACACTCAGGCAAAACAATAGGCCTAAGATTACTAAGGTTCCTGTTTTGACTCGAGCCATAAATCTGCCTGTAAAAGTATCTACAAAACCATCTGCTAAGGATGGGCGAGCAAACGTCCCACTCACGTTTAGATAGTAGCCAATTAGGGTTCAACGCCCGTGGTTAATTTATGCCAACTTACCCTGGTAAAGCTCTTTATGGTTTGCAGTACGGTTGTAGCGCTGATCTACCCAGCACCAATCCAAAAATTGTCTAAAGCAGGATCTACTTTTAACCTTCGCAATGAATGATGTACATGGCGGACAGTGAAGGATTACCGTTGAGCCCTTGGATGTTACTCCCACACCAAAAAAACTACGGGTTTGGCTGTAGATAAAACTGCCCAGAATTTTTGACAATCGTTGCAGCATGGCTAAGTTTCATCGGCCAAAACTAAATAACTGGCTATCAACGCTGGTTTTAGCATCCCTTGGGCTGCACGGGCTGGTGCTGGCGCTACCCATGCCAGATTTGGCTGAACCACCACCAGAACCAACCGAATTGAACGATCCTGATGTGATTCAAGTGGTGACCTTACCCAAGCTGGCGACGGCTGCCGAATCACCCGAATCGCCACTGCCGCCGCAAGAGGAGCCGCCGCCAGAACCGCCGCCGGAACCGCCGATTGAGGAAATCGTCATTACCGACCCAGAACTATTAGATGAAAGCCAGGCTGACATCCCCGAGGAGATACCGTCAAAAGATAATGAGCCTGAGCAACCGATTACCCCATCGGGCGATGGCGGAGCTGAGGATACCACCGGGGAGAGCGAGCTGGACAAACAGCTAAAGGAACGGACAAATTACGGCAATTTTAGTCAGGAGAAAACGGGGGACAGTTACCGAGAAGGGGGCAATAACTTTAATGGGGCCATATCTGAGTGGATGGGTAGAAAAATTGTCTCAGACCCCAATGTTTATAAAACAACTCGTCTAGAGACCATTGAAGCTGAGCTGCCACCTGTAGAGTCCCTGGCCTGTTTGAGCAATCCTCCCAGTAGCTGGGTTAGCGTTATTGTTCAGGTGTCTGCGGCCGATGGCAGCTTAGTTGGGCAACCCGAACTCTTAAACAGTTCTGGCTATGAGATTTTGGATAAAAAGGCATTGGAAATTGCTACTGAAGCTAACCACAGCAGCTATTACAATCCGGCTGACCCTGCGCCTGGATACTGGTTTAACGTCAGGGTGGACTATGACCCCTGTTAATTTTTCCGGTGTTGCTGCTTGGCCTATCTAACCGATGCCAAAACGGCTGGCTAGATTGGGGGGCAGCGGCAACAGTATGGTCAACATGAGGAACAGTATCACCAAGATCAGTATCGCTCGGGTATCGTCGGGTTCGCTAATGTCATTGAGACAGGGGCGCTCTTCACCGCGCTGTAGGAATAAAATCAGGGCGGCCCAATAGAGGGCAATGGGGTTAGCCAGGGCAATGATGGTCAACAGTACCAGGGTGACGGCGGTGGCTCGCCCAGCAATTTTACGACCGTAGATGGCCTGAACCATGCGACCACCGTCAATGCGTCCGGCGGGCATGACGTTAATAGCGGTAATCACTAACCCCAGCCAGCCCATGAGCACCAGCAGATTGATATCCACCAGATCGACGGTTTGGAGAGTATCGCCGAGAACAGCGCGGGCCAACGTGCCCACCAGGACAGACGCTCGGAAAAATTCTACGGGGAGCTGGTAGGGACTGCCGGGGTGAGAAAGCACTAACCCCAGCAACAGCATGGCCAGGGACAGTAACCCACTGGCCGCAGGTCCGGCAAAGGAAATGTCAAACAGAACCGAGCGGTTGGGCAGCAGGGATTCAAACCGGGTGAGGGAACCAAAGGCTCCGATCTGCCAGGCGGGGAGGGCAAAGGGAGGGCTGAGTTTGATGTTGTAGCGGTTTGCCTGCCAGCGATGCCCCAATTCATGGACTACCAAAATGGTGAGCACAGCTAGGGCGGTGGGAAGGGCTTCTAACCAGCGACTGGGTTGGTCGAACAGGTTAAAGTCCCTGAGTAGGGCACCGGTTTCTAGGCTGGTGATAAAGGTTGCGATCGCAAGTGCCACCGCAAAAATCTGCTGACGCCGATCGGATGGTTTCGGGTCCGTCTGGCTGGGCAGCACAATAACCGCCGGCTTTTCATCCGGGCCGTTGATCAAAAACAAGCGATAGCGATCGTCAAAGCGATTTTCCAGCTGGGCCGTCAGGGCCGTTAGACTGGCCTCGGGGTCGCCCCGCAGATTGCCCTTAAAGAAAACCCCCGCCTGATAGGGAACGGTTTCTGTTCTAAAGAATGTGTCAACGCTAAAAATGGTTTCGATCTCAGCCAGGTCGTCCGTTGGAATCGCGGGCGGAGTCACCGGCTTAGACTCAGCACTTTCTGCAGCCGTATCATCGGCTGCGGCTGCCGTCGATAGCGCCGGATCTGCCGACACCTCTGCACCGTTCGGCCTAGGGGCCTGGGTCGGCTCGGTCCCTGGCTCAGTCTCTTTCTGAGGGGCGGCCGCTGCGGCTAAGTCCCTGAGCTGACGTCCCAAATAGATGTAGGCTCCGGTTGAAAACAGCACCAGGATGAGTACCCAGGCCAGGTTGAGATAGATACCGATACTAAACAACCCAAAAAATGTCAGCCAGGGCAGCACCAGGACCACCGACTGGAGCCATGCAAATATCCCTAACTTGCCATCGGGCCGAGCGCGGATAAATCCCCAAACAAGTATGCCAACTGCAGCCAATAAAATTAGAACCGTCACCATTGTGCAGAAAGACCGGGAACACCATTAAAACTCTGCTGATAGTTTAATGGTAGACGTCCCTTTCGGGCTAAACTCGACTGCGTAAAGACTTTAGCGAACGCTGTCCGATCTTAGATTTTTAGCTTGATGCCGTCTAAATATGAGCGCCCAAGAGCCGTTTGATCGTAATGCTGAGGAGCTTTCAGCCGCGTTGATTCCTCCTAAAACAGAGGTGCCAGAAAGATTTACCGTTGATTACAATCCAGATCCTGATTTTGCACCGCTGCCCGACTCCCATACAGACGTGTTGGCGAAGGTGCCTGTCCAGACACCGATGAAAGTATCTGTGTCATTATTGATTGCGATCGCAGCTACCCTGATCACCCTGGTCGGTCTGGGGCTAGATAGCTTTTGGCTAATTTTCTTTGGCTCTTTAATTGCCCTGGCCATTTCCATTCGTTTGGCCATGCCCACCCTGCGGGCAGTGGTCAATGATCTATCCTCGGAGCAGCGATCGCTAATTATCGCCATTCCTGGGCTGCTTTTGGGTGTCTATGGTTTGATGCAAGTCAGCGGACTCAACGCCGGTCTGCTGACCTGGGGAGCCACCTTAAACTGGAACGCCATTGGTGCCCTGGGGGATTTTCTCGGTGCCCTCGGACAAATCTTTATTGCGATTTTGGCCCTATACGTGGCCTGGCGGCAATTTATTATTTCCCGCGATCTGACCACCCAGCAAAATCTGATCACCCAGCAGCAAACCATCGATGCCTATTTCCAAGGTATTTCAGAACTGGTGCTGGATGACGAAGGGTTACTAGAAGACTGGCCCCAGGAGCGCATTATTGCTGAAGCACGGACCGCCGCTATCTTGGGCAGCATTGACGGGGAGGGCAAAGCCAAGGTTCTACGGTTTTTATCCCGCTCCAAGCTGCTCACACCCCTGGCCCGCGACCAGCGATTGGGGCGTCCCATTCTAGACGGCAGCGGTGGCTATGCCGAAGACCGGCTCAATGGCACCCGGGTGATCGACATTGGCGTCATGCTAGCAGCGGGGAACCTCTCGGGTAGTGACCTGCGCTGGGTAGACCTGAGCGATATTAATTTGATCCGGGCCAACCTATCCCAGTGTGATTTGGTCCGCACCGATTTTGCCCGGGCGGTCCTGTGTGATGCCGACCTGTCCGGAGCCGATGTGATGGGGGCCCGATTCTTTTACGGCGCGCCCGAGGTCGCCACCCCCCGCACCCGCAGCGACAAACCTGACTACGAGACCGGTGAGTTTACCGGAGCCGTGGTTGAAGGGATAGATCTATCTAATATTCAACGCCTATCGGAAAGCCAGCGGTGCTACCTGTGTACCTGGGGCGGTAGTAAAACCCGCGCCACCATTCCTGGTGGCTGTCGAGATATTCCCAATCGCCTGGGGCGTTAGCAGCCGCTCCCAAATGGTTGCTAAGTTTCCCTACAGATCAGCCAAAGATATAAAAAGTTTTGGTGAGGCTAGCCGGATCGCAATTTGTTTTTTCTATAAATCAAACTAGTTTTGGGTAAATTGAGACTAGTGATTGCGCACTCCACCGCCATCCCACTCACCCCCTAGCCGGACGCAGCCCCTACCTTTTGCCCATGGCCTCTAATAAGCCTAAAAAGCCCAGAAAGAATTCTAAAAAACGTTCTGCTCAGCCAGGGCAAAGCGCGGAACAACCCCTGAGCCGTAAGGAGCAGCGGGCGAAGGAACGGGAAGCCAACAAGGCCCGTGCTCAGCTAATCCAATTTACGGTACTGGCATTCATATTCTCAGGACTGGTGGGACTGTTGCTAGGGCTAATGGTAGAGCCTACGCTGGGGGTGGCTGCCACCGCCGGTTTGCTATGCCTTAGCCTGTCTTTTAAGTACCAGCGCCAGGCGCTCTATGCGTTTATCATCTATATTCCCTTTTCCGGCACCGTCACCTACATGTTGGGGGGCAATTCGTTACTGCAGCTAGCAAAAGACGCCTTTTATATCCCAGCCCTGATCGGTGTCATTCAGATGTGTCGCAAAAAGCGGTTAGATATCTTACTGCCAGAGTCGGTAAAAGTCCCCCTGGTGCTGGTGATATCCATCGTTTTACTCAATATTCTGCTGATCAACCTGCCCCAGCAGATTCAATCTGCCGGGGATGAAAGTCCTCTGATGATGGGGATTTTAGGGCTTAAAGTCCTGCTGGGATATCTGCCCATCATCACCTGTATCTACTACCTGATGCGCACCTCAGAGGACCTTTATTTTTTGCTGCGGATACAGGCTGTTCTGGTAATTACCGCCTGTATTTTGGGGTTTGTGCAATATTTGATGCTCAGATCAGGTGTCTGTGCGGGTACAGAGGGGACCGGTGCCCAGGGGGTAGACCTGTTTAAGGCGTCGCTTCAGTCTCGCTGTTTTGTCGGCGGGGCGCTGCTGTACAGTCCGTCCCAGGGGCAGATTCGACTACCGGGTACCTTTGTTGCCCCCTGGCAGTGGGGCTGGTTTTTGATTTCCAGCGCCTTTTTTAGCTTTGGTACCGCCTTTAACGACCGCTCTCCCTTTTGGCGGCTAATCGGCATCATTTCACTGATTACTGTCGTGGTGATGGCGGTGGTGTCTGGGCAGCGGATTGCTCTATTTTTGGTGCCGATTATTGTTCTGGTGCTGAGTGTGATGACCGGTCAGGTGACCAACCTGAAACGATTTGTACCCATCGGGGTTATTTTAGGGCTGATCCTAATGGGGCTCACTGTCCGTAACCCAGAGCTATTGCAGGAACGGGTGGATAGTTTTCAGGCCAGATGGGACGCGTCCCCACCCCATGAGTTTGTCAGACAGCAGTTTGTGGAGGTGTGGGACGCTCAGAACGGCATTTTAGGAAACGGGGTGGCTCGAGCCACCAATGGGGCCCGGATTT
Organism: Cyanobacteria bacterium J06554_1; assembly: GCA_038534515.1. Lineage (GTDB taxonomy): Bacteria > Cyanobacteriota > Cyanobacteriia > Phormidesmidales > Phormidesmidaceae > Leptothoe. The sequence goes on from JBCAWO010000035.1 coordinate 51,613, forward strand.
TTGGCAAAATCCGCTTGGTCGAAACCTATCATCCCAAAATCCTTTATGAGCTGGGTCCTCTAGGGTTATTTGCCGTCATGGTGTTATATACGGCGATCACCATTGCCACATTCAAGGCCTATCGAAAAACCAAAGATAAAAACCTGAGGGGATATGCGGCCTCCATGTGGGTGTTTATCTTATTTATTAGCTACTTTCCCTACTACTATCCGCTGGATGTTGACCCGGTATCTGTGTATTACTGGCTGGCGGCAGGGATTGCCTTGAAAATTCCTACCCTGGATAAACAACAGCGAGAGCTGGCCAATCCGAAAAAGTCCAGGCGGTTGCGATCGCGCAAAAAATCATCTGAGCAGCCCCCTCCAGATGAACCCCAGCTCGCTTGAGATGGCACAGCCTCATCCTCAATTTACAACGCATGACCTATGACTATAGTGCCAGAACCTCCTATATCACCTCTTATTTCAGTTGTTATCCCCACCTATGGGCGAGAAGCCGTTCTCTGCAGCACCATTAAAAATGTTTTAACCCAAACCTATCCTGCTTTCGAAGTCATTATTGTCGACCAGACCCGTGAGCATGAGCCCACGACAACAGAGTTTCTCAACAGTTTAAAATCAGACCCCAAAGTAGCCCTCTATACCGTTGACTGGGCCAGCCTACCCGCCGCCCGCAACTATGCCGTCGAGCGCTCCCATGGCGATATTATTCTGTTTTTAGATGATGATGTCGAACTTCCCCAGGGCTTTTTAGCCGCCCATGCCCACAGCTATCAAACCCGACCTGACATTGGGGCTGTAGCCGGACGCGTCTTTGACCGGATGAAGCTGGCTGAGTCAAACTCAGCCAAGCGCATTGAAACCCTGCCGCCCGAGGCCATGGATCCCGGTATTGCCTGGTATCACATCGATTTGGTCCACACCGTTAAACCCCAGGAAGTACTCACAGCCCGAGGGTGTAACATGTCGTTTCGGCGGGATGTGTTTGCCACCCACGGTCTGCGGTTTGACGAACGCTTTCAGGGCAGTGCGGTGCGAGAAGAGTCAGATTTTTGTCTGCGCTTTCGCCGCACTGAGCTAAAAATTTGGTACGACCCAGCCGCTAACCTCATCCACCTTGGCGAAGAAACCGGCGGCTGCCACGACATCAGTACCCGCTCCCTTAAATATCAGCTGACGTTTTATCACAACCATTTTCTGATGGCGTTAAAAAACCTGACGCCCTGGCAGCTGCTCAGACTCTCGGGGCGTCTGTTTGACTGCCATGTTCTAGGCAACCCCCCCTGCAATAAAAGCGGTTCCCCCATCAAAATTGCCAGCCGGTTTGGTTTCTATACCCTGGGCCTTTTACAAGCCTGTTGGACATTGATAACAACCTTTAGCGACCGGGTTTACAGCGTACCAGCTTACCCCATGCCTACAACAGCCTCACCCCAGTCCGATTCTCGTCCAGAGGCCGTCACCAACCCATGAAAGTTTTAGTTGCCAGCCACAGCTATATTGTGGAACTGAACTGTGAAAAACTGCGGACGTTGGCCCACATGGGGCACGACGTGGTGGTAGTAGTGCCCAAACGGTGGAATCCAGGTGGGGTACAAAACCGGATTGTGGAACCGGAACCACGCCAAGATGGCTCCTTTCGGGTGGTGCCCATTGCTAATCTCAGCCAAAACAACCAGGGATTGCTCAGCTTTGGTTGGGGAATTGTCAATCTGCTTAAGACATTTAAACCCGACATTATTCAGGTGGAGCAAGGTTCCAAATCCCTGGGCTATGCAGAGCTGATCACCCTCAATCGGCTGCTGGGGGGCAACGCCAAAAATCTCTTTTTTACCTGGTGGAATTTACCCTATGAGCTAACCTTTCCCCTTTCTGTGCTAGAAAGCTATAACCTGCGCCACACCGATGGTCTGGTGGTGGGCAACCAGGACGGAGCCGACATTCTAAAAAAACGCGGGTACCAGGGGCCAGTGCGGGTCATGCCCCAGCTTGGCGTTGATGAAACACTGTTTCGTCCTCAAAAGCAACCGCAGCTGCGTCAACAGCTATCAATTGCTGCCGATGCCTTTGTCATCGGGTTTGTCGGTCGCTTTGTCCCCGAAAAAGGGCTGCTTACCCTATTTAAGGCCCTAGGGACACTGAAAACCCTGCCCTGGACATTGGTGCTACTCGGACGTGGCCCCCTAAAAGACGAGCTACAGACCCAGGCCCACACGCTGGGTATAGCCGAGCGCATCCGTTGGATTGAGAGCGTTCCCCATGATGCGGTACCCGACTACATTAATTTGATGGATACGTTGGTCCTGCCATCTGAAACAACCTACGAATTTAAAACCTTGACCTCCGTAGGCTGGAAAGAACAATTTGGCCATGTATTAATTGAAGCCATGGCCTGTCAGGTGCCCGTAATTGGCTCAGATTCCGGTGAGATTCCCTATGTGATTGCTGACAGTGGCTTAGTGTTTCCAGAGGGCGACCACAGCGCCCTAGCCGATCGGCTCACCCAGCTGATTCAACAGCCAGAGCAGCAGCAGGCCCTGGCTAAAAAAGGATACGAGCGGGCCATGAAGCACTACACCAATAAGGCACTGGCAACTGAGCTGTTAGCGTTTTACCAGGAGCTGCTGGCGGCTTAGATTAAGGCAGAGCATTGCTACAATTAGACACAGCACAGCATTTGGTTCAGAACATGTGCTGCCGGTATTTGATTGCCAACGGGTCATAGGAAAATTACGCTTATGAAGCTTGCTGATAGAAAATTAACGGTGATGCGAAAGCCTAAGCGTTCACTTCGGCAGCGGTTTAATAAGTTTGTACAAACCACCACCAGAAAAATAAAGCTGAGATGGTTTCGCCTGCGGGGCGGTCAGATTGTCAATTTTTTACATATCCCCAAAACTGGCGGTAGTGCTGTCAAAAATGCCATTGGCAACAATCTTTCTACTAAACAATATAAGGTTCATCTTCGGGGTCACAGCTGTCATTTAAAGGAGATTCCTAAAGGAGATAAATTCTTCTTTTTTCTGCGAGATCCTGCCCAACGCTTTGTCAGTGCCTTTAACCATAAGAAATCTGGTAAGAAGCGGTGGAAACACAAGAAGTTTGCTGAAGAAACAGCCGCCTTAGCACGATTTCAGACAGCAAATCATTTGGCAGAGTCTCTCTCATCTGACTGTGAAGAGACCAAACAGGCTGCCGTAGCTGCCATGAACTGCATTGAGCATGTCAATACGTTTTACCTGGATTGGTTTCATTCCCAAGAGTATTTTTTGAGCCGACTGCCGGATGCTCTATATATTGGCTTCCAAGAAAGCTTAGACCAAGACTTTCTGGCGCTAATGCAAATTCTAAAGCTGCCTAACGTTACGAGTCTACCTGCTCGTGACAGTCTCGAAGCCAATAAAAATTCGGATGAGTTGAGTACTGAGCTAACCCAGACAGCAAAAGAGAATTTGAAGACCTGGTACGCCGACGACTATGATTTTCTTCGTCTCTGTCAGGAGAAAGCACCGGATGTTTTAGCAAACTATCATCGCGGGCCCGCATAGCTCAGGCTAAACGTTTTGCTGTTGCTGACTTAGAAGATCAATCGCTCGGTTAGATGTTCCATAAGGAATCGTTAAGCAATAATCTCATGATTTGAGCGTTACCCTCCAAATCTTCTGCAAAAACCGATCCAGAACATTTATAATCGACCCCACCGTAACCCCAAACTTAGTGCCATTAGGGAAAACTGAGTACGGTGGGTGTTAGGGCGGCGTCCCGGCCCTAACCCGGGGGTTTGGGGAACTCTGTCACCCGCCAGGGAGTTAGCCCTGTCGATGCGCCACTAAGTTTTGCCTGTAGTCTTGGAAGGTTTTCTCGGTTTGTGTCGAGTCACCTGGAGAGCCACAATCGAGTCCGATGACAATTCACGGTTAGCCATCGATCTCAGACAGTGTCCTTGCGTGTCATCGGCCTGCCAGTGTCGCGTTTCTGGGTCAAAGCGTAGGAGCACGGCTTGACGAGAATAGCGACGACCCACACTGTAGTTACGCCCATAGATTGAAATTTTCCCATCGCTATCGGTATGACGGACCCAGACCCCTTGAGCCAACAGCGCATCCACCCGAGCGAGTTGCCATTGCTGTGGTTCCGATGCCTGTTGATAGGGCTGTCCACCGTGCTGTAAAG
>JBCAWO010000036.1:0-54403 GCA_038534515.1 Cyanobacteria bacterium J06554_1
TGCAAAATCATGCCAAACCAGTACATAGGTGTGGCATAGGTGAGAATACCAAACTACAGTTTTCCTGGTGCCTATGGCGGTGTGGTCCCACTCCGACCCATCCCGAACTCGGTTGTGAAACGCATCTGCGGTGAAGATAGTGAGGGGGTTGCCCCTTGTGAAAATAGCTCGGTGCCAGGGTCCTATTCATCAAAAGAGCGCACTTCCAAGTTCGGAAGTGCGCTCTTTTCACGTTGTACCTGATACGGTATCTGTCATCCTATCTCTGAATCCTACACCACCAACGTTAGGGGTTAATTGGCTATCAGGTTGCAGCTGATGAATTGAAATGTGATTTAAGTGTCTTAGTCAGGATATCGAGCGAATTACATAATTCAAAGCTTGATAATTGCTCTGGATAATAAGACTTGGCTAGCTCTTGAATCATGGGTTTGTCAGAGGATTTTGTACCGTTTATGGTGTTCGCAATCTCATCTGCTAATCGGCCACTGCCCGCAATAATAATAGTTTGTCTGCCAACTGATAAATTAAGTATTAAATCGCTTAACGAAATTTTTCCACCGTTAATTAATATAGTTATTGAAGGACAGTGGCTAGCTAATATAGAAGCACAATGGGCTAACCAAGGTGATTCGCTACCCCAGGTAACGCCTGGAATTAAGGCAAAGTGCGTATGATGCCTTTCTAGATTAGTTAAGTTATTAGGTTCAATACTGGTACTTGAGCTGAAGACATATCCAGGTAAGCGAACTTTTACTTTTGGAGCAACACCAACTAGAGGAAATGTACCATCAATATGCTTACGGGCTTCACCCATCATTTGAATGACGCCAGCCTCTGTTCCACCGTCAAAAACTGTTACGCCATAGGTTTCAGCTATGGGAGCTAATACCTTGGTAAATAGTTCAGACACTCGAGCTTTGCTTTCTGAACTCATTTTACTAGCGCCACCGATGATAACCATACTGGGTGAAGGCGCTGTCAATCCTAGGGCATCTAATGATTGTTGGTAGGTGAATGTATCTGGAGCATCTAAAATGTAAGCGGTTTGGCCGTTGGTAAAAGTGTATTTGAAAGCAATATCGGTAGAGTCTTGGTGCATTTATCTCTCCCACCTAACTGCTGGCTTTGGGGGTAAACCGCTTAGGCAAATATAATGACATATATTATCCATAAAACTAGAGTACCCAGAGTACTTAGCACATTGAGAATTAAAAGTAGGATAGCAATTTGATTGAGAGATGCCCTCTGAAAATGGTAATTTCACTTCTGGCTCCGTTGTTCGTTGAGATGGTCTTATCCATAGGATGTTAGTGTATGGTGTTTCAAATAGTTGATGCATCCCCTGACTTCTATCAGTGTTTAACATCTGTATGGTCTGTTCAAGACATATAGACTGGCCACAAGTGCAACTGTTTTAACTATGTTTAGAAGAAACATCGTTAGCGTTATATCAATCACTCAGTATTTGCCTTAAGAAGTGAGTGAATCTAGCAATGTTATTGATATCAATATCTTAATTATGCTGAACATACACTTTATAAGATGGTGTCCATGTGTCTCGGCTCCTTGACTGATAATTTTATTAAGAAATGCATAGATAAATTGCTTTGACGTTAAGAAAACAGCTGTAAAACATGCTGATTAATCCTAATTTATGGAAAGAGCTGGGTCGGTGTGCATATTTCAAAAAACCTTGATGTATGTTTAGAAAGACGTCTTTAAGGCATCAAATGAGTGCGTATGAGTCTGACTAATAGAATGGCTCAATATAGGTTACGCCTTGCTTATCGACGACCTACAGCAGATCGTCTACGGCGCATTGCTGTTATTAAGCCGCGAGATAATGACATCTTTGTTAGCTATGTTGCTCAAGATGCTGACTTTGTCAGACGCTTAGATAAATCCATTCGAGATCAAGGGTTTGATCCTTGGATTGATTTTGACGATATTCCTGATTTTAGTCACGAGCTGGATAGTGATACTCATTACCAACAGGAAATAAAAGCTGGCATTTTAGGGGCTGATGTCTTTGTATTAGTGCTTTCTAAGGCTGCCCTGGCTGCTCAGCAGCCTATACAGCAGCTTAAGTTAGCCCAGCGCTTAAATAAACTGATTATTCTTTTATGCAAAGAACTGCCTGACGAGTGTGATGAGAGAATTGCTTTTCTTGATGATTTACACTACCTAGACTTGAGTTCCCCGTTGGTGGGTAGGGTATTCGAACAGATTGCCCTCAATATCATTCATCTCCAAACCTATACAAGACTGCTAGCAAGAGCAACTGAGTGGGATAGGCAGGGGCGTCCTCAGCAGTACTTGCTGACTCCTGAGGATCTTAAGGCAGTCAAAAAACAGAAGCGTTGGATTGAAACTCATAAACTGGGTAACCAGTTTCAATTTACTAGTGTTCAGCAAGTATTTTTGGAGACCGTTAATAAGGTCCATGAAACGTCTGAATATTTTGGTAAAAGTCCACCAGATATTTTTGTTTCTTACTCCCGTAGTAATAAACACTTTGTTGAAAAGCTCAGTCAAGCATTAAAGAACGAACGCTGGAAGGTTTGGATTGACCGGGACAGAATCCCGGTGGCAGCTAACTGGCGGGATGAAGCTGACGAAGGTATACGCTATGCCCACACTATAATTTTTGTGATTTGTCCTGAATCACTCCGTTCTAAAAACTGTCAATGGGAATTTGAAAAAGCTAAGAAGTATAAAAAACGAATTATCCCGGTTGTTAGTCATAGTGAGTACAATCGAGATATTTTTCGAGCAATGGGGCTTGCATCTGTGCAATATGTCTCCTTTGTCCGTGAAAATCAATCGTTTTCTCAGTCTTTAAGGCAGCTGTTGGATGCTTTAAAGGAGAATTTAGACGATCTGAAAATATATAGACGGTTACTGATTAAGGCTTATGACTGGTCTGAACGTGAGCGTGCAGATGGATTTCTAATGTCTCGTGATGAGTATAAGGAGATTCAATCTTGGCATAAGCAGCGTCAAATTATACAGAATAATGATAACCGTGAGATTGAGCCGCTTCTCTCTCGTCAGAAAGAATATATTAGAGCTAGTCAACGCTATCTAGATTCACAGCGCCAGCGCCAGGGCTTGGCTCTATCTCTGGTGTTAGCAATTTCTCTGGGACTTGCCGGTCTGCTAGTTGGTAAAACGCTGGGTGAGATCCGAGCCTTAGTGAGATCCCTAGATGATTTACAGGGCTTAGATGCTTTGATGACTGGTCTAAAAGCATCTAAACGAGTTAAAAATACGGATTTGTTTGTTAAGTCTTTGCGTCCTGGATTACGTGCTAAAGCCACAACAGCCTTACATCGAACGACACTTAACCTGCGCGAGATTAATCGTCTTGAAGGACATGATGGGAAAACGTTTTCTGTTGTTTTTAGCCCTGATGGACAGAATATGGTGTCAGTGGGTGCAGATAACTACGTTCGATTTTGGCCGTTAGACAGACCAGCTCAGCAAGGTAGTGAAAGTGAGGCTGAAGATGTAAATGCTCGCCAATGTAATCCAGATAAAGATATTCCGCCTACTGCTTTCCATGAGAAGCCAGTGGTGACTGCTGCATATAGTTCTGATGGACAAACAATTGCTACAGGGGATAGAGATGGGGTTATAAAACTGTGGAATTGTTCCGGCCTCCTAGAGAAAACGTTGTCTCAGCAACATCAGGGGTCAATTAATCGAGTTGCATTTAGTCCGGGTAGTCAATATCTGGCGTCGACTGGATTAGATGGACAAGTTTTTTTATGGACTCGAGAAGATAGCTTTAGCGAATTAATTGAGCTGGAGTACGAAGGTGACAAGCCTTTTTCAACGCTGGCATTTAGTCCTAACGGTCGATTTTTAGCCGCCGCAACGTTTGAAGGTCAAGTGTATTTGTGGACGATCAAGGGAAAGTTGGTTCAAACCTTTCAATATCAAGGTTCTACCCCTGCAAATTTTGCGTCCGTATTTAAGGGCGACAGCATTTTTACAATGCGATTTAGCCCTGATAGCTCTTTGCTCGCTTTTTCCGGGGCCAAAGGGATTATTCAGGTTCAAGATCTGAACAATCTGGAGCAAAAGACAGGTCGCTTACTGTCGGATCACGATGGAGGGGTATATCAGCTTGCCTTTAGTTTTGACGGAGCTACCCTGGCATCGGCTAGCGAAGATGGGACTATAAAACTTTGGGAGCCAAGACGAGATCGTGGCAATGAGCTGGTGCATACATTACGAGGACATCAAGGGCCAGTCTACCGAGTCAGTTTTGGTCCTCGAGACGATGTTTTAGCGACGGGTGGTGCCGATGGTATTGTGCGTCTTTGGCTCAGGGATAAGGGTGTTCAGATTGAAGCCTTTGAGGGACATGAGGATGAAATCTCCAGTCTTGAATTTTCTCCAAAACCAACCCTTGGCTATGAGTCGGTTTTAGTGTCTGCCAGCGATGATGGTCAGATTCGATTGTGGAATATTGATAGTCCGGTTCATCCTTTTCCTCATAACAGTCATGTTTTTGATGTCACGTTCCGCCCAGATGGCAGGGTGATTGCCTCTGGTGGTGTTCACAATGTCAGACTCTGGCGTTCTGACGGTACATTACGGTCCCACATTGCCTTTGATAAAGCTAGTGATATTCAGAAAAGAGAGTACAAGGCTAATGATGTAAAAACGGTAGACTACAGCCCTGATAATCGTCTGTTAGCTGCTGGCGGCTCTGAAGGGCAAATTAAGGTTTGGGAGCCAGAGGTTAATACTGCTGAGCCTATTCAAACTCTGGCGGCCCATCTTGATGGTCAGGGTGTCATAGATCTGAAGTTCAGTCCCAATGGTAGGTGGTTGGCGTCTGGTGGAGGTGATAGGACTCTGAAGTTGTGGCGAGTTGAAACAGGAAGTTTGGACCTCTACGACACCTTAAAACACTTGAATGAGGTTACAGCGGTTGCATTTAGTCGAGATAGCCAGTTACTAATAACAGCTACTAAAGCGGATAGTGATGTGGGCAAGAGGGGCCTCTTAATTTGGAGTGTTTCTGGAACTGGACGCGACAATTTAAAGCCAAAACTTAAGATTGAGACTGAACTGGCCCATGAGGGAAGTGTTTTAACGGTTGCAATGCAGCAACAGCATCCTCAAATGATTGCTTCAGGTGGTGTAGACGGAAAAATTAACCTTTGGGATGTCTCGGGAAAATTGCTGCAAACCTTAGATGCTCATAGTGATCCGGTTACTAATGTTGCCTTCAGTGAAGATGGCTTATTTTTAGCCTCCTCCAGCAGGGATGGAACGGTTAGAGTCTGGACATCCCAGGGGGATTTAATTTCTGAATTAGAGCGGCATAGTCGAGCGGTCTCTAGTGTAGAGTTTGGACCTGGCCCTGGTGAGCTTTTAGCCTCCTCTAGCTTAGATGAGGATGTTTTGCTTTGGGAGCTTTGGGATTTGTCCCGAGTAGCGCTCACTAAGCAAAATCAAAATAGAGAAATTTTACGGATGCTAATTTCAAGTGGCTGTGAGGCAGCAGTGACATTTTTAGCGACCCACCATACTGACGGAAAAACTCTCAGTGAAATTAGCGAAGCGAGGCAGGAAATTCTGACTGAAATTAATGAGGTCAATCATTTCTGTCAAAATTATTCAGAAATAAAGTAGGCCACTTTGGATTTTGGGGGATGTATCAAGCAGTTAGATACGTCTTAATCCAGCATCTTGCGGATACCACTAGCTCGCGAATCAGCAACGCCCAAAGAACCAACTATGTTTTGAGTGTCTCCGCCTAATTTCAGTAATGGTTAGGACGATCTACAGCTTGAAGGATCGTTAATCGGATCACAGTATCCGTAGTAGTTCGAAGCCACTTGTGAGGAGTCGTGATTTTGTGACTGTGCTGCTCTAGAAATGGCTGGAAGAGCCATTGTTGCAGATAGTAAGACAACGTAAAGCCAAGCTGATGTTTTCATGGTGATTTCTCCGAAATAACTGCCTACTGTATGGATGCTTTGGGCATCTCTTGGCTTACTGATTACTTCTATTTAAACATCAAATTTCCGGAAATGGGTTTGCATTCATAGACGCTTTACAGGGTGTCATAGACATTTTGTGGGCCAAGGCTGAACGGAGTTGTTTGAGGCTGATTTTGAGTAGACGGTTAGTGGTTGTGGTTATTTTTGACGTTTACTGGTGTGTGGTTGGGACGGATATAGGAAGCAGATCGTTAAAGGGGGCAATGTCTAGTGCCATGGTTTAGGTTGGGTAGTGCGTTTTATGTATAGAGGATGACGAGGTTGACCAGAATTATTGCGCATGAGGCAGTGGAGTTTTTTGTGATAGGGGTTTAGCAGTTTAACGACGGTCTGATCGCGTTTTAAGAGTGAGCCCCAGTTTCCCCAGGCCAAAATAACTTTGTTAGCTGACTCAGTGGCTTGGAGCAGATAGTGATCGTTATTGGGACCGATGGGGTCGGCTATCTGTTTGAGAGTGGAGGGCTGGGGAGTGCGATAGGCAAAAAGATTGACGATATTTAATTGTTGGTAACCCCAACGCCGAGCAAACTGCGAACAAGCGCGGATGGTTGGGTCGTCTTGTTCAGCATTGGCCTGACTGGGATTGAGCATAATGAACGTTACCTGGCGGTTGGGGTTAGTGCTGGGCCAAGTCCGAGTGAGGTAATAGCGATAGCGATGAGATGGATCGAAGATAGCCGATCCTTTAGTAGAGTTCGTTACAATTGTTAACATTGGCCTGTCGGAAAGCTGGTGTGGCCATGGTTATTGGTTGCAATCTTGGTTCTTGGTGTTAGAGGCCATGGGTTAAAGTCGGCTGTATTGGTTGGGATACTGGCTGCAGCTGGGTGCATTTTTGTCTTATGGAGAAACTGTTTTGAATGTATTCGTCACCCTAGAGCCGTCTTTACGGCGGAACTTAGTGGCAATGTTTGTGGCTGGTTTGTGTTTTTGGGCAGGGTTAGCAGGGCTGTTGCCTGCTTTGCCTCTGTACATTGAACAGTTTGGAGCCAATGGTCAACAGATTGGCTTGGTGATGGCAAGTTTTGCCATTGGTCTTTTGACCATGCGGCCTTTGATGGCTCGCATGACTGATGAGCAGGGTCGAAAGCCCGTTTTGATCATTGGGCTCTTGGCGATTGCGATCGCACCCCTACTGTATTGGCTCGTGCCTTTGGTGCCTGCGCTCACCTGGGAGATATCTTTGGTGGGGCATCGTTGGCTGATACAGTCGCCCATTGTATTGATGATGATATTTAGGGCATTTCACGGACTGAGCATTGCCTCTTTTGTGACCGCCTATAGCGCTCTAGTAGCTGACTTGGCTCCACCTGACCAGCGGGGTGAGCTGATTGGATATATGAGCCTAGTTAACCCCATTGGCATGGCGATAGGCCCCGCCTTGGGGGGATATTTGCAGGCCGGTTCAGGGTTTACCGAAGTCTTCGTTTTGATGGCGATACTTGGCATGGTGGGGGTAGGCTGTGCCGTCACGATTACGGAACCCAAGCGAGACGTGGTCAAAGTACGTCGCAAGACTGCCTTTTGGTCGCTGTTGTGGATGCCAGCGGTACGGATACCAGCCCTAATGCTGCTGTTAGTGGGCTTGGCGTTTGGTGGGTTGGCAACATTTGTCCCGCTCTATGCCCGAGAGTCAAACTTTGCTCTCAATATTGGTCTAATTTATACAGCGTCTGCCCTGGCAAGCTTTGGTATTCGTCTCTTGGCAGGACGGGCCTCTGATCGTTACGGTCGGGGACCGTTTATTACCCTTGGGTTACTGTTTTATACGGTTTCCATGGTTGCCCTGTGGTTGGCTCACAGTGAATCTGCTGTGCTCTTGGCGGCGGCTGTGCAGGGGATGGGCGGTGGCATGCTGATTCCCATGGTGGCAGCCTTAATGGCCGATCGTTCAACGTCCGCCGATCGCGGTTTGATGTTTGGGCTGTGTCTGACTGGATTTGATGTGGGGATTGCCCTGGCTGGCCCCGTCATGGGGCAAGTCGCTGATCTGACCAGCTACCGAGATATTTTTGGCGTAGCAGCTGCCATGACCATGCTTGGGTTGGTTATCTTCATTACGACGTCTAGCAAAGACGTTGGCCACTCTGTGCAATTTTCACTGAAGGGTGGCAAAGATGTATACGCTGTGCCGCATTCGACACTTTAAATTTAACCCTAAAAACGAGCCTGGAGGGATTCGAACCCCCGACACCCTGGTCCGTAGCCAGGTGCTCTGTCCACTGAGCTACAGGCTCTAACAGGATTAAACTCTAACATACTGTTGAGACGCTATCCAAAGTTTTCATGGCAATTTCTGCGAGGTTTGGTCCTGTCCCATATCAATCGAAGCAACCATCCCTGAGTCATTTAGATGGGGGTGGGGCAGCTCATATGGTGGATGTTTCTGATAAAGCGGTGACCCATCGAGTGGCTGTGGCTGAAGGCTACTTAAGGATGACCCATGAAACGATGGTGGCTATTCAGGCTGGTAATTTACCTAAAGGGGATGTGCTAGGGACGGCTCGGATTGCTGGCATTATGGCAGCAAAACAAACCTCGACGTTGATTCCGCTGTGCCACCCGCTGCCCATCAAGACAGTGGAAATTAGCTTGGAACCAGATGACGAGCGCCCGGGCTATCGCATTGAGGCGATGGTAAAGACGGCTGGTCAGACAGGGGTGGAGATGGAAGCGCTGACAGCAGTATCGATTACGGCACTGACCCTTTATGACATGGCGAAGGCGATCCAAAAATCAATGCAAATTGAGGATATTCGCTTGATTAGTAAAACTGGTGGTAAATCGGGCGACTATACTATTGATTCATGACATATTTCTTGGTGTTCTATGCCTCCCAAATGGCCCCGTGAACCAGATCGGGCTGACCCGGCTTATCGCAAGTTAGAAGATCGGATTAATTTTGCTGTTCATGTGGCGGCATTTACGGCGTTTAATTCAGGGCTATGGTTTTTCCATGGGTTTATGCCGGGTACCTTATTGTGGCTGCCAAAGCTGACGCTGCCTTGGTTGGGTGGCTTAGCTCTCCATGGTGTGTGGCTGTTTGCGATCGCAAAATATCCAACACCTGAGCCCGAGTCGGACAAGTCATCGTCATAAAGCGAAAACTTTGTTAATGGATTTTACGAATCGATCTTTTACAGAACGAGACCTTTTACCCTGAACGAGAAAACTTTCCTCTAAAAAGAGAAATAACCATGGCTTACCCTGGTGCAGCAGCAGTAATCGAAGCGTTAGCCGCAGATATCGGCGATACGGTTTATATAGATGTTGCTAAGTGGCATTTGTATCTAAAAGATACGTCTTTGCATACGACTCTGGCGGAAAAGTTTTATCCGATGGTGACCGATAGCGACCTGTCGGAGACGGGTGTGGTGGAAGTTTTACAGTCTATCCCTGTAAAGTTGGGGGGTGGTCGCCGTTCTCTACCCCTGAGCGACCTGGTTCCTATTCAGTGTCAGGTCGACTTGCTGGATCTGCTAGAGCGGCATCGCAGCGAGCTTTGATTTGGGTTGCGCCCTGAGGTTATCTAAACAGCTGTCAGATCCTAAAACGCTGGCCTAGACTGTAGTGGGTAATGTTAAACGACGTGATTTTGAAGCAACGCCTAGCGAGTGAGCCGAGGCGTTTTGTTGATTTAAGTTGTTTATCAAGATAGGGAAGCATCCGTGAACATCAATTTTTCATCGCTTTTGGAGAATGCTTTAGCATCACTCGAAGAGACGATTTCGTTAGACGATGCAGTGTCTGTATCACTGTTGCCAACTATTGATTTTGATAGCCTGATAGCAGATGTCACAGATGTGGTAAACGACGTGATTTCAGATATTGATCAAGTCGTTGAGGCCGTTACCTCCCGTGTCATTGAGACCTTAGGGGAGCTAGACATAGAAAGTGATGCCGTGGATGTGAGCAGCATTGTTGATGAGGTGGTCAATTTTATTGCCAATCTGTCAGATGATGCGACAATTTCTGACGCTTTAAATGACATTGCTGATTCTTTTGCGGTGACCCTGCCATCTCTATCGGAGGCTGAGTTAGAAGACCTGCTGACTGATGTTAGTGACCTGATTAGTGATATTGCGCCTGATTTAAGTCAGCTTTCGATTACCCCCCTATTAGATCAGGGTGTAGAGTTTCTAGATGAACTATCGGACAGTATCGGTACCATTACGATTGACGGCACTAGCCTGTCTGGTGACTTGACGACGGGCGACGTTACCCGTAGTTTCACCACTGATGTATCCGGCGATATCAATAGGTTGTTTGAGGATGCCAGTGATTTTCTCTCAGGCATTACCGGCAGCGCTAACTTAGATAACGGTCAATTTTTAGGGAATGTCACCATTGACGATACCCAGTATGACTTTGGGCTAGATATTACTGAGGCTCTGACCGATGGCATTACCAGTTTGTTATCGACAGCAGACGTAACGCTACCCTTTTCCAATGGTGTCATAGTTGTCGATATCAATACATTTCTAGGAGATATTGAAGGAACCATCGGTTTTGCCAGTGGTGCTCTCGATTTCGATTTATTGACGCCATTGGGTGAGATAGACACCGATGTCGCATTTCCTGACGATGCCCAGTTTGATGTTCCGGTTAGTTTTCCTGCCCTATCCGAAGTAGAACTGGATTTTGCTGCAGGGCTATTGCGTGTTCCCATCTTGAATACTGTGATAGATGTGCCCCTTGAGATTCTTTCAGGGGAAATTGGTCTGACCGATAGCGTTGCGACAGTGGCCCTAGATGAGGGGCTGTTGGGTATGCCAATCGAGTCTAGTTTTGAGATTGGCCCCCTTGCTAGTGAAGTAGCTGTTGCCCTAACTGAGGATCTAACAGGTGAGCTGACCCTTGATGCTGGAGAGATCGAGGGTAGCATTACCACTAACTTCGGTGATTTTGCTTTGGCAGCATCCTTTGATGATTTAGTGCTGCAAGCCAATAGTTTGATTGACCAAACCACCGGTGCCCTCACCTTGGCCAATGGCCTGGCGTCGATTGATCTGACTACACCTTTAGGTGAACTATCGGGAGCCTTAGCTTTATCGGCGGTAGACGGGGTGCTTTCGGAAGCGTCTAGCCTGTTGGCTTAACATAATGGCCAGCCTTTAATAAACATGGCTGGCTATGGTGTGTAACTATTAGAATCTAGCTGTCTGGGGACGACGGCTGGATTCTTTATGTAATCAGGCTCATAAACGTTCCCCACGGGGGCAATTTAGCAAAAAGTTTACGAAACTTAAGAAAATAACGTTTCTGAGAATGGCTGATAAAAGTTAATATAAAGGAACTTAATGGCTACCATTCGTTACATAAGAGAACTATGGCTGGATTTTTTGGACTCTTCGGCGGCAACAAAAATAAGGGGCCCCAATCAAAAGAAGCGTTTTTCCTAAGTGAGGATGAAGCGAAAAGCTTTGGAGACATCGACTTCATGCGTAAGGAAGTTGTAGTGCGTCGTACCTTTGCTAAGAAAAAAGGGGTAGAAGAGGAGTTGGAGAGCGTTAAGAGCATTTCCTCTTCTACTAGTAAGAAAGTAGGTGAAGCTGTCAAAACTACAACGACAACCTACAGTTTCAATACGCCAACACCTGCTCCTACTCCAACGCCAGCGGTGGCACCTGCTGCTAGTAAGTCTGTGCCTGTTGCTAGTGAGTCTGCGCCTGCTGCTAGCGAGCTTGCGCCCGCTGCTCCTCAGGAACCTGCGGTTCGTCGCGCCCCTGACACTAGCATGGATATGTTCCGCAACATGGCGAAAAGCATTCGTCGCTAAGGGAATTTGGGGCGGTCTTTTGTTGACCTGTTCCCTGAAGCATTAGATCAAGCTTTTATAGGCGCTGGGAATTTTAGCGAGTTCTCAGCGCTTTTATCTGGCTGCGTCTGATGAGTTTTTGTCTGCCATCGCAAATGTCCTCATGCATCAGAACATTTGCGATGGCAAGTTAGCTACTGTATCTCAAGGCTTACGGGGATATCCATTGTTCTAACTATCCTGACAGACACAATATGGTTTCTCAGTCCTCTGCTCCTTTAGTGGATGCGTTGGTTCAATGCGCCCATCGTCATCATGCGGCATTCTATACGCCTGGGCATAAGGGCGGGCAGGGAATATCGTCTGTGCATCGGACTGTTTTTGGGGAGGATATTTTTCGAGTTGATGTCCCTGAGCTGCCTGAGCTGGATGATTTGTTTGCTCCGGAGGGGGTGATTTTAGCGGCGCAACAGTTGGCGGCTGAGGCATTTGGCGCTGAACAAACTTGGTTTTTGGTGAATGGTTCTACCTGTGGTGTCGAGGCGGCTTTGCTGGCAACCTGTGGCCCAGGGGATAAGGTGCTAGTGCCGCGTAATGCTCATCAGTCGGTGTTGTCGGGGCTGATTTTGTCTGGAGCAATGCCCGTTTGGATAGCTCCGGTGTACGACTCAGATTGGCAGTTGGCGTTAGGGGTGACGGCGAGTGCGATCGCAACGGCCTTGGCCCAACACCCAGACGCCAAAGCAGTCATGGTGGTATCGCCCACCTATGAAGGGGTATGCAGTGATATTGCTGCCATTGCCAAGGCTGTTCATAGCTATGATATACCGCTGATTGTGGATGCTGCCCACGGTCCTCATTTTGCTTTTCACGATGGGCTACCACCCTCAGCCCTCAGCGGCGGGGCCGATATTGTCGTTCACTCCGCCCATAAGGTCCTCGCAGCATTTACCCAGGCGGCGTTGATGCATATACAGGGGAAAAGATGCGATCGCACTCGCCTGGCTCAAGCCCTGCGGATGACCCAATCCAGTAGCCCTAGCTATCTGCTTCTGGGGTCTTTAGATGCCGCTCGTCACCAGATGGTCCATCAGGGGGAGATGCTGATGGAGCGTACCCTAACCCTGGCCCATTCAGCCCGCTGCCAGCTTGAGGGGCATTTAACGGTTTTGGATGTGTCAGGTGTTTTCCAGCAAGATTTAACTCGTCTGACGGTGGATGTTGCTGCCCTTAATACTACTGGATTTGAAGCAGATGTCTGGCTCCATGGGCGGGGGGTGACTGCGGAATTGCCCACCTTGCATCAGCTGACATTTATTATCAGCCTGGGTAATTCGGTTTATGACATAGAGCAATTGGTCGAGGAACTGAAACAGGTGCCTGCCACGGAGCGTATTGTACCCTGGCGACAGCTGTGTCTGGAGCTGCCTGTATCAGGTGTATCCCCCCGCAGTGCGTTTTTTGCACCAACGGCCACCCATGCTGTCGAGGACGCTATTGGTTACCTCAGTGCTGATGTGGTTTGTATTTATCCGCCGGGGATTCCCCAGTTGATGCCAGGGGAAGTGATCACAGAGCCAGTGATTCACACCTTAAAAGCGGCCCAATCTGCCGGTGCACACCTCAGTGGTCTATCTGACCCCACATTTCAGACCCTTAGAATTTTGCAGCCTGGGGCCGTTTTAGGCTGATTTATTCCCTAGCCAGGCTTCCAGAACAGCGCTATCCTCAAGGCTATCCAAGCGTTATGAGACAGATCTCCATGGAGCCTCTCTGGCCCTATGCTACCCCGGGTATTCCTGACCGCCTATTTGAGCAGCTACCCGGTATTCCCATGAGCCAGCGCGAGGTGCGTCTGGTGCTGCTGAGTGCCCTGAGGTTAGGCCCTAAAGCTGTACTTTGGGACATTGGCGCAGGTACCGGCACCATTGCCATAGAAGCGGCCCTGCTCTGTCCCCAGGGCTCGATTGTGGCTGTGGAGCGAGATGGAGATGTGGCAGCCTTGATTAAAAACAACTGTCAGCGGTTTGGGGTGACCAATGTGGATGTTGTCGTGGGCAACGCCCCGGACTGCTTTGATAGCTTGTCCCACGTGCCCGATTCTATTTTGGTTGGAGGTGGACGAGATCTCAAACCCCTTTTAACTGAGGCCTGGCAAAAGCTGGCGCTCCATGGTCGGCTGGTGGTGACCGCCAGGAACGTTCAATCGCTCTATGCTATCTCTGAGCGCTTTGCCGATCTCCAGGTGCGGAATATTGATGTGGTTCAGACTGGGGGGAGTCGGTTAGAAACCCTTGGGTCCAACCAGGTTTTGAAACCCATTACACCGACATTTATTCTGAGTGGCGAAAAGTTTTAGGCCGGTATTAAGGAGATTATCCAGGCTAATGGGCTTGACCTGAATAAATGTCTGAATAACCCCAGCTGATGGAGCAATAAAGTTTATTGGATAGGCTCCAGTGCCCAGGGCTTGTATGTGAAGCTGTTTGACGTTGTGTCTCTTGGCGGTCTCTAAAGTTGCTTGTGGATAACTTTCCTTCCGCTAAGCCATATGTTGTAATAAATTTGGGGATATTGTAGGTTGATATTTCTCAATTTACGAACGTCAATATGGCTTTACGCATATCACAGCAGCACCGAGCTCGTTAATCCAGTCTGCTCGATACCAGTGTTCAGACTTTGATGGGCGCTGTGTCGATTCTGTCTCTAGGCTCCGGATGTCTGGAAATTCAGACGTCAATTTTGGAGCTATTGTTACAATCCCGATATAGAAAACTTCGGTTTCTGAATATGATGACCGTTGATTATCAACTGAATAAAGCGGCTGATTCCAGGGTCGTTCCTCATCGACCCTGTTTGGATATTTCTGTTGTTATCCCTACTTATAATGGTGCCGGTCGAGTCCCTCAGGTGCTTGATCGGCTCAGGCAGCAGTCAGACATAGGCGAAATCACATGGGAAGTGATTGTTTGTGATAATAATAGTTGCGATCGCACCGCCGATGTAGTCGCAGACTATCAACAAGCATGGCCTACTAAGTATCCGCTACGCTATTGTTTTGTTGCAGAACAAGGCGCTGCATTTGCCAGACAGCGTGGGGTTATGGAAGCCCATGGTCACATTGTTGCCTTTCTTGACGATGACAACATTCCGGCACAGGACTGGTTGTGGAATGTTCATCAATT
Source organism: Cyanobacteria bacterium J06554_1 (assembly GCA_038534515.1). Taxonomy (GTDB): domain Bacteria; phylum Cyanobacteriota; class Cyanobacteriia; order Phormidesmidales; family Phormidesmidaceae; genus Leptothoe. Next base: position 14,970 of record JBCAWO010000036.1, read on the forward strand.
TTCTCAAGCCTATCCGCAAGCAGGTGCTTTTGGCAGCCAAATTCACGGTGATTTTCAAGGTGTTTTGCCAGAGGGATTCGAGCATATTGCCTGCTTCTTAGCGATTGTTGAACGTGGAAATAAACCACATCTCTACAGCCCAAAATCTAAAATTCTTCCGCCGGCTGCGGGGTTAGCGGTGCGTAGAACTGCCTGGCTTAATGCGGTGCCGGAACGATTGTTTCTAAATCACAAAGGAAAATCCGCCGGTCTGGCCAGCGAAGATTTAGAAGCGATGCTCCACATTCAAAAAGCGGGTTGGGAAGTTTGGTATAACTCCGATATGGTGGTTACGCATCAAATTCCTGGGCAACGACTCCAACAAGATTATTTAGTCACCTTGTTACGCTGTGTGGGGTTGAGTCGATTTTATATTCGTTGGCTAGGCACAAAAGAGTGGCAGCGGTTTTTCAAAGTTCCTGCATATATTGCTAATGACCTCCGGAAGCTTGCAATCCATTATCTTAAAACTGGTCCCAGACAGACTACTCTAAATACCCTCGCTGCCTGTGAGCGCTCGCTACTGACAAGTACTGTCGTGAGCCCTACGTTTTTACTGAAAAAAGCGTACCAGGACTTTTGGCAAAATCGACTAGACAATTCTCAGCTACCCGAACGTCAGCGCTGGCTCCAACGTTTAACAGATGCGTTTGAAAATCGTCATCTAGAGCTTTATCAACAAGAAGTAGCTTTTTTAGGACCTTTAGCAACGTCGGACACTCATTCGGACACTAATAAAGTTGTTCTGCCCCAATTTGAAATCTTGCTACGCTTGCGTCAGTCTATGCCAGAGCAGCCACCAGCTTCTCCCATGGCCTTTTTCCCCACGGCAGAACGCTACGGCCTCATGCGAACACTGGATCGTAGAGTTGTTCAGCAAGTCTGTGAAACCATTGGAACAAAGCCAATCAAGGCCATTTACTCGATCAATCTCTCCAAAACTAGCATTTGTGATCCTAGTTTCCCGGATTTTTTAGAAGAACAGCTCCGGCGTAATCAGGTCAATTCCAAAATCCTAGCTTTTGAAATTTCTGAATCCTTTGTAATAAATGCATTGACAAAAGCAAAGTCTTTTCTGACCTGGGTCAAACGCCTTGGCTTACATATTGTTATTGATGAAGTTACCCATAGTGTTGATGCAGCCACTTATATTCATCAGCTACCTATTGATTGCTTAAAGTTAAGTAGAACAGCTATAAATCCTCCTCAGATTTTAGAGACATACTTGTCAGAATGGGTGAACGTTAGTCAGAAAAAGAATATTCAACTCGTTGCTAAAGGTATAGAAACACAAGCTGCTCTGGAACAGCTAAAAGCTCTGGGTATTCAATATGCTCAAGGGTATCAGCTGTCTAAGCCTTCTCCTTTAGCATCTTCCCAAGCCTATGAGTAATTCATCTAAAAAAGTAGCATTACTTCTACATGATTTAGAAGAAGGTGGGATGCAGTCTGTTTGTCTAAAGCTGATGCAAGCTTTGAGTGAACATCCAAATCTCGAACTTGAATTAGTACTTTCCAATCAAGCGGGAGGATTTCTCAATCGTGTTCCCAATAATATATCGCTTATTAATCTAGCGATACCCTTTCAGCTCTGTCTCAAGTACGTGTATCAACTGACTATTGCACTATCAAAATATCTAAAGCGCTCAAAGCCAGATATTATCCTGTCGAATCTTCCGTTTGTTAATCTTATTACTCTGTTGGCTAAGGTTTTATCGCTTAGTCGAGTATCAACAATATTGGTAGAACATACGCTACCGCTAGAGCGATCGCTACAATATGAGGGAGAGAATAAACTTAGCCAGCGCTTTACTTCTATTTTGACCGCCATGACGCGGACTCTTTATCCCTATGCTGACTATATCGTCACTCCCTCCCATGGCATGGCAAAAGAGCTGTCCCAATCCTTAGGTCTCCAAGGCTATCAGCTCGATAAACTGAAAGTAATCTATAACCCTGTCGTCGATTGCCAGTTGTCCCAAAAAGCACAACAAGCGATAGAGCATCCTTGGTTTCAGTCTAATCACCCTCCAGTGATATTGGCAGTTGGACGATTAACATCCCAGAAAGACTATACAACTCTACTCCAGGCTTTTGCCCTGTTAAGGCAAGAAATGACTGCACGCCTTGTGATCTTAGGTGATGGGCCTATGCGATCGCAGCTTAAAGCTTTAATAACAAAACTGAATATAGATGCCGATGTCAATCTGCCAGGGTTTGTCGATAATCCCTACGCCTACATGAGCCGCTCTTCTGTATTTGTCCTTTCTTCGGTATGGGAAACGTTTGGAGTGGTCCTAGTTGAAGCGTTAGCCTGTGGTTGTCCAGTCATTTCTACTGACTGTGACTATGGGCCTGCGGAAGTGCTTGACCATGGTGAATATGGCTCCCTAGTTCCTGTTAAAGATACATACTCGTTATCCCAGGCTATAAAAGCTGTGTTGATAACCTCGTCTTATGATCAACAAAAACTTAAAGATAGAGCCCAAGCATTTTCACTGGAGCAGTCGGCCAATCAGTATTTATCCATCATGGGAGTCTCAAAGCTGGCTCCCGAAGCAACATCAAAGATATCTCAAGACACCCCATTCGCTACATAAACCTTTGTCCTAGCTCCAACTATAAAAATGACTATAAATTTTACAGTTGCTATCCCTACCTATAATGGCGCTAGTCGGTTGTCCGGCCTATTGGATAATTTACTGGCACAGATCACGCCTGACAACTTTGTATGGCAAGTGATTGTTGTAGATAACAACAGTACTGATAATACGGCTGATGTTATCAAAGACTATCAATCACGATGGCAAGGAGAGCGCTCCTTGATATATGCCTTTGAAGATCAGCAAGGTGCAGCGTTTGCCCGACAAAAAGCCATGCAGCTAGCACAGAGTGGGTTGGTAGGCTTTCTCGATGATGATGTGGTTCCATCCGCTGACTGGGTTGCAGAAGCCTATCAGTTTGGTTTAGATAACCCTAAAGCTGGTGCCTATGGTGGCAAAATTTCAGGGTGTTTTGAGGTTTCACCTCCTGAGGGTTTTGAGCGTATTCAATCTTTTCTAGCATTAAGAAATCGAGGCTCATCTCCCCATCTTTATAATCCCAAGTTTTTGAGTATGCCACCTTCTGCTGCCTGGGTTGTGCGCCGACATGCTTGGCTAGAACATGTTCCGGAGAAGCCGTCATTAGGAGGCCGAACTGGTAAGTCCATGGTACAAGGTGATGATTATGAACCCTTGCTATACCTTTATAAGGCAGGTTGGGAGATTTGGTATGCGCCTAAAATGACCGTTGAACACATGATTCCTGCCAGGAGGTTGGAAAAAGACTATCTTATTGCCCTAAGTCGTGGCTGTGGTTTGTGTGTATGCCAGTTACGATTGACGGCGGCGGCGAAGGGTTGGGAGCAACCGGCCACATTTATGAAAGTCACAGCAGGTAACTTCAAAAGGCTCGTATCTCACCTTTTGGAGCATCGATTTAATGTGTGGAATGATACAGTCACTCAGTGTGAATTTGAATTTTTCTTGAGCAGTTTTCTCAGTTCGTTTTACTATTTATTAAATCGACCAGCTTTTAAGGATTAAATTCTTGCTATAAAAGGTTTTCATTTTAGAGTGATTATTAGATTTCAAAGTTGCTGGCCTGGATCTACATGACGATTATAAAAAAAGATAGAGTTATTCTCCTTTATGGAGGTTTATGGGCAGCCAATCGCTGTGAGCATTTGCTGAAGCTGTTAGCTGCTTCAGGATATACGATTGCCTGTGTGTTTCCTCAGTACTATGAGAAAACAAGACATGATCGTAATATTGTCAGTAAACTCGTAAACAGAATCACACGGAACGTTTTTTCATATATTGAGCTTTTTGTTAAAGCTAGTTTCGCTGAAGTTATTTATATACTACCTGGTAATTCTAATCTAATTCATGATGTTTTATTTGTGTCTAAGCTGTTTAAGACTAAGGTTGTTTTAGAGCTATACGATAGTATTACTACCCATTATTTAGACAATAAAGGTGCTTCATCTATTGCAGAAGAAGATTTAGACCAAGTCAAAAAAGATAATGTTGACTTAAGTCTTTCTAAAGAAAAAAAAGCAATTGAATCCTCAGATCGCATCATCCTAACAACTGATTATGAAGCGGTTTTCTTATCTCAGCTATTAGATATAAGTATTCCAAAAGAGAAAGTACTATCGGCACCGCTATGTTGTTCGCCAAAAGGACTACATCAACGAGATTTTATGCAAGATGGTGTCTTCAGACTATGTTGGTGGGGAAGTTTTTTACCACTACATGGGCTTGACTATATTTTGGATGCAGCTAAAATTCTTCAGCATAGCGACATAGCGTTTGAATGTGATTTATTTGGAGCCTATGCACCCGGTTCAATTGCCCATTTTTTCGAGAAATATACTCAAAGAATAAAAGCTGAGGGATTGAATACCCATGTCAGGCTACGGCGTGATCTTACATTTGCCGATGGATCCCTTCCCCAGTATTTAACGCATAGCTGCGATTTAGCCTTGGGCATCTTTGGTGATAACTTGAGAGCCAAAAGTGCAGTGCCAAATAAGCTGATTGAGTCACTTTCTATGGCTATACCTAGCCTGACGCGTTCTTCTCAGGTGCTACAAGAATTTTTTGATGTCAAGACTGATTTATGGACCTGCAATCCAGATCCTGAGTCAATCGCTCAAGCTGTGTTAGACATATACCATCACAAAAGTTATCCGGTCGATTGGCAAAACACTCGAGCGAAGGTCCTAGAGACTTTCAACATAAAACGTTATCAGGATGTCGTGTTGCAATCGATAGAAATGGCGATAGAAAGTTAGGGACATTGTTAAAACTCAGAATGATTTTTTTGGCTAGTCCCTAAGAAGGATGGGGGTATGCTAGCTGACATAGATTGGTTCACTAATCTATGTTCTGGAAAGTTCAGCAGCTGCTAAGTCGTGTGTAGCGGTCCGTTAGGATCTATTAAATTTTTGAAGGACCAGCAATAGAGAGTGCTGTAGTTTGATAGAGTCTGCTTAAAATAGAGTGTGTACATAGCCAAAGCCGATGCTTCGGCTTACATTAATTAGGTATCAAGATTTTTTAGAAATCTATGGATATAAAAGCTCTAAAACGTAGGTATGCGATAGCTTTCAGAGCCTTATATCATCGCATCAAAACTATTCTCAATATAGATAAGCATCAATCGTACTATCACTTAGGCACCATGGCCCTGGAGTTGGGTAACTGGTCGGATGCTGCTCAATATTTGAAGCAGGCATCGGAACTTGATCCAACGTACTTTCGTGCTAATTACCTGCTGGGGCTGGTGTTAAGTAAACTCCAGCGCTGGCAGCAGGCTGTTGATGCGCTGGAAAAAGCAGTCGCATTGCGTCCTGCTGACTATGCATCATTAGAACTACTTGCCCAAGCTTTAATCAAAGCGCTTGAGGTGAATGCTGACAATGTTCATGTAGATGAAGTAGTCATAAAGCAAACAGCGCTGGTCAATAAAATGATCAGTTCGACGCATCCTGACTATGTGTTGAACTCCACGTTGGCACCTAGTTACCCAGATTTCTTGATTGTTGGACAACAAAAGTGCGGTACGACCTCTCTTTATTCATATTTGGTCAAACATCCTCAAATATTACCAGCTCTGAAAAAAGAAATTCATTTCTGGAATGAGAATCTAGATTTAGGCCAAGATTGGTACTTATCCCATTTTCCTGCAATTTCATCAGGTAGTGGCTATATCACAGGTGAAGCTAGTGCCACTTACTTGGATGCCGTGCATATTGCCCCGAAAATCGCCAAGATATTGCCTGATATAAAGATAATTGTTCTTTTGAGAAATCCCGTGGATAGAACAATTTCTCACTATCACATGAGATCTCGAGACAGAAATGAATCGGCTTCAATGCAGGAAGCTGTTTTTTCTGGGATTGTAGCGCGTGATAATGGCTCAGGAATAAAACCCATAGGAAGTGGGCAGGATAACCGGTATTTAGCAGGAAGTCGTTATGTTGAATTGTTAAGGCAATGGATGTCAGTGATACCGAGAGACCAGTTCTTGGTGCTTAGGAGCGAAGATCTATTTATGAATCCTATGGAAGTTGTTAATCGTACATTTGATTTTTTGGGCGTGGAACCTCATGAGCTGTCTAGCTATAGGAAGTCTAACTCAGGTTCTTATGTACCTATTCCTGAGCAGAGCCGACAGCTCCTTTGTGACTATTTTGATGCCTACAACCAACAGTTAGAAGATTATCTGGGTATGACGTTTGATTGGGGTTGAGCAGTTTCGCGGGCTGCTGCTGACTACAGAATCTTGAGCTGATGAGAAGACCAGTTTTAGGGTGTGCGATATATTTAGTAGGCCATAAGCTACCATTCTCTAACCAATATTTTGTAAGTACTATGTTGTGAGCGTTGTGGTTGAATTGTGAATTATCAAGACTGTGTACCTGATAGCATATTTATTTTACCTAGGGGAGCTGAGTTAGGTGGGATAACAACTTGGTCTGTTCGCATGGCTAAGCGTCTGGGGGCTGTTAATGAGCCGGTTGCTTTAATCAAGCATCGTGAGATGAATGGTGCTAAGCATGATGATATTTCTTTAGATGGACTATCTGTTATTAAATGTCCGGGCAAGCCAGCATGGTCTGTTCGCCTCAACGATATTATTTCCTATGTCCCTGCTTACCATAGTTCATTGCCAGGACTGTTGATTCCTAACTGGACCTTTGGTACCTATGCGACCTGTGCTTTGTTGTCGCTGACGGAGTCTCAGCGGATGCGTGTCTTAGGTGTGGCCCACAGTGATGAAGATATTTATTATGACTGGCTGAGCTACTATGAGCCCATTATTCACACATTTGTTGCAGTGAGCGATGAGATTGCAGCTAATCTAAAAAATCTTATGCCTCATCGGGTGGAAGATATTTTAATTCGCCCTTGCTCTGTTATCGATAGTTCATCAACGTTGTCTAGGTCCTACTCTGCTGCCAAACATCCCATTCGCCTAATGTATGCTGGCCGAATTCAGAATCAGCAAAAGCGTATCTATGACCTATTGATTTTAGCCAGAGCGATGAAACGTCGTCAGTTGGACTTTCAGCTGGACTTTTTTGGGAGTGGCAGTGATGAAAGTTGGCTCCGCCAACAATTTGAAAAGCTTTTTGGGATAGATGATACTCAAAGAGTGACGTTTAATGGCAATGTGCCCCATGCCGACATGGCTGACTATTGGGAGAAGGCAGACATCTGCGTTTTAGTCTCTGACTTCGAAGGAACGTCAATTTCTATGTTGGAGGCGATGTCCCACGGGTGCGTTCCTGTTGTGACAGACGTTAGTGGTACTAAGGCCGTCATTCAAGATGGTGTGAATGGCCTGATCGTTCCCATTGGTGACATGAACAGAATGGCTGACTGTGTTGAGTCTTTAATTGATGATAGACAGAAGCTTAAGAAAATGGGGAGGGCGGCACATTTGTCTGTTGCTGAGAAGTATTCATTTGAGAATTATATGGCCTGGTTTTTGACCACGAGGCAGGCTATTTGGAATAAGCCTCCTCGCCAATGGCCTCTGGGCCGAACGTTGCTACCTGAAAAATTTCAACCCAAACCACCGCCTAGTCTCTCTGAGCGGGCTGCTAATAAGGCTAAAAGAATTATAGATAAAGCGAGGCTATCTCTAAAAATTCGAGGGGTACTCGGTCGTTAGTGACTGTGGGCAAACAAACGATAAGGCGAGCATACATTGAGTCAGGTAGGGATGCTGAGGGGAGTTGGAAAAATTATCTTGCTAAAGACGTATATCTGTTAAACGAATGATTATTAATGCAGCTGATATTGGTGACAACGAGACTATACAGGTTGATGTTTGTATTGTAGGTACTGGACCTGCTGGATTAACCCTGGCAAGCGAACTATCTAACTTACCAATCAAAGTCTGTCTTTTAGAGAGTGGTGATTCTATCTTCAAAGAAGAAACTCAGTCTTTATATGCAGGAGAGGTTGACTCTCATCACTATCCCCATGATGAATTGTTGATAGGTCGATGTCGTCAATTGGGAGGGTCGTCCAACTTTTGGGAGATTCAGGTCGACGAGAATGCGGCGTCTCAGGGAATCTTACATGTGCGGCATGTTATCCCAGACGAGATTGATTTTCAAGCGCGAGAAGAGATTCCCTACAGCGGATGGCCCTTTCAGCGCCAGGATCTGATGCCCTACTATGAGCGAGCACATAACATCTGTCAGATAGGTCCTTTAGATTATTCACCGCATTTTTGGGAAACACCTGAAAGAGAAGAACTTGATTTTGGAGATGATCGAGCTGAAAGCCGAATATTTCAGTTTGGTCTAAGATCAGTTTTTTTTGATGACTATACAAAAGCGCTTAGCCAGGTGAGTAACATCGATATATATACCAATGCCCATGTGGTTGAATTAGTCACTAACGCGGCTGGTAAGGCTATTGAGAAAGTGAAGGTAGCAATTACTGCCAATAAGAATTTTTGGGTCTCGGCTAAAACTGTTGTTTTGGCTACGGGCGGTATGGAAAATGCGCGTTTATTGTTGATGTCGCGTAGCGTTAGACCGGTTGGCATTGGTAATGAGCATGATCTGGTAGGCCGATTTTTTATGGATCATCCGGGTACTCGCTTCGGCATTTTTAAGCCCTCTAGTAAAGCGGTATTTGATTCGCTTGGTTTATACGATCTCCACAGGGTGCGGGGGACTGCCTTAATGGCAAAGTTTGCGTTCTCTGAGCAGGTGCTCAGAGAAGAGAAACTAAATAATTTCTGTGTGTCTTTAATGCCTAAGGCTAAAGGACTGGAAACACAGGCTGTTGTGTACTTTAGACGCTTTACTCAGTCGATACGTAAGGGGATGTTCTCAGGAGAAACGTTGGCCTACTTGAAGAAGTCGCTGCCTAACTTTGCCGACGTGATCAACTATACGTGGTCTCGCCTGCAAAAGCAGGAGCAGCCCTTTTATGGTCCAAGTCGGGGGGGGTGGTTTGACCTACCAGACAGAGATACACGGTTTTTTGCGTTTGAACTTGGAGCTCAAACAGAGCAGACGCCTAACCCTAATAATCGGGTAACTTTGGGGGACAAAAAAGACTTTTTGGGAAATCCTTGTACTAAGTTGCGCTGGTCGTGGAATCAATCTGATTTGGCCAGTATTCAACGGAGCCAGGAGATTTTTCGTGATGTAGTAGCGAAATCGGGATTAGGAGAATTTCAGCCTCAGTTTGAGCTGGATATGGGTGGGACTCCTTTTGTGGTCAGCACCCATCACCATATTGGTACGACCCGCATGCATATTAATCCTGCCCAAGGTGTAGTGGATGCTAATTGCCAGGTACATGGTGTGGCTAATTTGTTTATTGCGGGGAGTTCTATCTTTCCGACGGGTCTGGGATTTGCCAATCCCACACTGACGATTGTGGCTTTGGCGACGCGATTAGCCGATCATATTAAGCAGGAGTATGGTCAGTAGAGATATCCCTGAGGTGAATTGGACGATGTGCCGGTAGGTTCGTTAGGAGCTGCGAATGGTGGTGGAGGATATATTATTTTCTTTGCTGGGCTCGCTAGTTGACTGGGTTCTGAGTGACTGTCTGGAGGGATGATTGGGCTAGCCGCCAAACATAGATGGTCAGATTGACCAGGCCTAATAGCTTAGTACCGTCTTCTAGCATGATCGGGGTACCGATGCCGGGGATGGGGACAAAGTCGGCAATGGCAGAAATAGCCATGAGGCCCGTTGCTAAGAGTAGCCATCGGTAGGGTGTTTGGAGAATGGTGCGGTGGAAGTAGGTTGCGATCGCAACCCCAATCCCCACATAGAGCCCATAGGTCACCATTTTAGGCACATCCAACAGAAAGTAGAGAATCAGCGTGATGCGAAAAGCATCATCGACCAACAACAGCGTTAGCAGCAGGCTGAGACAGACCAAATACTGTCGCAGCCTTTTATGCCGTAACAGGCTGGCAGTAAAAAAACACACGGCAATGGGAAAGCACCAAATAATCTCAGAGATTTCCGTCAAAATGCCCTCATAGGGAATTGTGTAGGGTTCGCTAAAGAGGGTAATCAGTAACTCAATACCGGTCGACCGTCTAAGGGTGCGGCCAGCAGAGTAACCATTGAGCAGTGTTGACAGTTTGATGTAACCCGTGAGTAGTGTGAATGGCAAGATAACTGCTAGATTGAGCAGTAGGACTGTGCGGTGAGCCCTGATAATAGGGCCCAGACGATACCAAGATTTGAGCATGGGGAGCAGCAGAACGACTCGTCAGGTTACCCTATGTTAGCCCTATGATCCAGCCATTGCTGCCAGCGGTTTTCACACCAGGTAAGGACCCGATCAATCCACCGCAATATCCCTTCTAAGGGATGCTCAAGATACTTGATATCATTAACGTTGGCCTCAAACACATCAGGAGCCTTGCTAGTCAATCGGCGGGGATTCGCAACAGGATTAGGTAATCGCCGGACGCGAGCTTTAACGGTGCTAGATGCAGATGACTGGGGATAAAAGATACGAGAGCGGGGCTGTGGATCGGCTGTTAAGGGCGGCAGACTCGGCTCTTGGATTGTCGGTGTTATCTGCGACCAAGCTTTTTTAAACTCCATTGGCAGGGCTGCTATGAAGACCGTCCCAATGGCCAGAATAGTTTTGACAGATAATTGTTTAGGTGAGTGGGATGTGATGGAACGTGACTGCCAATAGGCATTCATCACACAAGAAATATAGTGGTTAAGGTCTGCTTGTTGTTCAGCAGTGAAAATATCAAATATCTCATTACCCGAACTGACCAGTACGAGCTGGTGAGTGTTGAGCGAAGAGGCTAAAGTTGTGCCATTTTGCATGGGACCTGAGGTGACCCTGTGGTAAATACCAGCGGAGCGTACCGTTGTCAGACCCTCAGATTGTGGTGTATGGTGAGCTGCTGTTAGGCCCACAGCCCTGCGCCGAGACTTGGTCATGGCAGCGGAGTGACGGGCAGATGGCAGATTCGCTGTAGGCTGTTGCCATATCTGTCTAACGACCGTAGATAAAAGAGATTGAACTTTTCGAACCAGGCTACGTTTGGGCGTTATGGTGAGCTGTGTTGCTTGTTCTGAAGAGAGGAGCTGTTGGGTGTGGGACAAAATTGCCGTCAGGGAATGGTTAATATCGGTCACGTTACCCTTAGCGGCGGTAATAGGTGCCGCCGGTTGGTTTTGTCGGGCGCTGCCGCTCCCCAGAACAAGGCTAGCGCGTCTTACGGCCCGCATAACGGCATAGATAGGGAATATGGCCACCTGTGCGCCCCAAACCCCCGCTGACTGTAGCTGTCGCCATGCTCGATCCTGCCGCTCAATGCCCTGCTGCCACTGCTGGAGCACAAACTTGAGTAATTTGCTTTGGTAGGGTCGAGACGACGATGGCATAGCTGAATGGCACGCGTCAAAGGACGCTGGATATTACACGCAGAATATTACATTGTTAGCATTGCGAAGTCTGATTCGATCTTAGCGGAATACATGAACGCCCTCACCTCATTTCTGACAAATCTGATTCAAGAGCTACGGACCTACAGTCAAATGGACGTTCAGCGTTGGTGGCGTGGGCTATACGAGGATTTAGGTGGCAGTCTAGGAGCCGCTATGGAGTATGGGGAGCGATGGGATGCGCTACCGCTAAACGAGCGACAGCACATTGCCTGGCCGCGCGGTCGGGTGCTGTGGCTCTATCAGCGTTGTACGGTACCGGAAGACTTAAATGGTTATCCCCTTCAGGGATTAACCCTCCGGTTATCGACCGCGTGGTGGGCGGAGGACGCCCAGCTTTATATCAATGGTGCGCTGGTCCAGACAGGGGATTTATTCGATTTTTTCACGCGTCTTTGTTTGAGTACAGCCGTGGTTCCCGGTCAGTCATTTGATGTGGTGCTTAGGTTAGAGAGCCCAAAGCATGATGCCGGGGCGTTGGTGCGATCGCAACTAATCTATGAAGCCCCTAACCATAGCATCAGCCCTGAACCCGGCTTTGTTGCCGATGAGCTTCAGGTTCAGCAGTACTACTTGCAAGCGCTAGCTCCAGACAAACTGCCTGTGCTAGAAGCGCTGATCACTAAAGAATGGCAGGCTAGTCGTGGCGATCTGCATCAGCGTTTAGCCAGTTTGCGCCACCGCATATTGCCCTATGGTGACTGGGTTAAACAGCGTCAGATTCACTGTGTTGGCCACGCCCACCTGGACTTGGCCTGGCTATGGCCGGTGGCTGACACTTGGCGAGCGGCAGAACGCACCTTTCAGTCGGTGCTAGCGCTGCAACACGATTTTCCTGAGCTGACCTACACCCACTCCAGTCCGGCCCTGTTTGCCTGGTTAGAAGCGCATCGACCTGAGCTATTTCACCAGATACAGCAGCAGGTCAAGACAGGTAAATGGTCCATTGATGCCGGTCTGTGGGTAGAACCAGAGCTGAATATTGCCAGTGGAGAATCCATTGCTCGGCAGATTCTCTATGGCCAGCGCTATTGTCAGTCAAAATTTCGAGCCCGTAGTCTGATCGCGTGGCTACCCGATACCTTTGGGTTTTGTTCGCAGCTGCCTCAGTTGCTCAAGCTAGGGGGGGTGGAAGTATTTGCCACCCAAAAGCTGCGGTGGAACGATACTACCCAGTTTCCCCATGAGTTGTTTCGATGGCAGGCTCCCGATGGAAGTACCGTTCTGGGTTGGACCCTACCCCCTATTGGCACAGATTTTGATCCGGTAAAAATTGCTGACTATGCAGCTAAGTGGGAAAAGAAAACACAGAGTCCCCATGGTTGTTGGCTACCTGGTGTGGGTGACCATGGCGGCGGCCCTACCCGTGACATGTTGCTCAAAGCAAGACGCTGGAAAGACTCACCGTTTTTCCCAGCCATAAAATTCTCCACACCAGGAGAGTTTTTGGCCGCCGTGTTTGACAGCGAAAAAAACGGCGGGTGGGCAGCGTCCATGGCAGCATTATCCGCCAAGGATTCTGGGCCAGACCATCAAGCTATGAGCCTACCCCTGTGGAACGATGAGCTGTATTTAGAGCTGCATCGGGGTTGCTACACAGCCCACAGCGATCAAAAACAACAAAATCGTCGAGGAGAAGATTTGCTGTATCAGGCAGAGATCTGGGCAACAGTGTCGCAACTGGTTTCAGGACAGCCGTATCCTAAAGAGACATTAGAGACTGCGTGGAAAGCCCTGTTATTTAATCAGTTTCACGATATTTTACCGGGCTCATCAATTCCCGAGGTGTTTGAGGATGCCAATCGAGAGTGGGCAACGGTATTGGCCTTGGGGCAAAAAGTGCTGGCGGCGGCGCTCGAGACCCTGGTCAAACCTTTGACAGTGCCGCATGGTATGCAGCCCCTTGTGGTGTTTAATGCCCACAGCTGGGCGCGGACTGAGCTAGTGAGTGTGGTGGTGCCATCGGGAGCTTGGCAAATTATCAATTGTGCAACGCACCAAATAGTAGAGTCTGCGGTGGATAGGGTTGACGATCCGTTTGGAGGAGCGGCGGCTGGCCAGATTTTGAACTTTGTGGCTGAGGACGTACCAGCGGTGGGCTATCGTCTCTATGGTTTGATGGCTGCTACACAGTCTGCCAACGTGCCCGCGGATGAACTCGTCACCAAAGATTTTATTTTAGAAAATGAGCAGTTACGAGTTGTGATCTCTCCTCACACAGGGGACATTATCTCTTGTATTCATCTGGCTACGGGCAGAGAGAGTGTTGAAGGTGCGGCTAACCAGCTTCAATGTTTTGAGGATAGCGGCCAATATTGGGATGCATGGAATATTGCCCCTGACTATGCCGAGAAACCCTGTGACTCTGCGCGCTTGCTACTCATTGAATGGCGATCTCAAAACCCTATCTGCCAGCGAATACGGGTAACTCGTCAGGTCAATAAATCGGTTATCGTCCAAGATTATAGGCTAGATGCCCAATCTCCCATTTTGAGGGTGGAAACCTGGGTCGATTGGCAGGAGACTCAGGTGGTTCTCAAGGTCAATTTCCCGGTGACGGTGGCGGCAGCGCAGGCTACCTATGAGGTCCCGTTTGGTGCCATTGAGCGACCTACAAAACCAGTAACTGACCATGAAAAAGCAAAATGGGAAGTGCCTGCCCTACGCTGGGCTGATTTGAGTGATGATACGTTTGGCCTAAGTATTTTGACGGACTGTAAGCATGGGTTTGACGCTCAGCCGAGTCAGCTAAGGTTAACCCTACTTAAGGCTCCCCTGTGGCCAGATCCCGGTTGCGATCGCGGCCATCATCACTTTACCTATGCCATCTATCCCCACCCAGGCAACTGGCAAACGGCCCAAGTTCCCCATCACGCTCAGGCCTTCAATATTCCACTACACACCTATGTTGCTCCCTCTGCGACGGCCACACCTGCTTCTCCAGAGAGCGATATGCCTGTCCGTCAAAGTTTTCTAAGTCTCGACTCGAATCACCTAATCCTTTCCGCGTTCAAACCCAGCGAAACCAGTTCAGAGGGGTTTATTGCGCGATACTACGATGCCTACGGTGTGGCCTCGCCCTATGCGATCGCTCCGCTGACCAATACCCTAGGATTAACCACCGAATCAGCACTCAACCTATTGGAAGAACCGATTGCATCTGAAATTAGTCGACCTTATCAGATTCACACCTATCGTCTTTTATCGTAGCGATGGGCTGAAAGGTTAGAGGCCGAGCTGTTGTTAACAACAGCTCGGCCCGTTTCTGTATATGGTGTAGCCGATAAGGGGTGGGTTAAATATAGTTCGTTTATCTACACACTACATTCAACCCAAATTAGGGCTATCAGATAACAGTTTTGCGAAGATAATTTGAACTTTCCTTAAAGCTAGCGATTTAGCATTTTTTCAAGCATAAAAAGCTACCTTCTATTACCCAAAAAAGATACGTAGTACCTCCGAAAAACTACCTGTGCTATACAGCTACCGGAGTTTTGTTATTAGCCGTCTGATTGTTGCGACCAGTCTCTCCGTCAGGGTCTCGTACCACATCCAAATGAATATCCAGCACCTTCATCGTCAGACCCGCCTTGGGTGCACCGTCTGCTTTTGATACATAGGGTGTGGGCTCTACACTGCCCGTACACATAATCAGTGACCCCTTCTTTAAAAAAGGAATTGTTCGCCAAGCCGCAGACCCTTCCCAAATGCTCAACCTTACGGTGAAAGATTCATTGCGATCTTTTACCCCACGAACATAAAGTGTGGCATCGGCTACCTTCGCTTGACGACCGTTACGCAAATCTACGGTTTTAACCGTGGCATCAGCGGCCAAGTTACCACTTACAGTCCACTTATTGAAGCCAGCGCTAGACATGGTTAGCAACCCCTGTGAAGTATGAAAGACTACTTCAATGTGCCCAGCTCCGCTGTCAGAATACATCCCCTAATGTCTAGCGATGACGGATGGAATCATAGAGCTTGATGTACTGCTCACCAGGAATGTTCCAGGAGTAATCACAGGCCATGCCCTGACGCTGGAGCTGCTGGAAACCAGAACGATCTGTATACCAGAGATCCAGCGCTCGGTCGAGGGCAGTCTCTAAGGCGTAATTATCTGACTGATAAAACACAAAACCGTTGCGCTTTTCAGGGGGTCTACCTTCGTCATAGTCGATATCAAATACTGTATCCACCAGACCCCCCACACCGCGCACCACGGGGACCGTACCGTACTTAAAGCTGATCAGCTGAGTCAGGCCACAGGGCTCAAAGTTGCTGGGCACCACAATGATGTCCGCTCCAGCGTAGATCAGGTGAGATAGTTCCTCATTAAAGCCCAGTTCTAAATGGCAGTTGGGGTTGTCATTTTGATGAGCTTTCTCATATTGAAAATGATCGTTAATAGTTGCGCTGGTGGCTGAGCCAAGCAATACAAACTGAGCCCCTCGATCGAGGGCACGGTACATGGCATGGTGCACCAAATGCACGCCCTTTTGCTCATCTAGACGGCCAATAAATGCTACCAGCGGTTTATCATCGTGGCCCAACATCAGACGCTCACGCAGCGCCTTTTTGTTGTAAAGCTTCTTTTCTAGGGTGTCTGGTGTGTAATGCTCAGAAATATAGGTATCTACCTCTGGGCTCCACAGGTTGTAGTCAATCCCATTGAGTACGCCCTTAAACTTGTGCTGGTTAACATGCAGCGTATGACCCAGACCGTAGCCAAAGTCACCATGGTGGGCTTCCCAGGCATGGTGGGGTGAAACGGTGGTAACCGCATTGGAGTAGGTAATCCCCCCTTTCATGTAATTTAGTGCGAAGGGATTGAAATTGTCCTGCAAACGCTCAGGATTAAAGTAATAGGGTGCACGATTTAGACCAGTGGCATAGAGAACGTCGGTGCCAGCATTACCCTGGTGCTTAAAGTTGTGGATGGTGTAGCACACACGCTGATGTTCCATACCGTGAAACTTGTAAATTTCAAACAGCATGACCGGGATGAGACCTGTTTGCCAGTCGTGGCAGTGGATCACATCGGGGCGTTTGTTGCTCTGTTGTAGAAATTCTAAGGCTGCCTTACTAAAGAAGGCGAAGCGCATGGGATCATCGTCACAGCCATAGTATTTGCCACGACGGAACCAGTTGTCCTGATCGTGGGGTTCTATAAAAAAGCATAGACGACCGTGGACCCAGCCGCAGTGAACGTCACAGCGTACCTCAGCACCGTACCAGGGCACCTTGAGATCTTTATATGCGTCGTGCAGACCCCAAATGTGGTCGTAGCGCATGCAATCGTATTTCGGCAGAATCAGCTCAACCGTATGGCCGCGTAGCTCTAGCTCACGACTGAGACCATAGACGACATCCCCTAAACCCCCGGCTTTAATGACCGGAGCGCATTCGGAGGCGATTTGTACGATATACATGCTTACCCCTTGCTGCTTATAAAAATGGATTTTTAATGTATGAGCACTTGACGAACAAATGCACTAGGTGACTAGGCATTAATTCCTATTAAAAGGATATTGTATAGAAACATGAAGCGTTCCGCAGCCTTTATCTAAAGGAATTTGATATGAAAACGTAATAACTGGCTCAAGGCCTGACTGTGCTTGGTAGTAGGTGATAGTTAGCTGCGTCGTGTCTATTTAGTCGTGTCTATTCAATGGAATGTGCTGACGCCCTGATGAAATGCATCTGCGATGACGGTTCGAAGCCTGCGAAAGCAATTTATGACAGCTCAGTATCGTTAAATGATGGAGCCGAATAGTTGGCCTGATTGCGATGATGTTGAGCTAATTTAGGGCGAAATTATTGGCCTGTCGTCTACCCACTGACGACAGGCCTGGCATTGTCTATGTCATCACAGTTGTTAATACCCAATCTTTAATTCGCGGATTTACGAGCTCAGGTCGATCATCATGGGGACAGTGACCCGCATCTAAAAAGTGTTCTTCGATGTTGTCGTAATACTTTTTGAATAACTCACTGCGTTCCTCGCAGTTCATCCAAGGGTCTTTTGTACCCCATAACAACAACAAAGGTCGTTCTAGCTGTGATAACAGCACATCGACTCGCTCACCCCTTGGAGCTTTAAACAATGCGGCAAATGCAGCTGGTGCATCTCGTTCTGTTGCCGGTCGGTAAATATTTTCGATTAGTTCTTCAGTGACGGCCTCTTTGTTGACGTATACCTGTTTAAGAGTTTTCCTGATGTAAGACTTGTTGCGGACAAACTGAAAAATAAACCAGCTAGGGATAGGGCTAAGAACAATGGTTTTGATCAGCTCACCGACTGCTTTTTTGAATGGGCTAGGTGCTTCTATGGGCATCTGCTCTTTGAACGACCCTACCCCGTTTAGCAGTACGGCTCCTTTGACCCATTGGGGCCGAGTCGCTGCGGTAAACAAACAGCTATAGCCACCGATGGAGTTACCGGCAATGACCGCCGGACGACCGATGATGTGTTCGATAAAGTTGCTAAGCTGATCGCGCCACAGGTCCGAGCTGTAGCCGCTAGAGGGCTTGGACGACCGACCAAAACCAATTAGATCGATGGCCCACACCTCAAAGTCTTGCTGCAGCTCGGTAATATTCCGAGTCCAGTGATCGGTGGATGCCCCAAACCCATGGACCAGCAGCAGCGGTGGACGATCCATGCGAGGTTCACCGGCTCGCACGTAGTAGATACTATAGTCATGCCAGGTCCAGGTATTTCCGGTGGCGGGGGCTGCTGCGATGGTCATGGGTCGATGGGGGAGAAATATATGATTCAAAAATTTTGAGGGGACGTTACATGCAAGGTCTTTACATTGAAATGCCGGGGTACTGGGGCAATTCCCTTACAACCTTTGTTAAGTAATATTTCGTTACTTGCTTAAGTCTATCGTGGGTTACACATCCTTGCTGCGGTAGACCGCTAGGCTAGGAAGGTGTGTGTTGTGTTGTGCTTGCTATGACATCGATTCGTCCTCGATCTTCTGTCCGTCGTCGTACGTTTCAGCTGTGGTTTGAACGATTGATGGTTGCGATCGCAACTGCAAACCTCCTCATAGTTGCTTTCGACCTCAGCTACATCCGCTTCCGCGACCAGTACCTCAAAGTCCTCCCCCAACCCACCACCTGGTATGGTCAAACCTTTAAAGGCATTGAGGGGCATCGTGTCACCGAATCCTACCTGGAAGAGGTGGATGCACTACAGGCAACGCTGGAATCTGAAGGTCTAGACTCACCCGCTGCCCGGCAACAGCTTGAAGATCTCCAGCAAAGCAGTGTCAACATCGTAGACGAAGACCCATTTGCTGTGGCTAATAAGTCGGGCACCTTGGAGCGCATCAAGCAAAGCATGCGCGATCGCACCGAACGGGAAAATTCATCTAAAGAGGCCTTTCGTACCTTTTGGAGCCAGGCCTATCTAGCAAAGGGCTGGTCAGAGGAACTCGACTTTTTCAATACACAAGTCCGACCGCGCATTGAGACTAATTATTGGCGAAGTATCGGATTTAATGGATTGCCGACCGACCGCTTTTGGCTGATCGATATTCCCTTTATCGCCCTGTTTGCGGCTGAGTTTCTGGTCCGCACGCTGTATCTGAGCCGTCGTCATCAAAACACCACCTGGTTCGATGCCATGCTGTGGAGAATTTACGATGTTCCTTTGTTTCTCCCGTTCTGGCGATGGCTGCGGGTCATACCTGTGGTCATCCGTTCTAACCAGGCTCAGCTCTCCCATCTAGATCTGATCCAAGGCCGTCTCAATCGCATTTTGATTAGTCAGTTTGCCGTTGAACTGACTGAGGTTGTCTTTCTGCGCATGATTGACCAGGCGCAGAATCTGATCAAAGAAGGACAGATTAGTCGTTGGGTGTTTGAACTGTCCAGTCAGCGTGGCTACATCGACCTCAATGATGTGAACGAGGTGGAGAGCATTGCCCAGAAAATTAGCGATATCGTCGTCAATAAGGTTTTACCTGAAATCAAGCCTGATATTGACGCTGTCCTCAGCCACACAGTGACAGGAGCGTTAGCGCAAGCTCCAGCTTATCAGGGGTTAAAGCTATTACCTGGCTTTACCAATATTTCCACGCAAATCACTCAGCAAATTTCAGCAGACGTATCTAAAAACCTCTATGGTGCTCTCCAAAACGCTCTGGCTGATGAACAGGGAGCGGCTTTATTTACCAAGTTGGTAGATAGTTTTGGCAAGAACCTACGTCATGAAATGACCCAAGGTAATACCCTAGTTGAACTGCAAGACTTGCTTGATGATTTGCTAGAAGAAGTCAAAGTCAACTACGTAGAACGCATTGCTGAAAACGATATAGAAACCCGACGGGCCGATACCTATCGGCTCTACAGCACCACGCAGAAAGCGCGCCCTACCCCTGCAAAATTGGTAGGCCGGTAATCCCTGATGTTGGTTAGATCAAATGCACTATATAGTAAAAGCAGACTAGGGTGTTGAGTTTTGTCTCTGCTAGTCTTTTGGACTTGACCCTTATTAGGTCTATTGCTTTTCTTGCAGACTAGTCAGCAGCGCCTAATGTTTGACCTATGTCATGGCGGACAGGAGTTGAGTGAATCCATCCTGGCTCACTGACTACAAGCCCATAACCATCGAGGGCTCATCAGACCATTGATCTAAGACTGACGAAACTTGCCATTTTGAATATTTGCCTTAATCTAAGACTTACTCTCTTTCGCATCCCCATCCAAGTCATTGACTGAGACCACCGCTACTTCTCTCGCTACACAAGAATCCGCTCAGCAACGGATTCCCCAGCAGCGATGGCAGATTTTTCCGCCCCAGGTGCAGCAGGCCCAGAGAATGGCGACGGTAACTCAGCTATCGCCTCTAATTGCTCAGGTGTTGATTAACCGGGGCATTCAAACCCCAGAGCAGGCTTGGCTGTATCTGGATCCAGAAACCCAACAGCTGCCATCACCGCTAGATGAATTTCCCGATCTGATTCAAAGCGTAAATTTTTTGGTTACGGCCATTGAACAAGGCCAAAAAATTGCAGTTTGTGGTGACTACGATGCCGATGGTATGACCAGTACGGCGCTCTTGTTAAGAGCGCTATGGCATTTGGGAGCCGATGCCCACTACGCAATCCCTAGCCGTATGCAAGAAGGCTATGGCATCAATACGCGTATTGTCGAAGATTTTCATGCCGATGGTGTCCGGCTAATTCTTACGGTAGATAATGGCATTGCTGCCTATGAGCCCATTGCTAGGGCGGTAGAGCTAGGCCTGACGGTGATTATCACCGATCACCACGATCTCCCAGAGCGGTTGCCTCCCGCCCAGGCCATCTTAAACCCAAAGCTTTTGCCCACCAGCTCTCCTTACTATGGTGTGGCAGGGGTGGGGGTGGCCTATATCTTGGCAGTGTGTCTGGCCCAGGCACTAAATCGAACTCAGGATCTCACGGCGTCCTCGTTAGAGCTGTTTACGTTAGGAACAATTGCAGATCTTGCGCCCTTAGTGGGGGTCAATCGTCGCTGGGTGAGGCGAGGGTTACAGCTGTTGCCTAAGTCTCGTATTCCTGGTATTCAGGCGCTGATTGAAGTAGCTGGCCTAGACCAAGGAAAAAAAGCCCTCAAACCAGAGGCCATTGGCTTTCGTTTAGGGCCACGGATCAATGCCGTAGGGCGCATTGCCGATCCGCAAATTGTGATTGATATGCTCACGACTGAAGATGTGGGGACGGCGCTACAGCGGGCTATGCAGTGCGAAGAGACCAACACCCTACGACAGCGTATGTGTGAGCTGATTGAAACCCAGGCGGTGGCCTGGTGTGAAGAGCAACAGGCCCAAGGTAAGCTAAATTTGCAAAAAGAGCGCGTGTTAGTGGTGGTACAGCCCGACTGGCATCACGGCGTGATTGGGATTGTGGCATCGCGTCTGGTGGAGCGTTATGGTGTGCCAGTATTTATTGGTACCTATGAAGACAAAGAGAAAAAAGAGATTCGTGGCTCTGCCCGAAGTATCCCTGAATTTAATGTATTTGAAGCGCTTCAGGCCTGTGATGATTTGTTGGGTAAATACGGTGGTCATCGAGCCGCTGGGGGCTTTAGCTTTGCGGCTAAAAATTTACGTCAGGTAGCGTCTCGGCTCAGCCATGTTGCTTGCCAGCAGCTGCAGCCAGAATATCTAAAGCCTCTGATTACGGTTGATGCGAAGGCAAATCTGGCCGACATTACCCTATCTCTTTATGAACAAATTGATTGTCTCCATCCCTGTGGCATTCAAAATAATGAGCCTGTTTTTTGGACGCCCATGGTTAATGTTGTTGAGCAGAAAATCATTGGTAAAGACCAAAATCATCTGAAGCTTACCTTGGCCCATACCCATCCAGAAACTCACCAGATAACGTCTATGACCGCCCTGGCTTGGCGTTGGGCCGAGTATCATCCGCTGCCGCACCAGGTAGATATTGCCTATAAGATTCGGTTAAATGAGTGGCAAGGCCGACAATCGGTGGAGTTAGAACTGGTTGGGATAAAGCTGGCTCAGCCTGATTTGACCGCTAGCTCAATTCCGCCCTGGTCAGAAGAATCAAGCCGTTCGTTGGTTGCGCCCGCTCCTGCGGAGCCTGCTGATAGCTCGCTATCAAGTGTTTCACCGCCAACGTTAGCTGATCAGCTAGCAGTGCTTCCCCCCCAGCGTCAATCGCGACCAAACCAGCCAGAACTCCCCCAAGTTAACGATCATAGTCCTCTAGCAGCTGAATCTTCTCCATCGCCTGAGTCAGGTTCTCTCTTGCCCCAGACTACTGGCTTAATAGAGGGATTGAAGCCGGATAGTTCATCAACCCATGCAGAATTCTTCTATGGTAAACGGCGTTATGTCAGCACAATTGCCCAAGACACGACGTCCCCTGAACTCAAGATTCGTAATTGGGAAGGACAGTTGTTGGTTGTGCAGTTGGCCCAGCGACGGGGGGTGCTCCACATTGCTGGCGAGACTCCTGAAGTGGTTGATTTATCGGACACCTATTACTTCAACTTGTTGCGGGCGGGGTTAAATGCGTTAGAACTTAAGCAGAAAACAAGCTTACTAATTCATAAAGACGATCTGTTAGCAGAAAAAGATGAGCTGCTAAGTGAAAAAGATAGTCAAATTGCTACCCTCAATCAGCAAGTACAAATTTTAGAAGATAAAATTACTCAGCTCTCAGCTGAAAAGCAGACGGCGTTTCAAGCGCTACAAACTGAGCTACAGCATAAGCAGGCAGCAATTGCCAACCAAGAAGCCCACATTGTTCAGCTACAGACCGATAGATCACAGCGAGTTGTGCCGCCACCTGAACCAGCTGTAATTAAGCAAGAAGTGAGGAATGCCCTGGGAGACGGTGTTTGGTTTTGCATTCAGTCCGATTCTCAGAAGGATATTTGTGCGGCCTATCGTAACCATCACATGTTGCAGTCTGATGGTGCTGATCCGGATATTGCCGACTACTCTGAAGCCGGTATTCGCCTGAGCTTTGCTGTGGAACGGGAAGTGATGCAACCGTTTTTTCTAGATCTGTATGACTTTGTGCGATTAGAAGGCGTTTCCGAAATTGGTGGTATTGAGCTGGGACCGGAGCGAAAATATACCCTGGGGATGATGCCATCATTATTAGCCAAACAGTGGAGCACCTTAGACCGAGAGGCATTGACCCAACAGCAAGCGGTGCCTGACAAACAGCTTTACCGCTCCATCAAAACTAAAAAGATATTGAGCAGTCGCGATCGCGACTTGCTAGCCGAGTTTTTTGAGCAATGGGAGCACCCGATGGCAGCTTGCTTTGGTCAAAAAGGTAAGCAGTCGGCGGCGAGTTTGGACCAAATTAGCCGTTTACGGAATATTGCAGCCCATGGGGAAAGTTTTCTGTATGAGTGGCACTATACGCTACTGCTTCAGTTAGTAGTGGGGGGCTCAAGTCGCCGTGGATTATTTCGGCAGATCTACGGAGGCTAAACCCTATTTTCAGGAACCTATCTGTCAAGACCTGTGGATAACTTATCAACCTTTCTGGGCTTTGAATGGGGCGTGTATGCCAGAAATATAAAGATAGCTAAAATTTTTGAATATCAATGCTTTGAGTGCTTTCAGCCCCTTATCTCCACTATGCCTTTTATCATAAATCGCTAAACATAGTGACTTATGTTTAACCGTTTTCAAAATTTTCCACACGTTTTCCACAGAGTTTTCCACAGCCATCGTGGGTTTTCCACACGTTTTATAAGTGGCCACTATCGTCCGTAATTTAGTAGCTAAATAATATTTCCGTATAACCGGACATGATGGATGAATGGGGATCAGGCATGTCGTTTCTACAGACATTTGCGAATGGTCGAAAAATCAAAGGTTTTACAACTTATCATCACGTTTGACCCACGTGATCCGTCAGTGCTGATTTGGGAGATGCGCGGCTTGGATGATGAAGTGGTCAATCAGAATTCCTAAAAAAACACCCCCCAGATCAGCAACGACAGATCATCTAACTAAATTTGGAGTATGTGTGGGTAGGGTTGGTGAAAATGGGGACCCTGAGCCTATGTGTCAAGATACACACGTATGAGCAAATCATGGGGCTGGGGGGTTAGAGGACTATGGGGGTCAGATGTTAACGCCCAGGCCGACTCTGTCAAGGTGTGATTAGTATCAATCTCAATATCATTTCCGGCCTTTATCTTTAAAATTTGTATTACTGAGTAATAACAGTCTGTGTGCTACTGCCGTATAAATACATAGGTACCTATGATTAGTGGTCAAGTTATTGATATTGCCAGTGCGAGCCATCTGTCCCACGAGCAAGGCGATCGCTATCGGTTGGAGATCAATATTTGCGATCGCATCATCAAGCGTTATCCCTATCACTACCAAGCCTGGAACTATCGCAGTTATCTACTAGCCAGTATTGGACAATATGAGGCAGCCGCTGAAAGCTATCGTCACACCCTGTCCTTGAAAGCGACAGAGCATCGCGTATGGTGTAACTACGGTGCAGTGCTTGAGAAGTTAGAAGCCCTGGACGAAGCCTCCAGGTGCTTTAATCAGGCGCTTAAGCAGGCTCCATCCTACTTCAAAGCCCAGTACCGCAAAAGTAAGAATCTGCATCGCAGGGCACTGTATGGTGAAGCCGTGGTGAGTTACGACCAAGCAATTCAATTGCGACCTGACTTTTATAAGGTTTGGTACTATCGCGGCAAAGCGCTTTTACAGCTCAACCGTAATGAGCAGGCCATTGCCAGCTTAAGCAAAGCCGCAGAACTCTATGATGGCGATGGCAAAGTCTGGATGATCTTGGGTCGCACGTTGCTGCAAGAGCAGCAGCCCCAAGAGGCATTAACGGCCCTAAATAATGCCGTTCGGATTGAGCCCCGTAATGCGACGGCATGGAGTTACCATGCAGCAGCACTCAAAGATCTGGGGCGATTAGAAGACGCGTTCGCAAGCCTTGAAACATCTGTCACCTTAGAACCCGGCGACTCGCGATTATGGCATCTTCGTGGTCTAGCACTATTAGAGCTAAACCAGTTAGAAGCTGCTAGGGAAAGCTTTACCACGTCTCTCAAGATACAGGCCTATAACTACCAAGGTTGGCTAGCCATGGGGTGGGCACTGCAAAAGATGGAAAATTATGGCTTAGCTATTGAAGCCTACGATAAATCCCTGGCCATAGAACCCGATCAACCATTTGCCTTTTATAATCAAGCCCGTTGTCATGCCCGCCTCGGTCAAGATATGTGGGCGCTTGAGCATCTGCGTCGGGCAATGTCGATAGACCCCAATATTTACACTGAGCGTGCCCACGCCGACCCTTTGCTACAGTCCATCGTGCAAGATATGGAAGATGACGACAGTGGCGAAGATTTAGAAGATATAGAGCTGATTGCCTTTGATTCTCATTAACCCTGTAGGGTTGTTCCATGGAACAACCCTACAGGGTTAATCAATATGGAGCTAAGCGGGCTCGAACCGCTGACCCCCTGCATGCCATGCAGGTGCTCTACCAGCTGAGCTATAGCCCCGTGGGTCTAATCAATAATCACTTGCCAAGTGGCCTACCGTCAAGGGATGACGCGAGTGGGTTTTGTCAGCTGATTTAGATGGGGGGTGATCGAGGGCACGCCTAAGGAAACGGAAGATCACGCAATGATTAATGGAATTGATGGGGAGAAGCCTGTTTCCCTACATAGAACAAATCAAGCATGTTCTCACCCATCACTATTTCGGAGCTTTTCACCATGACACCCATTCAAATCGAAGGCTTGCAAGTTTGCCTCTGTTTTGCGCTCTCCATGGTTTTCCTGGCACCGCTTTTTTGCTGGGTATTGCCTAACCGTCAGCAGACAGTTTAAGGCGAACTATGTTGACTTTGTTCACCACCTATCTATCAGGGCGCTGTCTACTGAACTCTCTCATCTTGGTGCATCTTACCCTGCTCACATCTAAGCTCTCGCAACTGACTACATCTGTCGAGTCAGAATATCCCTGTAAGCCTTAGATGCTCATGGCCGTTGAGTTTCGGGCGAAGTCCTCCTCTCTTCCCAAGGATGGGGCTAATGTGTCTAGTTAATACTGAATCGTACGCTAGCGTAAAAAAAATCGGTGACTCTTGCCTTGTTACCAGCTATCCGCGATACAGTCGGATGACACTTTTCATGTGACCACTACAAGCAATGACCACCCCTGCTCACAATTCACCCCCGACAGATACAGAGGCTCTGCTTCTGCAACTACGTCGTAAGCAAGGAACTTGGATTGACTGGGCAACGGCCTGCCAAACGCTGCAAAAATCAGGCATGACACCCCAAGCAATTTTTGAAGCGACTGGGTTTGAGCCAATTCAGCAAAACCAGATTGTGGTGGCAGGCCAGGTCTATCAATCGATCGCTGAGGGATCGATCACTGAGGGAGCGGTATCTGAGCAAGCGCTGGAGCATTTTACCCTTCGAGGGAGTGACTCCCTCTATGAGCTGCGTATCTTGGCTAAGGAAGATCGGGCTAGGGCCGTGCAGTTTATCTATGAGCAGGGGCTAGATTCTGAGCAGGTGCGCGACATTGCTAAAGCGTTAAAAGAATTTGCGTACCGCAGTGAGCCGCCCAAGGGGTTTACCGACCACCCAGGGGATGCGGTGGCATTTTCCTATTGGAGTCTGGCCCGTCAGACATCTGATCTACAGTCCCGTTCACGTCTGATTGCCCAAGGATTGCGCTTTGCCCACAGTGCCGGTGCCCGTACGGCCATCGAAAAACTGCTAACAGACTTTGCCGTGGTAAAGGCTAAGCCTGCCCCTCGATTGCCCTTTTTTCGCCTTGAGACCGATGCGGATGTTCCCTGCGTCGTGCAGATGCTGGGTCAGTGGCCTCTGTCTGTAGAGGAGTTTCAAGCAGTTGTGCCAGCAGACCCGGACCCTATGTTTGGGATTGTGCGCTCGTCATCTGTGAAACAAGCCTGGGTGCCCCTACCTGGTTGGCAGGTTGTGCTCACTGCCCAAGACCCCATTGCTCTGCTGCTGCCGTTTAATAGACTACCCAGTCAGGCTGACAGTACCATCTCTGAAATGGTGTTAGTGCTTGTAGACCGGCAGCAGCAGTCATGGGATGATAGCAGCTACTTTGTGGTCCCTGGTGACGACGGTCAGCTAATGATGCGTTGGTTTGATGCTGAGCCCGATGTGCTGTTACTCGGGCGGGTGATTGTGATTGTGCGGCCTAAAAAGGTGCTCGATGAAGCTTACACCCAAGAACTCTGGCAGATTGACGAATAATGAGGAAGACCTATGGCCCTAGAACGTCGATTATCGCGGGCAATGTTTGAAGCTACTGAAATTGTAGAGCTGCGTCAAATCTGCTTTACTCCAGGTCGTGTCTTTGAGCCAGGGAAGTACATCACTGGGGACTTGCCTGATGTGGCCTTTACCATGGGGCTGGTGGAAAAATTGCCTCCAGTTCGGGGCAAAAGCGAAGAAGTTGCCGATACAACTGAAGAAGAATAGTCGTTGCTGACGTTCTGCTGGAATCTGCTGATCACAGCTGCTATTTTTGAGTGCTGCGTCGATCCATGAATGTCGAGGAGCGGTAACGCTAGAGAACTAAAAAGGAGTTAGGGCTATCTTTACTCGTCCGTTAGCAAAGTTAATTGAGGAATTTCAGCGATTGCCAGGGGTGGGGCCCAAAACTGCTCAGCGTCTGGCGTTGCATGTGCTCAAACGCCCTGAAACCGAGGTGCGAGCTCTGGCGCAGGCCCTAGTTGATGCCAAACAGCAGGTAGGGCAGTGCTCGATTTGTTTTCACCTATCAGCCGACCCGGTGTGTGATATCTGCCGTTCTACCCGGCGGGATAATCAAACCATCTGTGTTGTGTCTGATTCACGGGATGTTATTGCTATTGAACGTACCCGAGAGTTTAAGGGTAAGTACCATGTGCTGGGTGGTTTGATCTCACCGATGGATGGTATTGGCCCGGAGCAGCTCAACATTGGTCAGCTAGTGCATCGGGTTAATAAGGATGATATTGCCGAAGTGATTTTGGCCATTAGTCCTAGCATTGAGGGGGATACCACCACGCTCTATGTTGGTCAGCTGGTAAAACCGTTTACTAAGGTAACGCGCATTGCCTTTGGCCTACCCATGGGTGGGGACCTAGAATACGCCGACGAGGTGACCTTAGCAAGAGCTTTGGAGGGTCGTCAGGCTCTGGGGTAAGGCCTATATTGATATGGGTTATGGATGGCGCGGTGGGCAACGCCCACCCTGCTCGGTGATGACTGTTTATCGAAGTTTTTGCTTGATGAAGGCTAGAATTTTGGCGGTTTGATTTTTGAGCATAGCCACTTCTTTCTGTAGAGTGGCTACTTGCTGTTTGAGGGCAGCAATTTCAGCTGTGCTATCGCCTGAGGCAGCAGTGGTTGCGGCAGCCACAGGAGGAGCCGCAGGAGCTTGGGGGCGACGTGCTTTGCGTGCCTTGACCATAGATGCCTTAATGGCTTCAATGAGCTCTTTCTGCTCGAAGGGTTTCTGAATAAATTCAAAATATTCGAAGGGACCTTGAATTTTTTCGGTGACCTCTTCCCGTCGTCCTGACATCAGCACGAGGGGAATTTTTTGTAGCTCTGGGGAGGCTTGAATAGCTTGAAAGACTTCCCAACCACTCATGCGCGGTAGCAAAAAGTCGAGCATGATCAGATTGGGCTTTTGGTTGCGGATAGCGTCTAGACCTTCGACACCATCGGTAGCTTCAACCACCTCAAAGTTACCCTGGGGCAACATATCTCGGACGCGCATTCTGATGACTCGGCTATCATCAATCACTAAAATTTTATGACTTGCTGCCACGACTAACTCCCAATGGATAGCTACGGTTTAGGTAAATGTAGCGCTGCTGCTCATTGCTGAGTTCAGCAGCGTTATAAAAAGATGTTGCCCAAGTCGACAACTATAGATAAGTCTGACCCTGATTAGTTTCTAAGAATCATATAGGATCAAAAGGCTATAGAACTCTTCTATAAGGACGCCATTGAGCGTTATTCTCGCGTAATGCCGAGGATACCCAGCCCACCCTAGAAAAACCTGATTGCGTCATGGAAAGTTTATCTCAAATACGTTCCGGCAGGGCTGACAGGCCTGAAATTGTGCAGATGCCGGAGTGGTTGAGACGGCCAATTGGCCGAGCAAGTGAGCTATCAACGGTGCAAAAAATCATTAAACAGCGCCAGATTCATACCATTTGTGAGGAGGGGCGATGTCCTAACCGGGGTGAGTGCTATGCCAATAAGACAGCCTCGTTTTTACTCATGGGTCCTACGTGTACTCGTGCCTGTGCCTTTTGCCAGGTAGATAAGGGACATGCGCCCATGCCCCTGGACCCGGACGAACCTCAAAAGGTGGCGGAGTCGGTCAAGCTGTTGGGGTTGGCATATGTAGTGCTGACGTCGGTGGCGCGGGATGATTTGCCTGATCAGGGTGCAGGGTGGTTTGTGGCAACGATGGTGGCGATTCGCTCGGTGAGTCCAACCACGCAAATTGAGTTGCTCACACCTGACTTTTGGGGTGGTCCCCACCCTGAGGAGAAGCAACGACAGCGTTTGGAAATGATAGTGACGGCAAAGCCCGCTTGCTTTAACCACAATGTGGAGACGGTGGAACGTTTGCAAGACCCGGTGCGGCGGGGGGCAAAGTATCGCCGATCTTTGGAGGTGCTGCGCTATGTGAAAGAACTGGATGCGAGTATACCGACGAAGTCTGGTCTGATGTTAGGTCACGGGGAAACAGAAGATGAGCTAGTGGCGACGATGGAGGATTTGCGGGCTGTGGGGTGCGATCGCATCACGCTAGGTCAATATATGCGCCCATCCCTGGCCCATTTACCGGTACAGCGCTACTGGACTCCCCAAGAATTTGACCACCTGGGGGACATTGCTCGCGATTTGGGCTTTTCCCAGGTGCGTTCGGGGCCGTTGGTGCGTAGCTCCTATCACGCTGGGGAAGACTAGTCGGGCCATAGATTGGCGGGTGCTGTCTTATTCGACTGCCCTGCTATTCATCGACCGTTTGGGCCGCCAGGTCTCGCCATTCCTGGACTGCATAGGGCGGCACAATAATTTCACTCGGTGCTTTGCCCTGGAGGGGCACTGCCAGGGTCAGGGGAATGGCCTTCTCCAAATCGGTGATGATGTCAGCCATGTCGTACTGGTTAGTGTTACTGGGGAGAGCGGGGGTGGGCGGGTCTAACTTAGGGGGGGCCTGCCACCGGAGTACTGTGCCAGTTTCTATACGCAAGGGCGTTTGGGTGGCAACCGTGACCACACCGGGAAACCCCACTAGTCGCAGGTACAGGCCATCTAACCCATCGGGACGATAGCGTTTGAATAAAATGGCCTGCCAGGACCGATCGTTGCGATCGCGCAGACTTTGTTGCGATCGCAGCGTTGTTTGCCCAGGCCGTTCATGATAAATGTGTACTGAGGCTAAGGCTGGTGGTGTAGCCAGCACCAGAATCAGCCACAAACAAATAAAACCGCTAATCAGCTGCCGAACCATGCATTCATCCCATCTCAAGACGCCCACCTTAGGATAAATCCCAAAGGCATTTATTGCAGGCCAGCCCCAGTGTGGAGATCGTCTATGGAAGATCTCCACACTGGAATTAAGTGATTGGTGCTCGGGGTTGGCAGGAAGCTTTGGCTTTACAGCTTGCTCAATGCATCTAACACAATGCGATAGCGGGCTGCTTCATTGTTGGTCAGATATAGACTGCCTGCCTTCTCTAAGTCCATTTCAGCGCCTCCGACATTTCCCAAAAGCGCGTTGGTAACGCCGCGATAGTAGAACACATCCGGATCAAAGACATTGGCTGCGATCACGGTTGAAAAGTCGGCGTAGGCTTCCTGGTAGCTGCCGGTTTCATAATGCAGGCGACCGCGACTGGCATAGGCATCCCAGTAAGCGCCATCGAGGGCAATGGCCGTTGTGTAGTCGCCCAGGGCATTGGTGGCGTTGCCCTGATTGGCAAAGGCATCTCCACGCCCCTTATAGGATGGAGCATGGTCAGGATCTCGGGCGATGGCTGCGGTAAAGTCCGTAACGGCTGCCTGCTGATCGCTGGTGAGTAAGTAGGCCTTGCCGCGACCGTAATAGGCATCTGTCGAGTCAGGGACCAGTTCTAACACCTGGCTAAAGTTGCTGATGGCCGCCGGGGTGTTGCCGACCGACGCATAGACCTGGCCACGCAGTAGATAGGCATCTGCGTAGCTAGGGTTAAGGGTTAAGACTGTGTTGAGCGAATCCAGTGCTGCTTTGGGTCTGTCTTGGGCAATGAGTACAAAACTGCGGTTGTAATAGGCTTCTAAGTTGTTTTCATCAAGGTCAATGGCCCGGTTAATATCAGCGAGAGCATCTCCCATGGCCCCCAACCTGTAGTGGACGACACCCCGGTTGAGAAAAGCTTCTGCATAGTCTTCGTTGAGGTTGATGGCTTGGGTAAAATCGCTAACGGCCATGTCTAGATTGTCCAGGGCTTTAAAGGTTAACCCCCTGTGGAAATAGGCAGACGGATTGGTAGAATCCAGGCGAACAGCGTCATTTAGATATTCCAACGCTGTTTGATAGTTCCCCTGCTCGGAATCTAGCAGCCCCCGATAAATATAAGCTGTGGCCGACTCAGGATCGGTGGCAATGGCGCGGTCAAAATCCTCTAAGGCCCGGTCTTTGTTTTGGAGGTCATAGTACAGAATGCCTCGGTTTAAATAGGCGGCACTGTAGTTAGAATCAAGACTGATGGCCTGGTTGTAGCTGTTTAGGGCAGCTGGTGTGTTGTCTAATCTGGTAAAGGCCGCACCGCGAAATAGATAAGCCGGAGCATACTCGGGGTTGATGGCAATGGCCGCATTAAATTCTTCGATGGCAAGTTCGTCGTTGCCCTCACGGTACTGGGCTAGGCCCGCATTAAACCGCTCAATGTAAGGGGGAGTCTCTGTGACCTCTTGAGGGGGCGTGGCAGGTTCATCTGCGGCGGGTTCATCCTCAAGCTGACTGTCTTCGGGGATAGCGTCGGGTAAAACAGGTTCTACAAAATCGGGTTGCGCTTCGGGGACGGCATCGGCGTCAGGTTCTAGGAAAATAACGTCCTCACCAAACTCCTCGGCCGCGGTGGTGCCGACGACTTGGGCCAGGCTAGGTGCGGCGGTGCCGCCCAAAAGGGCTACTGTACTCACAAGTATCAGCGCACATCGGTTTGTTTTCATTCCTCATTCCCCGGATCTTTGTGCATTTACTAAAAGTTACCCAGAGTTAGGCCTAGAGTTTCTATTAGTTCAATTACTGTTGATATGAGTGGAGTATTGGGGATTGTCTAAACCAGCTTGGTTACAAGGCTTTGGGCGGCTTGCGATCGCAAACATCGTTTCCAATCTGATGGTCCCCCTGGCTGGTCTGATCGACACTGCATTTCTAGGGCACTTGGCCGATATTCGCCACTTAGCTGGGGTAGCCCTGGCGACGATACTTTTCAACTTTATCTATTGGAGCTTTGGCTTTTTACGCATGGGCACCACGGGGCTGATTGCCCAGGCGGCTGGTCGTGAGGATCGAACCGAGCAATGGCGGGTGGGTATCCGGGGGCTGATGGTGGCGTTGGTGCTGGGGCTGGCGATTTTGCTAGCGCAGTTACCCCTACGCCAGGTGGGGTTTGCTATTTTACGGGCCGATGCGGGCGTGTTAGATGCAGGGGTGGCTTTTTACCAGGGACGAATCTGGGGTGCGCCAGCGGTGCTGATGAACTATGTCCTGCTGGGCTGGTTTTTGGGGTTGGGGCGTGGCAAACAGGTCTTGGTGCTGGCGGTGGTGGGCAATGGGGCTAATATTCTGCTCGACTATTGGATGATTGTGCGCCTGGGCTGGGACAGCTATGGGGCCGGATTAGCCACTGCCCTGAGCCAGTACGCCATGCTGTCGGTGGGGATGCTGCTGTTGGTGCGCTCTGTGCCCTGGGAACAGGTTTGGCAGCAGCGGTTTGGCCTATGGAATCGTCGCGCCATTAGGGATTTATTCCGTCTCAATCGCGACATTATGGTGCGTACCTGGGCGTTGCTGGTGAGCTTTGGTGTGTTTACAAATCTCAGCGGCATAATGGGGACTGAAACCCTGGCGGTAAATACGCTGTTAATCCAGGCATTAATGCTAGTCAGCTATTTTTTGGATGGTATTGCCTTTGCCGCTGAGACCTATGCGGGCAAATTTTATGGTCAGGGCGACCGCTCAGGGCTGTCTGCCTTGGCCACGGTGGGGGGCGGTCTGAGTGTGGGGTTAGGTGTGGGGTTTGCGATCGCATTTATCATCTTTCCCCAATTTCTCTTTGGTTTGCTGACGGATCATCAAACTGTTCTCACTCAGCTCGATCGCTATGTTCTGTGGCTGCTGCCAGTCTTTGGCTTTGGTGCTATCGCCTTTATGTTAGACGGTTACTTTCTTGGGCTCACCTCGGGCACCATCCTGCGCAACTCCACGGTGCTGGCCACCCTAGTTGGCTTTGTGCCCCTGGCCATAGTGGCCTATCTCCGCCAGAGCCCCCATGGGTTGTGGTTAGCCATGACCTGTTTTATGGCCATCCGCGCCCTGACATTGGTCTGGGCCGTCCCCTCTAGTTTTAAGTCTGCCTAAGGATCGCAGCGAATCTCTAGGAGAAACCCATCGGGGTCATAAAAATAGATGCCCCGCCCGGTGGGTCTGCTGACAGGGCCATGATCGATGGGAATCTGGTGTTGTCGTAGGACAGCAACGGCCTGGTCGAATAATGCAGGCGCAATATCAAAGGCTAGATGATTAGCCCGCGTAAATTGCTGAGTGGGGTCGGGGTTAGGAGGGGCTAAGTCTGGTTCACCAAACAGATCCAGGATGGTGCCGTCGGGTAAGCGGAAGTTAGCGACTTTTCCTTGGGAAACCAGGTTTATCAGGGTTGCCGGAATTTCATCGCCAGTGAGCTCATGTAATCCCAAGACGCCGCCGTAAAAATGACGCGATGCGGTCATATCCTTTACGTTCAGGGCAATGTGGTGCACGCCACGTAACATCTCAGGAGTGAGACCCGTGTGCTGTTGGTCAAGAGAGGCGGCCATGATAATAAGTAGGGCTGCTACGAACTGAGCTTACTGTATTGACTTAATATCCAATCAATCGATGGGATGCATGGAATATCCCCCATACTGCCAATCAATTTAGTAATAGGGTCGATAATAATAGGTATAGTTACCGCTTTTTTAAACCGCTGAACTTTCCATGAACAGTACTTTTCTTGAACGTCTGCACAGTCCTGAACGGCCCGTAATTGTCTTTGATGGAGCCATGGGGACAAATTTGCAGGTGCAAGAGTTAACCGCTGAGGACTTTGGCGGTTTGGAGTACGAGGGCTGTAATGAATATTTGGTGGTGACTAAGCCTGAGGCCGTGGCTAAGGTGCATCGTGATTTTTTGGCGGCTGGGGCCGATGTGATCGAGACCGATACCTTTGGTGGTAGCACCTTTGTGTTGGCAGAATACGGCTTGCAGGACCAGGCCTATGAGATGAATAAGCTGGCGGCAGAACTGGCCAAGCGTTGCACAGCGGAGTTTTCTACCTCCGAGAAACCCAGGTTTGTGGCGGGGTCTATCGGACCGGGGACTAAGCTGCCCACCCTAGGACACATTACCTACGATGAATTGCTGGAAGCCTTTCAGGTGCAGGCGGCGGGTCTGTATGACGGGGGTGTTGATCTGTTTATTGTCGAAACCTGCCAGGATGTGCTGCAAATTAAGGCGGCGCTGAATGCCATTGAGGCGGTGTTTGCCCAGAAAGGGTCGCGGCTACCGCTGATGGTGTCGGTGACCATGGAGACGACGGGCACTATGCTAGTCGGGTCAGATATTACGGCGGTGGTGAGTATTCTGGAGCCCTATCCGATTGATATCTTGGGTCTCAACTGTGCCACTGGCCCTGACTTGATGACCGAACATGTGAAATATCTGTCGGAGACATCACCCTTTGTGGTCTCTTGTGTGCCCAATGCGGGGCTGCCAGAGAATATTGGTGGCCATGCCCACTACAAGCTGACGCCGATGGAGCTGCGACTGGCGCTGCACCGATTTGTAGAAGACTTCGGGGTGCAGGTAATTGGTGGCTGCTGTGGCACCCGGCCCGACCACATTGCAGCGCTAGCGAAGATTGCCCAGGAGTTGGCTCCCAAGCAGCGGGCGATTAGGCCGTCTCCTCTAGCTGCCCTGGTGGCAGCCGGGGATGTATCTGACGGAGTTGCATCTGACGGAGTTGCATCAAACGGTCCTGAAAAACCAGTGCGTCCGGTGTTAAATTATCCGCCTGCGGCAGCTTCGATTTACGGAGCGCAGCCCTACGACCAGGACAATTCGTTTTTAATTGTGGGTGAGCGCTTAAATGCGAGTGGTTCGCGGAAGGTGCGGGAGCTGCTAAATGGGGATGATTGGGATGGGCTGATTGCGATCGCAAAAAAACAGGTTAAAGAAGGAGCCCATATCCTTGACGTTAATGTCGACTATGTCGGTCGCAACGGCGAAGCAGACATGCACGAGATTGTGTCCCGTCTGGTTACCAATGTCACCCTGCCGCTAATGCTCGACTCCACTGAGTGGACCAAAATGGAAGCCGGTCTCAAGGTGGCGGGCGGCAAATGTATTCTCAACTCCACCAACTATGAAGATGGTGATGAGAGATTTTTCAAAGTCCTAGAGCTGGCCAAAACCTATGGCGCTGGTGTAGTCGTCGGCTGTATTGATGAAGAGGGCATGGCTCGCACCGCCGAGCAGAAGTTCAAAATTGCCCAGCGCGCCTACCGCGACGCGTTGGAATACGGGTTACCCCCCCATGAGTTGTTCTTTGACACGTTAGCCCTGCCGATCTCGACTGGGATTGAAGAAGATCGAGAAAATGCAAAGGCAACTATTGACGCGATCAAAAAAATTAAAGAGAACCTGCCCGGTGCCCATTTTATGTTGGGGGTATCCAATGTTTCCTTTGGTCTCAACCCAGCGGCGCGTATCACCCTCAACTCAATGTTTTTGCATGAAGCTATGCAGGTGGGAATGGACGGTGCCATTGTCTCTGCTGCTAAAATTCTGCCGCTGATTAAGATTGATCCCGAGCACCAAAAGATCTGTAAAGACCTGATCTACGACAATCGTCAGTTTGATGGGGATATTTGCACCTACGACCCGCTGAGTAAGCTCACCACCCTGTTTGAAGGCGTGACCACTAAAGATGCCCGGTCGTCGACCTCTTTGGCTGATTTACCCATCGAGGAACGGCTCAAACAACACATTATCGATGGCGAGCGGATTGGGTTAGATGAAGCGTTGCAGGTAGCTCTCGATACGCCCTATGAGCCCTTGCAAATTATCAATACCTTTTTGCTCGATGGGATGAAAGTAGTTGGCGAACTGTTTGGCTCTGGTCAGATGCAGCTGCCCTTTGTCTTGCAGTCGGCCCAAACCATGAAGGCGGCAGTGGCCTTCCTAGAACCGCTGATGGAGAAAGAAGAGGGCGATGATTCTGGCAAGGGAAAGTTTCTAATTGCCACCGTCAAAGGTGATGTTCACGATATTGGTAAGAATCTTGTCGATATCATTCTCACCAACAACGGTTACAAGGTGATTAATCTGGGCATTAAGCAGACCGTCGATGCCATTGTTGCCGCCTATGAAGAGCACCAGCCTGATTGCATTGCCATGAGTGGTTTGCTGGTGAAATCCACCGCTTTTATGAAAGATAATCTTAGCGTCTTTAACGACAAAGGTATTTCTGTTCCCATCATTCTAGGCGGTGCGGCATTGACGCCTAAGTTTGTCTACGGTGACTGCCAGGATGTTTATAACGGCCAGGTAATTTACGGGAAAGATGCCTTTGCGGATCTTACATTTATGGATCGGCTGATGCCTGCCAAGAAAGACAATAGCTGGCAGGATAAAACAGGTTTTATCGGTGACTATGCCCAATACAACCAGAAAGGTCGTCAGGCCATAGACCAGGCTGAAGCTGAGCTAAATGGAGGCAAAAAGGAACCGCCTAAAGTGCCTGAGGTGATTGATACTAAACGATCTGACGCTGTTGATATCGATATTCCTCGTCCCACTCCTCCCTTCTGGGGAACCAAGATTCTCCAGGCAGAGGATTTTGATATGGATGAGCTTTACTGGCATCTAGATCAGCAGGCGCTATTTGTCGGCCAGTGGCAGTTTCGCAAACCCAAGGATCAATCCCGCGAGGACTATGATGCGTTTCTAGCTAAGACGGTCCATCCCATCCTGGCCGAGTGGAAACAGAAGGTGAAGGCTGAAAATTTACTTCATCCCCAGCTAATTTATGGTTATTTCCCGTGTGTTTCAGAGGGAAATTCTGTCCTTGTGTACGATCCTGCTGTGATTGCTCAGGGGCTGACCCCGTTAGACGCAGAGCCTCTGTTTACCTGGCAGTTTCCGCGTCAGAAGTCCATGCGTCGTCTATGCATTGCTGACTTTTTCTTACCTAAGGATCACAATCGGTTTGATGTTTTTCCCATGCAGGCGGTTACGGTTGGTCAAATTTCGGCGGACTATGCCCGTCAGTTATTTGCTGAGGATAAATACACTGACTATCTCTACTTCCATGGATTGGCGGTGCAAGTAGCGGAAGCGATGGCGGAATGGTGCCACGGGCTAATTCGTAGAGAGCTAGGTTACGGTGATCAAGAGCCCGATAACATTCGCGATATGCTGGCTCAGCGCTATCAAGGGAGTCGCTATAGCTTTGGCTACCCGGCCTGTCCCAACGTAGCTGATCAAGCCCATCAGCTAGATATTTTAGGCGCTGACCGCATAGGTATGACTATGGATGAAAGTGAACAGCTCTATCCTGAAGAGTCCACTACGGCGATCATCACCTATCATCCCGTGGCTAAGTACTTTAGCGCTTAATTTGAGCCTGTAGTTTTCTTGTCTGAGCGGCTGTATCGATCGGTTGGCCGTTCAGACAAAATACCGCGGCGAGGCTTACAAATTTTCTAAAAATACTAAGAGATCAGCCATATCCTGAATATTGGGCTGAAACTGAGGCATTGGTGGTGTTTTACCGCTGATAACCTGTTTAATCAGGGCAACCTGAGATTTTCGCTCAGATACATTCTGCAAATCGGGACCCACTTCTCCAGCCCCCTTAACGCCGTGGCATGTGGCGCAGTTTTGCCAAAATAGCTGCTGTCCTCGCTCAAGATTGCCTGTGGATGCCAAAACGTCGTGTACGTAGGGATCAGACACCTCTACCCTGTGAATCCCCCAAATTATGAGAACAACACACAGCAGAATTGTGGTTGCGGCTAAGACAAACTGAATGACTAGGCGATTGCCTTGGCTATCTAGGGCTGATTGGGTAGCAGATGGTCTATCGATCGTATTTTGGGTCACAGGCAGAACGTAACACTTTTTAATTACGCATATGATACATAGTTTAAAGTTTTCTCAGGAAGCAGTGCAAGCTGTTTGTCCCTGAAAATGCGTATAAATTCTATAGTTTTTATTAAAGTGGGCCTATTTGAACCCTAAAAAAGGCGTGATGTCTGCAAAGACGGTGTCTATGGTAGCTGTCTGGGCAAAATCTGACTGTTGTCAGGGGCTAGGCTCAATTAAGGGAATGGCTTACTATAAAGGAAGACGAAGTAATGTGTAGCTGGCATTATTTTCATAAGCTTTGTAAGTCATTGAGGAAACACGGCGTGATTGAACCTTTGCTGTTAGGGATTGTTTTAGGCCTAATTCCGGTAACGCTAGCCGGTCTATTTGTAGCGGCTTACATGCAGTATCGCCGTGGCGATCAGCTCAACTTCTAGGCTCTGAGTTCTAGGTTTTGAGCCACAACGAGATTTGTTTGACCAGCGCTTCTTTGTGAGTGCTGGTTTTTTAGTGGACAATGTTTCAAGGGCGATCAGCCCTTAGGGAAGGGCGATTAGTCCAGCGGCTAGCCTTGCTGTACCGTAGGCGGCCTCAGTGTGGATGGATGGGGGCAGGGGAATGCCGAGTGCTTGCGATCGCAGCAGCAGCCAGGTCTGATTTTGAGCCCCTCCCCCTGCTGTATAAACACGCTTAACCGTTCCCCCACCCAAGTCTGTGAGTTTTTGATACCCCAGGGCTTCGATCCGCGCCATACTTTCCAAAAGTCCGTGGAGGAACTGTACTGAGTCGGTGGGGCGAGGGGCCAGTTGTGGTTCTAGTTGGGGATCGTTAATGGGAAAGCGTTCCCCTGGCTGCAGTAGCGGATAGTAGTCGAGGCCACTGGAACGGCTAGTATCAATCTGGCTGCTCAGGGATTGCAGCTGCTCATCAGTAAAGTAGTGCTGTAGTACAGCC
>JBCAWO010000037.1:0-53496 GCA_038534515.1 Cyanobacteria bacterium J06554_1
AGAATTGGGGGTTGGGGGCCTTTTCAAGAGTGTCATCTTTGAAAAGTTCTTGTGTAATTTATTTTGCCTACCTACTTGCTTGCGAGCATGGAGCGTAAGTCTGATTATTTATCAGTGATTTGAGACCGCCGCTGACTTCAGTCCTTGTAAGGCTGCATAACACTACTCTCTTCAGAGAGCTCAGATTCAGGCCTCACTAGTGCTTTCGAAACAAGTCAACTCGAAAATCAGCGGTCACACAAAGCTCATCTAGTTGAGATACCTGTTCTTGAAAATCTTTGGATGTGCGAAACTGCATTGGGGTCATGGCGATAAGATCTATTAGCCCATCGCTTTTTAACAACGTGTCAAATCGAACCCGTTCACAGCCCACATTGGTGAGTCCATCAATGTCCATTCGAGGCTGCTTAACGGCCCGCACCTCACGGTAGGCCAGTTCCCTAAGCTCAACCAGATGACGCTCACCCGGTGACACACGACAAAGTAAAGCTCCCTTTTTTAGAACTCGAGGGATATCAGGGCTGGTCGGAGCCATGATCACCGTGACGGCATCAAATACCTTACTCAAAAAAGGTAAACGCATCGTACTGGCAACAACAAATCTTGCCCTTGACTGCTTACAGGCCGCTCTAACAGCCACCTTAGAGATGTCTAAGCCATAGACTTCACGGGCTACCTCGCAAAGTGCAGCGGTGAAATAACCTTCGCCACAGCCTAAATCTGCTAGACAACGGGGCTGATCGATCAAATTTACCAATTCATCAGCGAGGGTTTTGTAATATCCAGCCCCTAAAAAGCGGCTTCGTGCTGATACCATCTCTGCATTATCGCCGGGTTCAAGACTGCGTTTTCTGTTGGCAGGCAACAGATTTACGTACCCCTCTTTAGCAATGTCAAAGGTATGCCCGGTACGGCAGCGGAATGCTCGACCGGTTTTGGAGAGTGGGCTGGAACAAATGGGACATGAATATACCATGGCACTGATTGTACCGCAGCAGCTCTTACTGCCTGGGTGTCACAATGAGGGCATTCACGCCGCTCGGGTATTTCCCTTAGGACAGATTGTGGAGACCCAAATTGAATTTAAGCAATGAAATGACCCAACTTAATTTTGTGACCTGGGATAGACTACTGCGAACCTATGTAGATGACCGAGGTCGGGTGGCCTATGGCCGTTGGCAACAGGAATCACTGCCGGAACTGGAACAGTGGTTGGTGGATATGAGCCGTGTGAACCTGGAGGGTTTGGATAAGGGGGGTGCGATCGCAACCCTCCTCAACCTCTACAACGCCCTCACCATTCGCCAGGTGCTGCATCAGTATCCGATCCCATCTATTCGACCCAAATTTTTAGGCATTCCCAACTGGCTGGCCTTTCTACGATTCTTTACCCAAACGGTCTACACCCTAAACGGTCAATCTCTGAGCCTGAATAACCTTGAGCACGATATCCTGCGCCAGCAGTTTTCCGAGCCGCGCATTCACTTTGCCCTGGTATGTGCATCCATTGGCTGTCCGCTGCTGCGACCAGAAGCCTATGGGCCACATAGGCTGACAGCTCAGCTAGAGGACGATTGCCATCGCTTTATCAACAATCCAGACAAAGTCCGTTACGACGCCGATAGCCAGACGCTCTACTGCAGCAAGATTTTCAAATGGTATGAAGCTGATTTTCTAACCGTGGCCAGTTCAATTCCAGACTTTTGCGATCGCTATTACACCGCCGCCCCACTACCCGCCTCCGTAACCGTGGCTTACCTGCCCTACAGCTGGCAGCTCAACGGACATCCTCATAAAATCGCTTCAGCCAGGGACCAGGAACACCCACACCCCACAAAGAACCAATCGCCAGATAAATAAAATTAGCCTTCACAGCCCCCCATTTCACCACCCGACGATCAGACGACTGCACCAGTCGATTCACCTGGTGAATATGCCCCAACCTGGACAGTTTTAAGCACAGATCCGCATCTTCCATAATCGGTAAAGTGTCGTCAAAGCCGCCACAGGTCCAAAAATCCGACCGCCGACAGAACATCACCTGGTCCCCAAACAAAATCCGTAGCCGATCTCGAAAGTAATGATAGGGTCGAAACAACAGCGCCGCATAGTGGGTTTTTAAGGTGTTATGCAACGAAACCCCCCAACGGGTAGTTTGCTGCCCCGCCATAACAGAAATAAACCCGCCGCAGGCAATGTCCGGGTTCGCCAGGGTCAGGGTCATCAGCGTCACCAGGTCATCCGGCACCCGCGTATCCCCATGGAGAAAGCACACAATGTCGCCAGTGGCCAGCTGTGCCCCCAGGTTCATTTGCACAGAACGGCCCGGTCGGCTAGCAAAAACAACCTTTGCCCCCCAGTCCTTAGCAATAGCCACGGTGGCATCGGTGCTACCGCCATCTACAACAATGACCTCATCAACGGGCGGGTCAAGAATATCTAAATGACGTAGGGTGCGACCCAGGCAACTCGCCTCGTTCAAAACCGGGATAATAATAGAGACCTGAGCCACAAATACTGCCACGGATACCATGGAGCGCAACAACCTTGCATTTTACGACCAACAGGCTGCCCAGTGGTGGAGCGAGACCGCAACAATTTTCCCCCTAAGCAAGCTAAACCCCTTACGGTTTCAGTATTTTGATCGCATCATCCCCCAGTGGCGTGAGCTGAGGGTGTTAGATGTGGGCTGCGGTGGCGGATATACCTGTGAATTTTTGGCCCAGCGGGGGGCAATAGTCACCGGCATTGATCCGTCAGCGGCCTGCATTGAGGTCGCGAAACGCCATAGTTCGACCATGGGACTGGCCATTAACTACCAGGTGGGCATGGGGGAAAGCCTCCCGTTTGACGATGGTTGCTTCGATGTGGTGGTCTGTGTGGATGTGCTGGAACATGTGGAAAGCCCAGCCGCTACGGTGACAGAAATTAGTCGAGTGCTGCGGCCCGGTGGGCTGTTCTGCTTTGATACCATTAACCGCACCTGGCAATCCCGCTGGCTGATGATCTGGCTGCTAGAAGATTTACTACGGCAGATTCCCCGAGGCATCCACGACT
Organism: Cyanobacteria bacterium J06554_1; assembly: GCA_038534515.1. Lineage (GTDB taxonomy): Bacteria > Cyanobacteriota > Cyanobacteriia > Phormidesmidales > Phormidesmidaceae > Leptothoe. The sequence continues at coordinate 3,058 of JBCAWO010000037.1, forward strand.
GGCATAAATTTGTTACCCCAGAAGAACTCCATCAACGGCTAATGCAGACTGGATTTTCCAACGTGACAATGCACGGCTTTGATCTATTTGGCCACACCCCTTTAGCTCAAATAAACAGTCTGATTCACTTCTGGAAAACCGGCGGGTTTCAGGTACGGTTTGATGACGATACACGAGTTATGTATATCGGTACGGCAAGTGCTTAAACTACGACCAGGCTCCGTCATGCTGAATGGTGCGCTCGCCTTTAACGATTTGTAGCTGAATGGCAGATAGTCTGACTGTGGTCGTATCGTCCTGACCTCAAACTGATCCAGGCTGAGCCCATCCTTAGGGCGACATCACACCCACAGAAAATGGGAACTAACGGCTCCTGCCCATCAAGTTTCACCGATGGGCCACACTTTATGGCTTATTTTTATTTAGCCCCGTCGAATTTGATATCCCCTTGATAATTTATCCCGTCAATTCATATAGAGTTTGGGTGGGGTCAGAACTTTCACGTAGCCATATTTAATAACCTTGTAGAACCCATGACCGAGCGCCTGAAGCCCAGCGGAATATACCAATCAAAACCTGCCTTTATTGCGTTAGCCGATGGTGAGCAGGTAGCCCAAGACGACTCAATTACTGACTCCACCGCCAGTGCAATTGTGACCTTCATCCTGGCGGAGGATGGTAGCGGTCTGGCTTATAAAATCCAGCTTAACGGTCTAAATCTCAAGGAAGATCCCCTCAGTCGTATCGAAGCCAACGACGTCACCAAAATCCATTTTCATATCGGCGCTCCTGGGAATAATGGTCCCCATGCTCTAAATATTTTTGGGCTGCCCAGCGAAGATGATGACGATCTTGTCGTTGACTATGAGAATGGCATCATCACCGGCATTTGGGATGATGGCGATGCCACTGACCGTAACGGGGATGGCGATACCGATGAGCCTGGTGAAACTAAACCCCTGAGTGAGTTTATTGAGGCCCTCAAGGCAGGCAACCTGTACATTCAAGTGCATGATGTGGCAGCAGATAAGCTAGGTACGCCTGGAACCGTGCGCGGTCAGATTACTCCCCTGAATACGGCCAACAGTTTTACGGTTTTGGCCAATGGTGGCAGTGTGGTTCAACCCCAGGCAATTCCCCACTCTCTCGCCACTGCCAAAGCTACATTTACTCCCCTCCAAGACGGTAAGTTACTGGCCTATCAAATTGAGCTAGACGGCCTTACCCTCAAAGAAGATCCGGCTGACCGTACGGCAAACAACGATGTCACCAAAATGCACCTGCACATAGCCCCCGAAGGTGCCAATGGTCCCCACGGTCTCAACATTTTTGGTAAGCCCAGCGAAGATGACAATAATTTGTTGGTCAACTATGGCGATGGCGTTCTTGCCGGTGTGTGGGACAATGGCGATGCCACCGACCGCAACGGCGACGGCGACACCGATGAACCCGGTGAGACCAAACCCCTGAGTCAGCTGATCGATCAGCTAGAAGCTCGGCAGCTCTATCTGCAGGTGCATGATGTGGCAGCGGACAAGCTGGGCACCCCCGGTACCATCCGTGGTCAGCTAAATCCACCCGACTTTGAGGACCCCTCCGCCCCAAAGGAAATGTTTGTTGCCCTAGCCAATGGGGAGCAGGTTGTTCAAGACTCAGCCATTACTGACAGTAATGCGACCGCTACCGTCACCTTTATCTTGGCGGACGACGGCAGCGGTCTGGCCTACCAAATAAAACTAAATGACCTGACGCTAAAAGCAGATCCCGCTAGCCGTAACGAAGACAGCGATGTGACGCGAATTCACATCCACACAGGTGAACGGGGTGCCAATGGTCCCCACACCTTAAATATCTTTGGTCTGCCCAGTGAAGATGATAATAATCTCGTCGTTGACTATGAGAATGGCATCATCACCGGTATCTGGGACAACGGCGACGCCACTGACTTAAATGGTGATGGCGATACCGATGAGCCCGGTGAAACCAAGCCTCTGAGTGACTTTATTGATGCCTTACGGGCTGGCGACCTCTACATTCAAATTCACGATGTCGAGTCTGACAGGCTGGGTACCCCTGGCAGCGCCCGTGGTCAGATTGTCCCCATCGATGCGGTAGATAGCTTTACGCTGGTGGCCGATGGGGAACAGGTGGTTCAAGATGCGTCAGTTCCTGATTCCACCGCCACTGCCAAGGCGAGCTTTACCCCCACTAACGATGGGCTAGCCTATGAGATTGAGATTGATGGTCTGACGCTCAAAGCAGATCCGGCCAGCCGCACCGAGGCTAACGATGTCACTAAAATCCACGTACATGTGGGACCTGAGGGTGAAAATGGACCCCATGCCCTCAACATTTTTGGACTACCCAGTGAAGATGATGACAATCTTGTCGTTGATTATGAGAATGGCATTATTAAGGGCGTTTGGGATGACGACGATGCGACTGACTTAAATGGCGACGGCGATACCGATGATCCCAATGAGACTAAGCCCCTCAGTGAACTGATTGACGAGCTAGAGGCCGGTAACCTCTACCTGCAAATTCATGATGTCGCTGCCGATGAGTTGGGTACACCGGGGACTATTCGCGGTCAGATTGATCCGCCTTTGACAGCCGATGTCTTTACGCTGGTGGCTGATGGCACCCAGGTGGTTCAGGATGACTCCATTACTGACTCCACTGCTTCGGCAACAGCCACCTTTATCTTGGCGGATGACGGTAGCGGTCTCACCTACCAGATTAAGCTGGATGGGCTAGCGCTGAAGCAAGATATTGCCAGCCGCACTGACGCCAATGATGTGACTCGGATCCATTTGCATGTGGGTCCTGAGGGGCAAAACGGTCCCCATACTCTGAATATCTTTGGCTTGCCCAGCGAGGACGATAACAACCTGGTGGTTGACTTTGAAAATGGCGTCATTACCGGCATCTGGGACAACAGCGATGCCACTGACCTAAATGGTGATGGCGACACCGACGAGCCTAATGAGACTAAGCCCCTGAGCGATTTTCTAGACGAGCTCCAGTCGGGTAATCTCTACATCCAAATTCACACCGTCGAGTCCGATGCACTGGGTACCCCTGGAGCTATCCGTGGACAGGTCACTCCCCTATTTGAGTCTGAAACCGATGGACCCACAACACCAACGCCGCCGGTGCCCCCCGTACCGCCAGAAACCATTACGGGCACTGACGATGGTGAAACAATTGCGGGCGGTCCAGGCGACCAGATAATTCGAGGTGAAGGCGGAGATGATGTGCTGCGCGGTGACCTCGATAATAGAGATCCTCAAGGTCGTAAAGGTGGCAATGATACTATCTTTGGCGGTGCGGGTGATGACCGCATCGGCGGCAAAGGTGGCGACGATACTATTTATGGTGAATCTGGTGATGACCAGATTTGGGGAGATGATGGCAACGACATCATCCGAGGCGGTCTGGGTAATGACACTCTCACCGGTGATGACTTCTCTGGTGGTCAGGGTCTAGACACCTTTATTCTGATGGTGGGCGAGGGTACTGATACTATTACCGACTTTGAAGTGGGTATTGACCTGATTGGGTTAGGGGGAGGTTTAAGCTTTGATCAGCTCACCTTCTCTGGCAATGACATTATTGTTGGCAACGAGGTGTTGGCAACATTGCAGGGTGTAGCCACAGAGGAACTCACTGAGACTAGTTTCACGAGCCTCTAAACCAAGTCACGGTGTAAAGCCATTACTGATAACGTCATCAAAGAGCAGTGAACCATCACTGCTCTTTTTGATCAGGGCATTCTCAACCAAGTTAGTTTCACTTGTGGGCCCGTTTGTCAATGATGAAATCAAAAAAATGTCTTAGCCTCATATAAATCTGCGAGACAAAGGCAAGATTTTATATGCTTTTCCTTGCACAAATTAGCTAGTAAGTGTAAGTGTCAGCCATGTACAGTCTCAGGTTTACGTATGTTTACGTAGAAAATATAAAAACAACCTTAAAACAGGTGGGGATCAAATAAAAAAAGGTCTCATAGGTAACAGATTAAATCCTCTGGGGAAAGCCTTTTTGAGGTTTGTTTAAGTAAATCCTACGTCCTCTTTAACTATTGAGAAACTCCCATTAACCTCCTCTTTACCTTAGAAAAGTTTGTTTGTGGAACCATATGCATGAGGGGATAAATGGGCTAGGTCAATTGACTGATGCTGTCTGACTTTTAATTACACAAGTACTGCCAAACTATGGTGGCTAATCGTCTTTATATTTGGTCTAGCAAGCTATTGCTGGACTGTTTACCTGTGGCAATGTGTCTTGTCGGCACAGTTTGTTCAGGTAGTTTTTTTGAGTCAGCTTTAGCTAGTTCAGATGGGCCAGTTCTTTTGGATATGCCCATTTATGGCCGCTCATCTAGTGATGACTTAATTAGTCAAGCTGAGTCTATGGTTACCCAGGAGATTAACCGTCACTTCGATACCGATCCCAGCCGTGCTGAGATTGAGGTTGTTGTGTTGGGTAGTCGTAACGGTGACGTCATACCTGTTTTGACTACCACTGTTTCTCGAACACAGTGGCAGGAAAATCCACAGGTCAGTGCCTGGACTAAGTACTACACGTCGTATGCTCTGTTCCAGCGGCACGACACACAGCCCACGCAGGTAGCGACTAGTCCGTCTCGTCGCTCCACGACCGTGGCGTCACAGGACATTTCGGCACAGTTTGATCAACAGTTTGACTCAGGTCAGCTGAGTGATCGGGTTGTCCAGTCCTATGTGGATTTTGTGGATTAGTGTTTCACAGAAAGTTTTTTCGACAGAGAGTGCTCTCCTTATTTGAAAGCTTCAGGCGAATGTCTGGGTAGGAGAGCTTTATAGTTCATGTTTCTTGATGGTGCACCCGCGATCTAAGAGAGGAGATCATATTCCCATGCCTCACGATAACGAAGTCCTTAACCGATCTAGCAATCGTCCTTTTGAGGACATTCTAAAAGCTAGTCTGTCCCGCCGTAATGTACTTAAGCGCAGTGCTGTTTTGTCAGCTGCTGGCTTTATGGGTGCATTTGTTGGTGAAAGCTTGTTGGCAAAAGGTGTAGCTGCTGCTACTCGCCAGGTATCTGCTGGTGGCACCCTACTGGCTCAGACCAGCGGTCTGCTCCAGTTTGCCGCAGTAAAGATTGCAGATGCTGTTGTGGATACTGCAGTCCCTTCAATCTCTGACGACTATGAATATCAGGCCCTGATTCCTTGGGGTACATCCATCCAGCCCGGTGGCAAAGAGTATGACGGTAACCCCAACACTCGCCCCACTTCGGCTGAGCAAGCTAACCAAGTAGGTATTGGCCACGACGGCATATGGTTCTTTGGCAAGAACGGCCTCAGCAGCACCGAAGGAATGCTGTGTGTTAACCATGAGTTTGGTCGCAACAGCCATGTACTGGGCAAAGATGCTCCTGAGAGCCTGGAGGACGTTCGCCTATCTCAGCACGCCCACGGTGTTTCCGTTGTTGCCATCAAGAATACAAATGGTAAGTGGGACCGCGTTGCTAGTCCTAACTCTCGCCGTATTCACGTCAACACTGAAGTTGAGTTTAGCGGCCCTGTAGCTGGTCACCCCCTGTTGCAGAACGCTGCTAATAACGTTCCTCAAGGTACCGTGAATAATTGCGGTAACGGCTACACCCCCTGGGGCACCTACCTAACTTGCGAAGAGAACTTCAACGGTTACTTTGGTTCCACTGAAGGTGAAGCATTCAACGATAAGCGTACTGCTGAGCAAGAGCGTTACGGTTTTGACTTCGATGGCTTTGGCTACGGTTGGGAGCAGTTTGACGAGCGTTTCAACCTTTCTAACCCCAACTATGCCAACGAGCAGCACCGCTTTGGTTGGATTGTTGAAATCGATCCTGAAGATGGTTCCAAGAAAGCCGTTAAGCGCACTGCTTTGGGCCGCTTCAAGCATGAAGGTTTTGCATTTGCCACTGGTGCTGGCGGTCGCGCCGTTGGTTACATGGGTGATGATCAGCGCTTTGACTACTGCTACAAGTTTGTTTCCCAAACTAGCTGGCGCTCTATGCTTGCTCGTGGTCTCAGCCCGCTAGACTACGGTAAGCTCTACGTTGCTCGGTTCAACGAAGATGGCACTGGTAAGTGGTTAGAACTAACCATCAACAATCCTCAGTTGAGAAAGAACTTTAAGGACCAGGGTGAAATATTAGTATTCGCTCGGGTTGCAGCTGACATCCTCGGTGCTACGCCCATGGACCGTCCTGAGTGGACCACCGTTGCTCCCGACGGTGCTATTTTCTGGGCCTTGACTAACAACAGTCGCCGTACTGAGACTGGTCCTGCTAGCCCCTTGGCTCCTAACCCCGATGGTCACATCCTTCGTATGGTTGACAGCAACAACCACGTTGGTACTAACTTCACTTGGACTATTCCTTTCATTGCAGAGGAAACCCACGCAGACGGTGACGAGACTACCTTTAGCGATCCCGATGCTCTGTGGGCAGATCCTGATGGTCGTCTGTTTATCGGTACTGATGGTGGCCAGCAGAAGGGGCTTAACAACCAGCTTCTAGTTGCTGACCCTGCTACTGGCGAGATTCGTCGTCTGTTCACAGGCGTATCCGGTGATGAGATTACTGGTTGTGCAGTGACTCCTGACCGGACGAATCTGTTCACTAACACTCAGCACCCCGGTAACGGTGACCCCACTCGTACCAACTTCCCTGCGCCTACTGATGGTGTCACTATTCCTCGTGATAGCACCGTCGTAATCACCAAGAAAAATGGTGGCATTGTTGGTTCGTAGTCAGTGAATTGCTCAGGGGTCTGGCTGCGGCTAGACCCTTGAGCCCACTGGGGGACTTGACGCAGTTTTAGTCCATTGATTTCGTTCTTTTAATTAACCGATAGAGTTATGAAACAAATTGTTTTGGCTGCAGCCGCAGCCCTAGGCGTAACCGCTTTTGCAGCGCCTGCCCAAGCAGTTAACCTTAAGTGGACTGTTGATTACACTGGCTTTTTTGCTGAAGATGCTTCCCTCAGCGGCTTTTTCGTTGCTGAAGATACAGCTGCTGCTGACGGCTTTGTATCTGGTGATGAGTTTGACAGATGGGAATGGAACTGGAGCGGCAACAGCGAAGTAGAGGCTTTCACGATTACGTCTCTAATCGGTGAAGCTGAGTCCTTTTTTGGTGAGTTCGGTTTCTTTGTAGACGGTACTCCCAATGAGCCCGGCGCTGGCGCGGATCAGGGTCTTTATATCTCTGATGATAATGGTGTTGATCTGGAGTTCTTGCTGGTTCAAGACTTTACTGCTGGTAGCAACTTCACAGGCACCACTACATTTGGTGATGTCACAGCCGGTACTGTTGCAGTATCTGATCCTGAAGTAGTTCCTGAGCCTGCTACTCTGTTGGGTCTTTTGACTCTAGCAGGGGCTGCTGCCATGGCTAAGCGCCAAAAGCAAGCGGCTTAAGCTAGCTAGAAACCTTTAGGCTTATAGATTAAACCCCTGTGACCGCTGGGTCACAGGGGTTTATTGTGTTTTTTATAATTTGCTAGTTTTCTGTTAATCTCCTCTTACGGAGATGTTTAAGATTGTTGTTTAATGTCTGGTGGCTATTACAGTGTTTTTAACGACAGGCGGTTATGGTAATCGATATCTCGCGAGTTTGCTTGGGTAGTTTACTGGCATTTTTGAGCCTTGGAGGCCTGTCGGTATCTGCCGCTGAACGAGTCAGTGTGACCTTGCAGGGGGATCAGGTGCAAAACTATAGTCGCTTGTTGGAACAGGCGGTGGCGGTGGGGAACAGTGCGATCGCAACTACCTTTGCCACTCATCCCGCTGCCGACCCAATCGAACTGACCATTCTCCTCAGCCGCAATGGTCAAATCTTACCCATCCTGATGGCCGAGGTCTCCCGTACAGACTGGCAACAGCAGCCCGATGTGCAAAGCTGGGCCCGCTACAGCAACAGCGTACGAATCTTGTTGGGCTATGCTCCCCCTGTCCAGGTTGCCGTCCGCCCGCCCGTTCGTCGACCCATTATTGAAAACTCCGACCGCATAGACGAACTCGATTAAGTCGGTTGACCCAATTAGCTATCAGATATCGAAGCCCCCTCCCGTCCCCCTTTCTTGAATGCCCCTTGGGCTATATCCTGGGGGAGGCTAAACTCAAAGCCCCCAGGATTGGGGGTTTGGGGGCAAACTCTACGAAGTTAAACAGCTTTTTCATATCTTATAGAAGATTGAGTTCACCTACTTAACGTTTCTCTCGGAATGTGTCCTTAGGTAAACAATGTATGGCAAAAAACACGGCTTCTATACATGCATACCAACCTAAAGTCTTTCAAACAAAAAATAATATTAACCCTACACTCTCTTTAATCACGTCTTAACTCCCTGGGAAAAAGCGCTTGCTAAAATCCTGGCGTTGCCTTGAGTTGTGTCCTAGCTACAGGCCATGGGAGATTGTTCTAGCGACACAACAGAACTACGTTTATTGTTTCACTTGCCCATCGATCGTCACGACAAACTAGTCTTTGTCTCATCCATTAGCGCCAAACTGAGTTTCTGCTGCGTTTTATGCCGTTGCTGATTTCGAGGATGAACCGATCAGTTAGATGGGTCATTAGGACAACAGCTTGCAGATAAAGTCATCCTGAGGATCAGCAACGCCCGTTTTATTTCTAGCCTATTTTTGTTCCTAGAGAGGAGAAGACATCGTGGTTTCCGTATCTCGCCGTAAGTTTTTTGGGGTTATGGGGGCTAGTGCCGCCGGTGCATTAGCTGTTTCCCCCCTGCAGGCCCTATTGGCCAAGAAAGCCTTTGGGCAAAACCCTACTGCAGACCCCTTTGGTCCACTGTTCCCTAAGCTCCCCGCCAACATTGACTCCCGATTTAGCCCTGTCTATAACCTCAAGGCTGCGGGTGCCATCCTAGAAGTCCCAGCTGATTTTGAGTATTGTGCCTTCCACGTCAGCGGCATGAAGATGAGTGATGGCAAGCCCTGCCCTAGCGACCACGATGGTATGGCGTGTTTTGCAGGCCCTCGCGGCACCCATATTTTGGTGCAAAATCACGAGCTCAGCCCAGGTGAAGACGATGGTTCTGGCTTTGTCGGTGGCACCGGTTTACAGGGAGCCTATGACAGATTTGACGGCGACGGTGGTCCCGGCGTAGGGGCAGGGGGCACGTCTACCATATTAATAACTGCCAATGGCCAGGTTTTACGAGACTATGTGTCCCTCTCTGGAACAATTCGTAACTGTGCCGGTGGCCCTACGCCCTGGGGAAGCTGGATTAGCTGTGAAGAAAACACCAGCGTTCCTGCGGACCATCCAGCCATTACTCAAAAACACGGGTTTAACTTTGAAGTACCTGCCCGTAGCGGTTTGGTCACACCTGTTCCCTTAACTGAAATGGGTCGCTTTAACCATGAAGCCGTGGCTGTTGACCCAGCGACTGGCTATGTGTACGAGACTGAAGATCGGGGCGACAGCTGTATCTATCGCTATAAGCCCAACAAGCCCGGTGACCTGGAAAAAGGCGGTGAGCTCGAGGTGCTGACATTTGAAGATGGTGTCCAGGATACCCGGACCGGTGTCCTCTCGCAGCTAAACCAACCTCGCAAAGTAAAGTGGGTCAGCCTCAATGGCAACGGCGTTAATGTTAACCCCGATGAAGACACGCTTCGCTTTGACGCCCAAGAGCTAGGCGGTGCTATTTTTGCCCGTGGTGAAGGTGCCTGGGCCGGTAATGGCAAGATCTATTGGGTCTCCACTAGCGGTGGTGATGCTGGCCAGGGACAGGTTTGGTGCTACGACGATGTCACTGAAACGGCCACACTGTTTGTGGAGTCTACGGACGAAGCGGAACTGGATAACCCTGACAATATCACGGTTGCTCCTGATGGTAGCCTCTACCTGTTTGAAGATGGTCGCGGTGACATTTTTGTTGTGGGGGTTACTCCCGACGGGGGGCTGTTCAAATTTGCTAAGAACATTACCCCTGGTTTTGAAGGCAGCGAATTTGCTGGCGGCTGTTTCTCTGCCGATGGCACCAAGATGTTCTTCAACATTCAGACCCCCGGCATTACCATCATGATGTACAGAAAGGATGGACAGCCTATTACCACTGTCTAGCTAGACTGCGTTCCCAAAGCGTGCGGGTCTTGGAGATATCTCCAAGACCTTTTTTGTTTCTTTCTTTGCTTAAGAGATTAGCCGGGCAGCTGGGCGACTAATTTTGGTAACCGCTGGGGCTGCGGACTGGTTACTCTCAACGCACTGCGGGGCAGTACCCGAAAGACTTCATCAATGCTGGTGACACCGGCAAAAACCTTTTCAATGGCGGCCTGGCGGAATGACATAAAGTCAGTTTCCCTCAGGTAGCGGTTCAGATCGATGATGTTGCCGCTGTGGATGATTTCTCGAATGGGTTCATCCACCTCTAATAGTTCAACAATGGCTTCACGACCTAAATAACCGGAGTCTAAACAGTGACTACAGCCGCGGCCTCGGTATAATACAGGATTTGTATTTACTTGGGAGGGCAATAGCCCCAGGCGCTCAAGGTCAGCATCCGTGGCGGTGTAAGCCTCGGAACAGTGGGGACAGATGCGGCGCACCAGACGCTGGGCAACAACACCCAAAAGTGCATCGCTCACAAGACTGGGGTCTGGGCCAATATCTTGGAGACGGGGAATCGCCCCCACAGCGTCGTTTGTGTGTAGGGTGGTAAACACCAGATGACCGGTAAGGGCAGCCCGGACAGCGGTTTCGGCGGTTTCATGATCGCGGATCTCGCCTAGCATAATGATGTCGGGGTCCTGGCGAAGAATGGCCCGCAGACCGGCGGCAAAGGTCATACCAGCGGCCTCATTTACCTGGGTTTGGGTAATGTGTGGCAGCACGTATTCCACCGGGTCTTCAACGGTGACCACGTTGACATGTTCCTTGGCAATGGCCTGCAGACTAGTGTAAAGAGTGCTGGTTTTACCAGAGCCTGTGGGTCCGGTGAAGATAATTAATCCTTGGGGCTGTTCTAGCCAGGTTTTGTAGGTGGGCAATACCTTGGGTGAGAAGCCCAGTTTATCAATGGTGGAGAAAGGGTTTTTGCGGGGTAGCAAGCGGACGACAGCTTTTTCACCGCAGACGCAGGGTAGGGTGCTCACCCGCATGTCCATGCCCAGGGCCTGGCCGTCTCCAGACAGATATTCTTCACCAATACGGCCATCGTGGGGGCGGCGGCTATCGGCAATGTCCATGCTAGCCATTACCTTAAGGGCAACAATCACCCGACGGCTAACTTCCAGGGGGAGTTTGGTAACATGGCGCAGCACTCCGTCAATGCGATAGCGAATTTGTAGCCCTTCGATGGTGGGCTCCAGGTGAATGTCGCTGGCCCGGTTTCTCAGGGCGCTGGCAATGATGGTTTTGATCCGCTCGATCTGATCTTCTGCCTTAGAGAGAAACAGCTCGGTGGTTTCGCTAATGTCCTCTGCCTCATGGTTGCCGGTGAGGGGGTTAACCAGGGGGGCATCACCGATGCGGTTGAGGTCGAAGTGCCGGGTGTGGTGCCAGCAGCGATAGCTTTTTTCGGTGATGGGGAGGATTTTGACCTGGGTGAGGGTGCGATCGCAAATCGACTGCACCAGATCCGGCGTTAGCGCCACCGGGCTTCCCAGGTAGTAGCAGTTACGCCACAGCAACAAAGGCACCACCGGCGGTAGCTCCTGCCCCTCGGGAAACAGTTGAAAAAAGCGCTGACACACCTCATCGTCGAGCAGAGAAAGCGTCAGCATACCTTGCTCATCACGCAGCAGTTGCAGAGCTTGCTGACAGTTAATTTGGCCGCCCCTAAGCTGTTGCCACGCCGTCAAAAAATCAGAACAAAGAACCATAAAATGTCTGCCGGATGAATCCTAGATAAACGTTGTCTGTGTCAAATCGCCTGGGTGGCCCGACGTCCCTATATTTATTATTCCTTGTTTGGATAAAGAAGGGTTTAGAACAGGTTAAGGACAACCGGGTTAACCCCAACACGTTTTGAGCCTGGGCCAGCTACGAAGACAACCAGGCTGATAAAATAAATGTTCTCTTAACCAATAAGGGTCTCTTTCGTGCAGTAGCTAACGGCTTGCCACAACAAATCAAGCTTCATGAAAGTTATCAACCAGCGTAATCTAGTCCAGTGACCGATTACTTTAGATCACATCACATTTAAAGTAATCGGCAATCTCTGGTTAACAGTATGAAAATGTTTTGTTAACCTGCCTCTGGAATAGTTCCGAAGGGGATTTCTAAGATCCAGAAAAGAGATAGAAACGACTGGGGCCACCTCTGCTGAGAAGTGCCTGGTTTTTTACTGTCAACAAGGATGTTGCTGACTACAGACGATGATCGATCTAAAAACAGGGCACTTTGCCAGGATTTTTTTAGCTTAGATCATGCCGACAATCAGCAACGCTAACAGATTTTATCTAATGTAATTCAGAGGTAAAGATGGTTACCTTAAAAGGGTTTGCTTCTCTACCAGCCGATACCTTCGCTGAAGGTCCTTCGTCTGGTAACGACAATGGGCGTGTCGATGCCGTTAATCGTATTCAACCAATCTCTGGCAATGGTCGTAGCGGTCCCTTTGATGGGCAGCCAGTCCAGGGCTTTAGCGGCGTACAGTTTTCTCCCGATAGTGAGGGTGATACGTTTTGGTTTCTCTCTGACAACGGGTTTGGTGGCGAAAGCAATAGTACTGACTATTTGCTAAGAATCTACCAGGCCGAACCCAGCTTTAATGGTCAGGGCGGTGACGGCAGTGTTGAAATTCAAGGGTTTGTTAACCTCAGCGATCCCAATGGTCTGATTCCATTTGATATTCAAAATGGTGATTCATCGGAGCGGCTGCTAACGGGGACTGACTTTGATATTGAGTCCTTTGTAATTGATGATAATGGGGACATCTGGGTTGGAGAAGAGTTTGGCCCCTATCTGCTGCACTTTAATAGCGAAGGTGAGCTGCTAGAGGCTCCCATCGCTACGCCCAATCCGATTGAGCTAAATACGCTTAATGGTCAAGAGCCGTTGGTGATTGGTCACCGGGGAGCCAGTGGTGATTTTCCAGAGCATACATTAGAGGCCTATCGAGCTGCGATCGCAGCCGGTGCTGACTTTATCGAACCCGACCTGGTCACCACATCCGACGGTGTTCTCATTGCGCGCCACGAACCCATCCTGGACGACACCACCAACATCGCCGAGGTATTTGGCCCTGAGCGCATGGCCACCAAGATGCTGGATGGAGCCGAAGTCACCGCCTACTTCGCCGAGGACTTCACCCTAGAGGAAATCAAGCAGCTGCGGGCAGTGCAGTCCCGCGATTTTCGCGACCCCGCCTTTGATGGTCTGTTTGAGATTCCCACCCTTGAAGAAGTGATCGAACTGGTTCAAGACGTTGAAGCAGAAACAGGGGTTAAAGTTGGCATCTATCCCGAGACCAAGCACCCCACCTTCTTTGACGAGCAGGGATTGTCCCTAGAAGAGCCGCTGGTCCAGACACTAGTAGACACTGGCTTTACCGATCCTGAGCGCATCTTTATCCAGTCCTTTGAAATTGCTAACCTGCTGGACTTACAAGGTTTGTTGAGTGATGCCGGCATAGGCGACACTCCCCTGGTGCAGCTCTTTGGTGATACCGAAGGCAGCTTTATCAACGAAGGCGGCGGCGGTTTCTCCGTTCCCTTTGATGTTGTTACCAATGCTGATCTTTCCGATGCTGAGAAAGAAGCCATCTACGGTGACCTGGTCAACTTCATCAACTTTGACAATCCTACCTATGGCGACCTGGCAACCCAGGAAGCCATTGACGTCATTAGCACCTATGCTTCTGGTCTAGGCCCCTGGAAGAACAACATCTTCCTACGGGAGAGCCTTGACACTCCGGTTGATGGCAATGGTGATGGCGTGGCCGAAATCACCTCCCAGCTCACTGGCGAGGTCTTCCCCCTCGTTGACTTTGCCCACAACTCTGGTCTGCAGGTTCATCCCTACACCCTCCGAGATGAAGAGCGCTTCCTCACACTCAACGAAGACGGCACCGTTCAAACTCCTGAGCAAGAGTTTCAGCAGTTTATTCAAGCGGGCATCGATGGATTCTTCACCGACTTCCCCCGCACCGGCGATCCGGTGGTGGATCAGCTGACGTCTGATGAGGTGCGCTCCCCCAACAACCCTGACTTTGACTTCAACACCCTCAATGGCCAAACGCCTTTGGTTATCGGTCACCGGGGCGCCAGCGGTGACTTTCCCGAGCACACCCTAGAGGCCTATCGCCTCGCCATCTACCAGGGGGCTGACTTTGTTGAGCCTGACCTGGTGATCACCTCTGACGGTGTGCTGATCGCTCGCCACGAGCCCATCCTTGATGACACCACCAATGTGGCAGAGGTATTTGGCCCTGAGCGCATGGCCACCAAAATGCTGGATGGGGCCGAAGTCACCGCTTACTTTGCCGAGGACTTTACTCTAGAGGAAATCAAGCAGCTACGCGCTGTGCAATCCCGTCCTTACCGTAACCAAGAATTTAACGGTGAGTTCGAGATTCCTACCTTTGCAGAAGTGATTGCCCTGGTGGAAGAAGCCAGTGCTGCCGTGGGTCGCAATATCGGCATCTACCCCGAGACCAAGCACCCTACCTTCTTTGATGAGCAGGGGCTATCCCTGGAAGAACCCCTGGTTCAAACCCTGGTAGACACTGGATTTACCAATCCCAACCGCATCTTTATCCAGTCCTTTGAGATTGCTAACCTGCTAGACCTGCGCAACAATCTGCTGCCAGAGGCAGGCTTAGATAACCTCAAGCTGGTACAGCTCTTTGGTGATACCGAAGGCAGCTTTATCAACGCAGGCGGTGGCGGTTTCTCTGTGCCCTATGACTTGGTGGCCAATGCAAACCTTTCCGATGCAGAGAAAGCAGCCATCTACGGCGATCTGCTGCCCTTCTTAGATTTTGAAAATCCAGGCTACGATTCCCTGGCCAATGCTGAGGCTATCGTCGAAATCAGCAGCTATGCCGATGGTCTGGGTCCCTGGAAAAACAACATTCTTCTCCGTGAGTCCATCGACACTCCCGTCGATGGTAACGGTGATGGTGTTGCAGAAATCACCACTCAGCTAACGGGTGAGGTCTTCCCTCTAATTGACTTTGCCCACGATGCGGGTCTGCAAATCCACCCCTACACCTTGCGGGATGAAGAGCGCTTCCTAACGCTAAACCCAGATGGTACTCCCCAGACCACTGGAGAAGAGTTCCAACAGCTGATCGAACTTGGTGTAGATGGTTTCTTTACCGACTTTCCCGAAACCGGTCGGATTATTGTCGAGCAGTTTGAAACCGCTGAAGAGTTTGCCAACCTGCGCGGTTCTCGCGGTTATGAAGGTCTGGCCTTTAGCCCTGACCGCCAGACGCTTTACCCCATGCTAGAGGGTACGGTTGTGGGCGATCCTGCCGGTTCTTTGCGCATCTACGAATTTGACGTAGCCAGCAGTGTCTTTGAAGGCATTGTCGGTCTGTATCAGATGGATGCCACCAACCATGCCATCGGCGACTTTACCCCCATCAATGACAGTGAGTTCCTTGTGATTGAGCGGGACGGCGGTCAGGCAGCTGGTGCAGAGTTCAAGAAGATCTTCAAGGTGGATCTGTCCCAGATTGATCAGGATGGATTTGTTGAAAAAACTGAAGTGGCTGACCTGTTGAACATTGCCGATCCTAACGATCTCAATGGCGATGGCGACACCACATTCACCTTCCCATTTGTCACCATCGAAGATGTGCTTGTTCTAGACGAGAGTACTATCCTTGTTGCCAACGACAACAACTATCCCTTCTCCATCGGTCGTGACTTCAGCGGTCAAGAAATTGACAACAACGAAGTCATCGTCCTGGAGCTAGATGAGACCTTAGATCTTGATCCTCGTCTGGGTATTGCCGGTTTGACACCTTCTGTCACTGTGGGTGACGTGGATGACAATGTCCTAGTGGGTGACGTGGCTGACAATATCATTGCCGGTGACTTTGGCTCTGACATCATCTCCGGTGGTGACGGCGATGATGTACTGCGCGGTGACCTGAACCTGCGTAGTGGTCAAGGTAAGTCTGGCGGTGACGACCTGATCTTTGGTGGAGCTGGTAACGACCGTATTGGTGGTAAAGGCGGCAACGACGAGCTCTTTGGCGATGCTGGCGATGACCTGATTTGGGGTGATGCGGGTGATGACCTGCTGCGCGGTGACCTGGGTAACGACACCCTCACCGGTGATAACTTCTCCGGTGCTAGCGGTGTTGATACCTTTATCCTGGCCATTGGTGAAGGGTTTGATACCATCACTGATTTCCAGGTGGGTATTGACTTCATCGGTTTAGCCGATGGGTTGTCCTTCTCGGATCTATCCATTGGTCAAAGTGGCGATGCTGCTGTGATCAGCGTGGGCAGTGAGGACTTGGCTCAGCTAAATGGTGTGGTGTCAACTGCACTGACTGAGACTTCCTTTACTGTGGTCTAAATCTTTCCATAGGAAACTGCTGAATGCATTCAGCAGTTTCCTATGGTCTTAACAACTGGGCACGTTTAACTCATATTCTGGGGCCAAAACTGACCGGCATATGGGGCTGCTTGGGTGCGATCGCACCCAAGCAGCCCCATATGCCGGTGACACGGTTTCGCACCGTCCGATAAGCGTGGGTTCGTAACCCAATACGAATGGCATTCACGATCTCTGTGCGTTGACTTCTTGAGAATGGCCCACACCCTGATGAGCCGGAATTAATGGCTTCATCAAGTCCCACTCGTTATCGCTTAAGTCTCAGGGATAGGGAAGACGGCTCATAACCTCCTCCAGTGCTAACAATACTGCTGGTCACATAGGGCCGAAAGCAGGGCTGTTTTTTACAATAGTTTACAAACCCATTCTTAGTGAAGACCATGCATATTTTCAAAAGCTCCAAGTAGCAACCGTTCAGTTTATCCTCGATAGCCATTAGGGCAGTATCTTGCCGGTAAAATCATCCCGGGGCTCAGCAACGGCAGCAAAAAATAGCCGCCACAAAAAATAAATGTATCCCTGTGTTGCTCAGAGCCGTCATCACCTCTAATTTTCGATTTTGATGTTATGAATCCTGCTTAGCCCTTGATACTAAAAGCTTTTAACTGATTGAAGGCGATCGCTTTCTACAGCCCTACGAACGGTTGCCTTGGGCAGAAACTGGCAGTTAATAAAATCAGAAAAAGCTGCTAGTATAACTCTTAATGTTTAGCGTCAAAAAAAGTTTAAAGCTTCATATTTTTGGAGGTTGAGCATGCGTTCAATGGATGCGACGGCATCTTGTTTGTGGGGATATGCTTTTCCTGGTAAAAATTGATACTTTGCTTTCTTGATGTTAGCTGTTGAGGGGTTAGCCGTCTTACATCTTTTTAGTCTGTACTCACGTTTGTTGCGTGCTAGCTAATGGGGTTTGTTATCTGAGCTATCCTTTTATGTCCTGAAGGTTGTTGCATCACCATGACTTTAATTTTATGTCAGTCTCCCCACCTGTCTGTAGTCGCTTATGTTAGTGGGTTAACTTTGTAGACGTTAACCTTGTGCTATCTCTTTAGTGTATTTGTCATTATCGCGTTAGATTTAGCTGTTGCTCATGCCAAACAATGGCTAACTCTAGGGTTTAGATACTGGTGAGTGGGTTGGGAGATTTCTACTTGAGTATTGTTTTTTCAACATAGCTTTCCTGGCTGTAGCTACCTGTACAGCTGAGAGTTTCCATATAACAAAAGAGAACCCTGGGTTAGCAATCTACTAATTTAACCTGGGGTTTGCATGGGTCAGCAAATTTTATTCGCGGTGCTTCTATGACTGATAAGAATGTTTTGACCATTCGACCCCAGGAGTCGAGTGGGACTCTTCCCA
The DNA here is from genome assembly GCA_038534515.1 of Cyanobacteria bacterium J06554_1. GTDB lineage: Bacteria > Cyanobacteriota > Cyanobacteriia > Phormidesmidales > Phormidesmidaceae > Leptothoe. Next base: position 20,996 of record JBCAWO010000037.1, read on the forward strand.
TACCCAAAGAGATTACTCTGGCCTATTTGTTCTGGACATTTCTAAAAATTGGCAGTACCGCATTTGGCGGATTTATGTCCCTGGTTTCAGTGGTCGAAAATTTTGTGGTGCAGCAGCGTAAGCTGATGTCCCATGAAGACATGCTAGACGGGATTTCCCTGGCGGCTATTTTACCGGGGCCCATGGCGGCCAATGTAATTGCCTATGTTGGCTACCGTATTCGTGGTAACTGGGGCGCTTTGCTCACAACCGTTAGTTCGCTGTTGCCCTCTTATTTAATACTGGTTATCTTCTCTATCTATGCCAAGCGGTTTGAGTCTATTCCAGTAGTAGAAAAAACCTTTATGGCGTTTGTTCCTGCCATGGTTGCCATTATCCTAGCGGCGGCCTGGCGCATGGGTAAAAACACAATTAAGTCAGTGCGCAACTGGCGGGCGATCTCCATCGCTGTTGTTTCGTCTCTGCTGTTGAGGTTTGTTGGTGGTTTTTACACGACGCTGCTGATTATTTTAGCGTCTGGTATTGTTGGTTACATTTGGTACTACCAAGAGGTTAAGCGACAGACCCTGTCCGACGCCTCCTTAAGTTCAGCTCCTCAGTCTGGCATGTCTAAGGGTGACATCATTGCCTCGTTTGCTTTCTTGAGCTGTTTTTTGGTGCTATACCTGGTGCCATTGCCCTTTATTAGTGATGATAGTCTGGCGCGCTTATTCATTACATTTTCAGGTCTGAGCTTGCTGCTGTTTGGGAGTGGCTACGTCTTTATCCCTATGATTCAGGAGCTGGTGGTAAATACCTATGGTTGGATCACTCAGCCTGAGTTTACAAATGCGATCGCACTTGGTCAGCTGACACCGGGTCCCATCCTCATCAGTGCCGCGGCCATCGGATATTCCGTCAAAGGATTTTTAGGCTCACTGGTGGCCACCGTTGGCATCTTTTTCCCTCCGGCAATGCTGATGCTAACCTGCTCCCATCTATTAGTGCGCATCAAAGAATCCCCCGTCATCCAAGCTGCGTTTAACGGGGTGCGTCCAGCTGTTGTCGGGCTGATTTTTACAGCGGGTATATCATTTGCCCAACCAGCGTTAGAGATGGGGCAGCCCGTCGTCACCTACTTGGTCACCGGGCTGATTTTTGCCAGTTCTCTGTTTGCAATCCTCAAGTGGAAGGTCGAAGTCGCCTTAATTATTCCAATTTCTGGTTTGATCGGCCTACTGCTTTACCCCTAAATTTCTGAGATTTTAGGGAGAGCTGCTTTTCCAATGGCATCTGTCAGGTGAATGAGTGCCATAGGTGTCCCTAAAATACCCGACTGGCAATTGACGCATCCGTTGATTGCCCCTGTTGATTGCCTCTATTTAGTCAGCTCCTATCTAACCGGACCATCTGCTGGAAAACTATTATCTGGCAGATGGGATTATGCTTGGAGTCTACGACTTTAGTCTAGGATTTTATCAGCAAACCGCTGAATGCATATTTCTAACGGAAAGGCTGCGCCAACAGCGGTTTGCTGCGCACATAGCCGCTGCTAATCATACGGATTATGAGCGATAGCCCTTTATTGTCTGGACTTGAACTTGTACAGCTAAGACTGTGGCTGACTACGCTCAAAGGATTCTGCTAGGGTTTAAGCTGTTCCGAAACCGGTGATTTTTGCGGCTAAGCCTTAAATTTTCAGACCTGGGACCTGATATCAGGATATTTTTTTCGTCCTTGGGGAAGTTCTCTGCGATTACAAAGTATTAGTAAATCTACTTTGGTCTACACGAAACTCGCTGAGCTGATAGAATACTATACTAAGAACAAAGCAATCGCTTAAAGCAGTTTTGTTCCGTCAAGGGTTTACCATCCACCGCAACAGGTTAATCTACCGTTCTAGTCATATTTTCAAAGAAATAATCAGGGTACGGCATCTACGTTCAAGCTTTGCTCAGGGGCATATACATCCAGGCTCTCCATGATTTTCGACACTTGTCGTCCTAAACCTGTTATTAATCTTCAGAGGTGTAGCTATAGCGTTAATTTATCGGCAAGCACCAAAGGTCAGCTATTGCCAAATGCAGGTGCGATCGCATCTGTGTCATAGCTCCATGACTTTGGACTGTTAAGAATATACCATTTGCACAGTTGCCTTAGAATCTATCTCTGCTGCATGGGACACCTCTGTAAATAAAAAGAGGGCGTTTCTGTTTCTCAGAAGGATTTTACTTACAGGATACTAGTGTGTGTCATTTTTAACAGGTTAGTGCATCCCTTAACTCAGTAACGATAAGAAGAGTTTAGTGTTCAGTGTCAAAACCAGGCCCAGCCTCGTATGCAGACACTTAACAGCTATGTTGTTCCCGCTCTTAAGCTTCCCTACAGGAAGCTAAATCTGTGCCATCCAATTAAGCGCAACAACCCTTTAGCTAATGGGTTCAAACCAACACCAAATTTCGAACTTAGATTACCGGAGAAGCTGTTTGAACGATTGAATAGTTTCCCATGTTAATCAGGTTGCCCCTAAGGCTGTGTTCGAAATGTTACATGGAAAAGATTTTTTTCAACTTTTCTATGTTTTGAATTCTAGTCGAGAAAAGAGAGTATTTCAACCTAAATCCTGATTTTCGGCCAAAATACTGAATTGGTAAGGATTTTAGAGACTCTTTCAACTCATGTCACCATGTCAGTAACTTGATGATGCACGCATGAGATTTATTGAAACTCAAGCACTAAAATTTTTAATTTCAAAATTTTGGAGTTAAAGGTGTATTTATTGTCGCTTTCGTTTTGCCTTGGCACTAGGTACTAGCTAATGGTTAAGACCTACGGGAATTCTAAAGATATGAACTTCATGAAAAGCTTGCACAAACCAAGACCCACAACCACCAGCAAATCTATTCGGAGTTTTCAGCCTCCGGTTCTATTAGCAAGTTTTGTTCATACCTATGGCAGTGGATGTTTGGAAGTCGACGCAAAGTCACTATCCTGGTGGATATACTTTAAAGATGGCAAACTCAACTATGCCTCCCATGCCTCTGCAAAAACTCTTGTTTATTCCCTTAAATGGCTTAAATTAAAGTTGGCCAGTATGAGCCAGGAAGCATTTTCATGGCTGGAGCAAAATACTGATGAATTATTAGACGTTAAGTCCAATAATATTCAATCTATTCAATATTTTGAATATCAGATCATATGTTATTTAGTTGAGCAAAAATTTCTAGAGACTTACCAGGCCGAAGAACTAATAGAGCAATTAACCCAAGAAGCAATTGAGTCATTTCTATCTCTGACGGGAGGTGCCGTCAGAATTGATAGAGAACTTTTTGAGATTCCTGTCTTTTGTAAGCTTGACCCCAAGGCCACCATCGAAAACTGTCGAGCGCGATTAAAGACTTGGAAACTACTGTCTCCGTTAATCAGTTCGCCTCACCAACGTCCCTACATTGTTAGCCAAGAAACTTTTTTCGGTACGAACAATACCGATACTATATCGCCAAGGCTAAAAACAAAGCTTGGCACTCTTTTGCGAGGATATAGCATTCGCCACATCGCCGCCATTTTACATCAAGACGAATTAGACTTTGCCAAATTTTTATATCCATATGTTGATAACAAGTCAATAATTCTAAGGGCTCCGGAGAATCCATGGGACAGGCTATCCGGGCTCGAAAATACATCTTTGAGAAAAACTCAAGAAGTAAAGCCAATTAGAGAAACTTCTTTAGAGACATCTACTTCAATACCCCAAGCATCTACTTTCAACAAAAAGCAAAAAACTCGTCCGGTCATCGCCTGTGTGGACGATAGTCCAAATACGCTAGATCAAATCGAGCGTTTCTTAGGTGAAGAAAACTATTCAGTTTTCAAGTTTCTTGAACCCATCAAGGCAACATTTCAGCTAAAACGGCTAAAGCCTGACATGATTTTGCTTGATCTAACAATGCCCACAATTAGCGGATATGAATTATGTAGGATGTTAAGACGTCTTCCCGGATTTGAAGAAGTCCCGGTTGTAATGGTTACAGGCAAGAAAGGGATTATCAATAAAACAAGAGCTAAATTAGTGGGTGCTACAGACTATTTGGAGAAACCTTTTAATAGAGCTAGCTTGCTAGATGTGATATCTAGAAACCTGACTTAAAAGTATACGCCAGACAACCAGATAATCTCATTATTTAAAAGTAAGAGAATCACCTGGATGTCTCAATATATTTCTTAGGTTTTGATTTTCCCAAACAGTATTCAAAATAGCTTTTGAGGTGATTTAAAGTGACTAAGATCCTAGTTGTCGATGATTCTATTAACGAACTGGAACTCATCAGCAATTACTTGCGAAAGGGTGGCTACACGGTGATTGTAGCCACTGATGCTAAAGAAGCTCTAACTAAAGCCATAGAGCATCAACCCAATGTGATCGTGACAGATTTAGTCATGCCGGGGATGAATGGTTTGGAAATGTGCCGCAATCTAAAGAAAAATCCGGCAACTCAAAAGATGCCGATTGTTGCCTGTACCTCCAAGTCAGGAGAGATTGATCGTCTTTGGGCCATGAAACAAGGTGTAAATGTGTATGTCACCAAACCCTTTACTGAAGATCAACTTGTAAACGCCGTTCGGTACAGCTTAAGCCAATGAATGCCTCAGTCCTAGCTCATCGCTCTATTCAGCCAGAGGGAACTGCGGGTGCGGCCTGTTTGAGCTTCCAGCTCAATGACCAGACACCAGCAATTTTTTCAATGCACCAGGTTCAGGAAGTGATTGTTCTTCCGGCACAGCAAATTACGCCCATGCCTAACATGCCACCCTGTGTGCTGGGATTATCAACTCGACGGAGTCGAGTGATGTGGCTAGTTGACTTGGCTCACATGCTGCTATCCACCCCGCTTCCGTCAAATATTCGTAATTATAATGTCGTAATTATCCGTGTTGCCCAGACGCTACAGCAACAGAACATGTTGGTAGCCACTGCTCACAATCAGGCACTGTTGGGGTTAATCGTACCGACCATGAAAGGGGTAGTCCGTTTTCCCCCAGATTCAATTCAGACGCCCAAAGGGCATTTTGCTCCAAACCTGGCACCTTGTCTACGTGGGTGCCTGCTACAGCAAGATGAAATGCTGCTGGTTTTGGATGCTGAAGCGATCGCCCGCTCTCCCATTTTGCAAAGTAGTTAAGACATTGTCCTGACTGCTTGAGTCTCCAAATATTCCTCTATCCACTCCTACTCCAGAGATTTACAACGATGGCCCCTAATACAGAATTTCCGTCTCAGTTGAACAACATCACAGCTGCTAATGGTGGCAGTCTGTCTGACGGTATGGATTCTTCTAGTTATTCGTCTCAAGAAGCTAGTGCCAATCAACAATACGCCCAGCCCGCCGCAAGTCAAACATCTTCCAAGGGATTTTGGCAAAAGCTAACCCTTAGAACTAAGGTGTTGGCCCTGGCCCTCTCGCTGGGAGTAGCTCCGGTGGTTGGTGTAGGTGGCATCGGATACTTCTTCGTACAGCAGCGAGTTACCGCTCAGGTAACTGAGGCTCGTCAAGCAACTACCTCAGACATCGCTAACTATGCTGCGGAGTTTATGACGGCTCGTTTTCAAGATTTGAGGACGTTCTCTCAGCTGAGTATATTTGCCGATGCTAAGGTGCGTGATGCGGTGACTACCGTCGAGAGAAATGAGTTTCTAGCTCAGCTGGTTGAATCGTCCCCGATTTACGACGATATTGCGGTTGTTGATCTAAATGGTTCTCCCATCGCGGTGAGAAGCCCTGATGCGATTCGGGCAAATGTGAGTCAAAATGACTGGTTTCAGAATGTCATCTCAACGCAACAAATTACATGGGTTCAACCACGGGCACCTCTGGCTGGAAACCTGGATTTCGCACTAGTTGGAGCGGCTCCCATTTTTGATACCAAAACCGGGGAAATGATTTACATTGTGCGCGTCCGTCTTGATGTGCAGGAACTCAAACGACGAATTGGTGATTTTGCCGCTGAAGCAACTGAAGTAGCTCTGATCGACGCTAACGAAGAGATCTTTTTGACCAACACGGACGATGGCGCAGGGAATCCAATTCTGACTAATCTTTCTGCCATTGTGCCCTGGTTGGAGAACCGAGAGCCTCAGGCCAGGGTACTCAATGAAGGGGCAGGGGCTCAGCTGACCGCTTATGCCCCCATTCTCCAGAGTGCCGATGACCCCCAGCTAAACTGGAGTGTGGTTAGTCTGATTGACACCTCCACTGCGTTTGCAGCATCTCGGCAGCTCCTAACGACAGTACTTTTAGGAACCGGTATCACGGCTCTACTGGTGGCGGCCATTGCCACCCTGGTGGCGACGCGAACTACGTTGCCGATTTTGCAGATTACTGATTCGGTAAAACGTCTGGGACAAGGGGATTTTAGAACTCGAATTGATACCCAGGGTGAAGACGAAATTGCCCAGCTAGGGTCCAACATCAACCTGATGGCTTCCCAGATTCAAAACCTGCTGCTGAAACAAGAAGAGTCGGTACAACAGCAGATTTCTGCCCAAGCCCAGGTGGAACGCGCTGAAGAAGAACGCCAGCGGAATGAAGTCTTACAGCGTGAGCTAGTGCAGCTCTTGAACGAGATGGAAGAAGCCTCCAATGGTAATTTAACCGTACGTACGGAGCTGACAGCGGGTGAAATTGGTATTATCGGTGACGTTTTCAACGCCATTATTGAGAACCTGCGCACTATCGTAGTCCAGGTAAAGCAAGCAACAGGTCAGGTGAACAGCTCCATTGACGAGAGTGAAGGGGCGATTCAGCAGCTGGCGGACGAAGCCCTGGCTCAGATGGATGAAATTACCAATACGCTAAACTCGGTTGAGCAGATGTCGGTATCCATTCAGAACGTGGCCGATAACGCCCGTCAAGCAGCGGAAGTTGCCCAGGTAGCCTCCAACGCTGCTCAAGATAGTGGAACTGCCATGGACCGCACAGTAGACAGTATTCTGGACCTGCGGTCTACCGTGGCAGAAACCGGTAAAAAGGTAAAACAGCTGGGTGAATCATCCCAGCAGATTTCCCAGGTGGTTTCGTTAATTAACGAGATTGCGATGAAAACTAACCTGCTGGCGGTAAACGCCAGTATTGAGGCGGCCCACGCTGGGGAAGAGGGACAAGGTTTCGCGGTGGTTGCAAGTGAGGTTGGTCAACTGGCAGAGCAGTCAGCGGCAGCAACCAAAGAGATTGAGCAGATTGTAAAGAACATTCAGATGGGTACTCGAGACGTGGTTGAAGCCATGGAACGGGGTACAACTCAGGTGGTTGAAGGTACGCAGTTAGTACAAGAGACCAAGCAAGGCTTAGGACAGATTGTGGAAGTATCCCAGCAGATTGATAAGCTGCTGCAGTCTATTTCTAAAGCAACGGTATCCCAGGCTGAAACGTCCCAGACGGTCACTCAACTCATGCAGCAGATTACCCAAGCATCTAAACGCACCTCCGAGTCTTCACGTCAGGTGGCCGGAACTCTGCACAACACGGTGGAAGTTGCCCGAGAACTGGAATCGGCTGTGGACCAGTTCAAGGTTAAAACGGACGCATAATCACCCGTTGCCGATCCCTAAAGGAGGGGTAAATCAAGTTTATCTAAGCGGATTTACCCTTTTAAGATCGGCAACACTTTTATCGTCGTTCTCTCTTCTATCAAACTAGTTCTGCTCTATTAAATTAAACCCATGTCACATGCAGCAGATCGTGAGGTCTGGCTCAACTTCCTAGACGAAGTTGATGAATATCTCAACACCATTGAATCAGTTTTGATCGGGCTCGCTGAAACAGGTGTAGATCCTCAACAGATGGATGCAGCCCTGCGATCGGCGCATACGATTAAAGGCATCGGGTCAATGATCGAATGTCCATCCATGAGTCAACTGGCCCACCGATTCGAAGATTCCTTAAAAATCGTCAAGGTTCGTCGGAACTCAATCCAGGTGGATGCTGCGCTGGAAATGCTTCTGCTGAAAGGCCTAGATAGCATGCGCCAGATTAGCTCACTTCATCGCCAGGCGTCGCCGATTACAGAGTCATGGCTAAAGACCCATGCCCATCCTCTCTTTGAACAATTACACGATTGTCTGGGTGAGGTTCAACCCAGTGATGAACTGGCATTACTCGCAGAAGAGTCGGACGATAACACAGCGGTTGTTATGTTTGGCACAGAAGTAGAGGAGCTGCTGGAACGACTGACATCGGTGTTAGAGATTCCAGACGCACCCTGTCTGCGCGAAGAATTAGAGATGATGGCGGAAGAACTGCACGATTTGGGTCAAATGCTTCAACTCGAAGCATTTAGCAGTCTCTGCAAATCTATTCAACAGCAGCTGACAACGTCTTCCCCAGAGCAGATAGAGCCCATAGCGCGCCAGTCTCTAGAGATCTGGCAACGCTCCCAGGCACTGGTGATGGTCGGTAAACTTGATAAGCTACCAACCCAGCTGGACTTAGAAGATGTTTCCAGCGTTAATGTCTCTAGTGCTGCTGCTGAAGACATGGCCGTTAGCGAGCTAGCAGATAGCCCAGTTCCATTCTTTGCTATGGACGATGCTGACATAGAGATCTCCGACTTTGAGACATTGGACCTGGTGGAGACAACCGAAGCCGAGATCTCTGAGTTAGAGACATTGGAACTAGAGAACCATGGGGATACGGTTGCCAACCTCAACAATGCTGGCGATCTAGAGATACCGGATGGGGAAACTCCGATTGATTTCACAAATGCCGATGTCTCTGACCAGGTATCTCCTATGGACGATACTGATCAGGCATTCTCTGATGTTTCTGGTTTAGATGAGCCGGTGACGTCAGACGCCCAGGCAGTTGATACCGGTGCAAACAGCCTGAATAATATTGATCTAGATGGCATTGAAGCGGCGATTGAGAACTTTGACCCATCTGAATTTCAGTTTGAAGATTCCTTTTCTGTGGATTCTGATTCCGTCGAGTCAACTGAAAACGATGGCACGGTTGACGATGTATCATTTGAACCGGAATCGCAGGTTGAGTTTTCTTCATTCTTTCAGCCTCAGACAGCGGCAGAACCTGAAGAATTTGAAGAAATCCTGGTTGAACCAGTGGAGTCTGCTTCGAGTAGTGCTCAAGAGCTCCAGGAAAATACGGTTCGAGTTCCCATTAAGCTGTTGACTCAGTTGAACGATTTGTTTGGAGAACTCATTATCCAGCGCAACACCATGAACTCGCGTCTGGATCAGATGGAGGACTTGATGAATCTGTTTTCCCAACGAATGGGAAGCTTGGAAACAACGAATACAGAGTTGCAAACATTCTGTAACCAGCTGTCGGTGGCTACCTCTTTGCCTATATTTCGATCGGGCAATGGGGCTGTGGCCAGTAGGCAACCTGCCCATGAAGTAGACAGGGTGAATGGTGGGATGCCCCTTCGAGGTGGTTTTGCAATCGCACCGACCAGTCAGGCTGCCACCCCCGAGCAAGGCTTCGATAGCTTAGAACTCGACCGTTATAGCGATCTTCACCTACTGTCCCAGGACCAGCGCGAAACCCTGGTTCAACTGCGGGAAGTCACCAGTGATGTGAAGCTGAATATGCGGGAGATCAAACAAGCCTCTAGCAACTTGAACCGCACCGCTAAATCTCTTCAGATCAATGTAACTCGCGCTAGAATGCGACCGCTCTCAGACATCGTCGAGCGATTCCCGAGGACGGTAAGAGACCTGTCCTTACAGTACGGCAAGACCGTAGATCTTAAAATCTCGGGTGGTGGTACCCTCATCGATCGCTTTGTGGCAGTGCACCTCCGCGATCCCCTCATGCACCTGCTACGCAATGCCTTTGACCACGGCATTGAAGACACTGAAACCCGTCAGGCTCAAGGTAAGCCTCCCCAAGGCACCATTGAAATTCGAGCGGCTCACCGAGGCAATCAAACCCTAATTTCCATCAGTGATGATGGAGCAGGCATTAACCTGACTAAAATTCGGGCCCGTGCCTACCAGATGGGGCTGACGGATGAGCTTCTAGACAGCATGAGCCAAAGCGATCTGCTGGGTATGATCTTTGAACCAGGATTTAGCACCGCAGCTCAAGTCACCAATCTCTCCGGTCGAGGGATTGGGATGGATGTCGTACGCACCAATCTCGAACAGATTCGCAGCGAGGTTAAAGTTGACACCCAGCCTGGAATGGGCACCACATTTACCATTAGTGTGCCCTTTACCCTCTCCATTGTGCGAGTTTTGTTGGTGGAAAGCGGTGGCATGCAGCTGGCATTCCCAACCGACGGCATTGAGGAAATGATTCGTCTCAATGCCGTACAAGTCTTTGACTCACCCGATCAGAAAGTCATTAATTGGGAAGGTCTCACGGTGCCGCTAATTCATCTAGATCAGTGGCTAGAGTTCCGCTGCCCACAGCGAAACACCGTAACAGAGGCCACACCGATTATTAGCGAGCCATCGATTCTAATTATTAGCCGGGGGGAGCGCTTAAGCGGAATTTACATCGATCGCTTCTGGGGAGAACGGGAAGTTGTTATCCGACAGGTTGAGAATGTAATTAGCTTACCGGCAGGCTTTAACGGCTGCACCATTCTAGAAGATGGTCATGTGGTACCCCTAGCTGATGCCGCCAAACTACTAGAGTGGATTGACAACGACGAAGCAGAAAACGAAACCAGCAGACCTCAACGCTGGCGACACCTGTTGCAATCTGGCGTAGAGCAAGAACCTCCTCGTCAGCAGCTGGCCTTGCCGCAGGCTCAGCAGACCAGCGTTCTTGTTGTTGACGACTCTATTAATATGCGTCAGCTGTTAAGAACAACCTTAGAACAGGCAGGCTATGGCGTAGAACAAGGCAAAGATGGTCAAGATGCCGTAGACCAATTGTTTGGTGGCCTATCTGTTGATGCCATCGTTTGTGATATTGAGATGCCCCGACTCGATGGATATGGCGTGTTGGCCGAAATCAAAGCCGATGCCAAACTCAAAAACCTGCCCATTATTATGCTTACCTCTCGCGGTAGCGAAAAGCATCGTCAGCTGGCTATGCGCCTAGGAGCCACCGCTTATATTACTAAACCCTACCAAGATCATGAGCTGCTGCAAATGATTGAGCAGGTACTTCAACAGCAACCCCTTAGTGCAGTCTAATAAATCTCCATGGCTATTGTATCTCCCCTAAAATCTCGACGCTTCAGAAACAATAAAGGTGAAACGACTCAGCAGGTTATTGTCTTTCAGCTTCAGCGGGAATGGTTTGCCTTACCCATTTTTGCCGTTAACAAAGTGGTCCCCAAAAGCGATACCCAAGGAGACTACCTTAATTCTGGTGCGGGTCTAACGGTCCATGAAGGCAAAGAATTACTGGTCCTAGACATTGGCCATCAGGTATTTGGCAACATTGGAAACTCCATACATTCACCGGAAGCCTCCTCAGCCCCACAGTCATCTTCATCTGGCGTAGAACATCCCGAACACGGGTATCTGCTGATTATTCGTAATCACCAAGGAGATCTGGCTGGATTACCGGTGGCATCCTCGCCGACGGTGCGACGGTTTTCAGAATCAGCAATCGTGCCGCTACCTTCTAACTATGCGGCCAGGGTCAATATTCAATGTGTCAGCGGACTGATTGTGCAAGCTGAGAACCAACCCATCCTTTTTCTTTTAAATCCAGATCAGCTGCTACATTCTCAGCCTCTGCTGCCGCCAACTGTCTAAAGATTTGGTCAAGCTGAGCTAATTTCATTAAATTGGATTAGAACCTGGCGAGCCTGCAATAATCATGCGCCTGACACATCCATATTTAGCAAATTAGATTGTTCCAGCCTAACGTTAAATTCACACTTACGTATAAAAAGGTTTCTATTTTTAATGTTTTTCTTAAGGTAGCTGTCGTAATAGGTTGCTAAGAGGCATACATAGAGCATACTGTCTACACTATCAAAAGTATGCATCTCAGGTTTATCAGCTTTTCTAAGGCCATTTTTAAAAATAATCTAGCAGAGAAAAATACATGCTTCCACTGTAACCAGCGTCCACAGCGGTGAGCTAAAAGTAGCAACAGGCTTAAGTCGGTTGTTATCAAATGTTGAAGAGTTTGATACGGCCTGATATTTGTGATTTAAATTACAAGTATTACTTTGATAATACTCCTAACTTACTGCAACATATAAGCTTTTTGGTCTCTGCATATGAGCTTATCTAATTGTCAAGCTACGACTACTTTTATGCCGTAGTGTTACGGATTTTCGGTTGATCTTAGACCGAACTTTTTTCTATTACTCCGGTCTACCCCAGCCGCTGTTTATCCCTATTACCTATTAATCAACAGGCGCTAATGATCTCTTCAACTCCAAAAACACATTTAAAGCTGGGCTCTAAAAATCGTGACGTCATCAAACTGCAGCAGCTGCTGAGTCAAAGTTTGAGCCCTATTTCGATTACCGGCGTTTTTGATTACGAAACTGAAATCGCTGTCAAAACATTTCAGTCAAGAATGTTTTTAAAGCCAGATGGGATTGTTGGCTGTCTGACCTGGTACGTTCTTTGTACCGATACTCCAGTAAGTATGTCCACCCTACAGCAGGGATGCTGTGGTAGCGCCGTAGAATCGGTACAAGAGCTGCTTTCGATTGACTTGTACTATGTCGGCGCAGTTGATGGAAATTTTGGCGTAAAAACCCATCGAGCTGTAAAGCGTTTTCAAGCGGACTTTGGTATCCCTGTCAGTGGAATTGTTACTGCTAGAACCTGGCAGGCACTAAGCAAAGTATAGCTGCCAGGTTCTGGAAGTCAATGCTAAGGATATAGCAGAATGCCAATGACACCAGCAATCGGAATAATCAAGGCTACCTCGACTTTCCATTTCATGATGGCAAACATGGAGCCAGCAAAAATAACCGCTGTAACTAAATAAGCCGCTACTGGCTGCCCTAGTTCTAACATCGGCTGTGCAAATGCAATACCGGCTGTAAAAATCAGACCGACTACTGCTGGACGAATTCCCTTCAGAGCTGCTTGAATAACAAGCGATTGCTTAATACGCTGTAATAAATGAGAGCAGGTAAGCATCAAAAGCGCTGGGGGAAAGAAGATGCCAACTGTTGCCACAATCGAGCCAAGAATGCCTTTTACAGAATAGCCAATGGCAGCGGCACTGATCAAAATTGGTCCTGGGGTAAGCTGACCAAGTGCGATCGCATTAGTAAATTCTGGCTGAGTAATCCAACCGTAGGTATTAACCACCAGCTCCTGAATCATGGGAATAAAAACATAACCACTGCCAAACAGCAGCAGGCTCATTCCCGAAAATGTAACAAACAACTGAGCTAGGCTGTCATCGCTAATAAACGGCAGCGGAACAATGTACAGGATAAGAAAGAAACTCAAAAACACAAACGACGCAATGATATCGCCCTTAGAAACTCTGGTGGCGGGGGCTGAACCTAGAATCGTATCGTCAGTTCCCTGTCGTTTAACCTCTTTGTAATACCAGAAGTAACCAACAAGACCAGAGGCAATCACAATCATAAGTGTCGTGTAAAAGCCACCGACAAACCTCAAAAATAGAGCAGAAACGATTGCAATCAAAATAGCTCGCCAGTTTCGCACTGACTTAATCGTTTTCTTACCCATTCGCCAGGCTGCGGCTAAGATGATAGCAACCATGGCTGGCACAAATGCCATAAAAGCTTTTTCTACTGCTGGGATGGACTCGAATCGCTTAGCGTAAATAGAAAAGATGACAAGTATCAGGTATGACGGCAACAACGAGCTAAAGCTAGTCACAAATGCGCCCCAGTTCCCGCGAATACGATAACCAACATAGGCAATCACGTTGCCTGCCATCGGTCCGGGTAAAACAGCTGCGAGAGAGATGCCATCTAACATATCTTCGTGGGTCATTAGCTTGCGCCGCTGCACCACAAAGCTCTCCACTACTGAGATTAAGGACATAAAACCACCAAAGGCGGTACTGCCAATCTTCAGAAATGTCCAGAATAAGTAGCTGAGAGTAACTGATTCTTGTTTTTGTATGAATGCACCCTGCCCCTGAGGCTGAGTAGCCATTGTGTCCTTAGTCATAGCGCTACCGCAGATAGGATTTTCTGTTCATTTGTAGCAATCTGATGAGTGGGTTCATCAGATTGAACCACACAGCGATCACCATTGTTGTGAAACTATGTACGTAAAATCATGTATTAAGGTGACAAACCCAGACGCTCCTGTCTCAATCTGTCACCTTAATATCGCTTAGAAGTTACTTAGTTAAACAGCTACCAGTGGCTGACGCTCTTTGATTTCCTTAAGTAATGCTGCTTGACGCTCACGACGTTCACGATCTTCGGCATCCATAGTTTCTTTTTTCTCAGATTTTAGACGCTGATTCTCAGTATCAAACTGAGTGATTTCCTCAACACTAAAATTAGCCACATCATTTGGAGAGGTCTGAGTACGCTCATAACCAAGAGCATCTAAAACATCACCAGCCACTAGTTCAAAGATTTTGACTTCCTCTTCCGACGCCTGCTTCAAGAACTTTTTCGTGTTCTGGTTCATAATGGGCTTCGTAACATTATTCCAAAGAGAACTTGATGAAGCCGTGTTTTTCGCCTCGCTTGATTCGTGGAAGTTCATCATGGATGGCTGATACTCCACCTCTAAGAACTTACACAGAGCTTTAAGACTTTCTTCGGTTGAGCCTGTCAGCGCCTCATAGCTAATGCTAAAGAACTGGCTGTCATCAAGCTTGTCACGCATTGCAAGGGCTGCACGTTGAGCTTTAGCCCACTCTTGAGCAATGTGATAAAAATGCTTTTGACCAACAACAGCTTTTTTAAAGGACACAGCTACATCTCTTCCATCTCTGTATAAGTAGAGATACTTTGCGTCGGGAAGATAAGTATCGATTTCAGGCACATAATGAACATTGGCTAAACTCTTACAACACCAAGTCTCTGCACTACGTGCTTCTGCCAAGACATCGTAAACAGCAGAAAACACAGCAACCAAAGAGTTCTGAGTACAGCGACCGGCAATGCCCTCACGATCTAAAACCACACCCTCCCAAGGCACAGGGTTTAGCTCAACAAGACGGCAAACGTCATCTACTAGCTGACGAAACGTAGCCTCATCTGAAAGATCCTCATAAGAAGGTAGCAATGGCATCAATCTTTGCAAGATATGAGGTGGGTGAGGCGCTTCAATAGCTGGAATCTGATTCAACATCAACCGCATTAGGTTAGAGCCTGAGCGCTGAGTACCAATCATTAATATAGACATAGCCCTGTTTTTCTCCGCAAAAATTGATTGTAGGGTAGTAGAAATTTGACTCACGTAAAGTAGTCTGCGAAAATTGTACGATTTTACGTACCAAAATTAAAACAGATACTATGTACAAATCGCAGTTGTCAATACCAAACTGTTGGCAGTTTAGCTTGCTGGCTACAAGCTAAACAATTCACCTGGACTCACTTTCTGGATGAAGCTTAGCGATAGAAACTGCCCAGACAAACTAACAACAGCACCTAGACCAACAATGTGCCTCATCAACCTTCAACCATTAAACTCATAAGGTTTAGAAGAGCCAGGTATTTAAGTAGCAAACAATTTGCCGTCAGCTGTGACGATCATACGGAACTTACAGAAAACAACAACTTAACATCATAGGCGTTAAGCTGTAAGACAAGAAACTCTAACAGACGTATCAAATGACTAGCAGTAGCCTCGTAAACTAGAAAATCGCCTATTAGCAAGCGCAAACATCAACATTAAAGAGTCAATTCACTAAGCCATTTAATTGACTTTAAAGAACTCCTCAACAACAAAAACAGATTTTAGGTAGCGTGAATAACTAAAATCTAAAAATCTATGCAAGTACCGATAATTGAGTAAAGTCTAGCAAAAAGCCTGCCGAATTTCCAGGAATCCTGAAAAAAGAGCTTTGAAACCTCCACAAACAAAAAACTTGGAATGAATATTGAAGAAGTTTGAGCATCAAAGAGGTATGTCATTTCTGCACCCTTAAAAGCACACTTAAAACCCTAAGGTAGATTTAGACATCTGTAACAATGTACTTAATCTAAAGACTAAGAAACCCTAAGCCTTCCTCAATATTAAACATTGATGGCTATTATAGTATAAGTTTCTTCTAATTTTATTAACTTTTATTTTTCAACGCGAGATAGCAGCTTACATGCCATATAGCTTAAGGAACCAAATCGCCTAAAAGCGTTTAAGGTAGAGTGATACGAACGATGGTAAGGCATCAAAATAATCTAATTTGCGCCCCAGTTGCTTAGGGCAATACTCTGCATACAGCATCTGGAAGCCTTATACGTCTACGAATTGATGTATTTGTCGATACAAAAAATAAATTCAGTTTCATTGCTCAGCTTTAAGCATCAGCTAATTCATATCGGTTGACGTCAACTTTAATAACCAGGTTGATTTATCCCACAACACATAAAATTCTCTTTTCAGAGAATTCAAGATGGTGACTGTAACTCTTTTTAGATTGTCCTAGCCGTAAGCATTGGCTCTAGAACATAAAAGATATTTCTAGCCAGGTTGATATTTGGACTTTTGTGATACATAACTACAGTTTTTGCTGAGATTGTTCTGATATAAGAGAAGAAGTAAAGGAGGTGCATCATGTCCGTAGGTTTAATTGAACCCCATGGTAAGCAGTTGATTAACCGCTCTCTAGAGGGGAATGAGCGCCAGGACTTGTTTGAGCAAGCTCATGCTCTACCGCGAATCACACTTTCTACGCGCAATATTGCTGACCTGCAGTGTATTGCCACTGGTATTTACAGCCCCCTAGAGGGATTTGTAAATGAAGCTGAGTACAACTCGATTGTCGACACCATGCGTCTTAGTAGTGGGTTGGCTTGGTCTATTCCTGTAACACTACAAATTCCTGAAGCCGAGGCTGAAAAGTGTCGTCTAGACAGCAAGATTGCGTTGGCTCACCCCAATGGAGAAATCCTGGCGGTGATGACCGTGGAGAGCAAGTTTACCCCTGACCAGGACCATGAAGCCCAGCAGGTATATCTCACCACTGAGGATGCTCACCCCGGTGTAAAAGCCATGAAGGCTGAGGGTCCTGTTTACCTGGGTGGCCCCATTTCATTGGTCAACGATATTCCCTACGATACGTTTATGCAGTATCGTCTGAGCCCTGTACAAACACGGCTTGCGTTTGCAGAGCGTGGGTGGAAGACTGTTGTGGCTTTCCAGACCCGCAACCCAATCCACCGGGCCCATGAGTACATTACCAAAACAGCCCTTGAGACTGTGGATGGACTCTTTATTAACCCGTTAGTGGGAATGACCAAGTCTGATGATATTCCAGCCGATGTTCGGGTTAAGTGCTATGAGACGATCATGAGCCACTACTACCCGACCGATCGCACCATGCTGGGGGTCTTCCCTGCTGCAATGCGGTATGCCGGTCCTCGGGAAGCGATTATGCATGCGATCGCACGTCAAAACTACGGCTGTACCCACTTTATTGTGGGCCGCGACCATGCTGGCGTTGGTGACTACTACGGCACCTATGACGCTCAGAAGCTGTTTGAAGAGTTTGGCCCAGACGAATTAAAGATTCAGCCGGTTAAATTTGAGCATGCCTTCTACTGCAAGCTGACTAAGGGCATGGCCACCGCCAAGACTAGCCCCAGTGCCAAGGAAGATCGGATCCATCTTTCGGGTACCAAGGTCCGTGCCATGCTCAGGGAAGGGAAAAAGCCCCCCGCTGAGTTTACTCGGCCAGAGATTGCTGAAATCTTGATTGACTCGATGCAGGCACCTGCGCTGAGTGCGGTCTAAGCAGCTGGTTTGCGGTTAGTCAAATAGTAAAAGCCCCTCAGGCGTAAACGCTATGCCTGAGGGGCTTTTGTGATTAAAACGCTTCACAGTAGATCGCCCTAACCTTAAAGCTTGTTGCAATTATTAAGAAGTCTGTGCTGAGACCGGGACGTTGGCTGCGGATTAAGTCTAAAGCTCTGTAGCCATGGACGGATGCATTCGTCCATGGCGAGTCAGGTTAGCGGTTGTAAGCAAACCTGACAGACGCAATAAGACTACTCAGTAACTGTGACATGCAGAAATCAAAGGCGTGGCTGTCCTGGATTTTACCTGGGCTCGTACTGGCATTAGGGATAGGTCTGAGTTTATGGCTTCAGGTCCATAGCCGAGATGGGGTGTTTTTTAGCAGCGACGCCGGGTTAAAAGCTCTGTTGGCCCAGCAGTTTAGTACCGGACAGTTTCAAACCTCCCTCGATATTCCCCAGCCAGCATGGGTGCAGACTCTCTGGCGACAGGGGCTGTACCCCTTTGCCCCCCCCTATGCCTATGAACAGCAGGGCAATTACTTTATCCGGTTCCTATTTACATTTCCAGCGATTACGGCCCCGTTTTATGCGCTGATGGGCTATCACGGTCTGTATGTAGTGCCGTTGGTTTCCCTGTGGGTTACCTGGTGGCGGCTGTGTGTCGTGTGTCGAATCTGGCGAGTAGACTCGACATTTATTGCCCTTAGCCTATGTCTGGTGATTTTTGCCTCGCCACTGACGCTCTACGGTGCCATGTATTGGGAGCATACCCTGGCGGTGGCCCTGGCTTTTTGGGGCTTGTCGGGGTTGCTGTACCACGCTTTACCAGACGATTCAAGCCAGCGCATTAGCCTGAATGAGGGACTGGTTAACGGCATGTGTATCGGACTGTCGGTATGGTTTCGGCCTGAGTTTTTATGTTTGGTGGCGATTCTGGCGGCCATCACGGTGGCAAGCCGGATGCCTCAGCTGCCAAAGCCGCTGCGTATTGTGATTCCACGTGGGTTAACCCTGGGGTTGGTGGTGGCCTTTAATGGGGCGATGGTGTTGACTGTACTGGGCTTTTTTGGGGCGAACCTGGTCACCTATGGTCACCCATTGGGTATTTATGCGGCCCATGATCCCTTATCCGTTGGCCAGCAGGTGGCTCAGACCAGGGGTAACTACGGCCATATGGTGGTGTCGCTGCTGCGGTATTTTCCAGCGGTTTTGTTGGGGCTAGGGCTGCCCTGGTGGCTGGGGGGACGGGCTCGCACGGCCAGTATTGGTGTGGGGGTGATGGGGGTACTGTTTGCGATCGCAGTTCCCCTAATTGCCCCAGCCGCTGCCGATACCCAACAGTGGGGACCGCGCTTTTACCTGATCTTGGTCCCCATGGTGGGGCTTACGGTCGCAGCGGGTCTCCAAAACCTATGGAACGTCAAACCCCAACGTTGGGGCCTGCTTGGCGTCCTAGCCATTGTCATGGCCATGGGCATTCACACCGATCTGGTTAACGGCGGGCTGCGCGTCTATCGCGACAACCAGACCAACTCCACCTCCCTCCCCAGCATCCATGAGCCCGTTGCCCCGGCGCTGAGTGCCCTGGCCACCTATGACGAACGGTGGGTCGCCATGTCCCACCAGGCCGTGGCCCAGCAGCTATGGCCCAGCATCCGGCTCAAAACCTTTTTCCGCACCGAAACCGATGCCCAGGTAGAACAGCTAGCCGCCGAGTTAGTAAACCAGAGCGAATCCACATTCCTATACATCTGCTACCCTGACGCCCCCTGTGAAACACCCAACCAGGGGGCCATCAAATCAAAACTGCCAGGTGGGAATAATGATGTCATGCGCATATCCTTTCAACCTTTGGGTACCTTTGGTCAATATCCGTTTTATCGCGGGCTTATAGAAACTAACTAATCGTCCAATAGTCTATTAACTACTAAAACATTCCTGGCATAGGGATATCCGATATCCCCCAGGATTTCGCTGTGGATTTATGCGATAGATCTACCAGACTTCTATCTATTATGTTTGTCAGGTTAAATGCCGCCGTCTAGCCGCAGCGTCCGATATGTGTCCGATAATGTATATCGCCTTGAGACCATACCTCCGTTAGAAGGGGCATTGATGACTGAACTATCCGCGCTGGTGAAGCCACCCCAAGGGCCATTAAAGATCGCCGCTGACCACAGTGGGCTGCCATTTTCCCTGGTGATTCCCACCTATAACGAGAGCAAAAATGTCGGCAAGCTGGTGTCCCACCTCTGCGCCCTGTTGGACAACCTGTTGCCCAACCAGTACGAGCTAATTTTGGTCGATGACAACAGCCCAGATCAAACCTGGGAGGTGGCCCAGCAGCTAACAATTCACTACCCCCGGCTGCGGGTAATGCGACGACAGCAGGAACGAGGGTTATCCTCGGCAGTAATTCGGGGCTGGCAGGTGGCTAACGGAGAAATTTTAGGGGTGATCGATGCGGATTTGCAGCACCCACCTGACACCCTGATTCAGATGGTTAATCGAGTACAGGCTGGGGCAGATCTGGCGGTGGCCAGCCGCCATGTGGAAGGGGGCGGCGTCAGCGACTGGAGTTTGCTACGGCGGTTTTTATCGCGGGGAGCTCAGATGCTGGGGCTGCTGATTTTACCCAGTGTGGTGGGTCGAGTGACAGATCCCATGAGCGGCTACTTTATGGTGCGTCGCAGCGCCATTGCCGGCCACACCCTTAACCCCGTGGGCTACAAAATTTTGTTAGAGGTGATTGGTCGCGGCCGGGTGGGCGATATTGCCGAGGTGGGCTATGTATTCCAGGAGCGGGAAGCAGGGGAAAGTAAGGTTACGTGGAAGCAGTATTTAGAGTATTTGGGGCATTTAGTGCGCCTGCGGTCCGGGGGGCGCATTGCCCGCATCCGCCAGACGTTTCCCATTGGCCGATTTTTGCGGTTTGGTCTGGTGGGTCTGAGCGGGGTGTTTGTGGATATGGTGGTGCTCTATTTGCTAAGCGACCCGAGTACCCTGGCCTGGGGGCTGACCCGCAGCAAAATTTTGGCGGGTGAGGTGGCGATTTTAAATAACTTTTTGTGGAACGATGCTTGGACCTTTGCTGATGTGGCCCGCTCACAGCAGGGAATGGCGGCACGGGTAAAGCGGTTTTTGAAGTTTAATGCCGTCTGTCTGTCGGGGCTGGTGTTAAATGTGCTGCTGCTAAATCTGATCTTTAATGTGGTGTTTGGTCAGCAGTATCGGTATTTGGCGAATTTGGTGGCCATTGCCGTTGTCACCGCCTGGAATTTTTGGATGAATCTCAAGCTCAGCTGGCGGGTGACTGAAGTCAAAAAGACAAGCAAATGAGTTGGATAATCAACAATAAGTCGGTTGACCCAATTAGCTATCAGATATCGAAGCCCCCTCCCGTCCCCCTTTCTTGAATGCCCCTTGGGCTATATCCTGGGGGAGGCTAAACTCAAAGCCCCCAGGTTTGGGGGTTTGGGGGCAAACTCTACGAAGTTAAACAGCTTTTTCATATCTTGTAGAAGATTGAGTTCACCTTGTATGTTGAATCAGGAAGCAGTAGACCGATATCACCTAGGTCATGAACCCGTTTCACAGTCCGTTAAGTAGCTAGAGTCACTGCTTCAATTCATCGCTCTGAGAACTCGAAAAATCGCCAGGTTCCGATTCGGAGACCGTATCTTGCAAGAAAGAGTGCAGAGGATGGAGTCCCCCAAGCGTTACCTTTCAAGGAGGCGTATGCATGCAATCACAATCAGCGACTGGTGAGTTGAACTGGGTTGGTATTGATGTCAGTAAAGATAAACTAGATGTCTATGAACTAGCGACACAAAGGCTATCAACGTTTCGTAACGACTTAGATGGAATTGAATCACTCAAGCAGTCCATAGCCCGTCAGACTGATGTCGGGGTTGTCTGTGAATCAACCGGTGGCTATGAGGTTTTGATGGCGCTCACGCTGTATCACGCTGGTATTCGAATCAGCGTTGTCAATCCTCGGCCCGTGCGTGACTTCGCTAAGGCCATGAATAAACTTGCCAAAACGGATGCACTCGATGCCTATGTGCTGGCGCACTTTGGTCAAGTCATGACACCAACGGCAACGGTTTTTGCCTCAGAGGTCGAAAGAGAACTCAAAGCTTGGGTTACTCGTCGGTCACAACTGGTTGAGATTTTATCGGCTGAGAAGAATCGCCGACAGCAACTCCAAGGGAAACTCAAAGATAGTGTTCAAACCCATATCGATTGGCTTACAGAGCAGATACAACAACTCGATAAAGAGATTGAACGTCTAAGTGAGACCAAAGCAGGATGGCGACAGCGAAAAGTGCTCTTACAATCTCCTAAAGGGATTGGTCCCATTGTATCCACCGGGTTACTCGTTCATTTGCCAGAGTTAGGCCAGCTCAATCGCAAGCAAATTGCCGCCTTAGCAGGGCTGGCTCCTTTTAATCGTGATAGTGGGCGCTATCGGGGCAAACGGATGATTTTTGGAGGACGAGCTTCAGCTCGCACACTGCTCTACATGGCAACACTGGTTGCAGTTCGGCATAATCCATCACTACGAGCTTACTATCAGCATTTAATCGCTAAAGGTAAGCTCACAATGGTCGCAATGGTCGCCTGTATGCGAAAGTTGCTCACCTGTCTCAATGCTATGGTCAGAGACAACACACCCTGGAATGACACCCTGGTCACGGTCTTTTTCAAAACGGCCTAAATGACTTGACCTTGAAGATAATCGCTACTTAGTTCTAACGTTTATCAGACATTGAGCCCTTCTCTTCAAAATTCTAACGTAACTCCGAATCAAAGCCCCCAGAATTGGGGGTTTGGGGGCAGCTCTAAGAAGAAAAACAACATGTTTTTTTCTAAAAGATTGAGCCGAGCTATTTGTCAATTTTTTGGATTTTGTTACTTTCGTTTTTTGGGATCTATGAGCTGCATGGCTTGATTAAAAAACTGTTGTTTGATGCTAAAGGCAACTAAAATCGATGTGGTTAGGTTGGCGAAGGCTAGCATAAACATGATTAGCATTTGGTAGAGGGCCGCATTTAATGGGTCGGCTCCGCCGAGGATTTGGCCGGTGATCATGCCGGGTAGGGTGACCAGACCGACAACCATCATGGAGTTGACGATGGGGATTAGCCCCGCTTTGATGGCGTCTCGGCGATAGGTGGCAATGGCCTGACTGGGTGTTGCGCCTAAACTGAGGTGGGTTTCGATCTCAGTTCGATAGTTCCGTAGGGCATTGACTAGACGCTCACCGGTTAATGAGGCCGCTGTTAGGGCATTACCTAAAACCATGCCAGTTAAGGGAATCAGATAGCGCGGTTCGTACCATAGCTCCGGTCGCACCACGACCGCCATGGTGTAGGTCAGGGTGAGGGCGGTGCTGGTGAGAATGGCTCCCCATAGCCAAAACACCAGGTGGGGAATATCTTTGCTGATGCGATTGCGGGCGGTGAGGGCTGCTACGACCGTCATAACTAGCAGCACTAGCAAAATAAGGCCGGGATTCCGCAGGGTAAAGACAATAGAGAGAAAGATACCGACTGCAAATAGTTGGACCACCGTGCGTAGGCTGGCGATGGCAAGGGTACCGGCCAAACCAATCTGTTGCCATAGGGATAGGCCGATGGCGACGGCAGCCAGGCCCAACGCCCAGGCGATGCGGATGAGGTCGAGTTCGATGGTGGTGGGGTTCAAGGTTACTCCCTCATTACATACCCAACACCGCGTACCGTTTGGATCAATCGCTTTTCGTCCTCTGCTTCTAGCTTGAGTCGCAGATAGCGAATGTACACCTCGATAATGTTGGAGTCGCCCATAAAGTCATACCCCCAGACTTTTTCTAAAATCTGGTCGCGGGTGAGCACCTGTCGAGGATGGGCAATTAGATAGTCTAATAAATCGAATTCTTTGGCCGTTAGTTCAATGCCCCGGTCGCCACGAAACACTTCGCGGGTTTTGCGGTTGAGGGTGAGGGTTTCAAACTGTAGGGCCTCGGCTTCTTGGGGATCGTTGCGGCGTAGGTGGGCGCGGACGCGGGCAAGCAGCTCTTCGATGCTAAAGGGTTTGACTACATAGTCATCGGCACCGGCATCGAGACCGGCGACTCGGTCGGCCACGTCATCTTTGGCGGTGAGAAAAATAATGGGCATCTGAGCGCCGGTACTACGCAGACGACGGCAGACTTCTACACCGGCTAGACCGGGCATCATCCAGTCGAGCAAAATTAGATCTGGCATGTGGTCCCGTGCTGCCATCAGCCCGGAAAGGCCATCGTTAGCTACGGCAACATCGTAGCCTTCGTAGGAGAGTTCCATTTGCACAAATTTGGCAAGTTGGGCCTCATCTTCGATAACTAAAATTTTGGCTGAGGTCTCTGTCATGGTGGTTGACTCCGGCGATAACCTAACTAAACCTGGTTCACATCCAGAACTATGGGTATATGAGAAAACCCGAAGTTTTGACTGGATTATGGCTAGGTTGGCAGGCTGACGGTGAATATACTACCGTCACCTGGCTTGGACTGTACCTTAATTTTGCCGCGCATACCTTCGACCAGGGTTTTGACGATGGATAATCCGAGACCGGTACCGCCCGTAATGCGGGACCGGTCTTCGTCTACTCGGTAGAAGGGTTCAAAGATTTGGGTGAGGTCTGTGGTGGGGATGCCCCGGCCGCGATCGCAAACCTGAATCACCGCCCATTCACCCTCCTGCTTTAGACGAACCGTAACGACAGTGCCATCTTCAGAATATTTAACCGCATTATCAATCAGATTGATTAGCACCTGCTTTAACCGATTGCCATCAGCCCGAGCCTCAAACCCAGACGCCCGAATATCTGCCTTTACTCGGTCACTGGAATAGCGACACATGTCGATGGTTTCTAAGATAGTGTCCTTGAGGGAGATGCGCTCAATATGAAACCGCATGTGGCCCCCATCGGCCCGCGCCAGGTCTAGCAAATCCTGTAACAGACGAATGGTGCGATCAGCCTCTGACGCCGCAATTTCCAACCCTTCTCGCTGGGGTTCAGTCAAGGTGTTACAGCGACGTAGCGTACTTTGCAAATAGCCATGGACCAGGGTGAGGGGGGTGCGCAGCTCATGGGACACATCGCTAACAAACCGCCGCTGCTGCTCCCAGGCCGTTGACAGCCGACCCAGCATCATATTAAATGCCTGGGCCAGATCCCGCACCTCTGTCGGAGCCCGGTCAAACTCCAGATGGGTATCCGCCAGGTTGTCGGGGGATACATTCGCCGCCAGCTCATTCATTTTGCACACTGGCTTAATGGACTGACGCACATAGATAGCAATCAACAGGGCCGATAAACCAATGACAAAAACACTGGCCAGGGTGAGATCGCGAGTAACCGCAGAGAAACTAGCCTGGTTTTGAGTGATGTCGTCAATTACAAACAGATCCCCCACCAGATTTCCGTTTACCTCCAAAGGAGAGATACAGATAATCAGCTCACGGCCCTGGATATTGACACTATCAAGGGTGGGACTGGCGGGCAGGGCCAGTACGTCCTCTGCAAACCCGTCTTTTTGCCATGAGCCCATTTCAAGGGTGTCAGACTGGGCTAAAAGGTCGCCCTCAGGAGAACGAATCCAAATAGCTGTATCAGCGGTGGAGCGGTAGTTAATCACCTTTTCCAGGGCCATGGTGGACGGCATCGTCTCATCCATCCAGGCCACATCCTGCCCAAAGCGCTCGGCAACTTCTATGGCACTGTCTTTGTGCCCCTTAATCAAAATCTGCTGCATTCTAAAATTGCTCCAGGCAGTCATGCCACCAAAGCCAAGGATAGATGCCAGCACCATGCCAGCGGTAAGGCGAAACTGAATACAACCTGGGTCAAATTTCATCGGAATAACGAGCGGACAGCACAGATCAGAACTTATTTATCTGTAACGACTTTATCTAAGCTAGCTGAGATAATCCTGATAAATAACCCAGATGAACCTAATAGAAATCGCTGAATATAGCGACTTTATAACAGCAAAATTAGCAGTAAATAGTGCCCCCTGAGCCCAAGACAATAATCTGGGACAGCTGTAACGGCCCTGGTCAATGGCATCAATCAAGATAGATCAAGATAAATGCCGCCCATGGGAAGGGAATCTTGGTGTTGCTGACGAGTAACCCGCAGGGTCTGGGCATTGCCCAAATGCCGATAAAACGCATAACACCAAGTATCGATAAAATTCGAGCATCAGCTAAACCGTGACATCCTTAGGCACTTACCCTAGGAAACCATGACATTACTGGCTCTAGCTTATTAATAACCGCAAACACCATCGCCAGTCATCTGCTCCGGTTTGACATCACAAGCCCTAACAAGCTAGCGCTCAGAGATTGAATAGGCATTGCCTAGAGGAGATATTTAGCTATCGCGTTGGTCACATTGGTTAGCGAGGCGCAGACAATACAGTATCTGATGACTCAGAGTCCGACGAGCTAGGAGTTAAGCAGCTAACTGCTAAACAGCAGTCAACAAGGGTCGCGTCCATCAAATTATTTAGCTGCACCATCGGATGAACTAACAGTTTTTGCCAGGCCTCGGTCCACTGCTCTGTCTCTGTTTCTATCTGATGCACTTGCTGCATCAACAGACTATGAACCATGTCATACCAAAGCCCATTAGCCGCCAGCAGGGCTGGTTTTTCATCGTCTGCTGTGGTTTCCAGACTAGCCTGTAACTCCTCGCTAGCAACACGGCGGATAATCATCCCCCCAGACTGTCTATCCCCCGTATATTGAATCCTGTCCGTATTAAATTGTTCACAGTTCAGACTCACCTGCCAGCGGTAGTACTGGTCAGATTCTAGGGCTAGAACCGTGTCTGGCAATGTGTAGAGACTAATGCCAGGCCCCTGGATTTGCTCAAAGGTAACCCGATGAAGAATCTCCTGGGAGCGCTCATCTCGAAGCTCAAAGGTCAGATCGGCGGCAGGTTCAGACACATAAATGCCAAACGTGGGGTGCGCCATCAGGGTTTCTCCCCAGTTGGTTTGGGTGGGCTGTACCGCTGTAAGGTTGCCGCAGGGACCTGTACGACTACCTGCATCCCACGTATTGGAGGGGGCTCCACGGTTGGGGGGATTGTACTGTAGGGCGAGTCCCGGCTGCCCTATGGCTAGCGTGGTGACAGCCATAATCGAGCTGATTAAAGATTTTCGGGTTAAATACGATAGTCGAGACATGGGGCAGATTCCCTCTTCGTATAAGTTTTAACTACGTGGGTTTTAGTGTTTTTTCAGGAAGTGTTCTTTCAGGAAATGTTCTTTTAGGAGTTATTGGGGTTATTTCGACGGGTCTTTTGGAGCTGGGGGAGTGCCGCCGCACCACCACTGACCCCAATCAACGCCATGGCACCGGGCACCAGCGGTACCCACAGCCCCAGGGAAAACAGCAGCCAGCTGCCGCCATAGAGTGTTAGCGTTGCTATCCCCAAACTCAGTAACCACATCACCCACGTCCGTCGTTTAACCGTCAGTCCACAGCCTATCAACGCCCATCCGGCAATCCATAGCCCATCGGCCCAGGCCGGCATAGTTTTTAACAAAGCTTGTTCATCCAGGGCCGCTGCCAACAAATGGTTAATTGTTTGGGCATGGATATCAATGCCGGGTACTTTTGACCACTGCCCCGCCCCCAGGGGGGTGAGAAAATAATCCGTAGGATTTGAGGTGGGGGCACTCATGCCAATTAGAACGGCATGGTTTTCTAGGTTTTCCACATCTGCTTTACCACTCAGCAGCTCAGTAAGCGTTATCCGCTTAGGGGCATGGGCATATCGTAACAACATCTGAAAGCCTCGATCGTCAATGTTTTGATAGCCGCCACTGCGGGTTTCAATGGGGGTAAGGGTGGCAGCCCCAAGCCGCAGACGCTGGTCATCGATAGTTTCTAGCTGAATATCCAGGGCATCGAGGTAATGTAGGGC
The DNA here is from genome assembly GCA_038534515.1 of Cyanobacteria bacterium J06554_1. Classification (GTDB taxonomy): domain Bacteria; phylum Cyanobacteriota; class Cyanobacteriia; order Phormidesmidales; family Phormidesmidaceae; genus Leptothoe. The sequence continues at coordinate 48,794 of JBCAWO010000037.1, forward strand.
CGTTAGCATTGCCAAGGAGGTGCGGCTGGTGCAAGGACTGGTGGTGTCTGGTTGAGCAAACAGCAACTGTCGCCGCAGAATACCATCCGGGTCAATCACCACATTACTAAAGCCCACCTGCGCTTCGGGCAGTTCGGGGGGTGGACCAATGCCCCCCTGGTTACCGCCACCGGCTTGACCAAAGCTGCACAGGGCTACGACATTATTTTCTTGAAAGCGCTGCCCTAGGGGTGTGGAGGGGGCAGCCTCGGGACGAAAGATGTCTAACCCGATTACCCGTGGTTGGTGGGGGCGCAACCGATCGATGGCCTCGGCCAGTACCTCGTCGGGCAGCGGATAGCCATAGGCATTGACATCTTCTGTGGTGGCTTCAACAATTAAGACGCGCTGCTCTACGGTCTGGGCAGGCTGCTGGCGCATGAGCCGATCATAGCTGGCTAGCTCTGGACGCTGTAGCAGACCGGTCCAGCGCAGGATACCGACACTGGCGGTGACCACGACACCGATGGTTAGGAGAACGTTGAGGGGGAGACCGCCTGCTACAGGGCTGGACTCGGGGTCTGGGGTAGCCGCTGGGAGCTGGGGCCAGCGTTTGGGCAGCACCGGGTTTACTTGAAAAATAATTGGGAGCCAGCTGGCGCAGGGAAAGCGATCTTCAAGACCTTGCAGACGTTCTCTGGCCTGTCGAACCGATAAATAGAGAGATTCACCGGTCACGTAGGCGTCTAAAAAGTACTTTAAGAAGGTTTGGGCCACCTGATCGGGGATGGGCTCCCGCATCAGGATCATTTGGGGCAACCCCAGGGGAGCCAGGGCGTTTGCCAGCCCAAGACCATCGCAGGCATTGAAAATCGCTAGCTGGAGTCCCTGTCTTACGGCCTCGCGTAGACCGTATTTGAGTTCTTCTAGGGTGAGACTTTCTTGGGGATTAATAAAAATCTTGCCGGCCCCAGCTTCGGTGCGCCCATGACCGGCAAAAAAGAGTAGGTTCCAGGGTTGTTCCCACAGCTGCTCGGTGATTTGTTGGCGCTTGGGTTCGACTAAAAAAGTCACCTCCGCACCGGGAATAGCTGCTAACATCTGGCGGTCGGCAGCGACATCGATACCGCTACTGTCGCCTAAAATGGCGAGAATTTTAACGGTTGAATGTTGGGCAGGACGCTCTTCTAGGCGTTTGAGGGTGGGGGTGCCCAGGGCAATTTCAATGTTGGGATAGCGGTCGACAATATCCCACAGATGCCAGGGTAAATGCTGTAGGTCTGTATTGGTGGTACGAATGACCAGCCGTACGGTATCGGTGGGATTAAGGTCTTCTCGCAGGGGCTGATCGATGGGGGTAAAGGGGGCAGACAACAGCCAGGCCTGGAGATGTTTACCTAGTTTAATCGCCTCTTGCTGACAGGTTTCTACCGTATGTAGCGAACCCACGTAGGTGATTTCTAGCGGCTGAATGCGAGATGGAGCATCCAGCAAGCGATAGCTTTCTTGCCACTGTTGCAGCTGTTGCAGCAGGGCAGGATTGGGGGGCAAAGACCCAATCGCCTCTATATCTGGACGGTCGCCGTCTTCGCCAATTTCTAGGAGAACGTGGAAGCCGTTGGTTTCGAGATCTCCTTCTAGTTTTAGGGTGACGAGTTTCTCTGTCATGGCGTCAGATTACAAATCTCTCGGCGATACTGGCGTTGGGCAGGGATAGTTTGAGGCTAAATTGTTCGCCAGGGCTGCCGGTAAATTTGAGTTGAATGGCTTCTGTGGCTCGGGCTTCGGCTTGCATGACGTCTTGATTGTTGGTGTCTAGAACAACAAGACGGAGCTGGGGGGGCAGGTAGGTTTGTGCCTGCCCGGAGTAAACCTGTACCTGAACTTCGGTTTGGCTGTCTGAAAGGGGGAGTAGACCAACGGCAAGGGTAATGTCGTACTCGTTTAGGGTAATGCGTTTGCTCCGGGCGGTGACGGTCTCGCCAAATACGGGCTCACTGGTTTGAGATGGCTGGCTTCTAAAGGCAAGGGTGGCCGGATTAACAACGCTATCTATTGTTTGCCAGGCGTCATCGGTCAGGTTTTGTAACCAGTCACTGAGCTGGGTAATCTGTTCGCTTACCTGTTGCCCCAGACCGGGGGTAAGCAGCCCGGATAGGTTTTCCATGGGCTGTAGCTGGGAGAGGGAAACGTGCTGGGCGGCCTCGGTGACAAACCCCAGCAGCGTGGCGGTGCGCAGACTATCGTCAATGTGAACGGCAACATAGCCGAGCCGGTCTTGGTGGAGTTCGGGTGCGATCGCAACTTCCGTTTCTCCCCCCACCACGGGCACACATTCCAGCTGGCCATAGTCTTTCACCGCTAGGGCCGACGTCCCCAGCAGCATTTGCTGCACCGGGTTTAATCCATCACTGGCGGCTAAATCCGGCTCATAGCCCAGACACTCCAGATAAAACCGAGTGGCATAAATCGCCAGGGTATTAAGGTAAACCTGTTTCGCCTTTTGCGGCGATGTCTGATGTTTTCGAAACTGTTCTGCTTGGTGGTGGGGTTCTAGGGTAAGCGAAACCGTAAAGTCAGAAAGGGAAGTGTTCATGGTCGGCGCTCTCTTGCTGCACAGTGGGAAATCAGGAGGGTGGGCATGGCCCAAAACAGAAAATTAAGGAAACAGGGAAAACAGAGAAACAGGGCGGAGACATCAGCCCCTATAAAAGCTGTTGGAATTGGTCAGAAAACTTGTCGCAACAGCGTTGAAAAAAACTGCTAAGGGTGGGGATTTTTATCCCAAACTGGTTAGAAATCTCGTCCCAGCTTTGATCGCTAAATCGGGCCAGGGCAATGGCTTGAAAGCTGGCCTCAGGACATTTGCGAATATGGGTAGATTTGAACACATCCTCCGGGTCGGCGGCAATATAGTCCCGGACATCGCTGGCCAGGGATGACTGGGGTTCTGGCTGGGATAGTCGCTCTAAATCGTTAAGGTTGGGCAGTTCTTGGGTATCGCGATCGCTAAACTGACGACGGCACTCGATCACCATCCGGTCTAGACGAAAGTTTACCCAGTTCATAAACTTTTGGGCCTGCCCCCGATTGGGGTCGTAGGTGTCAATCTTTTGGCAAACGTAGACCAGGGTGCGGTTAACGGCCTCCTCGTATAGCAGGGTGTAAAACGACGGGGTAAATTTGGCGCGGTGGGGTCGGGCCAGACGACCACAGGCGCGGATGGCTTCTACGAGCTGGAGTAGGGCATGCTGCCTGAGACTGCTAGGGTTGGGCTGGCGTTGGGCTTCGAGGGCCAACCCCTTGAGTAGGGGGTCGGTCAGGGCGGCCTGGGTGGCCTGGGCCCGGAGCTGATAGCCCCAGGTGGGAGCTGGGTCTAAACGGCCTTTTTCAATGCAGTCCTGGAGTAGCTGGGTGAGATGTTGGCGGATGCGATCGCAAATTTCCCGATAGATACCCGTCAGCGGCTGACCTCGGGGTGGACGACCTACTTTTCGCGATCGCATCATCGTATCCACCAGCTCAGAGGCTATGTCTTCATCCACCCCTGGTAACTGTCCCTGGAGAGTTAAGACAAGCTGCTTAAAGTTTGATTCCATAAGCGATTTTGGCGAACTGCATATCGGGTATCCATTCAACCTTCTCAAGATTATCGACCCGTTTCCAGATAACTCATACGAATCGATCGGTTTTTATGCAAAAGTATATAAATATATCCGAAGTAACCTTACACCAGAGCTTTCAGCGATTACAGCCGCAACATACACTAGAACTTAGCCACTGCTGATTTAGAGAATGAACCGCTCGGTTAGATCGGCCATAGGACAGCCTCTTGCAAATAAACTCATCCCGAGCCGCAATGCCGGAATTTAGACAAGAAAGTATAGGGGTTTGAACACCATAAAGCCCATAACAAAACCCTAATGGCGAGCATACCCCATGGTAGGGGTTGGCGTTAGACATTGGGAATACTTCACTAATGAAGAGAGAAGGTGACAGAAAAGCTTAAAAAATTCTTGAGAGAATTAGAGTAATGCTTGATTGCCCCTGGGTACGTTTACCAAAACCTTATGGCTTAGACAATTCAGCAATTTCCTCTAGATTGTTTACGCATTAAGTATCAGGACTAGGGTGACGCAATTATTGAATGATCCGTACAAAGACATTTAGTTCTACTACCTGTCTCAGAAACAGAGCATCAACTGTTAGATGGACCCACCATACTACGCTTGTTTGATGCTTTCATTAGGCCCACAGCACTTAAGGACAACCACTGTAATTGAGTTCAGAGTTACTTTACATATCATGGTTTTAGAAAAATTATCTAGAAAACGAATATTTGATATTTGCCTAGCTGTTTCTACGTTAAGTAGTCTCAGCGGTTTAGCCCCCGCCGTTGCTAGTACCGTCTATCCACATCTATCCGCATTTGCTCAAGATATTGAAACGTCACCATCCAGCGTCGTGATTCTGCATCAGGGGATGAGCAGTCGTATTGATTTTTATCTTCAATATGGATTGAATGATGACAGCTTTAATCTAAAAGATGGCACTTTAATACGTGATGTTGCTGAGTTGTTGATCAGCTATCCAGAAGAATACGACTACTGGGAGATCGTCAACTTATCTATTACTCAAAATCTACTAGAAAAGTATCCTCAGCTAGACTACATTACCCTACAGTTAGGCAAATATCAAATATTCGTTTTCTAGATAATTTTTCT
>JBCAWO010000038.1:0-51474 GCA_038534515.1 Cyanobacteria bacterium J06554_1
GGACTGTTGAACCTCAAAAGCTTCATTTCGTAAAGCCCGTAGTAGAGACGTTTTACCAACGCCGCCTTCGCCCACTACTAACAGCTTAGAAATCCACTGACGCTCGCCATCATCTTTCTGCTCACGCAAGTAGGCCAAGATAGCCTGTGTGCCTTGCTCTACAATTTCAGGTGATGGTGATACGAGGTTAGGATTTTCGTAGAGGTCAAGCCGAGTCAGGTTGGCGAGCTGGCCCAGTTCTTTGGGCACTGTTGTTAGCTGATTTCCGTCGAGGTAAAGCTCTGTCAGGTTGGCGAGTTGGCCCAGTTCTTTGGGCACTGCTGTTAGCTGATTTTTGTAGAGGTAAAGCTCTGTCAGGTTGGCGAGTTGGCCCAGTTCTTTGGGCACTGTTGTTAGCTGATTTATGCTGAAGGAAAGCTTTGTCAGGTTGGCGAGTTGGCCCAGTTCTTTGGGTACTGTTGTTAGCTGATTTTCGTCGAGGCGAAGCTGAGTCAGGTTGGCGAGTTGGCCCAGTTCTTTGGGTACTGTTGTTAGCTGATTTTCGTTGAGGTAAAGCCGAGTCAGATTGGCGAGTTGGCCGATTGATGTTGGTATAACATCCAGCTCTAAATTCGACAGATCTAAAGCTGTTGCTTTTGTTCTAAGCGCTTGCTGGATTCGTTTCTCTGCTTCTGTAAATGGGTTTGATGGCATTGTTGTCAGCAGTAGTGAAATCTAATTATGGGCAATAAGAGGCGTTAAAAACTACGGGAAAATGGCAAACGGATGAATCCATACAAATCGACAATGGGTCTCTGCTGTATCAGTTCGAAATGCAGTACCTGATGCTAAAGCCGATACATCATCCCCTCCTTGGAGGGGCAACGGGGTGGGTTGACCGTTAGCGCTAGTGTTCGGAAACTAGTCTACCCAGAGAGTATCTCTCCCGATGAAAGGTTTTTTTAGTATGTCCGCATCCCAAATTTTTCGCATCTTTAGGGAAGCGGTAAATTGGTTATGAAGGGAATGAATGGTATCACAGGCAGACATTGAGATATGGCTGTTTAGATATCACTGGTCATTGTAATCAGTCATTAGCTTTCAGGCTTTCTTTGAAAGGCTGGCTAAGAGCAAAACCGGCTGTTTGGGGTCCCTCCGAGTTCCCCAAACCCCCATGGGCAGGGCGGAACGCCGCCCTACAACCCTCGTTGCCGGAGGGTTACGGATTATTGCGGATTGGGCTGATTGGGCGATTGGCTAAGCGGTTTAGAAATTTGTGTCGCGACACAAATTTCTAAAAAGGGGGATCTTCTGTGTTCTTAAATACATCTATTGCCAATCAATCACCTTATGGCAGAAAGGCCGTTCCTTGAGCGGAGTCGAAAGCCTCCCCGATCCCATTCGAAAACGACCGCCTTACTCCTGTATCAGGTTTTGTCATCGGCAGCTTCTTAGGCTATGGCCTCAAACTCAGCGCTCAGCGCAAAAGTGCATAAGGCCAATGACCTTTGGCAAACCAACCAACAGGGGACAAACCTATGGGAGCATTGCTCAGCAAAACTATCTTGGCTATCACATTACTGCTAAGCACAGCGGAGTCATTGGCGGCATCCAATGGTTCAGAAAGCCCCCCCTCCCCAGTTGCCCTAACTGCCCAGATAGATGAAGCCTATGCTGAGGCCCAGCGCGCTATCCTAATAGCCCGTGAAACCCAGGCAACGGAATTAGACCTATCATGGTTAGGGTTACAAACCCTGCCCCCTGAGCTTTTCCAACTGTCTGAACTGCAGGTTCTCAATCTCAACGCTAACCAGCTCACCAGCCTGCCCCCTGAGATCGGTCAGCTCTCCAATCTGCAAGTCCTTAAACTGTACTACAACCAACTCACCAGCCTACCCCCCGAGATTAACCAGCTTTCACAGCTAAAAGAACTCACCTTAGAAGCAAACAAACTTGACCGCCTGCCCCCTGAGCTTACTCAACTCTCTAACCTGCAGAGATTAAGTCTATTGGGGAATCCATTAGGAAATTTACCGGCTGAAATCGGTCAGCTTTCAAATTTGACCCACTTGGACCTTCAGGCCACCTATGTGGGAAGCTTGCCGGCTGAAATCGGTCAACTCTTGAATCTAATAGAGCTTAATCTGGCTCAAACAGGTCTTACCAGCCTGCCGCCTGAGATCGGCCAGCTCTCTAACCTGACTAGACTGAACTTAGGGATAAACCAGCTCACCAGTCTGCCGCCTGAAATTGGCCAGCTCTCCAACTTGACTAGACTTGAGCTGCCCTGGAATGACATAACTAGTCTGCTGCCTGAAATTGGTCAGCTCTCCAATCTACAAATCTTGCAGATTTGGTCGAACGACTTGAGCAGCCTGCCGCCTGAGATCGGCCAGCTCTCGAATCTGCAATATCTTTTTCTCTCAGAAAACCAGCTAACTGGCTTACCTGAAACGTTTGGCCAGCTGTCAAATCTGCAGACACTGTATCTAAACCAAAACCAGATAGCTGCGCTACCAGAGACATTTGGTCAGCTGTCTAATCTGCAGGAGCTGGGCATCTATCAAAACCAGCTAACTGCCTTGCCTGACAACTTTGGTCAGCTATCTAATTTACGGCTGCTTGCCCTTAGGGAAAATCAGCTGAGCCGCCTGCCCGATAGTTTTGATCAGTTGTTTAATCTGACTGAATTGGACCTATCAGAAAATCAGCTGAGCCATTTGCCGGAGGGCTTTGGTCAACTGACCAATTTGGAAACGTTTACCATTGCGCACAATCAGTTGAGTAGCTTACCAGCTGGCATCGAGCGGCTGCCAAAGCTGCATTATTCTGACCTACGAGAGAATCAATTTTCTGTTGAGCTGATGGAGCAATATCTGGGGATTCCCTTGGGATATGATGAGGCTCAACGCTTGATTCAAGAGGCTTTGGTAAATCAATCCACTAAACTGAATCTGTCCCAGTTAGAGCTAGATACGATTCCCCCTGAGATTGGTCAACTACAACAGCTAAAACAGCTGGAACTGGGCTCAAACCGTTTGACGACGTTCCCCCCTGAAATGAGTCAGCTAGTCAATCTAGAGGAGTTAAGTCTGTTTGGAAACCAGCTCAGTACGTTGCCCTTGGAGATTACACAACTGCCTAATTTGCAAACGCTTACGTTGTCGTTTAATCCGCTCAGTCAGCTGCCGTCAGAGATTGCCCAACTCTCTCGCCTTGAGTATCTAATTATGTACAGCACTCAGCTGACTAGCTTTCCAACGGAAACGACTGGTTTGCGTAGCTTGACATACTTAGATCTAAGCAACAATCAGCTGAGCACCCTACCGCCGGAGATTAGTCAGCTGTCTAATCGATTATGGCGTTTAATCTTGGATAACAATCAGTTGACCAGCCTACCGACTGAAATTGGTCAGTTGAATGAGCTAAGACGGTTGAGCCTGAGATATAACCAGTTGAACAGTTTGCCATTACAGATGAGACAGTTGAGCAATCTGGCCTCTTTGGACATTACTGGTAACCAGTTGACCAGCGTACCAACTTGGATTGATAGTCTCCCGCGATTGTCTACGTTCTTTCTGTCTGGTAATCCTATGCCCTATGAGGAGATAAAACGCTACGAGCGTGATCGATAACAACATCAGGCAAGTCCGTTGACTTTGTGTAGTTATCGATCTCGACTTATGTTGAAGTTCTGAGCTTACCCGCTGTTCTAATAATCTGCCCTGCTAAAACAGCTGCTCCAAATCCATTGTCAATGTTCATCACTCCAATCCCTGCCGCGCAAGAGTTTAACATGGTCAACAATGCCGATACTCCCCCAAAGCTAGCGCCGTAGCCCACACTGGTTGGCACTGCAATTACCGGACAGTCTGCCAACCCCGCAACAACACTGGGCAACGCTCCCTCCATTCCGGCAACAACAATCAGCACATCGGCATTATCCATCACCTCACGATTGTTTAGCAATCGGTGAATCCCTGCCACTCCTACATCCCACAGTCGCGCCACCTGAAAGCCAGACAGTTCTAGGGTGACTGCTGATTCTTCTGCTACGGGCAGATCGGCTGTACCCGCCGTGAGGATGGCAATGGTCCCCGGATAGTCTGCTGCAACAGTCTCTGGCTGCAACGCACAAATGCGAGCCATTTCGTAATAGCGTAAGTTTGGCAATGCCTCCTGCAATTGTCCATACACCTCGGAGCTAATCCGTGTCGCCATTACTACCGGATTCTCTGGTGCCATCGCTTGAAAGATTTTTACCAGCTGCTCTACTGTTTTATCCTGGCCCCAAATCACTTCTGGAAATCCCGTCCGCAGCTGTCGGTGATTGTCAATTTTGGCAAAGTCATCAACGGGCTGATAGTTCAAATTCTTGAGCTTATTAAATGCGATATCTGGGCTGATCTGCCCCTGGGCAACGGCGGTTAACAGGTCGCGGAGTGCAGCAGGCTGGGTCACGGTGGGCACGAAATTTTAGGGACGGTTTTTAGGCTAGCGTTTTTTTGGAAGGGTTGGTGGATAACCTCGTGGGGGCGTTCCATCGTGGGTGATAATGTGACCATTGCAATGCCTTTGGAATATGCAAACCGATGGCGGTAGATGTCCTAATTTTGACTAACGGCCCTGGAGAGGTCTCTACCTGGGTTAAGCCAGTGGTGCAGCAGCTGCGCAAACACGAGCCGGATCATGGGCAACTGCGGCTGTCGGTGATGCTGTCTCCCTGTCCCCATGCGTCTGGGGGTGAAACGGACTCCCTGAGGTCCTACCCAGAGGTGGATCGGGTGCAGGGGCCAGGGGACTTTTTTCGATTTCTTTTGTCGGGTAAAACGGCTGAGGACTGGGATTGGCATAGTCAGGGTGTTGTTGTCTTTCTGGGGGGCGACCAGCTGTATGCGGTGTGGGCGGCCAAACGGCTGGGCTATCGAACCACTGTTTACGCGGAATGGGAACCGCGTTGGCTTAACTGGGTGGATCGATTTGGCATGATGCAGGGGGATACAAGCACTGCGGCTAAGTATCAGTCCAAGCTGACGGTGGTGGGGGACCTGATGGCGGATGTACAGTCTGCCGATAGTACCGAATTGCCGTTTGCATCGGATACTCAGGTGATTGGGCTGTTGCCGGGATCAAAGCCGGATAAGCTGCGTCCAGGGGTGCCGCTGTCGCTTGCGATCGCACACACACTCCACACCCAACACCCCCATCTAGAATTCATCATTCCTGTCGCTCCCACCGTCACTCCAGCTACCCTGGCTAAGTATGCCGACCCCTCCCAAAACGCCACTGTCAAGGTGATGGATGGTCCCGCCGCCCAGCTCGTCACCCCAGACCAGGGGCTGCCCTATCTGCAAATCAAAGACGGTCCCAAGGTCACACTGTGGACCGATTTCCCTGCCCACGGTGTGCTTAAACGCTGTACCCTCTGCGTCACCACCGTTGGAGCCAACACCGCCCAGCTGGGCTCCCTGGCGGTGCCCATGGTGGTGCTGCTACCCACCCAGCAGCTGGACGTGATGCGTACCTGGGACGGTCTCTGGGGGCTGCTGTGTCAGCTGCCGCTGGTGGGTACGGCGCTGACTAAACTGATTAATACAGTGGCGATCGCATATATCCAGCGCAACCAGAAACGGTTTGCCTGGCCCAATATCTGGGCTCAGGAAGAGGTGGTGCCGGAGCTGCTGGGACGGATTACGGCTGAGCAGGTGTGCGATCGCATCTCCACCTATCTAAAGCACCCCGAACAGCTAGAAGCCATGAGCCAAAAACTTCGCAACCTTCGGGGCCCCTCAGGGGCGGCGGCTCGTTTCGCGCAATTAATTCTGGAGACGTTACATTATTCGCAAACGGGGTAATGGGGATGTACGTCACAAATGGATTAATGGCGTATATGGTTGTTGTGGGGTGTTGGGTTTTGGGAGGTTGGTTATTTTGCAATGGTTATGGTTGTGAGACCTCAACCCAACCTACATAAAAACTGTGCCCACCCTACGATTGCCCCATTGCCTTCAAATTCCGAACTCCGAATTCCGAATTCCCCATTCCCTACCCATGCCCTTCCAATATCCTCAAACGCGCCGCTGCGACCAAACCGATACTTACCACGGCACTACGGTCGCTGACCCCTATCGTTGGCTAGAAGATCCCAATTCCGATGAAACAAAGGCCTGGGTAGAGGCACAAAACGAAGTGACATTTAGCTATCTGCGTCAGCTGCCTGCGGTGGAGCCCCTCAAACAGCGGCTGACAGAACTGTGGAACTATGAGCGCTACAGCGTTCCATTTAAGCGGGGTGGTCGCTATTTTTACTACAAGAATGATGGGTTGCAAAACCAGGCGGTGCTCTATACTCAGCCATCTTTAGAGGCCGAGCCAGTCGTGTTGCTTGACCCCAATACACTGTCAGACGATGGCACGGTGGCCCTGGGCAGCATTGCCGTTAGCGAAGATGGGCGCTATCTGGCCTACAGCCTGTCTAGCTCCGGTTCAGACTGGCTCGAGTGGAAGGTGCGTGACATTGAAACCGGCGAAGATACGACCGATCATCTCCAGTGGAGTAAATTCTCAGGAGCGGCCTGGACCCACGACAACCAGGGTTTCTTCTATAGCCGCTACGATGAACCTGCCGCAGATGCTCAGTTTGAAGCAGTTAACTATTACCAAAAACTCTTCTATCACCGTCTAGGCACCCCCCAGTCAGAAGACACCCTGGTATACGAACGCCCTGATGAGAAAGAATGGGGGTTTCAAGGACAGGTGACAAACGACGGTCGCTATCTGGTAATTTCGGTATGGCGCGGTACCGAACGCAAGAATCTGGTTTTCTACAAGGATTTACAGAATCCCCAGGGTGAGGTAGCTGAACTCATTAGCGAGTTTGAAGCCTCCTATAATTTGATCGATAGCGAGGGCACTACGTTCTGGTTTCAGACAGACTTAGATGCCTCTCGGGGGCGTGTTATTGCCCTGGATCTGACTACGGGCAATGTTCCTAAAGAGATTATTGCTGAAGCCCAAGAGACATTGGCTGGCGTTAGCCTACTCAATCAGCAGTTTGTGGTTAACTATCTCAAGGATGCTTACACCACCATTCAAATTTTTGATCTAACAGGTCAGTTAGTGAGAACTGTTGAGCTACCAGGGATTGGCTCTGCAGGCGGCTTTGACGGCAAAAAAGAAGATACAGAAACGTTCTATCGGTTTTCTAGTTTCACGGTTCCCAGCCGCATCTATCGCTATGATCTGAAGACTGGGGAACAGACACTTTTCCGAGAGTCTCAGGTGGCCTTTGACTCCAATCTGTATGAAACCCAGCAGGTGTTTTATACCAGCACAGATGGTACCCGAGTACCCATGTTTATTACCCATAAAAAGGGGGTAACACCAAATGGTAAAATCCCCACCCTGTTATACGGCTATGGCGGGTTTAATATCTCCCTTAGCCCTAGTTTTTCAGTCAGTAATTTGGTCTGGCTAGAGCTGGGGGGGAGCTACGCTGTCGCCAACCTGCGGGGGGGTGGAGAGTATGGTGAAACCTGGCATCAGGCAGGGACTAAGCTACATAAACAAAACGTTTTTGACGATTTTATTAGTGCGGCAGAGTGGTTGATTGACAACAGCTATACCCAGCCCCAGAACCTGGGAATTATGGGGGGAAGCAATGGCGGGCTGCTGGTGGGAGCCTGTATGATTCAGCGCCCTGACCTGTTCGCCGCCGCCCTGCCTGCGGTCGGAGTCATGGATATGCTGCGGTTTAATCAGTTCACCATTGGCTGGGCCTGGGAAAGTGACTATGGCTCACCGCAAAATCCTAAGGAATTTGAGGCACTTTACGCCTATTCTCCCCTACACAATCTGACGCCCAGCCGCTATCCGACCACTCTAATTACAACCGCTGACCACGATGATCGGGTGGTGCCGGCCCACAGCTTTAAGTTTGCGGCTGCACTCCAAGCCGCTCACCAGGGTGACAATCCGGTGCTGATCCGCATTGATACTAAAGCAGGTCACGGTGCAGGCAAACCAACCGCCAAGATCATTGAGGAGGTGGCCGATAAATGGGCGTTTTTAGTCAAGGTTTTAGATCCCGAAGGGACGGGTCTAACCTTTTGAGTCTCCGTAGCAATCGATAAGAAATGAGCAATTTTGCAGGGGCAATCCCTTGTGGTTGCCCTGGGATATCGGTGGCCAGCAACCAGGGTTCGGTATCAGATATGAAATCTCCTTAAATCTTCGCTAGCAATCAAAAGCTGCGGTTAGAAAAAAATCCTTAACCACAGCTTTTTGTTTCTTTTCTGTCTATTGTCTGTTTTTCTATTGAAAGATGCGTTAGTCAGATAGGGCTGCTTGCCCACCAGACTAGCGGTCAGAATCTGTTTCTAAGACGCTGCCACGGTTTCGGTCACATCATCCAACACACTATCCTTAGCCTTAGCTTCTTCATCCGGGACGGATGAAACCTCTTCAGGAATTTCAAATCGACAGCTACCACAGCGTAAGTAAGAACCAGATCTGCTGGCGTGGCGCAAGAGCCGAATACCACAACAGGGGCACAGTTCCATCAGCATAAAAACCTCTTCAAAAATAGTTTGCTTATTATCTTTTTTGTCAGTAGCCTAGACTACTGACAAAAAGTCATCTGCTGCTCTGAGTGCAGGTCTGTGCACAATGGGCACATATTTTAGTAGACCGTATATTTATGTGAGTCTTTCGAAAAATCTTTGTCATGCTTTTCATATCAAAACAACAGCCAGTACGGTCGTGACATGCTCAGCGACTGAATCTCAGGGATATAGACAATTTTGGCCATCGGCTCATAACTAGAACAGACAATAAAGCCATCAAGGACACACTTAACAACCTTCAGGTATGAGCATCTGCTCACACTTTACGTAAAGATACTACACGTAATATCCATACAATAACAACTGTAATTATTTCTTGCCACACCATAAAAAACACGCTGAAGCTACCTTTTTGTGGTAGTAGCTTCAGCGTCGGCTGACTATTTAAGATCGTTAGTAAGGTGTCGTCTGGTCTCTATCTGCCAGTCTTTATCTGCCAGGCTCTATCTGTTAATTGTACGTTTAGGGCCTGGCAGCATCTGTTTGCTGGTCAGGTATTTATGGAGTTCATGGGCATTTAATCGACAGAGATCCTTTGCTAGTTCATTGACTGACATTGTTGACGGGACATGACTGGCAACAGACTCACGCAGATTGCCTAAAATGTGGGGCTCTGCCACCAGAATAAGATGACTGCTGGCGGAGGTTTGGGTGATTGTACTGATGTGCTGCAAGACTTTACTGGCAAAGCGTCGGTTGATCTCTGTAGACTGCGTTGTCTTTTCATGACGATTGCCGTGATGTTTACGCCCAATTAGGTTGTTGGGCGTTCCTTTTGTCGCTATGGGTTTTTCAGCATTATTCAGGCTACTGTGCTCGGTTAAATGAGGTCCTGACTGTCCGTCATCAGATAACTCAGCGGCTGCAAGGGTAAAAAAGCGGGCGTGGACACCATTTACAACCGTAACAAGATATGAGCGCATACCTATGATCCTAGCTATTTGTATTGGGAATCACATTGATTCTAGCAGTGGAATTCTGTTGACTCACCAACCTTGGTTGCAGCTTTAATAGCGTGACGTATTTATTCATACTTTAGAAAAATATGTATCATTCGCTTAACTGTTGTGAAATTAAATTTTCTGATTAAGATTAAATATGGAGAGTCATTAAGAAAGCCTTGTAAAGGCTTGGTCAACCTATGATTGCTGATTCGGGGACTCATCTCTTTCAACGGCTAACCCGGCGGGGAGGATTGCGGTGGAGTGGAATTATTCTCGTGCCCATGGCGTTTTTTGTGTTAGTAAGCCGTGTCGAAGCTCAACAGGTGCGCTCGATGCAGGCTCCGCCCCCCTATAACGCCTGTAATTTACGCAGTGGGGGAGGAACTCAGTACAGTGTTTTAGGCACGTTTCGTAACGGTACATCGGTTACACTCCTGGGAGAGTTTGGCGGTGGCTGGTACAGGGTGCAGGTGCAGCAGCAGGTGGGCTGGCTGGCTCGGCAGTGTCTGGGGCTTTAGTTTGGGCGTCTGGTTTTATCGGGCAGCTGGGTATTGAGCTATGTGTCTGCGGTGGGCTCAGCCTGTTTATGTGTGTCTATAATGAGTGCTCTGGCATAAAATAATAACCAGCCGTTTACATCAATTTTGGCTATGGATTTTGATACTTTGACCGAATTTATTCAGAAAAGCTTTCGGGTCTCTTTGGGAGCAGCAGCGTCTGCGGTTGAGGCTATTCAAGATCCGCAGGCATCTGCCAGTAAGTTCTCTGACATTGGGACAGATTTTGACCGTCTGGCCGATGAGCTGGAGGTAAAAGGGGCGCTGACGGAGAAGGAAGCTCGGGATTTTGTTGATAACGTCAGCAGTAATTTTGATGGTCAGTGGCCTAATCCATTTGCACCGTCTCCAGCTAGCAGTGCCACCGTTAATACAGTGGCTAAGCCCGTTGTAGATACAGGGCTCCAGGCTGAAATTAAAGCCCTGACTGAGCAGCTATCGACCATTCGTCAGGAAATTGATCAGCTGAAGGCCCAGGGCTCTTAGGTCTTAGCAAGTGGTGAATAGGGCAGAGAAAATCGTTTGGCTAATAATAGTTTTTATTAGGCTGCAATGGTTTAAAACCGGCTTGGAACTGATGGCTATGCCTGTCTAATCAGCTCGGGGTGTTTGTTCACCTCGGGCTAATTTTTTATGTTGCTGCTCTGACGCCTTGAGGGATATGCCTTATTTCACCTAACCTGATAGATGAAATATTTAATGTATGCCGGGGGTGGTCAGACAAATTTTTCTGATCTGCGAAATTGCTAGTTGTTGCGGTGTAGACATGTTGGGAGTATTCCTGACGTTATTCCGGTAAGCATCACATGAAGCATTTTGCAGTTTTGATTCGGCTATTGCGCGATCGCAACCAGTTTCTTGAGGACATCCGTCACGATGTCAAACTGGAGCGCAAAATCTTTTCCTTACTGGTGGTCAGCTGTATTTTCTTTGGTGTGTATGGGGCCATTATTGGCTCGTCTAGCAGCTGGCTACAGATGCTGGCGTCGGCGGTGAAGTTACCCGCCCTATATTTGATTACGTTGGGTATATGTCTGCCCACGCTTTACTTTTTTGATATTCTCTTTGGCTCCAAGCTAAACTTTCGTCAATATAGCGCCATGCTGATGACCGCCGTGGCGGTGATTAGTGTGCTCTTGTTTAGCTTTGCGCCAGTGGTGCTGTTCTTTTTGATCTCGATCCAGGGGTATAACTTCTTTTTACTGCTGAATGTGGCGGTGATGGGACTGACTGGAGTGATTGGTGTGCGTCTGTTTTACCAGGGGATGCGCCAAATTGTTGGGGAAGATGCGGCGGGTGACCGGCTGCGTAACCGACTATTGCTGGGTTGGTTGGGGCTATATGCCCTGGTGGGCTCCCAGCTGGGTTGGACCCTGCGTCCCTTTTTCGGCGCTCCCAATGAGCCCTTTCAGGTGTTTCGACCCGAGATCGAGGGCAATTTCTATGCTCAGATTGTTACGAGCTTAGGGTCCTTGTTAGGGTTGCAATAGAGATCGGCGCAGAGACGTTCCATGGAACGTCTGTACAGGTAAAAAAGCGGGGAGACGTTCCATGGAACGTCTGTACGGGCAAATCATATTGGCGGAGAGATGTTTTTAGGGAACGTCTGTACATAAATGAGTGGGGTTAACCTGGACAGTCTGCGGATTACAAACCGTGATTTAGATGAGTTGACGGGGCTGGATATCAGTGATTTGTCCATGGGTTGGGGAACGCGGCCATCGGTTTTTCGGCAACCGCGGCTGCGATTAACCTGGCTGATTAACCAGACCCTGGTGCTGGCGGTGGCGCTGGTGCTGTGGCTGCCGGTGTGTTTGGTGGTGGGTCGCAATCTGATGGGACAGGAGATGGCCGTGTTTATGGGGGTGGGTATTGGCGGTGCGATCGCAACCACCCTTGCCCATGGTCTCTACGGCATCCGCAAAGGGGCTCAGCTCCAGGTGCTCAGCCACCTGCTAGACGAAGTTGATCGCTTTAACGAAATGATCAAAGCAGTGGAGATTTTAGAGGAACTGCGCCAGGCCGATGGCTCATCCAAACAGCTGTCATTAGACAATCCAGACGCCGTTAAAGAAGCCCTCCATCTCACCCGTGAGAGTCTGGTTTGTGGTCTGATGAGCGATAAAATCATGCGCAAGCACCAGCGATTTATCGCCCGTCGTCATGAGCTATTTGCCAGTATCGAAACCAACCTTTCAAGCTTACAGACGCTACAGGCCTCAGAAATAGCTGGGGACTACGGCCAGCTGCTCAATGAAGCCCTGCAAGTTGGCACCAGCGTCCATCAAGAACTCAGAAAGCTAAACTCCAACCCATAGAAGCTTGTGCCCTCGGCGGTCAACCATGGGGAGCTAAATGTGAGGTAAATATTAAGCTCGTTTAGCAGTAGTCTGCTACGCAAACCAATAGAGTTTAATAGATAATAGTACATATATTTCTGCTGTCATTTAGTTGTAAGTAAGTTCCTGCCTAATACAGGTTTAAAGGGCTTCAAAGGTTGTTCTTATCTATGAAAAAGACGTTTGTCCTCGATACCAATGTGCTTTTGCACGATCCCAAAGCCATTTATCGCTTCGAGGAAAATGACGTCATCCTACCTATCGCCATCATTGAAGAGCTAGACCGGTTTAAAAAGTCCCTGGACGAAACGGGGCGCAACGCTCGTCAGGTATCGCGTACATTGGACAAGCTCCGTAACCAGGGGAGTCTGGTTAATGGGATTTGCCTGGATGGAGACGGTATTCTCAAAGTCTCTCTGTGTCACCAAGAAACCCTATCGTCGCTGCCCCTAGAACTTGAGGGGGATAAGGCTGACAATGAGATTTTAGCCGTTGCCCTGGAGCACAAGCAGCTTTGTAACTGTCCGGTGGTCTTAATCAGCAAAGATACCAATCTGCGGATCAAAGCCGACACCCTAGGACTGGCAGCGGAAGACTACGAAACCGACAAAATTGATATTGATGACCTCTATTCAGGGACCGGAGACCTGCTGGTTGATGCAGAACAGCTGAGCCAGCTGTTCCGTGGCGGCACCCTAGAGTTAGAAGGCAAGTTTTACCCCAATCAGTCCCTGACGCTGATCGATGTCAATAACCCGGCCCATACGGCATTAGCCATGGTAGATGGGGAATCGGGCCGGATCATTCCTTTGCCCAAGGTGCCCTATGCCGGAATTTCCCAGGTGCATCCCCGCAACCGAGAACAGAAGTTTGCTTTAAACCTGTTGCTAAACGACAACATTCCCCTGGTTACCCTGGTGGGTAAAGCCGGTACGGGAAAGACCCTATTGGCCATCGCAGCCGGTGTTCAAAAGGTCTCCGAAGATAGAATTTATAACCGTTTACTCATATCTCGTCCGGTGGTCCCCATGGGGCGAGATATTGGTTACTTGCCGGGGGATGTCAATGACAAACTCACCCCATGGATGCAGCCCCTGTACGACAATTTTGATTTAATTTTTGGTACCCAAGATCCGACCGGTAAACCGGCCCACTGGCGACGGGGGCATGAAGAACTGATGGAGATGGGGCTGTTGCAAATTGAGGCGTTAACCTACATCCGGGGACGAACGCTGCCAAAACAGTTTTTAGTTGTTGATGAGGCTCAAAATCTCACCCCTCACGAGGTAAAAACAATATTGACTCGGGCTGGAGAGGGAACCAAAATTGTATTGACCGGCGATCCGGCACAGATTGACAACCCCTACGTGGACGCGGCCAGTAACGGTTTGGCCTACGTTGTCGAACGATTTAAGCATGAGCCGCTAGCCGGTCATATTATTTTGACTCGGGGAGAGCGCTCGGCCCTGGCGGAACGATCTACGGAGTTATTGTAGGGGCGATTTTGTAGAGGCGTTCCATGGAACGCCTCTACGGCGGAACGGTGGTATTTGACAAAACTAGAAGGCTAGAATAGGGATATTCGACACACTTTCGATCAATCATGGCGACTCCCCAGGGCGACTACGACCATCTGCTGGCAAAGTGCAGCGACTATCGGGGAGCGTTGGCCCTGCTCAAGCAGCACCGCCCCTACCTGGAAATGTTGCCTAGCATGCGGCGTCCCCAGGAAAGTATTGTCACGATTCCATTACCCAACATTAGTATTCGCCGTGCGGTCGATGGTCATTTGGGGCCAGTAAGCACCCGTCGAGAGGTCGTATCGCTACCCTGTGACGCGGTCATGCTGATGTGTGACCCTGAGTGGAAAATTAAAACTGGGGTGGATGTGGTTCTATTTATTCACCGACCCGATGAAGACTTTTCAGAACTGTTATCGCGCTGGCGGCATACCCAAATATTGCTCTCAGAAAACTATGAGTGGCTGATGCCGATGCAGCATGAGCATTTACTCAATGAAGGGTCTGAACGTCCCTACCCTCTGTTTATTACGTTTCCTCAAACGCCAGAGCGGATTATTCGCGGCTTAAATGGAGCTGGATTACCGGTTATTCTGTACAAGCCCACCCTGTGGAGCGATCCAGAAGAACGGGCCGATCTGGTAGATCCACCCCAGTTTGAATCTGAGGAACTGACGGATGACGGGGATGCGGCGCTGCGAGAGTGGGGCATTGATATGGAGGCGGAGGGCGGCGAGTAGGCTGAACGTAGTCGAAACGGAGGGGGGTTGGGGTTTTGAGTGTAAGAGGCTCGCTGCGATCGCATTTAAACACCCCTTGGCTGTGGCTAATATTGCTGGCACATTTGGTGTACTGGCTGACGGCGTTTCCCAACCCGGACGAGGCCTATTACTGGCTGTGGGGGCAGCATCTGGACTGGTCCTACTACGACCACCCACCGTTTCATGCCTGGATACAGGGGCTGTTTTCCCACATTGGCCATTCCCATTTTGTGCTGCGGCTGCCGACGGTGGTGAGTAATGGGCTATTTTTTCTGACCTATTTTCAACTTTCGCGCTATCTCTACGGCAGCCGAGCCCGTGATGCGTGGCTCATTGTTCTGCTGTGCTGTTGGAGCAGCCCGCTCTACTTTTTGTTTTTAACCCTAGCCTGGCACGATCAGTGGCTGATTACGTTTTCGCTGCTCTCGGCCTATTGGTTTGTGCGATTTTTAGATGGTGCCTGGCTGCATGGGCGCGGCCACAGCAAATTTCTCTATGGGGCAGCCTTAGCCCTGGGGTTGGCTGGGTTGTGCAAGTACACGGCTGTGTTTGTAGGCTTGGCGGTGTTGGGGGTGATTGTCAGTCAGCCAAAGCTGCGATGGCTATGGCGCGATGGCCGGCTGTATGGAGCGGTTGCGATCGCAGCTCTCTTCACCCTACCGATCCTGATTTGGAATATTCAAAACGACTGGCTATCGTTCCAGTACTACCTGACCCGCAGCGTTGACAGCGGCGG
Organism: Cyanobacteria bacterium J06554_1; assembly: GCA_038534515.1. Lineage (GTDB taxonomy): Bacteria > Cyanobacteriota > Cyanobacteriia > Phormidesmidales > Phormidesmidaceae > Leptothoe. The sequence goes on from JBCAWO010000038.1 coordinate 15,461, forward strand.
TGGCCCTACCCTGCGACCCGATAGTGTTCTATTTTTTTGGCTAACAGCGGCGCTGATTTTATCGCCGCCCCTGGTCTGGGCCATGGGGCGCTCAGTGACAACACACTATCCCCTAAAATCCCCCACCTATCGCCCCATGGCCCTGGGGCTATTTTTTACCTCCACCGGCCTACTGTCCCTGGTGGGTCTGTTTTCCACCGCCCTCTATTACTGGAATATTTTGGCCTATCTGCTGCTGCTGCCGCTGGTGCCAGTATTTTTTCTTGACGCCAGCCTCGACATCAGCCAGGCAACAACCCGTCTGCGGCACAGGGGTTGGCTCAATGGCATCCAAATTTTAGGCGCGGTTGTTGCCTGGCTACTGGTGATTAACTACTGTGTGCTCCCGGTGAGTGCCCTGTTTGGCCCCGATGGCGATCCGGACGGGCGCATGTCCTTTGGCTGGTATCCGGTGGCAGCGGTGGTTAGGGAGCATGTTCCACAGCACGATTTGCTGTTAACCACCGACTATCGCTCGGCCTCAGCCCTGGCCTATGCGCTCAAGGATGACAGCGTTCTAGCCATTTCTAATCGCATCGACCAGTTTGATGTGTGGGCCAGCCGACGCACGCTGGTGGGTCAGTCAGCCCTGGTCCTAGCCGACGACTGGCATCCATTTAGTCAGCCTGGAGCGCTCCAGCTCAACCCCGGCTGGCAACAGATTGCCACTATCCCAGTGCAGCGTTTTGGCATAAAGATTAAAGACTACTACCTGTATTCAGGTGTGGTGGCACGTTTTGAGCTGTGAGTTGACCGTTGTCAGCTGCCCTCGATCCCGGCCTGGTGCTCACACTTAAACCCCCGCTGCCGCCACTGCTCGAGATTGACCGCAGCCAGGTCCACCACGCGATCGCAGGTGGGTTTGTGGACCTGGGCAACGATGGCCCACAGCAGACTACGGCCAATATCAAGGGTAGTTTTGAGTGCGGTTTCTTGATTACCTGGAATGCCGGTTTCATCGACGATTAGCGGCTCTATCCAAATTCCCCTAGCGCCAAACAAAATTCGAGCCAGGGTAAGGGCACGCCGTGTGTGACTACCGGAGGTAACTAGCGTGACGTGGCTTGCGCCCCAGCGTTCTACTATGGGAACAGAATAGACAAAGTTACCAAACGTGGACTCAGCACAGTTTTCTAGCCAAACGTTGTCTAGCGGGGCCCCAGCCTGCTCAAATAGCAGCCGAATACAGGGATCAACCGAGCCGGCGGATATCAAAATAGGAGTTGGTGCGGAAAACCTGCTGGCCAACTGGGCCATGTGCATTTCTCGACGAATGCTGCCCCCTAAAACTACGTAGGCATCGGTGGGAGCTGTGCTAGAACGCCACAGGCTACCGAATGTAGCCAAAATCACAATCACCCCCGCCATCAGTAGCCCCAGGCAGGCGTATCTAAAATATCGTTGTGATGGCCTGATTCTCGACATCTTGATGGGCACCTGGGCAGTGCTTCCGTAAATATACTCCTGTAATTACGCGGCTAAAAGAATAGTCTACAGATGGACTACAGAGCGTTTGAGATCGTAATATTTAGATATTTCGAGATATTTGGCCCATTACTTAACTCTTATTTTAAAACCACCAAACAGGCTCAGTACATGTGTCCATAGGGAAAATAAGGTTTGGGTAAAGATCCTGAGGGTTTACGCAATTGCTCGGTTTCGTGCGCTAGATTTAAGTCCAGTATTTATGCTGAAGATTCTAGCTACATAGGGGTCTAATTCTAGACGGTCTGTAAGCTTAGGTTCAAATCTGTTTTACTGCAAATTTGAATTTCTGCATGTATTGTTGATTATTTTGTTTTGGGTAACTCTACTCCCCGCTCTATAGATTCCTACATTGTTTGCAACTATTCCGCTAACCTCTGCTGCAACCGTTTCAATGAAAACTACCTTAGAGTTAATTCGGTCGACTGGCGCGATCGCAACGGTTCTTCTCACCCCTGCACTTTTAACTTCATTTCCAGCTGAGGCGGCATTTACAGACGGTCCCAAGGCAATTCTTGATGAAGCCTGGCAAATTGTTTACCGCGAATATGTGGATGAATCCTTCAATCGCACCGATTGGGTTGAAGTCCGTCAAGATCTCCTGGGTCAAAACTACACGTCACGTCAGGCTGCCTATAGCGAGCTGCGTCGAGCCCTGCGGCGGCTAGATGATCCCTACACCCGCTTTCTAAGTCCCGATCAGTATTCTGAACTCACCGATCAAACCTCAGGGGAGGTGTCTGGGATCGGTATACGGCTGAGGCGGGATCAGGTGGCTGGTACGGTGGTGGTCAGTGAGGTGATAGACGGATCTCCTGCCGACATGGCTGATATTTTAGTCGGGGATCGGATCTTGCTGGTCAACGGCAGCTCCACCGACTTTCTCAGTGCGGAGCGTGCATCCCAGCTGCTGCGCGGAGATAGCGATACCCAAGTGACCCTCACCCTCGAACGTGACGGTGAGTCTAAGACAATTGTTCTGTCCCGGGCTCGTCTTGAAGTACAGACGGTAAATGCCAAACTCGCCGACCAGAATGGCATCAATGTGGGCTATATCCGCTTAGATGAATTTAGTGCCCATGCCGCTGAACAAATGGAAGTGGCCATTGCCGATTTGAGCGAGCAGGGGGCCGAGGCATTTGTATTGGACCTGCGGGATAACCCAGGGGGGCTGCTGCAGGCCAGCATTGACATCTGTCGTATGTGGCTGCGTCGAGGCCCCATTGTGCGTACGGTTGATCGTAGCGGTGACAGTGAAAAAATTTCAGCCAATCGTACCCATTTAACCGAGTTGCCCATGGCCATTTTGGTCAATGGAGAATCGGCTAGCTCCAGTGAAATTGTCACCGGAGCCCTGGCGGACAACGATCGCGCCATTGTGGTGGGCAGTCCCACCTTTGGCAAAGCTCTGGTGCAATCCCTCCACGGACTCTCTGACGGCTCGGGAATTGCGGTTACCGTGGCCCATTACTACACCCCCAACGGCACTGATATCAGCAGTAAAGGCATTACCCCTGATATTCAAGTAGATCTGTCCTCTGACGAGCGCAGTGCCCTGACCAGCAATCCCAATTTGATGGGAACTGCCAACGACCCTCAATTTACGGAAGCGGTGTCTGCACTGGCCCCCGAAGTGGCGGCAACCAGACGTCGCCAGCAGTTGCCGACTACGATTAGTTCTCCGGTAGCACCAACGCCCCAGCTGGGCCGGACGCCGGATCGCTAGGTTGTAGAGGGAGGTTCGATGGAACCTCCCTCTATCTAATCATTGGGGCTGTGGCGCGAAAAGCTATAGATTCGCTGGGTGCTCAGTTGCTCACCAATCACCGCTGGAGACTGCCAGCTAAAGATCTGACGGTCTAGACCCACCTGAAGCGTGGTAAACGGGTCACTGCCATTGGCAATGAGAATGTCTAACTCCTCTAGATCAGACCATTGGATAAGCTGTTCTAGGATAGTTGCGATCGCACGTCGATAGTCACTATCGGGCTGCTGGTACCAGGTACTGGACACCGGTTCAGCCAGCCCCAGATTAACAATTAGGGCCTGGGGACTAAACAAAGAAACGGCGATGGAGCGAGCTTCTTCCTGGAGCAATAACCCGGAATCGTGGGCCAGCTGGCGCAGACGATTGACCGTTTCATAGCGCTGGGCTGACGGTAAAGACTCCGCCCAATGCAGCGCCAGGGTACCCAAATACGACCGCAGCAGCAGATGGCCTAGCTTTTGGGCTTTAGTTGATAGATAGTCCGAATTGTAGGTATTGGCCTCAATTAGCAGGGGCATGCGATCGACCATTTCTAAGCCATAGCCCTTGAGACCCGCAATCTTACGTGGATTGTTGGTAATCAACTTAAACTGATGCACGCCGAGATCGTTTAGAATCTGGGCACCGATGCCGTAGTTACGCTGATCCGCAGGCAAACCGAGTTTTTCATTGGCTTCCACGGTGTCAAAACCCATGTCTTGCAGTGAGTAAGCCTTGAGCTTATTAACCAGACCGATGCCGCGCCCCTCTTGACGCAGATAAACAACCACGCCAACCTCGGCATTCTCAATCATCTTCAAGGCCGTTTGCAGCTGTAGCCGACAGTCACATCGCAGAGAACCCAGGGCATCACCCGTCAGACATTCTGAATGGACCCGCACTATAACGGGCTTGCGCTTAAAGGTAGCCGGGTCTCCTTTAACGATGGCCACATGTTCAGAACTATCTAACAGGTTGCGATAGGCATAGATTTTAAACTTGCCAAACTGGGTGGGTAAATCGGCCACCGCTTCGCGCTTGACCAGTCGCTCGTGGCGGAGGCGGTAGCTAATCAAATCAGCAATGCTAATAAGCTTGAGACCGTGGGTTTGGGCATAGTCAATCAGCTCTGGCAGCCGCGCCATGGAGCCGTCAGGATTCTGAATTTCGCAAATAACGCTGGCTGGGTAGAGCCTTGCCAGTTTAGATAGATCCACCCCCGCTTCTGTGTGCCCTGCCCGTTTGAGCACGCCGCCCTGCTTGGCCCGCAGGGGAAAAATATGCCCTGGTCGTCTGAGATCCTGGGGCTTGGCATCTGGATTGATCGCCACTTGAATGGTACGGGCGCGGTCCTCCGCTGAGATACCGGTGGTTACCCCCCAGTCAAGGCTGGCGTCGATACTGACCGTAAATGCAGTTTGCTCGTTTTCATCCTCAAACCCATTGCCGCTAACCATTAACGGTAGATCTAGCTCATCTAGCCGTTCCCCGGTCATGGCCAGACAAATTAATCCCCGGGCTTCAACCGCCATAAAGTTGATCATGTCGGGGGTGGCAAACTGAGCGGCGCACACCACATCCCCTTCGTTTTCTCTGTTTTCATCATCGACAACAACAATTGACTTGCCAGCGGCCAAATCTGCCAGGGCCGCGTCGACGCTATCAAATTGAAATGTTGCTAGCTTTTGCTCTACCGTTTCACCCCGTTTTGAGGATGGAGGTGATGGATTAACGTTGGCAACCACGGATCCCTGCCCACTGACTGTCATTGACTGCCAATAGATTGTAGTGTGTTATCCCCCAGATTGCCGGGAGTTGCCAACCAATAGGGAGACTATGGCTGAGAATTCTGTAGTGGATCAATCAGCACAATGGGATGACGCCCAGGAGCCTCCTGACCGCTTTGTTCTCGCATAATTCGACTCGACTGCTCTGGATCAAAGTTGTGGCTAAAGTCTTCCCACACACCATCCTTTTCTTTCTCTAAAGAGAGGATAGATTGATTGAGCTGATCTAACTCTGCTTTTTGCTGGTGATAGTAGGGAAGTAGCTTAGCAATGGTGGATGTGGCTACCACCGCTAACAGGATATTGACCGTTAATTTTACAGTGGACTCCAAAACCAGCGATTGGCGAGCTTTGCCCCTGGCAATCAGCGGTGTTGTGTGTCGAGCCATTAATCCTCGTTCCTAGCAAGTCGTTTGGCGTAGCTTGTCCACATTATGGGGGCTATTGTTCCTTTTACACCACAAATTCAATTTTAAAGTCCAAAATTTTGAAGTAGTGGGTTCAACGTCGCTGATCTGGTCGGTAGATCCCCAAAAAACAGCTCAAAAAAACAGCCCCAAGCAGTCATGCTTAAGGCCGTTATGAACATTGCTCCAAAATAATGGCTATGCAAAAAGTTTTGGCTAACGAGATGGAAACGCTAACAACAAGGCCAGGGGTTCAGAAAGCTAGCGGGCTTAAAGACGCGTGTGCCTGTGTCTGGGTTTCTACTTTGGGTTTCTACTTATAGAGTTCGGTGCCAAGACGGAGGGCTAAAACACCTGGAATCAAAGCAATCAGCAGGGCGAGGATGATCTGAGTGTCGGATAAAGCCATGGCGTGCCAGTTTCCTTACTAAATATAACTACTATGCTCTTAGAGAATTGTTTACTAAAACTGACTCAATCCAACGCTTTGAAGTCAATCTGTTACAGACTTTAACAACCGGGTTGAGGGAAAACCCAGCGATTTAGCCTGCTTGCCCCTTAGATCTGATGTCCTCTAGCGACATGCTGACCGGGCAGTGCCATCGTTAAAATTGGCGTTATCAATAGATGGAAATGTTACGGATGTTGATGGTTCGCTAACTATACCTGTAGATTTGTAAGGGTCAACGGGACTCAACCATATTAAAAAACTGTAAGTCTGAGTCAGAATGTAGTTACAGCAACACCTAACCTGCTAACTGATGCGGTATCACTACTGAACGCAATATGCATGTTGGAATAGATTTGTTCATAACTGTCATTATGCGCAGTTTGATTCTTTAGGCAATGAACACAGCTTCTTCTGGCATTGATTATGATGACTCCGCTCCATTGGGGGCTTCAAAGCAGTCCGTGGGGGTGGCTTCACAATTTCGTTCAGCCTTAGATCTGAAGCTGACTCGGATTCAACGGGATGTATTAAGAATGGGGGCTTTGGTGGAGAGCTCCTGTTTGCTGGCCAGGGAAGCGCTGTGCGATCGCAACATTGACGCCGCCAGAAACCTCAAGCAGCACGATAAAAAAGTCGATCAGCTCTATCGCCAAATCGAAGTAGATTGCATTAACTTAATCACCCTAGAATCGCCGGTAACCCGAGATTTGCGTCTAGTGAGTGCGCTGATGCAGATGATTCGCGATTTAGAGCGCATCGGTGACTACTCCAAAGATATTGGCGAAGTATCTCTGAAGCTATTTCCCTACCCCACCCATGAGGCTATCGGTCAAGTTCGGGTCATGCTTGATCGGTGTCGGTCCATGGTCGCCATGAGTTTGCTATCTCTCGCCGAACTAGACGCTGACGCCGGTAGAGAAATTAAGCGAAAGGACGATGTTGTCGATGATGACTATGATCGTCTCTATGACATTTTTGTCCAAACCCCCGTCTCTGGCAGCAGCGTTGAGCCTACGGTGCTCCTGGTCCTTGTCATTCGTTACCTAGAACGGATTGCTGATCATGCCACAAACATTGGCCGTCGGGTCGTGTTTGTGGTTACCGGAGAGCGCCATTAGGGTTAGCCTGCCCAGAAACAGAAGCGCCAAAAAATAAATTAAATAAATTATTTAAAGGCTATTTGACATAATGGCTACTTTAAGGAACACTTATACCGTTCATATGCTAATTTTCTTGAGCGTGCTCAGCTAAGGGCAGTGTAAATGACGCGTCGTACTGTGCAGCGGTAGTTTTTGAGTAATTTTTCAGGGATGCGTCTTGGGGGATTGCCCTCGTGCCCTGGGGCTTTACTGGTTGCTAAGTAGTATGGCAGTTGTGGCTTGCGGTCCGTAGAGCAACGTTTGTCATTGGCTTTTGGGTATTGCAAAGAATACGGCTCTTTGAGGTTTCTTAAGGGAACAGCCTGTTCTACGCCCAGTCTCTGGCCAAGAAACCAGTGGCATTGTTTCATTAACGCGTAGGATTCATCGCTACATGAATTTTTCAATTGCTTCCCTATTAGCTAACTTCTCAAACGACAAGCTGGTTACGATCAAGGCGCTAGAAAAAAAGCTCAACTGCTCTGATGATGACCAGGTCAACGATTTGGGTATCGTGCTGGATGCATTGGAACGTGTGGGGGTATTGGAAAAAGAGCGGGGTAAATACCGTCGCATCCATGAAGATGGTGTGATTGAAGGTAAGCTACGCTGCTCTAGCAAAGGATTTTGTTTTGCGATCCAAGATGAGGAAGAAGCCGACGATATCTATGTAAGAGAGGCCCATCTCAATCACGCTTGGAACGGTGACCGGGTCCTGGTGAGGGTGACTAAAGAGGGCAACCGTCGCCGTAGTCCAGAAGGTGAAGTGCAGCTTATCTTAGAGCGAGCCAATTCGTCGGTGTTGGCTCGCATTAAAGAAGCGGAAGAGAATAAGAGTCTGCAGGCGGTCCCCCTAGACGATCGGCTGTTATTTCAGCTGGACTTAAAAAATCAGGACGATGACGAACTCAGTCAGGCCGATCTTCAAGCAGCGATTGATCACCTGGTGCATGTGGAGATTTTGCGCTATCCCATTGGTCAGCATCTGCCCCAGGGAAGAGTGGCCCAGATTTTAGGTAGCGATGCGGAAGCAGCGGCTGATATCGACATTGTTTACTGCAAACACGACCTGCCCCGGGCCTTCCCTGAAGAGGTGATGATGGCGGCCAAAGCGCTACCCAATCGGGTACGCAAAGCCGATATAAAAAAGCGGCTTGACCTACGGGACCAGTCGACCATCAGCATTGATGCCGAAGGCGCTCAGGTTATTGACGATGCCCTCAGCTTAGAACAGCTGGATGATGGCAATTGGGAATTAGGCATTCATGTGGCGGATGTTTCCTACTATGTGCCAGCCAGCAGCCCCATCGACCAAGAAGCCCATCGCCGGGGAACATCGGTATATCTGGCGGATTCGCCGGTACCGCTGTTGCCGCCGCCCCTGTCTACCTCCCTATGTGCTCTGCTATCGGACAAAGAGCGGCTGACCATTTCGGTGATGGTCATTCTCTCTCCGGAGGGTGAGGTGATGAGCTATAGAGTTGAGCCATCGGTGATTCGTAATGACGCTCAGCTCAACTACCATCAAGCCCAGGCCGTGTTGATGCGAGACGATAAAGAAGCCCTGGAGGAGCTGGACTTTAAAAAGCGAGACCTCACTAAGTTTAAGGATAGTTTTGAGCTTGTTGATCAGCTGTTTGCAGTAAGTGAACTACTGCAGCAGCAGCGAAATCAGCGGGGATCGTTTGACTTAAATCTACCGGATCATGTCTTTCCAGAAGAGGCGGGAGAAGAGCTATCCCAGTATCTCTCTCCTAAGTTTCAGCATGATGACGAAGGGGGCTTAGGGGTGATGGTGGTCTCGGATTTACTACCGGCACGGCGGATTGTTACTGAATGTATGTTGTTGGCTAACCAGCTGGTGGCTAAACATCTCAAAGAGCTGGGGGTACCGGCTATCTATCGGCTCCATGGCACTCCGGACCCTGGCGATGTGCAAGAGTTGATTAAGTTGGCCAACAACATGGGGCTTAATTTACAGCTAGAGAGTGAAGATGCTGTTTTGCCTAAGGACTATCTCGAGTTTGTACAGCAGTTTAGTCAGTCCAAGGCCGAGAAAGTGCTGACCTACTTGTTGCTGTCCACCTTAAAGCCAGCCTCCTACAGCAGTCATCCGGACGGTCATTTTGGGCTGGCGTTAGAGGATGGCTACACCCATTTTGCGTCACCCGTGCGGCGCTACCCCGATCTGTTGGTACATCGGGTGCTGCATGCGGTCTTTTCAGATGGTCGCGATCGCAAAACCACCCGCTCAAAAGAACGGGCAGATCTGCGCAGCAGCAGCAGTCACGGCAATGTCAGCTGGAGCGTTCTCCCTCCAGATATCCACAATGAGTTTGAAGAAAGCTTTAACCACGTGACCACTCACCTCACTGAGCGGGAGCGTCTGGCCCAAGAGGCGGAAGCTGATCTCGAAGGTCTCAAAAAAGCGGCCTTTATGCAGGCCCACACCGGGGAAGTCTTCCACGGCTTAATCACGGGTGTGCAGTCCTATGGATTCTTTGTGGAACTCGAGGAGCTGCTGGTTGAGGGGCTGGTGCATGTGAGTTCCCTTAAAGATGACTGGTACGAATACCGTTCTAGACAGCAGAAGCTGATGGGGCGTAAAAACCGACAGCAGTACCGCCTGGGTGACCGGGTGGAAGTGCAGGTAAAAAGTGTTGACTACTATCGACAACAGATTGACCTAGTCGCCGTGGGTGGCGGCAGTGAGGCCCTTGATGAAGATGAAGATGAGGGCGACAACGGCGATACCTCTATGAATGTGGACACTGTCTTTGATGATGGGGAAGAGTAGTTTGGCTGTGCCCCAGGGTGACCAAACGGCATCTGGGACTGCCCCCCTCCCCCTTGTGTTGGGTATCACCGGAGCCTCTGGATTAATTTATGCTGTGCGAGCGCTCAAGCACCTGCTGACCGCGGGCTATCAGGTAGACCTGGTGGCCTCTAAGGCGGTGTATATGGTGTGGCAGGCGGAGGAACAGGTGCGCCTGCCCGGCGATTTGAGTCAGCAAGCCTTGTTCTGGCGAGAACAGGCGGGGGTGGAAAGTATGGGTAATCTCCGGTGTCATGCGTGGGGCAATGTGGGGGCCACCATTGCCAGCGGTTCATTTAAGACCTCCGGGATGGTGATTATGCCCTGCAGTATGAGTACGGTGGGCAAGCTAGCCGCTGGTTTGAGTTCTGATTTGTTGGAGCGGGCGGCTGATGTGCAGCTCAAAGAAGGTAAACCCCTGGTGCTGGTTCCCCGTGAAACGCCCTTAAGTTTAATTCATCTGCGTAATCTAACGACCCTGGCCGAAGCGGGCGCTAGAATTGTGCCAGCGATTCCAGCCTGGTACCATCGGCCCCAAACCATCAACGATTTGGTGGATTTTGTGGTGGCCCGAGCCCTGGACCAGTTAGACATTGACTGTGTGCCGTTAAACCGTTGGCAAGGCCATGGTCAGGGTCAAGGGGCAGATGCATAGGGCAGATAGTCGCTAAGGTGGGCCACACCCACCGATTAACGGGCGATAGGGGAGGACGGTGATGGTTCAGCTCATTGCGTTTCTATTGATGGTGGCGGCACTGGTAATACTGGTGCTACAAAATCTGAGTCCGGTTTTGCCGCTGGTGGTCTTGGGGCGTCCGCTGGTGGCACTGCCCCTGTCACTGTGGGTGCTGGGTGCGATCGCAATCGGTATTCTCTGCACGCTAGTGATTTACCAGCTAGTTCCTAAAAAACGTGCCTATCGCCCCATGGGTCAGCGGCTCGACCCGGTGCCCGAGCCGCCTAATCGGTTTGTGGATTCGTCCAGTGAACGGGGGGCCAGCCAGGTTCAGCCGCCGGACAGTGGACAGCGTCAAAATCCCTACGATAGCGACTGGGAAGATTTTCGAGCCCCTGAACAGTGGGAGGACTGGGGCCAGACGCAGACGGGCTATGCCTCTGCCGATCCTAGAACCGGCGATGGGCCAGGCCCCTCTGCTGACGATGCGGTCAGGGACATCGAATCGGGCTGGGGCGATGATGGCTATGGGGAATCTGGGCGACCAGCCTATCGGGACGATGGTGAACCCGATATTAGTTGGCACAGTGACGCAGCCGAACGCTCCGCCCCACGCCCTTCCACGCGCACCTATGGCGAAGGTTGGCTTTATGGCAATGATTCAAATGAAGAGCCAGACGCTGCTGCTGAATCTGAATCTGCCAGATCTGAGGAGCCGGAGGATGTCTATGATGCTAACTATCGGGTGATTATTCCTCCCTATGATACGAAGGATAGCTAGGGGCTGGTTAGGCATCAAGCTGATGGTTTTATAAGGTAGCGCGAGCTGCTGCTTGGGGTCCCTGGCTGATTTTTGCTGACGGTTTAGAGAGGTCTGGAGCAGCTGCAAAATTTGTTCACCTGTTTCCCTAACGGTAACCACCCTGGTCGCTATGGGTGTGGGCTAGTAAGCTATAAACGTAGCGCTGTTCAGATGTTGCTCATCTGACTTAAACGACGGATGTCTTCGGTTTTACCCATCAACACCCAGCGCTATGAGTCTGGCGACTATACCCTGGAGGTGACCGTCCATCCTTCGGCTCTATCCCAGTGGAGCGATCGCCCTGTGGTTCGCCAGCTACGCTTTAGCCTTTGGACTAACCAACCGACCAGACAGCGCCTAGTCACAGGCGATCAGCAACAGCTGCTGACCCTAAGTAATACTGTAGAAGCCTATGTACAACGCCATCTAACCCACGCAGCCTGGCCCCGTACCCATCGCCTTCAGCTCTTAAATCAGGCTGTTGACCTCAGCACGCTACAGCTGTTTGGTCTGGCGGAGGTGCTCAGTGCCTATGGTCAGCGTCAGATCACGTTACCCACTGCACCAAAGGTTAAGCGTCGACGTTCGCGCTGGTGGGTTGGCTCAGCGGTAGCATCCCTGTTGGTGTCGGTGGGGGTGGCGACGGTCTATTGGCAGGAGCGACCAGTTGTAAACGATGTGGTCACCTCCCAGGCTCCTGAAGCGATTTTTGAGGATGATGTGGCGGCTACGGCTCCTTCAACAGCGCCGATTCCCGAGGCTAGTAAAGCTCCTGATTCCGGCTCTGTCCCGGCGACACCTTCTGTAAGTTCAGGCGATAGCACCAATTTTGATGATAGGCCCGGCTTTAGGGCTAGCCAAGAGCTGGGACAGCGGCCAAGCGAAAGTCCTGATGCCGCAGTCGGAGCCTCTGGGGCTGCCGCCGTTGAACCACAGGTTTCAAATGAAGAGTTAGCGCCGTCTCTCGATGTGGCTAAAGTACCAGAACGCTCGGCAGAGACCTTACCAGAGACCTTGTCTACAGATAGCTTTGAGCAGGGGTCTGACTCTGAATTAGCAGCCGCAGCCCCAGCAGAACCACCGCCGGCTGTAATTGCTCCGACACCTGAAACTGCCATCCAGCCCGAGCAGGAAGAAGCCCTAGATGATTCCCGCGTTTCTAGTGATTTAGAACCAGCAATGACGCGCTCCTCAATGCCTGACGATGGACTCTCAACTCGGGGTGCCGGATCGATATTGGATGCGATCGCAACCCACTTTGCCCCCTATCAGCCCACCAATAGTCCCTATCCCCTGGTGTACCGCCTACAAATAGGCTCCGATGGCACCATCCTAAAACTAGAGCCCATCACTGAGAATGCCCCCACCATCCAAGCAGAGGCATTGACGTCTCCACCGGGACGCTTACTACAGCTAGAACTTACCTACACTGGCGCTGGTCGGCCAACCGTTAGGGAACTGCCGTAGTCAGTATTAGAAACTTGTTCCTCACGACTGCTGGGATTTTTTCTTGGCGGCGCGACTTTTGCGGCGGGCCAGCCCCTGATTGATGGGAAATCCGGCGACAGGGATCACCTGGTGACGGCGTTCCTCCTCTAGCTTTCGCAGTTTTGTAAAATCAACCCAGTGAATACAGTCCACCGGACAGGTGTCAATGGCTTCTTGAATCAGGGCTTCTTGGTCACCGTCCTGACGCACCACCCGAGCCCGACCGTGCAACGGCTCCAGGTAAAACGTATTGCGGGCCACATGAACACAGTGGGTGCAGCCAATACAGGTCATCTCATCCACATAGACACCGCGCTGACGTAAATTTCCACCCAGCTCTGGTTCTAAACCCGTGCGGTCACCAGCACTTCGAAGCAATCCACCCAGTTCCGGTTCTAAACCCGTGCGTTCAACCGGGTTAGGCGACTCAGCTGGCGACGTCATTGACAGTTACTCCAAAGTTACTCCAAAGTTGGTCCAAAGTTGGCCCATGCAAAACGCTGGGACTACCTTAAAGCAACAAGGGCGACTCGAAGCCCCATGCTCCAGTCGCCCCTGCGCAGTTGGTGTGCTGTGGCTAAAAACCTTTAGCTCTGGGCCCAGCGCTGTAAAACCAGGCGAATGGTGCCATCAGCAGCAGTCTTTTGCTCAGCAACTTGGAAGCCCTGGCGAGACGTTTCGGCTACTACGGTGTGATAAGCGTAGCGCTGGGTAACTTGGTTCAAGAAACCATCGACCGACAGAGACTGTTGCCAATACTGCATGTCAGCCACCAGCTCATAGTCTCCGGTGTCTGCATTCTGCTTAAAACCGAGGTCGTAGCCATTGGCCTGCTCGATGACAACGTCAGCGGTTTCGGTCTTACCCTGATAGCCACGAACGGTCTGTGGCCCGGCCTTCCAATCGGCACCCATGTCAGTCAAGGCAGACTGTAGAGCAGGAAGGTTACGAATCTTGGTTTTAATCTGGCTAAAGTGCGACATCTTAAACCCTGTATTTCATCGAATTGAACAACATGGCCATGGGGCCGACAGCAACGGTTAATTTGGCAATAGCCAAAACCTACCAGCTGCTGTAATTAGTCTGGGAATCCGCCTGCTCAGCGGTTAGCTGGTTACCCTGGGCATAAAACTCAGATGTTTTCTCATGGGATAGGACCTGACCTAACTGCGCTTCGACAGCGGCAGTCACCTCGGCGCAAGAACGGCCCACAATGCCCGTTACCAGCTCTTTAACTCGACCGTCGGGATAAATAACAAATTCCAGCGTTTCCAAATGGATTCACCTCTTATGGGGAGCACCACATCAGTGACAAAGGAGTAAACAAACCATATCTAAAAGATAGTTCAAACTCCATATCTAAAAGTTAATACAGAGTATTGAAAACTGGAGTGACTACCCTAGGCGTATAAACTAGTGTCGCGCAACTTCCTGAAGCAGTCAAGCAAAGGAGTTCTGAGGATTTAAGCCCATCGTAAAGGTGTTACAAATTTCAATATTCTGATATGGTTCGCAATTATCACAGCCGTCTCATGGTGATTTGGCGGCTGTTGTTTATAGGGCGTTGACGACTTTTTCAAGCTGGCGATTGGCCTGGCGATCAACAATGGGTGTGTAGGGCATACATAAAGCGGGCGAATTGATATGGAATCCGGTGGCTTTCAGTTTGAGCAGGAGTTTATTGATTCACTCCGGTGTATTCCCATGGGGGTACGGCTCAAGTTAGATACCTGTGGTGTAAAGCTCAAACTCAGTCACTGGCATCAGTTCACCCAAGCTGAACGGCAGACACTGATGATCATGGCGTGCGATACCCAAGCCAGCATTCTGGCCTATAAAAATCACCTCCAGTCTTTGGTAACCCACTACACGGGGCAGCCAGCCAAGGAAATTGCTGTCGCGGCTGAGCCCCCCTGGTTGGGGGCAGCTATTCCTGAGCAGGTCAAACAGCAGGCGGTGGACCACAATGTGGATATTTCTGGTAACGCCTGGCGATCGCTGACGCCAGCCCAGCGGTTTGCCTTAATTAAGCTCAGTCGTCCTAGCCACGAGAACCGAAATTTTATCCCGGCGATGAAAGAATTTGGTCTGGTAACTTGAGCCTAAGGACTGGAGGTTTAAGACATGTGGACTGCTAGTATCAGTAGCAGCACGGCTTGATGTCGGTCATTATTTTGCGTTCATGAGCAACCAACGGCTAAATCCCCAGATCCCCAGACGAGTCGGAAAAGCCCGTCCTGCAACGGGTATACCATGGGCCCTATTGTCACTGGTGCTGGCGTTGCATTTTGTAGTTGGGCTGTTGTTATCTGCGTTTTCTCCACCTTACTGGGTATGGCCCCTGGCCTTAGGCGGTACCCTCATGCAGGCGGTGGTGCTGGCGGGTCCCAGGGCGCTGTCGTCGTTCACCGGATTTTGGATTTTACTATCGCGCTTTGTAACCTGTCTGGGCATAGCGATGTCGGTGGTAGCCCTGGCGATTGCCGTTGGGTTTGGCGGGACGTCCGATATTGACCGGATTGAATTTACCCAGATTGGATTAGCGCTGTTTTTTATCAACCTGGGGGTTTTGCTCCTGACGGCCGGTTGCAGCTTGATGATCGCCCATGCGGGTGATCGGCTTTTGCGTGAGGTGGGGCGTGCTCGCTGTAGTTTAATTTTGATTAGTTTTTGTTTTTTGGGGCTGTTTATTGGTGGAGTGCTGGGACTTGCGATCGCAAGCTAGACAACTATTCTGATGGTATTAGCGATTGACTTTGGCACGAGTAATACGGTGCTTTGCCGGTGGAATGCCGCTACCCAGTCTTCTGAAGTCCTCACCTTAGATGCCGTGGCCCAGCGCGGGGCAGGACCTGCGGTGGTCCCCAGCCTGCTCTACGTAGAAAACGCCCAGCAAGACCAGGTATTGATTGGTCAGCCGGTGCGCGATCGGGGTCTAGATGGCTCATCGCAGCGTTGCTTTAAGAACTTTAAGCGCGGCATTGGTACCTCAATACAAGGGTTTATGCCAGATTTAGACGGTCGCATCCTGTCCTTTGAGCAGGTGGGGGAATGGTTTCTCTCCCAGGTGATCGCCCAGCTTAAGCAGCAGGAAGACAGCCTCGACGAACTGGTCTTGAGTGTCCCCGTTGACAGCTTTGAAACCTATCGCAGCTGGCTGGGCACCCTCTGCCAACGCTGGGATATTAACCGCGTACGGATGATCGATGAACCCACGGCGGCGGCCCTGGGCTATGGCCTGACCAGCAATGAAACCGTATTGGTGATTGACTTTGGTGGTGGCACCTTAGATTTGGCCATTGTGCAGCTGAGCGGCGGTCGAGCCCAGGGTCTGGGGTACATCCTCAAATGGGGACAGAAGGCGATGGGCAAATCGGCCCAGCGGATTTCTACGGCAAAAGTCTTGGCAAAAGCAGGGGAAAATCTGGGAGGGTCGGACATTGACCAGTGGGTGGCGCAGTATTTGTGCGATCGCCATGGCATGGCCCTATCGCCGCTGATTTTACGGCTGGCGGAACAGCTGAAAATTCAGCTGTCTACGGCCCCGAGCGCTAGCGAAAGCTATTTTGATGAGGAAACCTTTGAGAGCTACGAGCTGACCCTGACCCGTGGGCAGCTGGAGGCGATTTTGCAACAGCAGGGGTTCTTTGACCGTTTAGATGAGCGGGTTGCTCAGGTCCTACAGCAGGGACGTCGCCAGGGATTAGCTGTGGCTGATATTGATGCGGTGTTGCTGGTGGGGGGAACCACCCAAATTCCAGCCATCCAAACCTGGATTAACACTCAATTTGACGGCACCAAGGTATGTGGCGATCGGCCGTTTACGGCTGTTTCTGCTGGGGCGCTCCAGCTCCAGCAGGTAACGCTGTCGGACTTTCTGTACCATGGCTACGGCGTGCGCTTTTGGGACCGGCGTAATAACTGCCATGGCTGGCACTCGATTATTCCCGAGGGCCAGCCCTACCCGATGACAGACCCCATAGAGCTGGTGCTGGGGGCCTCCAATGAAAACCAGCCCAGCATTGAGCTGATTATTGGTGAGCTGGGTCGTCAGCAGGGGAGTACAGAGGTCTACTTTGAGGGTAATCGTTTGGTGACCCGACAGGCCCAGGCAGGCCAGGCTGTGGCACAGCCGCTCAATGAAAAAGCGCCCAACATTGCGGCCTTAACCCCCCCCGGCATGCCAGGGGAAGACCGGGTGCGGCTGAGCTTTACCGTCGATCAAGACCGGCTGCTGCGGGTAACGGTGGAGGATTTGCTAACGGCAGAGGTATTGGCTAAGAACCAAGCAGTGGTGGAGCTTTCTTAGGTAAAAGGCCTACTGATCGTTGTCGGGAGCCCCTCCCCCCAAGCGTTCTCGCAGTTCCTCACCGGCTTGTTCGGCCTCGGCCTGGGTTTTGGTGATGATAAATGTTTGGGTGGCTAGCAACACAATCACAAACAGCACCCCCGACAGGGTAAAGCTCAGTTTGGTGGAGGGGATGCTCTGACCCAGGGCGTAGATTGCGATCGCAAACACGGCGGCCAAATAAATTTTGGACATGACCGGCATGGCCGAGGCCGACCAGCAGAGCGCCACTAAAATCGCATTAAAATACAGGGCCAACAGTCCTAAATGAATCCGTCTGGCATAGATCTGCTGGGCCCGTTTACGGCTGCCTGCAAAAGGCAGCTTTAAGCGATTGCCCGCCGCATTCATCACATCAACAACGATGTAGACCACTGGAATGATCAAGCTGGATACCACCACCAGTAGCTGGGGAGGAGCCTGTAGCGTTTGATTAATCGCTTCTGATGACAACGCTAGATTAACGGCTTGACTAAAGAGAAAAGCAGCAATAGCCGCCACCAGCACAATTAGAAAATCAACTGCCAAGGCAGGGACAACCGGTATTTGGGCTGTGCGTGTTTTCATAGATTGAATGTATCCCTTTGTACAAATTGTCTAATAAATAACTGTCGTTGCTAATTCTGGCACGGTTGATCTAAACAAGTCCTAACATCAGGTCCTTCTTATCGATCAGCCCATCCTCTAAATCAGAAACAACCATTAGCGTGCCGAGTAATCTACGTCTAGCGACCGTAGCTCAGTGTCTAAATAATGCAGACTTACTGAGACCATACAGATAAGCTGGGGATAAATTTAAACTATCATTACACCTTTGTTAAAGGAAATACCTTGATGAGCTCAGCCCCAGTCGGTCAGCATGACGTACACACCGCTGCTAAATCAAAAATACCCCCCACCGATAAATTCTCTTCAGAGAGCTCTTCGTGGACCATCGAAGATAGTGAAGAACTCTATCGCATTAACGGTTGGGGAGAACCCTATTTTTCCATTAATGCTGCGGGTCATGTGATTGTTTCACCCCAGGGCGGTCGAGGCGGGTCCTTAAATCTACACGAGCTGATCCAGGCACTTCAGGTGCGCAAACTATCGCTACCGATTCTGGTTCGTTTCTCCGACATTTTAGAAGATCGCATCGAACGGCTCAATTCCTGTTTTGCCAAGGCGATTACCAAATATGGCTATGACGGGTGTTACCGGGGAGTGTTTCCCGTCAAATGCAACCAGCAGCGTCATTTAGTCGAAGACCTAGTCAGGTTTGGTGAGCCTTACCAATTTGGCTTAGAGGCAGGCTCTAAACCTGAGCTGATGATTGCGCTGGCCACCCTAAAAACCCCCGGAGCCTTGTTGATATGTAACGGCTATAAAGATCGCGCTTACCTGGAAACCGCCATGTTGGGCCAAAAACTAGGTCAGCAGCCCATGATTGTTTTAGAACAGCTAGACGAGCTACCCCTGGTTATAGAAATCAGCCAACGACTAAATATTCGCCCTCGATTGGGGGTGCGGGCCAAGCTCTCCACCAAGGGGGTGGGCCGCTGGGGTGGTTCCGCCGGTGACCGGGCAAAATTTGGCTTGACCATTCCTGAAATTTTGACGGTGGTGGAGCAGTTAAAAGCCGCTGATATGCTGTCGTGCCTGCAGCTGCTTCATTTTCACATTGGTTCCCAAATGTCATCCATTAGCATCATCAAAGATGCTTTACGGGAAGCCTGCCAAATCTATGTGGAACTGGCTAGCCTCGGGGCCAATATGCAATATCTGGATGTGGGCGGCGGTCTCGGGGTGGACTACAACGGCTCCAAGACCAATGTTCCTGCCTCTAAAAACTACAGTATTCAAAATTATGCCAATGATGTTGTTGCGGAGGTAAAAGAAGCCTGCTCTGCCAAGGATTTGCCCGTACCCACCCTGATCAGTGAAAGCGGTCGTGCCATTGCCTCCCATCAGTCTGTGTTGGTATTTGATGTGCTCGGTAGCAGCGAAGTGCGCCCCCAGGTACCGTTTGAGCCATCATCAGAGGATCATGCCATTCTCAAAGAGCTTTATGAGACCTATCAGAGTATTAATTCCAAAAACTACCAGGAGGTTTTCCATGATGCCGAGCAGTTTAAAGGAGAAGCCACGAGTCTGTTTAACTTTGGCTATCTCAGTCTGACTGAGCGGGCACGGGTAGAGAATCTCTTTTGGGCCTGCTGTCAGAAGATTATCCAGGTGCTGCGTCAGGAAACCTATATTCCTGACGATATGGCCAACCTGGAAAAAATGATGGCCTCTATCTACTACATGAATCTCTCCGTGTTTCAATCAGCCCCAGATACCTGGGCAATCGATCAGCTATTTCCCATCATGCCAATTCATCGTCTTAATGAAGAACCCACCTGTCGGGCGACGTTGGCAGATCTTACCTGTGATAGCGATGGCAAAATTGACCAGTTTATTGACTTGCATGGGGTTAAATCAGTGTTGGAACTCCACGAGCTAAAGCATGGAGAACCCTACTATCTGGGGATGTTTCTTAATGGTGCCTATCAAGAAACCATGGGAAATTTGCATAATCTCTTTGGGGATACCAACATGGTGCATATTGAGGTGACTCCCCAGGGCTATACCATTGAGCATGTGGTTAAGGGAGACACCATGAAAGAGGTGCTGGGCTATGTGCAGTATGACGCTGAGGACCTGGTGGAACAAATTCGACGCCGGTCCGAAGTATCCCTTAAGGAGAAACAAATTACCCTAACTGAGGCCCAGCTGCTGTTGCAAAACTATGAGGAGAGTTTGAGCCAGTATACCTATTTGTCCTAGGGCGTATTTTTGTACACCCTTGTTAGGGGCGTTGCATCGCCCCTAACAACCATTGCTTAAATAGACTGGAGCTTGGAGAGATCGGGTTTAACCTTGAGCTTCACCACCAGGGCCGTGATATTGTCATGGCCATTGTGCTCATTGGCTAACTCAATCAGATCAGCTACGCCCTCTTCGATGCCTTTGTGACCCCTGAGAATAGGTTCAATGTGGGTAGAGCAGTGGGTTTCTAGCAGTCGATCATCGCTGAGACCATCGGAGCAAAGCAGCAGCAGCGTGTCTTCGGTCAGGTTTAGATAGTTAAAGCCGGGGTCGAGGGCATCTTGCCCACAGGGACCCAGGGCCTGGGTCAGCTGGTAGGCATCGGGTCTGGCATAGGCAATGGCCGCTTCCACACCGCGCTTAATCTCCCGCTGACCTACTTCATGGTCAACGGTGATCTGCTGTAGCCCCAGACGCTTGGTATAGCGATATAGCCGACTGTCGCCCACGTGGGCAGTCACGGCCTGGGTGCCTTTAACAAGTAACATGACCAGCGTTGTGCCCATGCGGGCACTGCCCGTGCGTTCTTCTACCTGGTTTTTGTCGTAGATTACCTGGTTAGCTAGGCCAATGGCCTGGCGGAGCTCAGTTTCACTCGGGAGGTCTGATGTCCAATGTTCATCCAGGTAGGCCCTGAGGTTATCCACCGCTAACTGACTGGCAATTTCTCCCCCGGAATGGCCCCCCATGCCATCGCACAGAATGTAGGCGCAGCGGGCGTCTAAAGTTTGGCTTGAGAGGGTTTCCTCACGGCTGAGGGCGGATTGGATAAAGTAGTTATCTTCGTTGTGGTCCCGCTGTTGGCCCACGTGGGACTGGCCCGCATCTTCTAAGCCCGTGAGCTTCATCGGCAACACCATGGTGGGTGAATCGATGCTGTCCATACCCGGATCTTCGCTTAGATCAATGCCCTCTAACCCCGGAATGTCGAGATCGGCTAGAACGTTAACATCGGGCGGTGTTTCAGAGGTGGTGGTGGCAATGTCGGCACCTAGCTGGTATTTGTCTGCGATCGCAATCAGGGCCTCCTTTAATCCCTCAACCGCCTCAAACTGTCCCTCGGTCACCTTGGCTGCCAGCTCAGTCAGGTCGGGTAGGGACTGGTCGTTGGACTGGAGTAAAGACTGCCATAGAAGCCCCATATCGGCCAGACGATAGTCATTGCGGTAGGGGCCCATCTCAATACACCGCAAACAGACAATCTGGTCCTCGTCCATACACAGATTGCTAATGTTTAGCAAGCTACCCTGACCCTTAAAGATGGCCATGGCCTCCCACAGTTCAGTCATCACATAGAAACTATGGACTTGCTGTAGCGGATCGAGGGTAGCCTCCTGCCAAACAGTCAGTAAATCAGGTAGCGCCCGCCGGTCTTCAATAATCAAAACGCTGTAATCAGGTTCAATCCAAGCCTGCTGTAGTTCTGGGATCGATGGAAAGAAACGACTGTGGAGGGCCAGATAGGGATAGGCCATCAGCGGGAAGAGCTGGGTTTCGTCTGTTTCTCCCAGCGTTACCAAGGAAAACTGCTGGCGCTGCTCCACCAGAGAAGACACCATATCATTTGGTTTTGTATCCGTCACCTGGGCTTCCACCGGCTTCTGACTACCCTCGCTTAGGGATAGCTCCTCCACCAGTCGATAGCGCTCTCGAGATCCCAACCAGTCCCCTGCCGCTCGAGTAGCCGCCCCAGAGGGAGCCATGGGGGTAGCCTGATTAGCCGCTACCTGTTGCCAGATATCAGCGTCGTCACTAGCCGACGGACTGCTTTCAGATGCCTCTGCTTGCGGGTCCACGATCAGGGCAACCGATGACGCTCCTGGAAGCAGCAGGGCTCTCCAAATCTGTAGGGGGGCCCCACACGATTGGCAAAACTTGTGTTCGGTAGGGTTATGGAAGTGACAGTGTGGGCAAATGATCATCAGTGGATACAAAAAGGCCGTTGACAATGACCGCAGCTTAATAAAAATGACGATGCCATAATCCACTATGCCCACCGATGAAAATAGTCTTAGCAGCTAAAACCATTCGGGGGAGGAAATTATAACAACGAAATACAATTCAGCATAGCTGATAGGAAATACAGACGTCGGTATAAATGCAACCAAATCAATTGTAGCGTCGTCCAGAACGGGGGCGATAGCGCTTGGCTGGTCGGGCGTTGAGACCGTCAAAACCTTTTGTTAACGGGTCCAGCTGTGACCGTTCGTCAGCCGAGAGGTAGCGCCATCGCCCAGATTGTAGATTGCCCAGATGCAGATGACCAATACTAACTCGAACCAGGCGTAGTGTGGGAAAACCTACGGCTGCCGTCATGCGTCGCACCTGACGGTTTTTCCCTTCCCGCAGGGTGAGCTGCAGCCAGGCCGTGGGGATTTGTTTGCGCACCCGAATGGGCGGTGTACGCTGGGGGAGCGGGGGCTCTGTGGGTAGAAGCTCTACTTGAGCCGGTAGGGTGGTGTAATCTCGAATGGTAAGCCCCTGGCGCAGCTGCTGCAAACTATCGGCATCAGGAATGCGTTCTACCTGGGCCCAATAGGTGCGGGGATGGCCAAACCGAGGATGGCACAGACGATGCTGCAGCTGGCCATCGTCGGTTAGTAGCAGGAGTCCCTCACTATCTCGGTCAAGACGTCCCACAGGGTACACCCCGGGCACCGGAATATATGATTTGAGGGTGGTACGACTGGTGCCGACATCGGTGAACTGACTGAGGACATTGTAGGGCTTGTTAAAGAGTAAGTAGCGATAGTCCACGGCAGAAGGTATTTCTTGAAGCTGTATTTAGAAATGGTGCAGTTAGTTAAGTAGATAGATATGCTGAATAGACTAATTAGATCACTGTGAGTATTGGCACTATGAGTAACGTCCCCAGATATCGGTTTGTGTGCACTCTGACCTTTGGCGATATTTATGGTCAGATTATTGTCTGGCTAATTGTGCTTTTCCTGAGCTTGGCAACGGCTCTGGCACTGATGGGATCTAGCCGTCCTATTTATGCGCTGGTCTGTGTGGGGCTGATTTTGGTCCTGTCGCTGCCGTTTTTACTGTTTGCTTTTGTTACTACTTTGATCAACCACATCGAGTTTAGTGAACTGGATACGGCCGATGCAAAAGATGGGAAAAAGCTTCCCTTTAGTAACCAGCAGATGTCCAGCCAAACGGCATCATAAAGGCGGGCGGGCCGGTCCAAGTGTTTGCCAGGGCCTTACATATCTAACTAATTAGCCCAATACCCGACCAGGTATTGGGCTAATTAGTTGTTTTATTCGGCCGCGTCGGGGGCAGGGGATTCAGCTGAAGCCTCTGGAGTAGGTGCAGCATCTACAGAGGTTTCGGGAGTTGTCGCCGGAGCCTCTGCTGGAGCACTTTCAGCAGAGGCCCCATCTGTGCCATCTGCCCCGTTTATGGGAGCCTGGCTGATCAGCTGCTGGATGCGGTCTTTAAACTGGACAGGAGCCAGGGAAAGGGCCGTTTCGAATAGGGGCTTGGCCTCGTCTTCTTTGCCTGTTTCCCTGAGGATTAACCCCTTGGCCAGGGTGGGGCGAAAGTCGGGAGTCCCCCCCAAGGTTTGGGCGTCTTGAATGGCGGTGTCGTAGATTGCGATCGCATCGTCATAGCGAGACTGTTCGGCATAGACCTGGCCCAGCAGCAGCTTAACGGCAATGACGTCAATCGTCCCCGGTTGAATTTTATTGGACTGTTCCGCTGTCTTTAGGGTGTCCTGAAGCAGACCTACGGCGGCTTGGGGCCGTTCTTGGGCCACCAGTAAGCTGACTAGCCCCTGGAGAGCTTCCATGTTTCCAGGGGTGGCGGTTAACACGCTGCGATAGGTTTGGGCCGCACCTTCCAAGTCATTGAGCTGCTGTTTGGTTTGGGCCAGAAGTACAGCATAGCGAGGCTCTTGGGGGTTTAACTCCGCTAGCCTAGACAAGGGGTCTGCCGCCCCTGCCAGGTCACCTAGCCCAATCCGAGCCTCCACCAGTCCCTCTAGGGCGGCTTGGTTGTCAGGCTCACGTTCTAGAACTAGCTCATATCCATTGGCCCGACCCTCTAATTCGGCCTGTCGGTCAGGTTCAGATACCGTAGCGGCATTTGTATTGTTATGGCCAGGGCCATTGGGGTTAAAGGCAGCCTGAATCAAGGGCCCAAGCGAGACCGCTAGCAGCGCCGCCACAGCTATAAATAAAATACCGCCAACTAGCCAGCGATTGCGTTTGACAGCCATGGAACTCCCCGCCTCAAAACAACTTGCCCATATTAAACCCAAATGCCCCAGTCCCGCTCGGCTCTATGTAGAGTCTTAATCACTGTCCGTAAAGACGATCGCTATTTCCTTACGAAGTTGGCTAAGTCGCTGCTAGATTGTGTCAAATCATATAGGCAGATAATGCCAAGA
Organism: Cyanobacteria bacterium J06554_1; assembly: GCA_038534515.1. Taxonomy (GTDB): domain Bacteria; phylum Cyanobacteriota; class Cyanobacteriia; order Phormidesmidales; family Phormidesmidaceae; genus Leptothoe. Next base: position 39,894 of record JBCAWO010000038.1, read on the forward strand.
TATTTGATTGGACAGAATATCCTTAAATTGAGCTGACATCTGCCAAAATCTATGAATGGTAACGTAAAGCAGCCGTAGGTCTAAATGTCTTGGCTATCCTTGAACTAGTTTTTTCAAGATAGGCTTGGTTTATTAATCTAAAAGCTGCTAGGTTCAACCAAATAGCTTTCCATAAACTATTTCTCCTTTATGATTTCCAGATTAAGTACAGACTAGATATAAGTAATAGGTTCAGACTAAGTAGGCCAGATATTCAAACCCATAGATAACGCTATAGCCACGTTTGAACTATTGTTCCAACCGTTAAGTAAGCCGATTTTCCTGATTGAGGAGGTTTCGAGATTAATGAGTTCTGCAGACAGTCGCCCCCCTGAGACGCCCAATACTGTATCCGATAGCGCAGCTACTGAGTCGGATGCTAGCGCAGCTGCTGACTCTAATCGCCCGGCTCTAAAACAGCCTCCTAGACGGCCGGTCAAACCTGTGCCGGTGGAAGAGCCGGTGGAAAAGCCGGTGGAAAAACCAGCTGAAGTTGTAACCCCTGACGTGGTTCCCGCCGTATCCAAGCCGGCAGCTTCCACCGCTGAGCCAGCTTCGAAGGAAGAAACGGCAGAGAGTACGACCGACAGCACTGCTGAGCCAGAAGCTGCCGCCCCCCAACCCAGACTGCAGCCGATTTCGCCCCCGAGTGAGCCCATGCAGTACCGGGCCATTGGTCTGCTCAAGGGGCGCTATGAACCCTCTGAAGAATCCTTTAATCGGGGCAATATTGTTAACCACGATGGCACCACCACCTGTGCCGTACTGTTAGGACGGACTACTAGCCTGGTTAAAAAGCATCTAGATTTGGAAAAAGACCATCTGTGGGTGGTGTATCCACGGACAATTTTTCAAGATGATATCGGCATTGCTGTGCAAATTGTCGGTGTTTGGGAGCCTGAAACCCTGGGTGAAGATGAGGAAGAGCCGGTGGAGGCACCTGATGATGCCATCCAACCCGACTACTTTTCTATTCGGGGAGAGGTCATCAAATTTGATGAGCGGAAACAGGAAATCACCGTCAGCATCGTTCAAAAAATGCGGACGGGCAAGCAGCCTAAGCGCCCCTTTAAGCTGGTGATCAATGGCAGCATCGGTGTTAAGACCATTGGCTACTTCTGGGATATGCATGTGCATCGAGAAGGCAATCAGTTTGTTCTGAATGAAGGCAGCTATGTGGCGGCTGTGCCTCCAAAGAAACGGTCTGCCCAGCAGCAGCGTCGATCGGGGGGTGGGAAGAGCTTTGGCGGCAAACGCCGCTCCTCCCCCTCAAAGCGCTCGGGGGCACCTCGTCCTAAACCCAATTTGAACAAAGGGGATGGTGGGGAAAAACCTAACGTAGTCAAGGTTGGCGAAACAGCCACCGTTGCTGATACCGATAGCTCAGAGGAGTAGCCGCTCTCCTGTTGGTTTCACCGCTGCTCAACTCTGTGAGGCCTCAGTTGTTTTGGGGTAAGAATACGGTTTGCTTAGGTAGGGGGGCAACGGGTTCGCTGAGCTCAAACTCCCCCCTCAGAATCCAGTCCTTGAGGGTGGCTGCCACCTTGCGACCCAGGTACAGGCTAGAGAGCGGTGCGGTTCTGACGCGGCTGCCGTTGATGGTGAGACGACCGGATTTGAGCTGTTGATAGCTGACCAGGCCAAAGCTAGGACGTACCCGTCGCGGAATGGAAAAATCAATCACCGGAGCGACAATGTCCTGATCGCTGATGGCACAGCCCTGCAGCACCGTTTTATCCAAAATGGGAATGGGTACCCCCACCCCCAGCATCAGTGATGGGCCATAGCCGCTAAAGTAGCAGCCTCGGACCCACTCGGGCTGCATTTGTTTGGCATCGCCAATCAGGGCAACCGTGGCAGAGGGACCAATGGGGGTGCCGTTGGGAAGTCGCTTTTGCAGTGGAAAATGCTGGGTGCCTTCCCAGGCAATATAGCCCGGTGCCCCCCCTACAAATAATCGACTGCCGATGCCAATGGTGCGCAGATGGGGATCGTTGAGCATGGGGGACAGAGCCCCAGCACTGGCGTAGACCGCATTGCCTAGGAAGGGCTGTAGCGGTCCCAGGTAGGTGAGCAGCGGTCGGTCACTGCTATTAACCCCCACAATAAAATTTTGGTAGAGATTGCGGGGATTAAACAGGTAAAACTGGTTGATCGTATCTCGGGTAATAGAGATATCTAAGGTGGCTCGGGGATAGCAGTCACTCACGTGGCCCAAGGCCCGGAGATGGACCGATTTACCAGCAATTAGCTGGGCGATGACATGGCCGCCACCGCGCTCACTGACCCCATCACTATCAGAGCTATCTCCCCAGCGATTGCTACCGGCGGTCTGACTTGCCCCAAGATAGAGATCAACGGCACCAAAGCCCCCATAGGCCATGACTCCATCCAGGTAGCACTCCCGAATATTGATGGGCGGATCGGTGTGGCCTAGATTGATGATGGCTCCCGAAGATTCCATCGGTTCAAAGGTGCCGGTGGTGACCACATCCACGGCGGCGGTGGCGGCGTCTAGTCCCAGGTCCACTACCTTGGTTTTGGCTTCCTCAACGGTCCATACGGTGACCCCACCGGTCCTAATTTTTTGATTGATGTCGGCAATGGTGCGAGTGGTGGCCATAGAAGGTTAAAACCGGCTCAGCAGCCAACCGCCGAGGACGAGGGTTGGGAGCAGCACCAGAACCAGGGCCGCGGATTCCGGCAGGGCCAGGGTAGGGCCTGCCCATTTGATTAAAGCGCTGATGAGGGCGGATGCGATCGCAATTTTTAAGATATACACCCCGCTGTCCATCCCGCTATTCACTCCGCTATTCATCAACCTAAAAACATAAGTGGTCAGCCGCCGCCATCCCACCTAAGGACGGCGAATATTTAAGCAACACCAGTCGCCTCGCCGCCACAGGGTTGCCACCATCCAGCCATGGGCTTCCAACGTATCGGCCACCCATTTAGATTGCTCTAACAGCACACCACTCAAAATTCCCCAGGTGGATGCCTTGGCAATGTCATTAAAGTGGGGAATTAATTCAACAATGACTTCTGCCAGGATATTACAGACAATGCCATCCACCGGCTCGCTGACATCCAGGCTATCGATACTGCCCTGGGCAATTTGAATCCGTTCGGGATCGATGCCATTGAGATCCCGATTTTCACCCGTTGCCTTGACGGCTAACGGATCGGTATCCACGGCATAGATGTGATGGGCCCCCAACAGCACCGCCCCAATGGACAAAATCCCTGACCCACAGCCAATATCTGCCAGGGTAAGGGGCGCTGGACTTTTCTCGCCAAGACGCATTTCTAAGGACTCCAGACACAGCTGGGTGGTGGGGTGGGTGCCGGTGCCAAAGGCCGTGCCAGGGTCTAACCTGAGGATCAACCGCGACAGATCGGTGGGCGGTTCCATCCAAGCTGGGTTAATTAACAGCCGATCGCCGATGGGCTGAGGCTGCCAGTACTTTTTCCAGCTCCTGGCCCAGTCTTCGTCCTCAATCAGCTTCCAGGTGACCTGGGGCAGTTCTCTAATACCCAAACAGAGGGCATCTTGCTGAAAACGTAGGGCTAAGGCGGCCAAATCTACATTGCAAAATCGCTGCTGGGGAAAATACGCTTTAATCTGGCTATACTGTCCCCAGGATTCGCTGGCGGTGCCGTGACCATCCCAATTTTCAAATCGCCAAAAGACCGTATCCTCCAGCAGTGAGGAACAGGTAACTTGTATCTCCCACCAGGTGTTTGCCAAAGATTTAGTTAGGTGTGTTGGAATGGGGCATTAGCCGTGTCTGCCGGTCGAGCTATGGAGCAAACCACAGACACGGCACAGTTACACCATCTTATAGGGCAACGGTATAGGCATCGCGGATGCCGGGCACTTTTGTGATTTCTTCGAGAATGCCATCAGGTAGCGGATCGTCAATGCTAAGGACCATAACCGCATCACCCCGGACAATCTGACGTCCGACTTGCATGCTGGCAATATTGACATTAAAGCTTCCCAGCAGCGACCCGATCTTACCGATAATTCCCGGCATATCACGGTGCAGGGTAAACAGCATGTATTTGGTTGGGGGTACGTTGATGGGGAACTGGTTCACATCCGTAATCCTCACCTCAGAGCCGCCCAAGATCGTCCCGGTGACGGAATGCTCCCCCAGGGACCCTTGGGCCGAAACATAGAGAGAGCCAGTAAAGTCCTTGACACTGGCATCGCGGGTTTCAATTACCTTGATGCCGCGCTCCTTAGCTTCAATGGAGGCATTTACATAGTTCACCCGCTCCCGTAGGGCATTGGTCAGTAAGCCCTTGAGGGTGGCAATGACGATGGGTTTGCTGTCTTGATTGGCCAGGTCCCCTTGCAAACGAATCTGCACCTGTTCCACCCGTCCACCGGCCAGCTGTCCGGCCAGATTGCCCAGGGTTTCAGCTAGCTCCAGGTAGGGGCGTAGCTTTTCTAAAACATCGGGGCGCAGACCAGGAATATTAACCGCAGAGCGAGCCGGTAGCCCCAACAAAACATCGCGAATCTGCTCAGCCACATCCACGGCGACGTTGATTTGGGCTTCGGTGGTGGACGCCCCTAAATGGGGGGTGAGCACAACGGCTTTTCCCAGGTCTCTAAGGGGGCTCTCTCCTAGGGGTTCGTCTTCGTAGACATCCAGCGCTGCCCCGGCAATTGTGCCGTTCTTCACGGCCTCGTATAGGGCGGCTTCATCAATGATGCCACCGCGCGCGCAGTTGATAATGCGGGCGGTGGGCTTCATCTTTGCCAGGGCCTCGGCATTGATCAAGTGGGTGGTCTCAGAGGTTTTGGGAATGTGTAGGGTGATGTAGTCAGAGTTTTGGAATAGCATCTCTAAGTCGACCAGGCTGCAGCCTAATTCGGCAGCGCGTTCTTTTGAGATGAATGGGTCGTAGGCCAGAATGTTCATCCCCATGGTGCGGGCAACGCTGGCCACATGGGAGCCAATTTTGCCCAGACCGACAACACCGAGAGTCTTTTTATAGACCTCTACACCGGTAAATTTTTTCCGATCCCAGGCGGAGGATTTGACTGTTTTATCGGCTTCGGGAATATTACGCGACAGCGACAACATCATGGCCAGGGCATGTTCGGCGGCGGCGATGGTGTTGCCCTCAGGGGAGTTGACCACGACAATGCCCCGTCGGGTGGCAGATGTCACATCGACGTTGTCGACACCGACACCCGCACGACCAATAATCTTGAGTTGGCTGGCCGCCTCAATAACGTCGCTGGTAACTTTGGTGCCCGATCGAATCATCAGGGCATCGTAGTTGGGAATTAGCTGAACAAGTTCTTCGGGAGAGAGTTTGGTTTTTACGTCAACCTGGGCCACCTGGGCCAAAATATCGAGGCCAGACTGGTCGATCGGGTCGGAGACAAGTACCTTTGGCATAGCTGTAGGGATCTGTTTTCACAAGGACTTATCGTATCCTTTGGCAAATTATGGATCGCCGCTATCGTTACCGATGTTACAAAACGTTTAAGAATTTTTGAACTGTGGGCAGTACCCCTAAACAACAGCGGTGCCGGGTGCCTGCTTGCTAGTTTTCTATCAGCTGTTCAAGACCGTTAAAGAGATCGGCAATAACGGTGTTAGAGATTAAAAATCCGTCGGGATCGCTAAGACGTAGTCGATTGTCTTCTAGAACGGCCTGACCTGAGGATAAATAAGGACTCAGGTGGGTCTTGAGCATGGGGGTGAACTGACTGCCAAATGAGTCGATCAGCGGCAGCAGCTCGATCCCTTCTGCCAAACGTAACCCCACCATGAGTCCATCGGTAAGTTGCTCAAGGACGGGTACGGCAGGGGCATCCAGGACACCACCGCTGTGGCGATAGCGATCAACCCATCGTCCATAATCCTGCTGGGTGCGGGGACGGGCCACCCGCTGTGCTTGGGTATAGCTGGTGGCCCCCATGCCAAAGCCGTAGAAGGGGCGATTTTCCCAATAGGTGCGATTGTGGCGACACTGATGCCCTGGTTTGGCGTAGTTGGAAATTTCATAGTGGTCATAGCCTGCGGCGGTCAGTGTCTGCTGGGCCAGGCGATACATGTCGACGGTGGCGGTTTCGGTGGGGAGGGGCTGCTCGCCGGGCTGGTACTGCTTGCCAAAGGGTGTTTGGGGTTCGATGGTGAGGTCATAGATGGAGAGGTGGTGGGGCTGGGTTGCGATCGCACTCCCCAAAGCCTTCTGCCAATGTACCAATGTCTGATGGGGCAGTCCTGAAATCAAATCCAAACTCCAGCTCGGCACCATTGAGCGATGCATGTCGTCCACCGCCCGATGGACGTCGGCCAACCGATGAAATCGTCCGCACTGCTCTAGCAAACCATCATCAAATGCCTGCACCCCCAAACTAATGCGATTAACCCCCAGGGCACAGTAACCCTGGATATGGGCCAAATCAAACGTACCCGGATCCATTTCCATGGAAATTTCTGCATCCGTGGCCAGGCCAAACCGCTGCTCCAGGGTGCTCAAAATTTGCTCGAGCTGGGGTACGGACAGCAGCGAGGGCGTCCCTCCCCCAAAGAAAACCGTTGTTAGTGCCGGCCCCAGGGGGAACGTAGCCCGTATTTCCTCACACAGCCGTTCAACATAGAGGCTGATGGTGCCCGATGTCTCCCCGCGCTGTCGATTACCAATAACTGAAATAGGAAAGTCACAGTAGAAGCAGCGACGGCGACAAAATGGAATGTGAACGTAGGCTGAGGTAGGCCCATCTGGGCGCGCGGGTATGGGCATAGGGCCGCATGGGAACATAAAGGCATTTAGGGAAGAACCCAGTGGTGGGAACATTCAGTGATTATAATGTCGTTGTTTGGGCCTTCCCAGGAATGGTCTACTGTTTACCATCACCCTAAAAGGGCCCCATAAGGTCGACATTATTCGAATGCTAGACGCATTAATCGTAATTTCATTCATTTTTGCAGGGGCAGGCATCGGCTTTTATAGCGTTGATCTGCTATCCCCAGCTGTCCTAGAACAGGTCAATAACATTGAAGGTCTGGGCACGGTGACAGCTGGATTTGGTGCCCTCATTGGCACTGGCCTGGGAATTGTGGCCCAGACCAGCTATCGACGATTGGAAAAGCAAATCCGCAATCTGCCCCCCGATCGCATCTTTGCCCGCGCTATCGGATTAATTTTGGGGCTACTAATTGCCAATCTGATTTTGGCACCGGTCTTTTTATTACCGATCCCCACCGAATTTAATTTCATTAAGCCCCTGGCTGCTGTAATGAACAGCATCGTTTTCTCAGTGTCGGGAATGAACCTCGCCGATACCCAAGGGCGAGCGCTGCTGCGGTTGGTTAACCCTGGCAGTGTGGAAAGCATGCTGATCGCAGAGGGCACCCTCAAACCCTCGGCGTCCAAAATTTTAGATACGAGCTGTATTATTGACGGTCGGATCGAAAGTCTTTTAGAAACCGGCTTTTTAGAAGGTCGAATCGTTGTTCCACAGTTTGTGCTACAAGAGCTGCAGGCCGTCGCCGATGCCGCCAACGATCAAAAGCGTGCTCGAGGCAGACGGGGCTTAGATATTCTCAACCGGCTGCGGGCGGCCTACCCAGAGCGAGTGGTGGTGGATCCGGCTGACTATACCGATATCGGTACCGTGGACGCCAAGTTAGTGAAGCTGGCCCAGGAAATGATGGCCATGCTGCTAACCAATGACTATAACCTCAGTAAGGTGGCCAAGGTGCAGCAGGTAGCCGTACTCAACATTAATGACTTAGCTAAGGCAATCAGGCCAGCCTATCTGCCCGGTGATGACATTGAGATCAAAATTCTTAAAGAAGGTAAGGAAGACTCCCAGGGTGTGGGGTACTTAAACGATGGCACCATGGTGGTTGTAGAAGCTGGCAAAGGCTACATTGGCAACAATGTTTTAGTTGTCGTAACCGGAGCCCTACAAACCTCAGCGGGCCGCATGATCTTTGCCCGCCCCAAAGGAGCTGCAGTGGCTTAGGACAGGTCGAAAAACCGGGTTTCTAAATTTGGGATAGCTGGGATAGCGTCTAAGTTGCTCCCAAAGTAGAAACCCGGTTTTTGTCTGCTGCCTATTCCCATTCGATGGTGCCAGGGGGCTTAGACGTAATGTCGTAAACCACACGATTTACCCCGTCTACTTCGTTGACGATGCGGTTAGAAATTACCTCGAGTAAATCATAGGAAGGGCGGGACCAGTCAGCCGTCATACCGTCCTCACTGCTGACAAAGCGCAGCACAATTGGATAAGCATAGGTGCGCTGATCGCCCATTACACCCACGCTGCGCACTGGCAATAGCACTGCAAACGCCTGCCAAAAGTCGTGGTATAGCCCTCGATTACGGATTTCTTCACGCACAATGTAGTCGGCATCGCGCAGAATGTTGAGCCGCTCTGGAGTAACTTCGCCGAGGATGCGAATAGCCAGTCCCGGTCCTGGAAATGGCTGACGCCTTACAATCTCATCGGGTAAACCGACGGACCGTCCCACGTTACGCACCTCGTCCTTAAAGAGCTTGCGTAGGGGTTCTATGAGCTTGAACTGTAAATCTTTGGGTAAACCACCCACGTTGTGATGGCTCTTAATTTTAACCGCCACCCGCTCACCGGTTTTTGGGTCGACATTAGTATCAGCAGACTCAATTACATCAGGATAAAGCGTACCCTGGGCTAAATAATCAAAGGGACCCAGACGCTTAGATTCTGCTTCAAAAACGCGAATAAATTCGTGGCCGATGCGCTTACGTTTTTCTTCGGGGTCAGTGATGCCCTCAATCTGCTTGAGAAAGCGCTCACGGGCCTGGACATATTCGACCCTAATGTGAAACTGCTTATCAAAAAAGTCCACCAGCCGCTCAGGCTCCCCCTTGCGCATAAAGCCCTGATCGATAAACATGCAGGTTAGCTGATCGCCGATGGCCTTATGCAACAAAAATGCCAGCGTAGAGGAGTCCACACCTCCTGAAAGCGCTAAGAGCACCCGCTTGTCGCCCACTCTGGCTCGCACCTCACGGATCGCTTCTTCTACAAATGCCTCAGTGGTCCAGGTGGGTTCACACTTGCAAATGTGATAAACAAAATTGCAAATCAGCGCCTGACCATTAACGGAGTGGACCACTTCTGGATGAAACTGCACACCGTAGAGCCCCTGTTCGTGGTGGGCAACAGCGGCACTGGGGGTGTTATCTGTGTGGGCCAACACCTCAAACCCTTGGGGTAGCTTAGTGACTGAGTCACCGTGGCTCATCCACATGGTAGAGCCGTTATCTACATTGGTGAGCAGGTCGGTGGGGTCGTCAATGTGCAGGGATGCTTTACCATATTCACCGCGCTGGGCCGTTTCTACCTGACCACCCAGCTGTTGCACCATGAGCTGCATGCCGTAGCATACGCCGAGAACGGGAATTCCCAGCTCCCAAATTGCAGGATCGCACTTCGGGGCATGATCCGCATAAACAGAGCTGGGGCCTCCAGACAGGATGATGCCCCGAGGGTTGAGCTGGCGAATTTTCTCAGCCGAGGTGCGGTAGGAAAGAACTTCTGAATATACTTGAGTTTCGCGGATGCGACGGGCAATCAGCTCAGAGTATTGGGAACCAAAATCAAGAATAATTAGCATCTGACGGTTGAACTCAGGTGGTTTGGCAGATACTGAGTCAGTTGTGGCGGGAGTTTTTGCAGTCACGAATAAATCCTGAAACTGGGGTGGACAGGGAAAAGTGTGGTTTTTATGATTCCGGTGGGGTACTCGCTAGATACGACGTGCTGAGACTAAGGAATATCCGAGAAACACGTATGCAATGTGAACTAATGCCTCTCCAGAGGTTCTAGAGATTTTTTAAAAAATATTTTAACTAGATTAGCAAACCGACGGTAGCAATGACCTATCTTCTAACGCCATGATCAGAATTGGGGCAGCCGGACAGTTAGCTAGACCAGACGGACATGAATAGATTCGGTCCCGTCCTAGGATAGGTGGTTCATAATGGAAAGCACGGCGAGCAGACCCTTCACAACACTATGAACTCCATTGACTACCTCCGCATTAGCCTGATCGACCGTTGCAATTTTCAATGTGTGTACTGTATGCCGGAGGGAGCTGACCTCAGCTATGTGCTACAGGAATTTTGGTTAAGTCATGCAGAAATTTTGACCTTGCTCAAGGGGGTGTTTATCCCCTTAGGATTTACAAAATTTCGTCTGACGGGGGGAGAACCGTTACTGCGTCCGGGCATTGTGCAACTGATACAGCAGATTGCCCAGCTGCCAGAGACTACCGATCTTGCGCTGACCACTAATGCCTTTAAGCTGGGCAATCTCGCACGCCCCCTATATGATGCTGGGCTGCGGCGCATCAATATCAGTTTGGATTCCCTACAGCCAGAGACATTTCAGGCAATTGTGGGGTCTGGCAAATCTTCTGGTGCGACCACATCTAACCACATTCGCTGGCACCAGGTATGGCAGGGTATTCAGGCTGCTCACCAGGTGGGATTTGACCCACTTAAGCTTAATGTTGTTGTTATCCCCGGTGTCAACGACCATGAGATTTTAGATTTGGCGGCGTTAACCCTCGATAAAAACTGGCATGTGCGTTTTATTGAGTTTATGCCCATTGGTAATGATGATTTGTTTTCTGATAAAGGATGGATTGATTCGGAAACAATCCGACAACAGATTCGCGATCGCTGGGGGCTAGAAGAGTCTGCCATTCGCGGCAATGGACCAGCGGATGTGTTTCAGATTCCAGGGGCTAAGGGAACGTTAGGGTTTATTAGTCAGATGTCTGAGTGCTTTTGCGATCGCTGCAACCGGATGAGACTTTCGGCAGATGGCTGGCTGCGGCCCTGCTTGTTGAATGAGACTGGGCAGTTGAATTTGCGAGAAGCTTTACGTGGTGGGGAGCCTATAGAGGCTATTCGTGAGAGAGTTGGGCGTCTTGTTGCGGATAAGCCGGATATTAATTTTAAGATGAGAGAATCTGGTACTACTGGGGCTTATAGTCGTACGATGTCGCAGATTGGGGGGTAAGGGGGGTAAGGTTAGGTTTTTGGTGATATTTGAGAGGTTGGTAGGGGGGGTAGAGGTGTTGCTTGGGGTCCCTTCGAGTTCCCCAAACCCCCTGATTAGGGCGGGATGCCGCCCTAAAACCCTCATACTGAGGTACTCCTAATAGCATTCAGTTGGGGTTACGGCGGGGACGATTATGTATGCTCTGACTTGGTTTTTGCGGAAGATTTGGAGGGGAGACTACCTCATAAAATTATTGTTTACTGAGGTCTAATATCAAATCTGAATTTATTAAATTTGATTAGAAATAGACAATCTTGTAGGGGCACGCCCTTGTGGATGTTCTTCGATATCTCGCATTATCAGCCAGGATTTTGTATTAGGGTGAAAAATAAAGCTTCTGTTTGGCCGTTCTTGGTCTTAAAATAAGAATTAAATTATTAATTTGAGTCCAATTTTGGTAATTATCAATCTCAAAATAAGATTTTAATATCGCTTGCTGGTAAGTGA
>JBCAWO010000039.1:0-48528 GCA_038534515.1 Cyanobacteria bacterium J06554_1
CTACCAAAGCCAAAAATAATGCCAATGGGGTCATTTTGGGTAAACTGGTGCTCCTTTTCAATCAGTTCATCCAGGGTTAAAACTGTGACCTTGTCGGTGGGGAGATGGGCTTTTAGCTGGGCTTGGACTGCGTTAATGTCGCTGTTGGGATCTACGGTTAAAACGCCTAGGGTGACATGGGTTAGAGCCGTTTCACCAAACCACTGGATATAGTTTAAGTCGCTCATGACGACAGTCCCTTTTTCGATCACAGTACTACCCAGGCTAAATAACCCCACAACATGGACCCGACGACCTGCCATCAGGGTTTGTACCTCGCCCGAGGCGGCTAATAATTCTGGAATCTCCCCTAGAGAGGGCTGGGAGAGCCGATCAAACAGCACCGAATTGGCGGCGCTCAAAGACCCTTGATGGCTATCAATCTCAGGAATATTCAGCACAGGTTGGGACGGATTAAAGGCAATCACCCGCACCTGATTGCCAAAAACATCTCCTTTGGTTTCATCCTCCGGTAATGAGTTGAGCTGGCTTGGGTCTGTCCAGTTGGCCATATTGAGATATAGCGGTGCTGCTGTTGCCACGCCCGTTACCCCATGGGCCTGAATCAGATACGCACGGGGTAACGCCATCGGTATTCTGAGGCTAGGGCTAAATGATGACATTAAAAAGAGATCGCCCCTGAGATTTTCGTGCAAGGTGGTGGTGCCATCGGCGATGAGGCTTTGTAGACCCATCATGGTGAACATGAGAATGTTGGCAAAGCTGACGCCGGTGATGGCAACAGCAAGGCGAACTTTCTGATGGGAAAGCTGAGCCCAGGCCAGAGGTTTTTCAAGGGTGAGGAGAGAACGGAGCGCTTTGATTAGCATTACGAAAAAACTATTTAACTGAATTTTGGGCATTGCTGATTGAGGGTATGAGCCGCTCTGTGAGATATACGAGGTACCGATATTTACCCGATAAACTCATACCGAAGATCGGCAACGCCGAATTTTTTATGCGTCAATGTCTATCGCCACCCGTACCTGCATGCCAGTCAAGGCGGCCACCTGTTTACTAGCCTCATCGTCTAAACGAACCTTGACGGTAACCACACGGGCGTTGATATCTTGAGTTGGGTTGGCCTGTTGCGATTCACCAAAGTTAGCCTTACCGATTTGTAGGCCAATCTGTTCAACGGTGCCGCTTAGCTCTGTGGCCACGCCGCCATATTCACTGGTAATCTGCACAGACTGCCCCAAGCTTACTTTGCGAATATCGGTCTCATACACCTCTGCCACCACCATCATTTGGTCCGTTTGGGCCAGTTCCACAATGCCTTGCTGGGTGTTGACCTGTTCCCCAACTTGGGTGTTGATTTTAAGGATCTGTCCGGCAACGGGAGAGCGGACGAGAACGTCATCTAGATCGGCCTGTCGTTGGGAGACCTGGATTTGAGCCTGGTCTAGTTGGGCGGTTGCGATCGCAATATCTTCTGGCTTTACCTGGGTGAGTTCCGCCAGTCGAGAGCGTTCTTCTGCCAGTTGAGCCCTCAGGGTGCGTCCGGTTTCCTCCTTCTCTGCGATGGTCACGGCTAAATCTGCCTGGGCTGTTTCGTAATCCCGCAGGGCAATATCCTGCTCCGATTGGCTGGTGGCACCAACGGTTGTCAGCTGCTGATAGCGCTCATAGTTTACTCGAGACTCTTGCAGGGTGGCCTGAGCTTTGTTAATCGCCGCCTGTCGCTGGGCTGTTTGGGCAGCTAGCTGGGCTTCTAACCGCATAATGGTGGCCTGTTGGGCTTCGATCTCGGCGGGTTTAACATCGCCGGTTTGTTGCAGGGTGAGTTCGGCCTGTCGCTGTCGTACCAGGGCATGGGCAGCTTGCAGATCGGCCTGGCGTCGTTCTGCTCCCTGCAATACGGCAATCACCTGCTGGGCCTCCACCCAGTCTCCTTCGCTGACTCGAATTTCGTTGACCCTGCTATCGGCCGCATTTGACACCGACAGCCGAATCACTTCGCCCTTGGGTTCAATCCGTCCAAGGGCTACGACTGAATCAATTTCGACATCTACTGGGACAGCAGCATCCTCATCTGAATTTGATCCAAAGGATGGGACGCATCCAGTGGAGACTAGAGCTATTAGAAAAAGTAATAAACCCCATCGAAATGATCTGTTGCGCGCCATAAATTTGCTTGGCAATATAATGGTAGTGAAGAGACGTATAAAAGCAGTTAGCGCTTAACCTTTGTTGGTTTGATGCTGTTTAACAGGTTTAGCCAGCCGACGTTTGATTATTTATGCCATCAATGGCCAGCTTGAGGGTGATAGTTATGTTGATCAAAACCTGTGTCTGTTGTAACTAAACTAATTTGGTGATGCCATGACAAAAGTCATCAAATAAAGTGACTCCTGGCTGTAGGAAGGTTTTGAGCGTTTCGTTACGGTGTGAGCATGCTTCAGTAAAGGCATCCGTAGGGGGATAAGACACTAATGACTAAAGAACATGCAAATATTACTCTTTTGAACCGATTAGACAAGTATTTAGACAACAACGACATTGTCAGCGCGTCAGATCTTTTTGCGAAAGGTTTTGTTTGGCATTTCTTCAACCCTAAACTCCCCAGTGTTGAGGGTGACTATGTGGGGCTAGAGGGCCTACAAGCGTTTTTTGAGAAGCTGGCCGTAGTGACCGGAGGGACGTTTCATGCTGAGACAATTACCAGCATTCCCATTGGGGATGAGCTAGTGGTTACCCATGTTCAAGATAGGATGAGTTGGGAAGGTCAGCCAATTAAACTGGATGCAGTTGTGGTGTGGCGCATAGTGGATGGATGTCTGGCGGAGGCATGGGATATTCCCGCTGTAAATACGGTTCATACACCGCCGCGCCCGCAATTGCGCACGGTTGCTTAAACTCCTACAATCCAGTCATAACAATGTCTAAAAGCCTTAGCTAGCATCGGTTATGGGTGTAGAAAACTGCTGAAGAAAGGCTACGCTTCAGCAGTTTTCTATGTCTGCTAGATTTTAGCGAAGGTCATTACTAACAGATAAAATTTCACCCAACAAGTCCTAAATCAACAACAACGACTTTTATAAAAGCTGAAGCGTCTCCAAACTACGTCGAGTCACCTCTACCCTATTTTTTAGATCTGCCTCATATAGCTGTGCTCGATACGGCTAGAGCCGGATTGATTTGTCTCTTAGGGTAGCAGGTGTTGGTGGGCCCAAAGGGCGGCTTGGGTGCGATCGCGAACATCTAACTGGCTAAAAATGTTGGTCAGATGGTTTTTGATGGTGCCCTCGGTAAGGTGTAACGTATCGGCGATCTCTCGATTGCTGTGACCCTGCCCTAGCAGCTTTAAAATTTCTACATCGCGGGTATTAAATAACGTCTCGGCATCTACTTTCTCGGTTGCATTGGCGGCTTTGACCTGGGAGAAAACTTTGGGGGCAATGGTGGGGCCTAGCTGGCTGTACCCCTGGTAAACATTGCGGATTGCGATCGCAACCTGTTTAGCCGGCGTACTTTTTAATAAATACCCCAATGCCCCCACCTCTAGCGATTGAAACACATAGTCATCCTCATCAAAGGTAGTCAACACCAAAATCCGAATCCAGGGAAACCGCTGATGGATTTCGCGCGTTGCCTCGACGCCATTACAGACTGGCATACGCACATCCATTAAAATCACATCGGGCTGCAGTTGAGCAGCCAAAGCAATTGACTCTTCACCATGGTTGGCCTCGCCGACGATCTCAAAGTCAGCCTCCAGGGTCAGGAGAGAGGCCAGTCCTTCCCTAAACATGGGCTGATCGTCAACAAGTAGAATCTGGATCATGGCTGAATCAGGGTTGAATCACTGCGGAATCGTCACTTGAATAAATGTGCCTTTGCCAACGGTACTGTGCACTTTCATCCGTCCTTCTAACAGCTGTGTGCGCTCCTGCATACCCCGCAGCCCAAAGCCTTTACTCGGTTCCTGTTGTGAAAATCCAATGCCGTTATCAGAGAGGGCTACCATAATCCCCTCGCGGGTTTTTTGGGCCCAGAGTTTAACCATTGATGCCTGGCTGTGTTTTTGGACATTGGTGAGTCCCTCTTTAATGATCAAGAACAGCTGTTGGCTGACCTGGAGTGGCAGGCTGGGTAAATTAATTTGAGTTTCGACGGTCAGGGTAGAACCATTACAGGAATGGGTTTGCTGAATTTCCTCCACCAGGCTAGCCAGGGCTGTGGACAAATTAAAGGTGTCGTGGCGCATGGTAGAGACCGCCCGACGCACCTCCTGAAGCGATTGACTAGATAGGGTCTTAGCCCGGCTGAGAGCCTGAAATGCATGGTCAGGATCTTGGCTGTGTAGGGTTTGGGCCACCTCTAGCTGCACATCAAGGGTGGTGAGGGTGTGCCCCAGTGAGTCGTGAATGTCTCGGGCAATCCGGTTTCTCTCCAAGTCTGCTGCCAGGGTTTCTACTTCTTTCGATAGGGCCGCGGCCTGCTGTCGGCTTTTGCGCTCGGCCAGCACAGTTAAGCACAACAAAATAATCAACAGGCTGGATGCAATATACAGACCTGTACTATTGATGACCGTATCGAGAATCATCAGCGCCCTGGGGGCTTCTAATGCAGCGTTCAGTTCTTTTTGGATCTCTTCTATTGGGACTGAATATCGGTGAAACAAATGTCGAGCAAAGCTAAGCTGCCAGGCAATACCCGCTGCAACGGTGGTGAAGATAACCGCTCGACGGCGTAATAGAAAACAGCTTTTTACCAGGACCAAATACAGAAACAGATCGAGACCCCAAATGGAAAATGCCCGAGTAATCAAGAGACAAAAAATCTCTAGCCCAATGTATGCTTGCCGTTGCCACATTGGCCGGTGCATGGGAAAGAAAAAGCTAAGGATAGCAATAATGCCCATGGCCCCAAACATAATGTAGTCGCCAGCTGCTAGCTCGTACCCCAGCGGTGTGTTGACTAGCAGCAGCGCCAAGCGCAGAATCAGCACAACAAAGAAGGCCCATTCTACATAGCGCAATGTTTTTGGAATGGAGGGGGATATGGTGGCGATGGATGTTGAGGGCGATGCCGAAACGGCATGCTTACCTGCCCCGTTCGCCTTGGCTACCATGCTTGCTGTTTGGCCCATAACGCTATGCCGATTACCTGAATTTATGGGAGAAACATATGAGTTTCCCATGGCTTGGATCCTAGATCATCTGCTGAGTGCACTCCATGACAAACGTCATCAATTGTCAGCCCTACAGCTCGTCTGCGACTCTTCTGTGATCTCTAATTGTGGTCTCTAATAAAGAGGGCGCGATCGCCGATGATATGAACTATGTGGGCAAGACCATATTTAACACTGTCCTACCGTTAACAGACGCTACTATTGAGCCAACACACCTAACCCGCTAGGGTGTATAGAGCACACCGCCTTGGCAAACGACAGCAACCCCAGCATGCGACACCTCATTACCAGCGCCCTCCCCTACATCAACGGTATTAAACACCTGGGTAACCTGGTGGGCTCCATGCTGCCTGCCGATGTGTACGCACGCTTCCTGCGTCAAGAAGGTGAAGACGTCCTCTATATATGTGCCACTGACGAGCACGGCACCCCGGCAGAAATTGCCGCCCTAGAAGCAGAGCTAGATGTGGCTGAGTTTTGCACCCGCCAGTACCAAAAGCAAAAGGACATCTACGAGCGCTTTGGCCTTTCCTTTGACTATTTTGGCCGCACATCGGCTCCAGAAAACCATGAGCTAACCCAGCACTTCTATCGTCAGCTGGCCGCACATGGATTTATCGAAGAGCGGGAAATTAGCCAGATCTATTCTTTAGACGACAAACGGTTTTTGCCGGATCGCTATGTGACGGGTACCTGTCCTAACTGTGGCTATGAAAAGGCTCGCGGGGATCAGTGTGAGAACTGCACCAAGGTTTTGTCACCCACGGATCTGATTGACCCCCGCTCCACAATTTCGGGCAGCACTAATTTAGAGATTCGCAGTTCTAAGCATCTGTTCTTGCTGCTAGACAAGCTAAGTGATGAAGTGCGCACCTGGGTTGAGCAGCAAACCCAATGGCCAAAATTGACCACATCGATTGCGTTTAAGTGGTTGGATGAAGGGTTGCAGAGTCGAGGCATTACCCGCGACCTGAGCTGGGGCGTGCCAGTGCCTGCTGACGGTTTTGACGGCAAGGTTTTTTATGTGTGGTTTGATGCCCCCATCGGCTATGTGTCGGCCACAAAAGCCTGGGGTGATGCAACCGGTAACGACTGGGAGAGCTGGTGGAAAGGGGGGGACGAGGTGCACTACACCCAGTTTATGGCTAAGGATAACCTGCCATTCCATACGATTATGTGGCCCGCGACGATTCTTGGCAGCCGCGAACCGTGGAAGCTGGCGGACTACATTAAGGGCTTTAACTGGCTCAATTATTACGGGGGGAAGTTTTCCACTAGCTCCAAGCGCGGTGTCTTCCTTGACCAGGCTTTGGATATTGCTCCGGCGGACTACTGGCGCTATATGCTGATGGCCAGTGCGCCGGAGTCGTCGGATTCTGCCTTTACCTGGGAGCAGTTTCAAAATCGGGTGAATAAGGAGCTGGCGGACAACCTTGGTAACTTTGTCAATCGAATTCTAAAATTTACGGCGTCTAAGTTTAGTCAGGAACTGCCGGCGGGGGGGACCCCCGGTGCGGCTGAGGCTGAGCTTGAGGCCACCTGTACAGAACTGGTGGAAAAACTGCGGGGGCATCTGCGTCAGCAGGAGTTTCGGCGCGCGACCGAAACCTTAAATGCGCTGTGGACAGCAGGGAACCAGTATATTGATGTGCGAGCTCCCTGGGCGCTATTTAAGAAAGATAAGGATGACGCCGCTGTGGTGATTCGCACCTGTATTAACCTGATTCGGCTGTATGCGATCGCAAGTGCTCCGTTTATCCCCCACACCGCCGCCGCTTTGTACGACGCGCTGCAGCTTACCGATGACGAACGTAACAGCACCATGGCCGCGGCCACGGATCTGAGCATTTTGGCAGCGGGTCGTGCCTTTGAGATCCCCCCGCCCCTATTCCAAAAGCTGGACGATGACCGTGTGGCTGAACTAAAGGCCCAGTATGGAGGTGAATAATGGGGCGGCTTTAGGGCCTGACGCAAAACCGATATCTTGTCCCCTGCCAGGTGGGGATAACCTTTAATCTATGGCTGTTTGAAAAAATTATTAGCTATGACACGCACTCTTTTTTTAAGCAAACCCCTCATGGCCTCGGCCCTGCTCTCAGCCACCCTGCTCGGCTGTGGTAATGATCCGGGTCTAGATGAATATGGTGACCCCATTGCCACCGATGTGCCCCACGTGGCCGTGACCCAGATTGTGGAGCATCCGGCCCTGGATGCCGTGCGCGATGGCGTCCAAGACAAGCTCAAGGAGGAAGGCTACGAGGCCGATGGCTCTCTAAAGTGGGAGTGGGAAAGTGCCCAGGGCCAGGCGGCCAACGCCGCTCAAATTGCTCAAAAATTTGTTGGTGACAGTCCCGACCTGATTGTGGCCATTGCCACCCCGTCGGCCCAGGCGGTGGTGGGAAACACCGACACAATTCCGGTGGTATTTTCCGCCGTCACTGACCCGGTGGGGGCGGAACTGGTGCCGAGCTTAGAGGCGTCAGGCGGCATGGTGACCGGCGTTAGCGATCTCTCCCCCATTGACGAGCATCTGGCCCTGATTGCCGATATTTCCCCCGAGGCTAAGACCGTAGGGGTAATCTACAACGCTGGGGAATCTAACTCTGTGAGCCTGGTGGAACTGCTCAAAACCGAGGCGGAGGAGCAGGGTTTTACCCTGGAAGAAGCGACGGTGTCTAGCTCTGCTGATGTGGTAACGGCGGCGGAAAGTCTGGTGGGTAAGGTGGACGCGATTTATATCCCCACCGACAATACGGTGGTATCAGCCCTAGAATCGGTGATTCAGGTGGGGAATGATAACCAGCTGCCGGTGTTTGCTGGGGATACGGATTCGGTGGAACGGGGTGCGATCGCAACCGCCAGTTTTGACTATTACGAAGTCGGTCGCCAAACCGGCGACATGGTGGCCCGCATCCTCGGTGGCGAGAACCCCGGTGATATTCCGGTGGAACTGGCCAACACCGTAGATTTGGCTGTAAATCTAGCCGCCGCCGAAGCCATGGGCGTTACCATACCCGACGCAATTAAAGATAGCGCCGACCAGGTATTCGAATAGGGGGATTTCCCCGTGTAGAGACGTTCCATGGAACGTCTCTACATGGGATCGGATATTGTTTCGGGTAATGGAGAAAAAAGGAACGGACGCATGAACGTTGTTTGGGTTGACCCTATGGGACCCAACCTATGCCAGAGGGCGAGGGAGTGTCTGTAAACCATGTCCTTTGTTGCCTTTCTTGGAGCCATCGAAACCGGTCTGCTCTATGGCTTTCTTAGCCTGGGTGTGTACCTCTCCTTTCGGGTGCTCAAGTTTCCGGACCTGACCGTAGATGGCAGTTTCCCTTTGGGGGCAGCCGTTGTGGCCACTCTGATCACCCAGGGCGTTAACCCCTGGCTGGCCACCGCCGCGGCCATGGTGGCCGGTGCTTTAGCCGGTCTGTGCACCGCCAGTCTCAGCGTGCGGTTTAATATTCTCAATCTGCTGGCTAGCATTCTCACCATGATTGCGCTTTATTCCATTAACCTGCGGATTATGGGGCGACCCAATGTCCCGCTGCTCAACCAGCCCACTTTGTTTGATGGCTTAGATAGCGTGCTGCCGATCTGGGTGATTTTATTAGTGGGTCTGGGGCTGGCAAAACTTGCCATCGACTTTTTTCTCATGTCGGACCTGGGGCTGGCCATGCGGGCAACGGGGCTAAACCCTACGATGGCGAAGGCCCAGGGGATTTATACCAATCGGCTAATTTTGCTGGGCATGGCCATGAGTAATGCCCTGGCGGCCCTGGCGGGGGCGCTATTTGCCCAGGTCAACGGTTTTGCCGATGTGGCCCTGGGGGTGGGGACGGTGGTGGTGGGGTTGGCCACGGTGATTTTAGGAGAGGCGATTTTCCCTAGCCGCACCGTGCGTTGGGCCACCCTGGCGGTAATTTTAGGCTGTCTAATCTACCGTTTGGTGATTGCCCTGGCCCTCAATGCTGACTTCCTGGGGCTGCGGGCCCAGGACCTTAACTTGGTGACGGCGTTGATTGTGGTGTTGGCACTAGTAATACCCCAGGCAAATCTTTTGGCAAAATTCAAACGATAATGGTTTTTCCACTGTCCGGTGGGCTGTGCCCGCCCGCCACTGGGGGCTGCGGTTTTTGCCGTTGCTGATTTAGGGGATGAACCGATCTGTGAGATATGCGATGCGTCCATGTTTGCCAGATAAATTCATATCGGGGATCAGCAACGCCAGTATTTTATTGTTCGGTGGGTCGTACCCACCCGCCATCAATGATTTCTTTGACCGATATATATGTGACGTTTAATCCGGGTACCCCCCTAGCTAAACCGGCTTTGCTGGGGATTGATTTAGACATTGCTGCTGGGGAATTCATTACGGTGATTGGTAGCAATGGGGCGGGTAAATCTACGCTGCTTAACATTATTAGCGGTGACATTTTGAGCGACCGCGGTCGAGTCACTGTCGGGACTCAGGATGTAACGACCTGGCCAACGGCGCAGCGGGCGACGTTAGTTTCGCGGGTTTTTCAGAATCCGCTGGCGGGCTCCTGTGCTGAACTCACCATCGAAGAAAATCTGATGCTGGCCTTTCGTCGCGGGCAGCCCCGGGGGCTACGACCGGCGCTGAATAACCGGTTTCGAGATCAGTTTCGGGCCAGGCTGGCAAGCTTAGAGCTGGGGTTAGAGGATCGGCTTTGCGATCGCATCGGTCTCCTCTCCGGTGGCCAACGGCAGGCCCTCAGTTTGGTGATGGCCACCCTGGCCCCGGCCAAAATTCTACTGCTGGATGAGCATACGGCCGCCCTGGACCCCAAAACCGCCCATTACATCATGCAGCTGACTGAGCAGCTAGTGGCAGCGCATGGCTTAACCACGCTGATGGTCACCCACAGCATGCGTCAGGCCTTGGCGGTGGGCAATCGCCTACTGATGCTCCACGAAGGCCGCATCGTTTTTGATACTGTTGGCTCAGAAAAGGGCAATCTCACCATAAATGATTTACTCAACCGCTTTGCTGGCGATGCCCTTAACGACGATAGTCTGCTGCTAGGCTAGGCGCACTGCATGGTGGAGAACCGGGTGGAGAGCCAATGCAGCACAGCCTGGCTCAATTTAGCAACCATAAACGTCTAGAAACTTAATAGAACTCACCACAGCTCAGACAGGTTTCTCAAAAACAATTCAGCACCTGGGTCAAATTTTGTCACGCTTGATGCAGCTAAGCCCATACAAATCAATTAGTCTAACTTCTAACGGTCCGAGAGATGCCGGACAGCCGCTAAAAAAATCAAATGGGAAAAATTAAAAAGTATTTCTAATAAAAGTTACATTACTTAAAAATATGATAATCTGGGTTTATACAAACGCAGCATCACTACTTTATTGAGCAGTTCATAGGGGTTCATGCCTGTTTTATGGTTGATGGCCCATTTTCTTAGCCATCTGTATCGACCCGTATTTGTTTCCTTTTACCTATGTAAAGAAACATCCTGGTAGCTTAGTTCGACAGATTCACCAAGGGTTCATGGACTTGCTCTTTTCAGCACACGCTTCGCTCTACGTTCACCTAATGTGTCTTCCACCCTTCTAATTTGAGGGGCAGTTTTACGATTCCTCTGTAGTTTTGCGCTCTGTCACACTATGAAAGCTCCTCAGACGTCCAGCGATTTGGTTCGCACCTATTTAAAGGAAATTGGGCGAGTACCTCTTTTAACCCACGAGCAGGAAGTTGTCTATGGAAAGCAGGTTCAACGGTTTGTGGCCCTGCAGGCTCGTCGCACCGAGCTGCAGGAGACCCTAGACCGTGACCCCAGCGATCTCGAATGGGCTGAGGCAGCGGAGCTCTCAGTCGATGAATTAAAGCAAGCCATCGATGCTGGCGAGCTGGCAAAACGGCGCATGGTCGAAGCAAATCTTCGTTTGGTGGTCTCGGTTGCTAAGAAGTACATCAAGCGCAACGTTGATTTGTTAGACCTGATTCAGGAAGGCACCATCGGTATGCAGCGCGGTGTGGAAAAGTTTGACCCGCTGAAGGGCTATCGTTTTTCTACCTACGCCTACTGGTGGATCCGTCAGGCGATTACCCGGGCGATTGCTGAGAAAAGCCGTACCATTCGTCTGCCCATTCACATTACTGAAAAACTTAACAAAATTAAGAAAGCCCAGCGTCAGCTTTCTCAGAAGCTGGGTCGGGCCGCAACCATCGCTGAACTGGCGGACGAGGTAAAGCTCACCCCCAAGCAAGTTAGAGATTATTTAGAAAAGTCTCGCACACCGCTGTCGTTGGATCTGCGCATTGGCGATAACCAGGATACAAACCTGGGGGATCTGTTGGAAGACCCCGGTGAGTCTCCGGAGGCCTATGCCACCCAGTCATTACTGCGTAAGGATCTCGACCGGCTAATGGCGGAGCTAACGCCGCAGCAGCAGCGGGTTCTCCATCTGCGCTTTGGTTTAGATGATGGTAAGCACATGACGCTGGCCAAAATTGGTGAATTGCTGAGCATTAGCCGTGAGCGTGTGCGTCAGATTGAACGCGAGGCACTCACCCGTCTGCGTAAGCGTCAGTCAGACATGCGTGAGTATT
Organism: Cyanobacteria bacterium J06554_1; assembly: GCA_038534515.1. Classification (GTDB taxonomy): domain Bacteria; phylum Cyanobacteriota; class Cyanobacteriia; order Phormidesmidales; family Phormidesmidaceae; genus Leptothoe. The sequence continues at coordinate 11,766 of JBCAWO010000039.1, forward strand.
TGGCAAGCTAGGGTGGGGGCGTTGACTTGTCCCTGTGTTTAGCGTTTGGTTTTAGAATTTAGCTAATGGGGGATGCGTTTTTGGCGCATCCTTTATTTTTGTGGGTGAGAATGCAGATTAGAGCTATGGAGACTATGGCAGAATCGTCGCGATCGCAAACGGTGACCTTGATCCCCAACGGTCCTGAAATTCCTTCCCTGGGAGTGGGGACCTGGTCCTGGGGAGATTCTTTGTTTTGGCAGTATGGCAAAGACTATGGTGTTGACGATGTGCAGCAGGCATTTAAGGCATCCCTAGCGGCGGGAATTACCTTTTTTGATACGGCTGAAGTCTATGGTCTGGGCAAGTCTGAGGAGCTGCTGGGGCAGTTTATCCAGGCGGCGGATACGCCTGTGGCGGTGGCGACCAAGTATTTCCCCCTACCCTGGCGGTTTAATGCCCAGGCTGTGGCCGATACGCTAACGGCGAGCTTAAAGCGACTACAGCTGCCGACGGTGGCGCTGTATCAGGTCCATTGGCCTTTTGATTTTTTGATGGGTCAAAAAGCGCTGATGAATGCCCTGGCGGATGAAGTAAATCAGGGCCGGATTCAATCTATTGGTGTCAGCAACTATTCGGCTAGCCAGATGCATAAGGCCCATGCCTATTTGGCTGAGCGAGGGATTCCCTTGGCGGTTAACCAGGTGCAGTATTCTCTTTTGCATCGCAAAATTGAGTCCAACGGTGTGCTGGGTGCGGCCAAAGATTTAGGGGTAACAATCCTGGCCTATAGTCCCCTGGCCCAGGGATTGGTTACGGGTAAGTATGCGGTAGAGACTTATCAGCCTCCGACGGGGGCCCGGCGGATTGACCCGCGCTTTAGTAAAGATAATCTGCGCAAGATCGAGCCCGTGATTACCATTCTAAAAGAGTTGGGGCAGCGTTATGACAAGACACCGGCGCAGGTAGCGCTTAACTGGCTAATGGGTCAGGGACGTGTGGTACCGATTCCAGGGGCGAAGAATGCGAAACAGGCCGAACAAAACGCCGGAGCCCTGGGGTGGGTGCTCACTGATGACGAGCAGGGGAAAATTGATGCGGTGACCCGGCCCTGGCTGTAGATAGGGCCCAAGTCTATTGCTTGATGGGGAGGGTGATGATGAATGTGGTTCCCTGACCGGGCTCTGAATTGTGGGTGATGGTGCCGCCGTGGGTTTCGGTAATAATTTGATAGCTGATGGAAAGCCCCAGACCGGTGCCTTTGCCCACGGGCTTGGTGGTAAAAAAGGGGTTAAACAGATGCTCCATGGCCTGTTGACTGATGCCGGGGCCATTGTCGGTGATTGCGATCGCAACCGCCGGATGGGGCAATTTCCCTAGCAGTTGGGTCTGGATTTGGATCCTGCTGGGCTCCTGTTCCATCTCTTGCCAACTGCGCTGTTGATCCCGTTCTTCTAGGGCATCTACGGCATTGCTCAACAGATTCATAAATACCTGATTGAGCTGGCCCGCGTAGCACTCCACCTGGGGCAACTCGTCATAGGTTTTGACCACTTGAATCTCAGGCCGCCAATGCTGGGCCCGCAGCCGCGTTTGCAAAATAGTGAGGGTACTATCAATGCCGTCGTGCAAACTAATCTGTTTAATATCCGCTTCATCGAGTCGCGAGAACAGGCGTAGGGACTTAATAATCTCTCGAATCCGTTCGGTACCCACCTCCATAGATTGAAACAGCTTGGGCAAGTCCTGCTTTAAAAACTCCAGTTCAATGGTGTCGATCACGGCCTGAATGTCAGGATGAGCTTGGGGATAGTGGTGCTGGTAGCGTTCAATCAGACCCACCAAATCTTGGGTATAGTCCTTGGCATGGGTGAGGTTGCCGTAGATAAAACTAACTGGATTATTAATCTCATGGGCGACCCCCGCCACCATTTGCCCGAGGCTAGACATTTTTTCACTTTGCACCAGCTGGGATTGGGTTTTTTGGAGCTGGATGAGCAGGGTCTCCAGCTCCTGAGCTCGGGCTAAACTTTGAGCTAATAGATCAGCCTGATTGAGCGCAATTTCTAACTGGGCAACCACGGCCCTGAGTAGTTTAACCTCGTTATATTGCCAGGGCCGAACAGCTTGATGATGAATACAGGCGATGATGCCAATTTTGTCAGAGTCGGCATGGACCGGTAACACCAGCATAGACTTGTTGCCCAGGGTCTTGAGCAGCGCTCTGACCTTAGCATCCTCGACGGTAGAGGTATCATCTAGCTGTAAAATTTCCTGGCGTAAGATTATGTCTGTTAGACCACCAAAACGCTTAGCTGTATGATTGCCAGCAAAACTAGGGAGCCCCTCTGCTTGGACTTCTGAGGTGACATGCCAATAGGCCTGATCGTCGCGATCAGAATCGACATACCAGGCAAAATGACATCGATCTACACCTAAAAATCGTTGAATTTCTTGAACTGTCGTGTCAACAATACTGTCTAGATCAAGGGATGTCCGAATCTGGTTAGCAATTTGGTTGAGTAACTGTTCCCGCTGAGCCTGTTGTTGAATTTTTTTATTAGACGCAATCAGCGCTTTCTCAGTCTGCATCCGTTCTATCTCTGCCCCAGCCCGGGCTGCAAAAATCTCTAAAATAAATACCTGTAGCTCCAGCTCCTGTTCCATGGGCTCAGTGTTGATCACTGAGATATAGCCCAAAAATTTATTAGCAGGGTTTAGGATCGCAATACCGACATAGCTTTCGGCATTAAAGGCAACAAGGTCAGCGTCGTCAGGGAAATGCTCCTGGACCGAATGGCCATAGCGACAGAGGGCATGGGTCTCAACAATGTTGTGGCAGGGGGTGCCAGCCAAATTATATTGAAAGTTATCACCAAAGTCTGAATCCTTCCAAAAGGCCAGAGTCTGCCCTATCTGCTGCTCTCCCTCTTCAATAACCTTAGCGATTAGGACGTAGCGGACATCGAGGGCTAAGGCCAAATGCTTGACACAGGCTCGAAAAAAGTCTTCCCCCGTTTGGGTTGCTGTTCCTTGCACAATGGAACGCAGGGCCTGTTCCTGGCGTTTACGCTCGGCCTCAAGCTGCTTTAGCTCACTAATGTCTCGTATAACCGAGGATAAAAATTCTAGGCTGCCATCCTCATCTCGATGGGCCAAAATCACCTGAGAAACCGGGAATTCTCGTCCACTCTGGCTGCGCAGGTAAGATTCTCCCTGCCACATACCCTTTTGGATCGCCGTTGGGATGGCTTCGGCTTCGATTTTTCTGAGTGTTTCTAACGGATGGCAGGCCTGAATGTTCACCTGTGCTAGATCCTCGGGGGCAATTTCTAATGAGGTGTGTCCGGCCTGGTTTAGATAGAGGTGATCGCCCTGGGCGTTACAAATGCCCACAATATCGGGGGTGGCTTCGAGAATGGACAGTAACCGCTGCTGCTCCTTTTCGGCCTGTTTGCGATCGCTAACCTCAATGATCAGACCGTCCCATAAAATCGAGTCATCGTCCATTTGCTCTGGGCGGGCGATGGTTTGTACCCACTTCAACTGACCGCTGGGGGTAATAATGCGATGTTCGTGGTGCACCCCGGCCAGCGTCAGGGCAGAAACCTGAATCGCCTGCTCTAGGGCCTTGCGATCGCAAGCGTGCACCAGGTCAAAACATTGCAGAAAATCATCCGGCTCTAGCCCATAGATATCGCGACAGCCCTCAGACACATAGGGAAATGAGCGGCTCCCATCAGCTTCTAGACGAAACTGAAAAATCAGACCCGGTAAATTGTCCGCTAGCCGCTGCAGCCGAGCCTCACTGGTTTTCAGTTCCTGTGTCCTCGCATCCACCCGTTGCTCTAGCTTCTCATTGAGCTGCTTCAGCTGATTTTCGGTCTGGATACGGGCCGTAATGTCCATAAACGTTCCCAAAATGCCAACAACGTTGCCCTGGTTATCGTGCAGTGGAATTTTATTGGTCTCCAGCCAGCATTGGCTCCCATCCGCCTGTCGTTGGGGTTCGATGATGCCTAGCTCAGGCGTGTCAGCTTCCATTACCCGGCGATCGCATTGTCGAAACCATTCCGTCTCTTCAGGCTGCCATGGCAAATCAAAGTCAGTTTTGCCGATAATCTCCTCTGGGGAGGCTAGGCCAGCAGCCTGGCTAAAATGCTGGTTACAGCCGAGGTAAACCGAGTTACGATCTTTCCAGAATGCAGCTTCTGGTATGTAGTCGAGGACCCAATGTACCGTCTGTTCAGACAGCTGTGGGTAACGACATTGCAGCTGCTGCAGCGCCTGTGTCGTTTGCTGATGTGCCTGGTGAGCGTCAGCTAATTGGGTTTGCAGTGCCTGATTAGCCGCCTCTAGCTCAGCTATTCGTTTCTGATAATTGTCCAGATTTTTATCCATCAGTTTTTGAATAGAGCAGCGGTGAGCTAGTTGATGGGTATGGCAGATATCCTGAACGCCAATTTTTTTACTGCTGTAAAATTTACAGTAACTCGAACCACGTAACTATATAGGTATTCCATAGACATCGGAAGCCTATGGGGCGCGTGTAATTTACCATTCACAATTTTTTGTTAGTGATCCGCCATGTTGGAGCAAACATTATAATGTCTGTAAATACGTTGACAGGAGACACACAGACAGCAGCCGTTTATGACGTCCTCAGGCAAACACGACGACAGCGAGTCAGTGATGGTGCCGATACTCCATTAATAACGACGGCTGCTCAGCAATTGGTGCTGGTGTGGCCCCAGCTAGGTGATTTTGACAGTTTGGAATATGCCTGGTGGCTACGTCGCGGGGCTGATGAGCTGGCAGCTAAAGGATTGACCGTTAGGGCAGTGGGCATTGGCGATCGCAACTCGGGTCAGGCCTTTTGTGCCTACACGGGGTTCCCTGAAGAGTCATTACTGCTAGACCCGGATGGCTCTCTGCACAAGGCGTTAGGCCTCTATCCAGGTCTTACACTGTCAGTCCCCGGCTTAAATCAGCGTCAAAATGCGTGGCTAAACCTGCTGCTGATGTGTGCGGGAATCGGTAGCCCCGGCACGCTGTCGGAGGTTTTTCGCGGCTATTTGGGAGATCGCAGTGCCCCCCAGCTGATTGAGGATGATGAGGTTGTCCGAGCGACACCACTCCCACCAATCAAAGGGGAGTTCTTTAAACGGGCTGGAGGTAAAGGCTTTCAGCGACCCTTTGAGCTGGCCACCCTGCGATTGCGGAACATGGCTGAAGTTTTGGGCAAGTGGCAGACCTATGTGCCGGATGTGAGCCACATTACCCAGCGAGGGGCCACCTATGTGATTGCTAACGGTGAGGTCATGTATCAACATTGCGATCGCAACATTTTAGGCTTTGCCACCAACATGAGCCGCCCGCTGGCGTTTCTAGAGGACTTGGACCTTGCCTGACATGCGATATTGGTTACTATAAGGCCCATAACAGCTAGTTCGACTCACAATTGAGGACTAGCAATGTCCAATTGACGAACACACTTGTCAATTGCCATATCAGCCAAAAATCCTGGATTTCAGAGCATATCCGGAAATTTGTCCTAACCATTGATTAATACTACAGGGCATAAACCAGAGGAACCTATGAGACCCCTACTACGAACAACTCGATCAGCGGATGCCTTAAACACTATGTTGACGGCGGTTAAAGACTTTTTGCCTGACGAAGGGATGACCTATATTGAGCCTTTCTGTGGGCTGGCTGAGATTCCGTTTGAGCTTGAGATTGGAAATTGTAGTCTGAACGATAACAACCCTTACATTATTAACTTGTATCGCTGGGTAAAAAGCGGCAAGTTTTTGGAAAATGGCTGGTTAATTACGCAAAAAACAGATCTAAATAACTGGGCAAAAAACAGAACTAAGTTTAACAAACTTGTTTCTAACGGAACGATCGACACGGTAGAGGTGGCGCAGCTCACGTTCTACCTGAGCCATATCTCACGGTTTTGTAACTATGGTACAAATGGGGCCTTTATTGGTGTCCATGACCCCGATGGTGAGCTACCTGACATAGATTGGGCGGCGGCGGCGGCCCTGATGCAAAACTGGGAGCTGAGCCTGGGCGAGTATACCGATTTTGCTGTGGCTGAGGGGGATACCCTCGTGGTTAATGCGCCGCCAATCTACGTGCAGCAGTGGAACAACGTAGCTTGGGACCCTAGTGATCATCAGGCTCTCTTCGATTGGTTAGAGAGTCGTTCGGGCAGGGCCATTGTTTTCCACCGGAAACGGTCCGTGATTCAAAAGCTGTATGCCGACTGGACCGAGGGAGATCGGGTATTTCAAGTGGTGTAGGGCTAGGCAACGGCTAGGAACAGCCCCTAGCCGTTGCCACCTAAAGCTTTTAGGGGTTCCCATTGGTTTAACTGGCCTGACCTATGCAGTAGCTGGGCTGTAACCGATACTGCTGGCGAAGCTGAGGAATGGGCTGCTCTAAAACTGTTTGAAAATCCCAGTCTGAATCTAGCAGATCAAACGGCATTTGCAGACCCCTGGCATAGGCTTCCATGAGAGCCTTTGGCTTTAGGTGATTGACACCGGCTTCTAGTACACCCATGGTGGTGAATGTTAGCCCCATGTGAAAGTCCAGAATCACCTCCAACAACAACTCAAACCCAAATTCGCTATTACTCATACCGGCCTCTAGGCCAGCAACGGTAATCTCTCCTTCCATGTCGGTGCCAATACCGCTGAGCAGGTGTACCAGGTCGTGCCCCACCAGCGCTTCGCTAAAGCTTTTCTCTTCGCCGGGTAAGGGGAAGTTGCGATCGCGATAATACCGATACAGTTCTTTTCCTAGGGTGTTGTCGGGCAATGATTCTAGTGCCTGATATCGCTGGGCTACCTGGGCATCTCCTAAATACTGACGAAATATATTAAAGACAACGACGGCTGTTTGCCAAAATCCTTGCCCAGGCAGAATTGTGGTGATAGAGCGATGGGTATAGCCAATCAGGAGCTGACGGAGTTTGCGATCGCAAACCAGCCGTAAACTCCGCAGCGTATGGGGGGCCAGGTGAAGCGACTTGGCATAGGCATTCACCAGTGCCACCTCAGGTGCATCAACTTGGGTATCTAGATAGGGCATCAAAATCAAAAATTGCAGAGCCTGTTGCCGCTGTTGCTGCTCCTGAACCTGTTGGGCAAAGTCTGAGGGGGAAATGCTGCTCAGGTCTTCGATGGGGATAGTCTCTTTTAATACCCAATCGCGGGTGGCCTCTAGCATTTCACGGGAGATGTCATCCAAGGGACGAGTGTCTTGGAGGGTGGCGACGGTTTTCATCGCCGCCAGAACAGCGCGGGCTGTGGGTAAGCTCCAGGTCACAGACTGGAAATAGGGACGCTTGAGGTGGGTCATCAGATTGCTCCTTGATGATTGCGATCGTCCGTTGAGAGTAACGGTCTATTGTTTTTATTTTGACCGACTGGTCGGTCAATGTCAAGATGGTATGGTTATTTCTTGATGAGGCAAGGGAAAATGGATGCCTAAAATTGTGGATAAGGCGGCCAAGCGGCAGGAGATTTTGGAAGCTGCGATCGCAGTTTTCCTAGAGAAGGGCTATCACGGGGCCAAAATGGCGGATATCGCCGTGGCAGCAGGGATGGGCAAAGGTACGCTCTATGAATATTTCCCCACCAAGGAAGCCTTGCCCAAGGAGATCTTTAATCTGTTTTTCGCTGGCTTAGATCAGCAGCTGGCGCAGCTACAGCAATCAGGGCAAGGGCCGATCGACATTATTGTGGCGGGTATCCAGCTGAGTCTGACAGATATGGATGAATTTGCCGCCGTTATGCCCCTTTGTTTTGAGTTGTTGGGCAGCAAAGCGCTAAATGAATCCTTGGGGCTAAGCGAATATTTTGAGGAGTGGCTAGAGCAGCTCAATCAGTTTTTTGTAGCCACGCTGGTTGCAGGGCAAGAAAGCGGACAAATTACCCCTGGCCTTAACGCCAAAGCTTTTGCCCGTATGCTAGTGAGCACAGTGGATGGTATGGGATTGCACTATTGCATGTTTCAGATGGACGCCGCCTTTCTGCAGTTGCAATGTCAGGAGTTAGAAGTAATGATTCGACAGCGATTGCAATCTTGAGTATGGACAATGGCCCTAAACATGCTGATCCACCAAGATTGGGTTGCCATCGGGGTCGATGGCGACAAAGCTGGCTGGGCCAGTGGTGGTTTCGTCAGCTTCGGTGGCTAATTCCACACCCTGTGCTTTTAGTCGGCGCTGTAGCTCTCGCACATCGGTGTAGGTGTCCAGGGTGTTGGCATCGCTATCCCAGCCCGGATTGAAAGTTAATATATTCTCCTCGAACATGCCTTGAAAAAGTCCGATGACGTGAGCGCCATTTTTAAGCATTAGCCAATTTTGTGCAGCATCGCCACCAAAGACTTTAAAGCCAAATTTTTCGTAGAAAGCTCGCGAAGCTTCCAGGTCTTTTACCGCCAAGCTGATTGAAAACGCGCCAAGTTCCATGTTTTTTCTTAAGAAACAATAGTATTGTGAACCAGTGCAATGACCATCTAACTGTTTGCGTTGGCAAGCTGCTGTAGAAAATCGGTTTGAGTATCAGGTAGCTCAATGGCAGAATTTGCCTTTAGAAGCGTTTGCATTGCTTGTTTATAGGAAGCACCTTGACGAATCAGATAAGCGGCAATTGCTGTACCAGTTCTGTGCTTTCCACCTGAACAGTGGACAGCCACAGCTCGACCTTCAGCCTGTTGCTCCTGAATGAATGTGTCAAGTAGAGTTAGTTGTTCGAGACTAGGGGCTGCGTCAATCTCAATTGGCAACCATTGATGCGGAATTTGAGCAGATGTGTATAGGCGGATATTTTCAGAGTCTTCTAGAACAGAAATAATTGCTCCAACTCCCGCAGCTTTTAGCGTTGGTAATTCTTCCGCTTCAGGTTTACGCACCCCAGCAAGCTTGCCAGGAATTGCCCACCACAAATTCTCTTCGATTGGTTGAACAGGTTGAGGTTGCATACTAGCTCCGTTGGTATGTCTAATACTTGACGGACTAACGTTACATCACTACCGGGCATGCGATGGTGAGGTTGGCCACGCCAGCTAAATTCATATTGGGAATCAACAATGCCTTAAATTTTACCTAGATCGTGTTTATCTAAATCGTGCGCTCTGATGCATACATTTGTTATGCATTATTTCGGGATGGTGTACTTTAGCTGGACAAACCCGAACTCATAGGTTTTTGTGCCAACGCACGTCAACGACAGGTCTGAGTTGAGCGCTCCAAAGAGCGGGATGCCGCTGCCAAGAAGTACGGGAATAACTGTGATCGTAAGTTCATCAACCAATCCTGCCGCCAGAAATCGTTGAATCGTGTTGCTCCCATCAACATATATGTGACCGATGCCATTACGCGATAGCCGTTTGCACAGTTCACGGGGGTGTTCTGATGAATGTTGGATTGTTTTTGGTAAGTCATTTGGAAAAGAGAGCGGATTGCTGCTCATGACCATGACAGGGATATCGCCGTAGGGCCAAAAACCAAATGAACGCACCTTTTCGTATGAGTTGCGTCCCATTACCAATGCATCAACAGACTGCATCAGCTTACTATAGCCACAATCTTCACCCTTGGGCACCGTTGCATTAGCCGCGTCGAGCCAGTCAATATCGCCATTTGATCGTGCAATGTAGCCATCGAGACTTGTGGCAATGAAAACAGAGACCTTTGGATTCATTATTCACCAAGGAGACTTTAATGCATTCACTTCAATGCATTCAATTTACAACGACTAAGCAGGTGGACCCAATTAGCTATTAGATATCGAAGCCCCCTCCCGTCCCCCAATTTTGGGGGAGGCTAGACTCAAAGCCCCCAGAATTGGGGGTTTGGGGGCAAAATCTGCGAAGTTAAACTGTTTTTTATGTCTTATAAAAGATTGAGTTCACTCACTTATCCATAGATTAGGTCAAAAATTTGTTTTAATTATGCTAGGGAAAAAATTGTTCATGTTAATAGCTGTCTGATGGCTTTGGGGATTTAACGCAGCGTTTTGCATTTTTCTGGCGTTGTACACCTAGCTATGGAGCCATGCTAAAACTGTATAGGCATTGGCTAATTGGGTGAATTTTTAGCATAGGGCTATGTGGAACATTGAGGAACGCCAGGAGACTCTATAGTCGTGAAAGCAAAACCTTCTTTTTCTCTAAAAGATCAGCTTTTTAACCCGGAAAAGGTGGATTATTTAGGAACGTTGATAGCTCAAGCATGGCCAGATTTTGCTCAAGATACCTTTCATCAGAATGTTGTCACCGCGTTCCCAACGCTTGAGCTAAAAGAGCGAATTGCCCACATTACAGACTGCCTGTACACCCATCTACCTGAGGACTATCGAGAGGCGTTGGCCATTATCCTGCGCGCACTACCGCCCGAACTTGATCCTGACAAAACAGATGATGATTTTGGCGATTTTATCTTTGCCCCCCTCTCCTTATTTGTGGCTACCTATGGCTGTACATCCCACTATCTAGATAGCTCCCTCAGCGCCCTTAAGGAGATTACCAAACGGTTCTCGGCAGAAGATGCCATCCGTTATTTTATTAACGCCTTTCCCGAAGAAACGTTTGCGTTTTTATTAGATTGTGCAGAGGATGATAACTATCACGTCCGCCGCTGGGCCAGTGAAGGCACCCGAGCAAAACTGCCTTGGTCGCAAAAGTTAACGATTGACTATAAAAAACCGCTACCGATTTTGGAGGCCCTTTTTGCCGATAAAACTCGCTATGTGACGCGCTCGGTGGCTAATCATCTGAATGATATTAGCAAGATTGATCCGGACCTGGTGATCAATATGCTTCAGCAGTGGATGACTAGCCAGCGGCAGACCGATCAAGAGATGGCGTTTATTACCCAACATGCTTTACGAACGCTTATAAAACAGGGCAACCAGGAAGCCCTGGCGCTACTGGGATTTGGTGCTAAGCCAGACATTACCATTGCGAACTTTGGTACCCGTACGCCTGAGGTGCGGCTGGGCAGTGCGTTTGAGTTTTCATTGGATATTTGCTCGAATAAATCTCAACATCTTTTAATTGATTATGTGATGCACTTTGCCAGTGATGGTAAGAAACACACTCAGAAAGTCTTTAAGCTTAAGCAGCTTGAACTAAAAGCAGGTGAAGTGATCACACTAAAGAAGAGACACCCCATGCGGTTGATGACAACAAGACGGTTGCTGCTTGGGGAGCATCAGATTGTGCTGCAGGTAAATGGTCAGGCGTTTGGCTCGCTGTCGTTTGACCTGATTGAGGCATAGTTATTGAGGCATAGATGAGGCGTACATGCTTAAACGCCAGCTTCTTGGCCCAACTTGGTGGATTTTGTCATGGTCTTTTTGGATGGCTTGATATGCAATGGCACGTACATCGGCTGTTACGTGTTCTGTTTCTGGGGCCATCGCCATGGGAAAGCTACGCACCGCTGACCCCGCCGATATTTTCTAGGGGTAGAGTTTCTCACTGTCGGTTTTCAGTTTTTTCCCTACGTTATCCTCTCCTATGAATCTTGTTGCGATCGCAGATAATCTTTGGGTTGCCCACCAGCCCTTACGTTTTTTAGGGCTAGAAATTGGTACGCGCATGACCGTTGTTCGCCTGAGTAATGGTGAGTTGGTGCTAATTTCGCCGATTGCGTTGGATGATCTCAATCGACCCGCACTGGATGCGTTAGGGACCGTAGGGCATATCATCGCACCCAATCTGTTTCACCACTTGTATGTGACTCAGGCTAAATCTCTATATCCAGACGCCATGGTCTGGGGGGTGGACGGTCTGGCTGACAAATGCCCCGAGCTTAAACTTGATGACCTGGTTAATCAGCCGGGTAGCTTTTCCCAGGAGCTTGATTATTTACCTTTTGAGGGGTTTGCCGCATTTTTACCTACGGGGATTGCCGTTGCCAATGAGACTGTCTTTTTTCATAGTCCTAGCCGAACGTTGATTTTGACTGATGTTGCCTTTAACTTTGACCAAAACAGTAGTTTAGAAATCCGGGTTGCGGCTCGAATGCTGGGATCCTATGACAGTCTCCAGCCAACTGTCCTAGAGAAGTGGGGGACGCGCGACAAGACAAAGATCGCGGCCTCGGTTCGACAGGTTTTAGCGTGGGATTTTGACCGGGTGATTCTGACCCACGGCAGCATCGTTGAAACTAATGGAAAATTAGCTTTCAAGGCTGGCTATGAGTGGTTTTTAGGACATTCACTGTAAGGAACAGGGCTGTACAGTTTTGCTCTGTGCCCCCATACGCAGGACGAAATAACCTGTCTCTGACAGGTTGATGCTCCAAATCTGCTAAAACGCGATAATATTGGCGCTAACTTAGGGCAATATCTACGTTACATTCCGTGATTTTCCATGCATATCCTTCACGGCACTTGGATTCCAGAATCTGGGACTGACTTTATCCAATCGGGCCAATTCTATCTATGGGTCGAAACCACCGAAAAGAATCGAGGCCAGACTGCCGACGAGGAGCGCCACCCTCAGCATCTGGCGGCTGAAAAACTAGCCGAGCTACTGACCAGCGAGTTTAATATTTGCTCACCCGATCGGTATCCGTTAGCAGATTTGGTCGAACCCTGTTATTTTCTATTGCCAACGGTGGATGGTCAGCCGTTGCCATCCTTAGAACTATCGCGCTACTTAGAGATAGACCTGCCCGAGACCTTTGCCTTTGATTACTGGGAAATTGACTGTTACCCCATTCTGAGTGCGGCCACCGTTAGAAGTAAAGCAGCCCCAAATTCTGTTATTCCCCTGCTGAACGAACTGCATTTTCTCACCCTGCACAATCTCAGTGAGATTCAGCTGGGGGCAGACCTACTATTTTGGTTCCATTTTACCCAGGCATTAAAGCGGACTATTTTTAAGGATCACTATATTCCTGCCCTAAAATACAGACCATTAGTTCCGGTTAAGCGGCGGCGGGCAGCGGGAAAGTCCAAATCCAACAAATCCACGGCCCAACAAACGGACGAATTCGAAATCTATTCAGGCTGGGAATTTATTGGTGAAGAGTATGGGGCCATGCTTGAGCAATATGTAGAGTATATGCCGCTGATGTGTGCGGCTGGGTTTGCTGACCCCTACGAAAAGCCCTGGCTATACAATCGCTTGTCTCTCCTGCGTCACTTTTCTGAGTGTTTACTGACCGAAGTTGTTGCCCACACCCAGTTTACTAAAGCATTTGAAAATACTATTTCAGATTCGCTGCTGAGCAACTGTTTAGACCTGGATGTCTGGCCCCAGTCTTCTGGTCTGGAGCAGTATCAGCAATGGCAGGCTTGGCGCGATCGCATCGTTCGGACCCAAACCGATCAGCCCTTTTACCTGTACTTCCATCTCCAAGACCCATTTAAACCCGAAGATCCCTGGCAGCTACAGCTACAGGTAGCCCCCAAGGACGATCCCTCCCTCAAAGTTTCCCTAAGTGACTATTGGCGGATGCGCCCTGAGCAGCAAACCCAGGTAAAAGACCACCTTGGGGGAGAGTTTGAGCAAAATCTGTTGCTAAACCTGGGCTATGCGGCGCGCATTTATCCAGATCTCTGGCAGGGGCTAGAAACCGATCAGCCGGTGGGGATAACCCTCACCCTGGAGGCTGCGTTTAACTTTCTTAAAGAGTCGGCTTGGGTGCTGGAGAATGCTGGTTACAAGGTAATTGTGCCTGCCTGGTGGACTCCCCAGGGACGGCAGCGGGCCAAGGTGCGTCTAAAGGCTAAGGGGAAGTCCCCAGCAGGTGGGGATGATAAATCTAAACGCTATTTCTCGCTTGAGCGGCTGGTGGAATACCAATATGAGCTGGCCATTGGCGGTGAGAAAGTTACAGAAAAGGAATGGCATCAGCTGGTGAATGCTAAAACGCCGCTGGTGCAGTTTCGCGGCCAGTGGATGGAGCTGGATCAGGATAAGATGCAGCAGATGCTGGAGTTTTGGAAAACTCACCAGCAGGAGAACCCAGAGCTGTCACTGCTGGAGTTTATGAAACTGACGGCGGCTGGTGAGGATGAGCTGGAGGTGGAGTGCGATCGCAAAGATGCCCTGGCCGATATGCTCAACAAACTTGGCGACAAGGGACAGCTTCAGCCCGTCGACAACCCCGATAGCTTTGACGGGCAGCTGCGGGAGTATCAAAAACGAGGTGTCTCCTGGCTGCAGTATCTGGAACAGCTGGGTCTCAACGGCTGTCTGGCTGACGACATGGGGCTGGGCAAAACGGTACAGGTGATTGCCCGCATGGTGCAGGAACGGGAGCCGGCGAAAAAAGGCCGTCGAAAGACATTGACCAAAACAATTAAACTGCCCCCGACCCTACTGATTGCCCCCACCTCCGTCGTTGGCAACTGGCTTCGCGAGATTGAAAAATTTGCTCCCCACATAAAAGCAGCGGTACACCACGGTGGTGATCGGGCCAAGGAGGCCAAAACTTTTAAAAAAGCCTGTCGGGAGCACGATATTCTCATTACCTCCTTTGCCCTGGCCCGCAAAGATGCCAAGCTGTTTAACGCCATCGAATGGCATCGCATTGTGCTAGACGAGGCGCAGAATATCAAGAACCCCAAGGCGGCTCTGACCAAAGCAATTTGCAAGTTCTCTGCACCCCATCGATTGGCCCTTACCGGCACCCCAATTGAGAATCGGCTGTTGGACCTGTGGTCTATTTTTAACTTTTTAAATCCTGGCTATCTGGGCACCCAGGCCCAGTTTCGTAAAAGCTTTGAGGTACCGATTCAGAAAAGTAATGACCCGCGACAGGCGACCACGCTGAAGAAGCTGGTGGAGCCGTTCATCCTACGGCGGGTAAAAACAGACCAGTCGATTATTAAAGACCTGCCCGATAAGGTAGAACAAAAGCTGTTCTGTAACCTGACCAAGGAGCAGGCGTCGCTCTATGAGGCGGTGGTCAAGGATGTGGAGAATCAGCTGGAGTCGGCAGAGGGCATACAGCGGAAGGGCCTGATTTTGGCAACGCTGACTAAACTCAAGCAGGTGTGTAACCATCCCAGGCAGTTTTTGCAGGATGAGAGCGAGTTTACGGCGTTGCGATCGCACAAGCTCACCCGACTTACCGAAATGGTAGAAGAAGCGATGGAGGAGCGGGACAGCCTGCTGGTCTTTACCCAATTCACCGAGCTAGGGGCGGCCCTAGAAAAATATATCCGGCAAACGTTTCATTGCAATACCTACTATCTCCATGGTGGCACATCACGAAAAAAGCGTGAGTCAATGATTGCCGAGTTTCAAGATCCCGAAACAGAACCGTCAGTGTTTATCCTGTCATTAAAAGCAGGTGGTGTTGGGATAACCCTGACCAAGGCTAATCATGTGTTCCACTTCGACCGCTGGTGGAATCCATCGGTCGAGGATCAAGCCACCGATCGAGCCTTCCGCATTGGTCAGAAAAAGAACGTGTTTGTTCACAAGTTTGTGGCCATTGGCACCCTGGAGGAACGCATTGACGAGATGATCGAAGATAAGAAAAAACTGGCCGGGGCAATTGTCGGGGCAGATGAATCGTGGCTGACGGAGCTGGATAATAATGCGTTTAGAAAGCTGATTTCGTTGAATAAAAGTGCGATCATGGAGTAGTGAGAATGAGCCAATTTAGCCGCACCTGGTGGGGACAAAAATTTATTGAGGCAATCGAACAGCTGACAGATTCTGGACGCCTGAGTCGAGGTCGCTCCTATGCCAAGGGTAATAAGGTTAAAAGCTTTAGCATCGAAAATGGGGTAGTCAAGGCGCGGGTGCGGGGCTCTGTGAATCCTTATTTTGGCGTCTATAAAGAACCGCTTTATTCGACAACCATTGAGTTTCAACCCCTTAGTAAGGCCAAGTGGTCAGCGGCGGTGGCGCTAATTGCATCAAAGGCAAGCCTGATCTCTCGGCTGCTGTTAAATGAGATTCCTGACAATATTGAGGACACGTTTAAGCAGCTAAATCTAAATCTGTTGCCAGGTAGTCAGAAAGATTTTAAGACCCATTGTTCCTGTCCAGATTATAGCAATCCTTGTAAGCATATTGCCGGGGTGTATTATCTGGTGGCAGCGGAGCTAGATCACGATCCGTTTTTGTTATTTGAGCTGCGGGGGCTGTCGCGGGAAGATCTGCTAAAAGAGTTGGCAAAGTCCCCATTGGGACAGGCACTGTCAGCAGAACTACAGCTAGAACAGCAGCCTCCTACGCCAGTAAAGACTTACTATGCGCCGCTGGAGATGCTAAAGGTGCCGGCTAAAACCGAGCTGCGGGAATTTTGGCAGGGGGCTAAGCGACTGCCTCAGACGATGGAGGCATTGCCCGATGGTACAGTGTCAGGCATTCCAGTCAAGAAACAGGGAGACTTTCCTGCATTTTGGACTCGAGATAACTCGTTTATTGAGGCGATGGAAACGCTGTATGAGCAGGTGAAAGCTAAGGGGCAGCTGTAGTTGTTTCACCAAATGGAAGAGGGGGATAGGCATTTTCGACTAGCATTTCAAACTGTTCTGAAAACCACCATCCGGCATGGGGGGCTCCTGCCATGGCATTGGTTGAGTACTGCGGTTTATCGCGATTGGTGGCATTCGGATCGCACATGCCGTCAAATCCTTTGGCCGGATCGTTGGGGTCGATAATACCAGCTTCGCTAACACCATCGGATTCCCCTGGCGGTTTTACCCAGACAAAGGCGTCAAAGTGCTCATAGGGTTCTACGACCGGGCGTTCACCAATACCCATGCCGATCTGGTTACACCAGCCACCGCGATGGGGGCGTCGGTCAACGCGCGACGCTTCTACAAAGGCATCCACCTCTTTAGCGGTGCTGGCGGCGGTCGGACGGTTTGGGCCTCCCCAGCCGTTACGGCTCGTATCCACTAACATCCCAATCGTCGTTGGCAGACCTTCGGTCACAAACGCATCGTACATGGCGCTCATATAGCTGACTTCATCGGCATAGGGGTTCCAATCGTAGAAATTAGCGGAGCGGACCGGCTGCCCACCGGTAAAGTCTTTAAGAAATGGCTCAACTACCGGGCTGCTGCCGGAGGTATTTGAAACAAAGCCATCCACTGCGTTTATGCCAGCCTGGGTGCCCTTAATGGTGTCAGCGATCAGGTTCACCGTCGGGCCAAAGGCGCTGTCCCAGCCTAGCCACCCGGAATGGCCCAGATCAACATAGGTATAGACATTGGAAATTGGATGCAGCTGATTCAAGGCGTACTGGATCCCTTCGACATATTCGCCGCTGGATTTTGCCTTAGCGCAGGCAGGTGTCGAAAGGTTGGTAACGAGGTTAGGCAGTGAATCTGGTTCGATTACAGCGACGATGCGGATATCTGCGTATTTGCGATCGCTAAAAATCTCTGCAATCGGATCGATATAGTCAGTTTTATAGCGCTCAAGGCCGCCATGGGGAATTTCGCCATTGGAGGCCAGCGCATGGCAATCGCGGTTTGGCAGGTTGTAGACCACCATCAAAAAGGTAATCGGCTGGTCAGGAAGCTTTTGCGCTAGGGCAGCATCCAAGTGCTCGCGGAGGCTCATGGCAACTTTGGTGCCATCGGCGGCGGTTCCGGTAATTGCGCCAATGCGATCCATCCAGACGGCGGTTGGATAGGTAGCGACCTGGGCCACTTGCTTGCCCAGGCTTCCGGCAGTTTGGGCGGCCTGTTTGTTTACTTTTTCGGTATAGTCCGGGTTTAGATAGGCCGTTGCTCCGATAAACGGGTTATCAACATGGGGGGTTGCATCCATACCTTCAGCCGTCGTCAGGGTGCTGCATGCCAGCATTCCGACAGTTACTAACCCGATAAAAGATTTTAGTTTTATAGACTTCATAAAGTCCTTTTAAATTTTTGAATAAAAATGACTTCAGGGTGAGAGACACCATTTAGTCCGTATTAGTTCAGCTTGAAATAAAATTTATGCACCCCAAGCTACATTATGGCCTGAGAAAGAGGATTCATGGGAATTCGCTCTATCCTGAAAAAGAGTATCTACCGGGCTGCCATCTAAAGACCATGATTGATGAATCGTTATCGTCGTATCGATTAGCCCATACTTCCATTCCAGCCTTTAGGAGGACCCGACGAGACGCTATATTCTCAGATGCTACCGTTGCAATAACGACCGGAATCTGAAACTCGCATCTACCGTATTCGAGCATGGCTATGACTGCTTCAGTAGCAAGCCCTGCTCCCCAAAATCGACGGTGGAGTGCGTATTTAATTTCTGTTTCAGGCTGATTATTTGGATGTACCAGTCCGCAGAAGCTAATAACAGTTTTATCCTCTCGGCTAACCAACGTAGACATTCCATAACCACGTGACTCATAGTTGTTGAGTGTAACTGTTAACCATTTGCTACATTCACTCTCTTGAATAGGCTGTCCGCCATCTACCCAGCGCATTGCATCAGCATCACTGTATACGGCATACATCTCATCAATATCTGACGGCATCAACCGACGACAAATTATTCGCTCAGTCTCAAACAAAATCATTGGCGTTGTTGACAGAGAGAATACAGACTAACGGTGAGCTGAGCGGCGGTTAGTATTTGGCAAGTATTCAGAATCTCCAATCCGTCCGTTCCTGGGCAAGGGTTATGCCGGGGGAGAACTCATAGGAATGTTTGATGCTGGACTGGATTGATCCGAATTGGTGATGATAGGTGTTTGATCTGTGTTTACATCTATAAGTTCAATCCTTAGCCGTTTGCCCAGCACTGTAGCAGCACGATCCATCGTTTTAAGCGTAACCGCAATATTCTCGGGATCGAGTAAGCGATCAAGCGCTGAACGACTTGTATTCATGGCATCTGCCATCGAAGCTTTATTCAAGCCCTGAATTTCCATAGCCTGAGCAATTTGCCAAGCTAAAACGCGTTTCAGGGCAATTGCGCTTACTTCAGCTAAGATTCCTTCTTCTTCTAAAAAATCATCGAAAGAAGACCCTACATGAGTAGACTCAATCATTTTCCTGCCTCCAGATTTTTCTTACGCGTTAGTGCTAAATCAAGATCTTGTTTGGGTGTTTTCTGAGTTTTCTTGATAAATCCCTGTAACAACACCATATGCTCCTGGTAGATACAAAAGAGTACTCTTGCAATCGCTCCATCTGGCAAATTGGAGCGTACTTCATATAAGCCTTTGCCCATAGGGCGGCAGGTTGGCATGCCTATCGGCCAGCCATACTCAACTGTTTTGATATCAATACCAATTACCTTGCGATTTTCTGGTGCTAGCTGTTTCAGCCATTCCCGCACAGGTTCATTATCTGCCTCAGTTCTATAAAATTTTGCTGGAATACGTTTATCTCCCATAATATCATTGTACCAAAAAAGGTACTGTCTGGCCACTGTCTGATACTGCCCAAATGTGTACCAAGCATCTCAGCTGAAAACCTATCACCCATCAATATTGGCGTCGTGAAGCTCTTCCTGCGTCGGCCATCTGAGCAAAGGTGAAAGGTCAGACTTGAAGACATCAAGCTCAAAAAGTTTGCCATCCTGATCAAGTATTAGAGCTGCAGAGACTTCCATATCATCTACGTCCCAAAATTTGCACTCTGATGCAACTTTACCGAATCTGCGATTTTCGTCATGGCTTGTACAGAACTTTGGACTTCCCGTTCCTCCATCATTTATAGGAATCACTTCAATCCTGTCTACTTCTATGACAATATTGGCTCTTCCGCCAAGGAAAAGTACTAGCGGTTTCTCAAAGGACTGAAGGGAACGCATGACGACCATGATCACCCTGTTGCCGTGAGTGACGTGAAATTCAGATTGTGGCCGGGTGGCAACTTGGGTGCATCATTTTGTTATGCCGGTCTCAGGTCTGTCTCGCATTGCTAGCTGATACAACACGAGCTTTCCAAAGTACGTCCAATGATATGCGTATTGGCCTGCGGCAGGATTGACGTCACATTTTAGGATTCCAATTTCGAGTAGACGCGCGATCGCATCCTCTACAGACAAGTTGCTGAGAATTTCGTCCATATTGGATCGGGGCGGTGCTAAGAACCACTCTCTTTCGCGGGCGGCGTGCATTACCTCCAAGCACTTCGCGTCGAGTTTGCTGATGGCTTGAACCACGGCGGTGTGTTCTTCTTGAGCGGAGACCGAAACGGCTCTCTTAAAAACTGTTATTAGCTTGGCTTTCTGTTCCTTGATGTCGGCTGCTTCAGCAGATTCAAGATGGTAAGTAATCGGCCATCGGCGGTGGCGGAGATCAAAGACAAGGCTGTCGGGTGGCCCAAATGCTGTGTTCATCACGAGAATGGTCCGCCCCCAACCGATTCTCGCGGCAGCATATCCGAGTTCGAGCAGTACGTTGGAATTCGGAAGTTTGTCATCATCAACAGATGTGCCGACAAATGACACGTCAGCAAGGAACAATCCTGCGTGATCGATCTTGCTGAAGATAGTCGCGGCTACCTCAGGTGTACCAGCAACCTTCTGGGTATCTGAATCCAATCGGGGTGATTCTTCGAGCACAGACTCGCGTGAAAGTTGCTTTAGCGCTTCCTTGGCAGCATCGCGAATCAAATAGCGATTGCATTTTGGTTCGAGGTCGCTTTGCCAAGCGTAAAACAAGGTTAAGTCATCCATAGGCTTACGGTATAACGGAACTCAGTCAGGGGCGCGAGCAATAATTTAAAGAGCCCAATCGTAAGTGTGTTGCGAGCGTCCCTCTGCACTGTCGGGTTAGAACACGCCGCAAACTGACTAAAAATGTGAGCTAGAGGCATTACTCAAAACCTAGCAAAAGGCAACTTCACAATATAGCCAGAGCAACGCCAAACCCGAGTGAACGCAAGAAAAACTTAAGAAGCATCTTAGCTTGCATTGGTCAATTCGACGTGTGGGCGAACTGCCACGAGACCTCAAAACCCTGAAAAACTAGAACTCAGCCGGATCAAACTTTAAGTCAAAATCGATTGCTAGACGTCGCTCACCCACCTTTTCCAGAGTTGCAGCAGATAAAAACTGACCGCAATCCTGCTGATCAAACCGTAGTCCGCAGGAAATGATACCTGAATGCTGATCGGTCAGACAATGCCAGATATCTAGCTCTTGGGGCAACTGCTGCAATAGAGAAAGAATATTGTCGTCGAGGGGGCGATCAACGCTCTCATTTGCAAAGTAAATCCAGATCCCAATCGGCGCAGTCGGCATCAAAGAGGGCGAGAGAGACTCGCCTTTGCCGTGTGCAATCTGAGGCTGAACGCCCAGGGCTTGTGTGATCTCATCGGGCACCAAAGCCTCACCCCAGAAGCGCAGAGACACCGCAGACTCATAGGCCGAGGGGCGCCCAAAGTTATCCTCGGGGCCAGAGATTTGAATGGTGTCCGATGGCGGTGAATCGCTCATGCTATCGAATAAAACAAGTCATTGATTTCATTGAGATGGCTAAAGAGAAGCTGAGCGGCGGTTAATATTTTTGCAATGATGTCTGGATTGTAGTTGCCGTCCGCTCCTGAGTAGGGTTAGACAGCGGAAAACCGAGGTATTATCTGCCTTAGGGAGGTATTGTCCGGCACTACTTGAAATTCAAGAAAGGGGAATAAAGTTAGCGTTCTCTTTTTTCTTGTAAAGTTTACGTGCTTTATCTGAGACTTTAAGACGACGAATGCTCAGAAAGGCCGACCCTATTGAAAGGGTAGAAAAGATAATAGCAAAAAATTCAGATTCCCATGAGAGAAGGCCTGTTTTTCCGAAACTAAATCTTCCCCGAATTGGAAAAGTAGATAAGCTAAAAAACAGGAAGTGAATAAGATGATACCTACCATGACTCGGAAGTAGGAAATAATAAGCAACGTAGAGTTACCAGCTAATTCTTGAATATATTTGTTTTGTTCAATCGCTTTCTTGTTACTCCAATCTCGATAACTAGAAGAGAAAATAGAAATGATACTGCTGATCCAGTCTTTTAAGAATGCAGCTATCACACTGGCCATTATAGCGATGAACAAGGCTGAGAACCACCAGCTAGGATCCTTTAGAAGCTCTAAAATCTTATCCATTCGTAATCCTTTCCACTAATAGATGAAATGTGCGTCCGCTCATAGTTACAATCTGTTTTACCTTAATATTGGCAGTCTAACTATATATTCAGCGTCAGATCTGGTAGATAAGACCCATAGTTCTGGATCTTATCTGTCACTTTTGGAGGATAACACCCTTATTTCCAGAACTCATACGCAACTTTTGACATATAACTCCAGGAAAACAGAGGGTTATACGTCACATTTGACAGTTAAGCACGGTGAATAGAGCGCTTACACGTCACATCTGACACATAAGTACCTGCATACAGAAGTTATACAACATTTTATAGTGGCATCATCCCGGCTTGATCGAGATGTCATTGGCTAAGGCCACTCATCATGAACGATGGCTAAAACTGATATCCCATCGCAACCCAGTAAAGCCAATCTTCAACAGCTTGAACGGTGTCATCATCGTCTAGCTCTCCAGGATCAAGCTGTGATAGGGGGACCGCCAACGTGTCATCACGCCAGCGAATGGTTACAAACATTTCCCGCTCACATTCATTTACATCGGCCATCCCAGTAACTTTCACCGTCTCACCCACCTTCAGCGGAGAGATTTGCCGTTGTGATTGGCACGTTGCTAAAAATGGAAACTGTAGTGTGTCATTGAGATAGCAGTACCAACCCATGGCTCGCTCTTCAGGATCATAGGCATCAACAACAACCTCCATTATGATCCGATTTTCACGAGCACTGTCTTTCTTTAGTTTTGGCATTGCAAACTCCTATTGTGAATTAAACGTTTTGTCAGTATTGTTTAGTATATTTTCAGTTCTGTATGACAAATTAGCCAGAGTTTACTTAATATCCTGCTTAGGTTCTCCTTTTATATCAGTTCGGTGTTGTGATGGATCAGACGTGTTCTTAGGCTCTATTTCTGACTTTATTTTAGATGGTGATGAGCCAGGTAAAAACCGGCCTTCTGTCTGGCTGATCATATCTTTGACCAAGCGTTCGCTAAAGCCAGCGACAAAGGCGATGGCAATAAAGCCATACCACTTTTTGAGGGTATCATCGCTGTCGTCACCCACCTGCAAAGGCAACAATTTAGAGCTGAGTAACACAAATAACAACACACCAAAGGCCCCGCCAACAAAGGGACGAATTAAGCCAATATAGATGGGCAGTACCGTATCGGTATAATCATCGTTCCGATACTCTCGAATGCGAGATAGCGTACTGGTAATCCCGCCCAAGGCACCGGCAAAGGCCACACTGGCCAATATGGCAAGATTCTCATTGGCCCGTGCTGTTGCCAGGGCCTCACAATTTGGAATGGACGGTCCAATGGTGGTACACTCTTGGCTCACTAAAGGTTTGACGACATAATCCCTGGTCAGATCCTGGTAGGGAACCATCTGAGCCAATAACCCGATTGTTAAGGCAACGGGGAAACTCATGGCTAGTCCGGCAAATACCTTGACCGGTGTACTTGATTCATACAGGACATATTTGAAAGCATTAATGATACGCCCCCCGATGGGGTTCTCATGTTCCCGTACGGCAAATTCTGCATCCCGGCGCAGTCTGCGGGCAAAATGAAGTTCGTAGGGGACTTCGAGGAGAACTGCGATCGCAGATTCTAAGCCAATAATAATCGATTCTAACTGGGCCACATGCACCTGATGCTTCTTAAACTGTGCCCGAATCAAACAGCGCTTAATTCTCTGCAAAAGTACAATTGACTTTGACAGCTCATGCTGTACCTTGTCCTCGATTATGGATGTATTGGTAGACGCACCAAGCTTTTCATAGACCGTTTGCAGCAGGGTATCAATTTTGCCTATCGACGTAGGTAGAGCGTTTTTGTCAGCCATAAAACCGCCTTGACGCCAGGTCAATGAATAAGCCAGATATCACCATTTTATGTATTTGCCAGATCATCGACCTCACCCATCAGGGTGCTTTAGGCAGCTCGCTATCCTGCCCTCATCAAGTCAGCGGTCTAGGGCTTAGCAGCGCTCAGCAACACATATTGCAGCACAGTAAAAGTCTCATTGACTATGTGGTCATAGGTGCTCAATAGTGTGGATGGGTGGCAGCTTTAGCTCGTGAGAGCTACCTGTCCACAACCTTCATTGGCAGGGACAGCTTCCATCATTTTCTTAGGATTAGGCAGATTTAAATTACCCATGAGGGTAATAAACTGATCTCGTGTACGTCCTGTAAAACGAGGGTTTAGCCGTTTTTCTTCACCAATGGTTGAAACCGTGTGTCCCCTGTAATCATGACCGGGATATACCAGGGTTGCATCGGGTAGGGTAAATAGCCTTTGGGTAACCCGGTCGTACAAGATACCAGCATCCCCACTCTGGAAGTCTGTTCGCCCACAGCCACGAATAAATAAAGCATCACCAGTGAGGAGGTGAGTGCCATCTACCAGATAAGACATGTGGCTATCGGTATGTCCATTTGTCTCAATGGCCTGAATATTAATGTTGCCAAGGGAAAGGACTTGGTTGTGACTGACAGTTTGATTGGCGCAGGTTATCTGAGCATTTAACGGCACAATGCCTTTACAGTGAGTTAACTCACGTAGCTGACCGGTACCGGTAATATGATCGGCATGCACATGGGTTTCTAGACAAAAATTCAGCGTTAGGTCTAGTTCGTGCAGCAGCCTATTGTCTCGCCCCACTTGTTCAAGGACCGGATCAATCAGCGCTGCATCTCGTGTAGCCGTATCTGCAATGAGATACGTGTAGGTGCTTGTCTCTTGATCAAACAACTGACGAAACAGCATGGTTTATGTCCTGCTAACTGTGGGGAGGGATACTATTGCATCTGTCAGGTTAGTGAGGACAACGAGTGCCTCTGAAAGCCTTAACTGACAATAGCTAACCTGACTAGCCGACGGATGCATCCGTCGATGGCTATTACCATGATAGTTTGTCCCCAATACACTAAATCTTGGGCGTTGCTGATCCTTGGGATGATTTTATAGCGTTGGTCCCATTGGTTAGGCAAGTCATAGCCTGTGAAAGCATTAGGTTACAACGTCACTGGGATGCACCAACGTCCTAAGTCGTCAGGACATTGGCTATATCTGTAAAATGCTGTCCTAATGGCAGTGGGGTGTCCCATGAGCTATCAGATACGGCAAATCCTGCGCCGAGTTAAAAACTGAGCGCAGGATTTAATGACCAAAACCCCAGTAGCGCAAAACTACCAGAGCATAAAAAGTATCAAAACAGGGAACTAATGCTTAAAACGGGTGAAAAATGGGAAAATTACGCTGCTTGAGAATAGTCAATGGTCCTTTCTGCTGGAGCTTCACGGCGTACGACAGATACCAGTAAGACCTCACGTCCTTCTCGCTCTATGGTTTGCACATAGCGCAGTTGTTCTTGAACCGCCTCGTTTTCTGAATCAAAGGGGCCAAAATAATATCCACGACTTGGAGACGCCGCTAATATTTCCAGCCACCAAGACTTCCCTGCCAGGCTAAATAGCTGATTTATAAGGTTTTCCATAATACGATGGGTTTTTGCAGTAGAGGTAGATGCCGCGTTTCCAAACAACGCATAAGTCTTCTTATACTGTGTCGTTTCCTATTCGCCTGTCGGCATTGATACTTTTTGATAAATAAAGTCATCAAGTGTTGATGCTTGTCTGATACATAACCTCATAATGAGACCGTCAATGAGACCGTGAACTGTAGAACTAAGGGTGGCGGTCAACACATTTCATCGCTGTCTTAGCTGATCTCCTGGACAAATTCGACGATATTGCCATCGGGGTCTGTCACCATGGCGATTGTCGCACCGTTATTCAGCTGGGTAGCGGGTGTTACCATGGCAACTGTCTCTTGCTCCAGCTTTGTCATAATTTTGTCGATGTTAGAAACAAGCAGAGTGATGTAACGATACCCTAGGCCCATACCAATGCCTGGAGAACCCTGTCTAGGCGGTATATTTTCTAGCTCTACTAGCTTAAGCAAAGATTCACCATGCTTTAGCTGGAGCATACGCCCCTTGCCGATGAGGGTCGTTGTCATCTCCGCAACAACTGTCAACCCAATCAGGTCGCGATAAAAGTGGAGGGAGCGCTCCATGTTGGTAACTGTAAGTCCAACATCGATGGCGATCCGTGGAGTGGGCACTGGCATCAGGAGACTATTGCTGTTTGTTAATACGATTGTTCTTTAGATAGCCAATTAGTCAACATGCAGTGACGAAGATCACTCAGCATAGCTTCATTTAGATCCACACATCATTTTGAGCGGTTTTATCAGCGACAATATCCCCTGTGTTAACCACGCCTCGAGGTTCAACCAGCAGCATATGACATTCATCCGCTGCCCAGGGTTTATGCTCTACCCCCCTGGGGACTACATACATTTCACCAGCCGATAGCTCAACTGCGCCATTTCTAAACTCAATGGTCACTTGTCCCTCTAGGACAATAAAGACCTCGTCAGTATCTGGATGATCGTGCCATACAAAATCGCCCTGTACCTTGACCAACTTGAACTGATAGTCATTCATTTCAGCGATCACCTTTGGTGACCACCGATCGCTAAATTTGGTCAGTTTTTCGTGGAAATTAAGCGGACTGTAGTTCACGTTATCTGTCTCTATATTAATCAACCCCTCCATCCGCTTAAGGATAAAGGGGTGTGGGCTAGGCAATGCTATGGAACTCTTGGGATTAACCCAGAGCTTTCTCAATGGCAGCCTTTAGTTCAGGTGCATCAGGTGCTGTTTTGGGGTCAAAACGAGCAACGACGTCACCGTCACGACCGACTACAAACTTGCCAAAGTTCCAGCTGATATCTTCGCCTTCACCAACTAGAAACTGGTAAAGGGGACTGCGGTTAGGACCATTGACATCCTGCTTTTCGAGCAGTGTAAAGTCCACATCGTACTTAGTTTTGGTAAAGTCCTTGATTTCCTCGGCAGTCCCAGGCTCTTGAGCACCAAACTGGTTGCAGGGTACGCCCACAACGACTAAACCGCGCTCGCCATAGGCCTTGTCCAGGTCTACTAAGCCGCTATATTGGGGAGTCAAACCACAGGCGCTGGCTACATTGACAAATAGAACGACCTTATTTGCGATCGCATCTGGGGACAAAGGTGCGCCATCCAGAGTTGCTAGGTTAGTGGGTACAGGCATAGTGGATTAACGTTTTTGACAACGCCTTCTATTATCAACCATCCTTGCTCAGAGGTGTACCTTAACCCTAATTTACCCAGCACTAATTTACTAAGCCGATGGTATGTGTGGTTAACAACAGGTTATCCACACATTAAGTCAGCCTGAGTTGCCGAGTCACGATCGGAGAGATCGTATCGATGCCAGTCATACCAGTCATCACCGTCAGCCACAGACAAAACCAGGTCAATATCTGGGGCAACGCTGCTACCGTCGGCAGACGGGACAACAACATCACCCGTATTCTTATCCACAGGTACTTTATCGTCTTGGCTTTCCATACATTGACCAGGGGCAGACCCCACAAACGCTAAACAGCCACCCCCATGAAAACAACCCCCATCAGCACGGGCAGACGCAGGTGTAAAAACAGAACCCAGACCCACCAGAGAGAGCGTAACCAAAGGAAGAGACCTAATAAATCTATTCATTAGCATCTCAAACATAATTGAGACAACCTACTGAGATACCCCCAAAAGAAACAAAGCTAAAACAACCATAGACCCAATTATCAACAACCTCCTACACCCCCCCTGACGTAACCACAGCAACAAAAATCACAGACGCAGGTCCGCCACTACCAGGATGTAGCGGCTCTACCAACCTCGTTAACCTTAAACCACTCTCAACCAACAGCTCCACCCAGCTACCCATGGTCCGAAAATACCAGGGTGCTGGATCCATAAAATCTTGACTAAACCCAGCCCAAGACCCTGCTCGCCAGCCATCCGTATAGTCGTCCTCACCACAGGCCATAATCGGATGTAACGTCTGGATAATAAACGTACCGCCGGGGTTAAGCAAATGAGGTATCTGTCGTAAGAGACTCACCACAGACTGATCACCAAACAAAGAAAAATTACAGACAACAACATCAAAGGTCGCTTGCAGCCGCCCCGCCGTAATATCCCCGTAGGCAGCCACCTCAAACGTGCCACCCCCCATGGTTTGGGCTTGTTCTACCAATGCCGGAATGCCATCGACACCGTGGGCCATGATTCCACGGGTGTGTAGCGCCCTTACCAACCAGCCCTCACCACAGCCAACATCTAACACCGTTTGCGGAGAACAGTTCACCACCGCATTAACAATGGCCCCGTCCGTCACCAATCGACGGCTTTCGATCTGACGTTCACGTACAGCCGCGGTCCATGGCATCGCATTCTGCCTCCAGGAGCTGATAATCTTTGCCTCGTTAGAAAACATGGCCGCTTATGGATTGGGCTCCGCAGGCGTTAACGACAGAGTCTGCACCAAACTTAACGGCAACGGATCTCGCCCCAAGTGTTGGGCATACTCCGCTTGTAAAAAGCGGCTATAGTCTGACTGCCCCACCACGTGGGTTTTTATAAACGCCAGCCCCAACGCCTTGAGATATTCGCGGGCCAGGCTGGGGTCCGGTCCAGATAGCTCATTGGGCAAGGTGTCAGACTGGGCATAGTTATGGGTGCCCCCCTGCATCATGGCCAAATATTTATCAGTCGGTGTGAGCCAGGTAAACGGATGCATTTGCTCGGTTAGGGCGGGCGCTATGGAATCGGCACTGCCACTGACCATCATAATCGGGGTGCGCAGTTGGCCTAGACCCTGCTCTCCAAACACCACGCTGGTGATGGGGTTAAAGACAAACACCGCCTTAATGCGCTCATCGTGGAGGGGCTGCTCAAACTGACTTTGCAGTGCCAAACACTGTAACGGAATGGAAATATTAATAGAGTCTTCTTTGAGCAGTTCATCGGTGCAGCGGGTCTGTAGCTGGTCAACATTGAGCTGGGCACCGGCCAGGGCCGTGTAGCCTCCAAAAGAGTGACCCATAACTCCAATTTTATCGAGATCAAATCGACTGGCCAGTGGTCCTCGATTTTGCGCTTCGATGTAGTCTAGCAGGTAGGAAATATCTTGCGGACGATCCACAAACTCATTGGGGGCCATCGCCGCCGAGGCATTGCCTGCAACAAGATTTTCTATCTGTTTAAAATTGCTGCCGGGATGTTCGATGGCGGCTACGGCTATGCCATGGCTGGCCAGGTGCTGAGCCAGATCTACAAAGCTGGTGCGACGGGCGGCAAAGCCGTGGGAGAAGATAACTAGGGGCGCTGGTGCGGTACTCTCCGGCAGGTATAGATCTACGGGCAGGGGGCGATTGCGTCGGGTATCTTTTAATTCCCAGGTCTGGGTTTGCCAAGCTACGGCACCGGCTTGGGTCAAATCGGGCCCTTGGGTAAAGTCAATGGGGTCGGCAACGGCAATTTCGCTGTTGGTCTGGGTCTGTAGGGTTGCGATCGCAGCGTCCGTTTCCTCCAATAAATCCACCACCGTATTGACCACATTCAAGATCTCCACCGAGTTGATCCGCAGGGTTGGCGTGGGAAATCGTCGCATCACATTTAGCAGCGTCAGCCCTGCTTCATCGGTCGCGGCCAAAATCAAAGCTCCCCGCAGTCCCCGCGCCCCGTTTTGCCACGACTCAGTTTGAATCACGTCTCCCAAGCGACCCAGCCAGGTTTCCCCCAACGGCGAGTAGAGTACCTGGGAAAGAGTGACCGGACTTAACTCCGCAGAGGTGGTCAGGAGTGTCCGCAGGTCTGCTTTTTCCTTGTCACTCAGAAAGTCGAGATAAAACGCTAGTTCGTCATCAATTTCATTGTCATAGGCATAGGCTTCTAACGACGAAACCGAAACCGATAGCTCGAGCAGCCCGTAGGATAAGGTGACATCATCCGCCGCCAGGGCAGGGGTTCCTAACATGAGCGGGGCCGCGCTGCCCAGACACAGTACTACAGTCTGAAACCATTGAGGTGCTTTCATTGTTGCCAATGTGACTTAATTTGTAAGATAAAAAAATTAGGCCATGGCACTGTCCGTTAGGTGGACAGTTAAAAAAGCGACCAGATCGAGGGCAGCTACATCGTAATCTCCCATAGAGAGCCCACAGGAGTGGTTAATCTAAACCATAGAAAAGCGCACCGGGCATCGCGTGTAGCAACATTTACCCTGTGCGCTATGGGAACTATGGTGGTGCACCGATTGGTGAGCCATGCTGTGGGTCAGCCCGTTGCCAATAAAATCTTCTCGAGAAGCAACAACGCCGCTATTTAAGAATCAAAACCGGACAATGCGACAAACGTATTACTTGTTCAGCCACAGACCCAATTAAAAACCGACTAACGCCTTTACGTCCGTGGGATGGCATCACAATTAAGTCAGCATCTATCTCCTGGGCATAGTCCACAATTTTTGACGTAGTATCCCCAATCACCACCTGAATGGGAATATCGCCATATCCCAGTTCGCCCAGTTTTTTGTGGGTAAACGCTCGGACCTTGTCCTTGCGATCGTCATCGCTGATCGTATCCCACATGGCCGCCGGGTCCGCCGGGTGCAAGGGGGCTAGCACATGAATTAGCTTCAAAGATGAAACATCAGCGGCTAACTCTTTAGCAGGTCCCAGGGCCTGATAAGACAGGTCAGAAAAATCAATGGGAATGAGAACAGATTTTCGTTTAAGCCAACTCATCTTACTTACCTCCGCAATACGGTTTCTGGGGCGATTTGAGTCTCTGGCAACATTTCACCTGACTTCAGACGGTCCATGTAGCTAGCTAACTCTCTCGCAATCAGCCCTGACATCAAGAAGCAGCCCAACAGATTTGGCAGGGACATGGCTAGGGCCATAATATCGCTGAAATCTAAGATTGGCCCCAGGTTAACAACGGCACCTACAAAAACACAGAACAGAAAGATCCCTTTGTAGATGTTGACGGTGCCATCCCCAAAGAGATAGGCCCAGGATTGTTGACCATAGTAGCTCCAGGAAATCATGGTGGACAACGCAAACAAAAATCCGGCCACCGCAATCACGTAGGGGAACCAGCTAATCACTGTCTCAAACGAGGCCGCAGACAGCTGGGCTCCATTCAGGTCTGCAGCTGTTGGGTCTGCGTATACTCCCGTGAGAACAATTACAATTGCCGTCAGGTTACAGATAAACATGGTGTCAATAAAAGGTTCTAGCAGCGCTACAATCCCCTCTCGAATCGGCTCATCTGTTTTGGCTGCCGAGTGGGCAATGGCCGCTGACCCCAACCCGGCTTCATTTGAGAAGGCCGCCCGCTGAAAGCCAATGACGATTGCCCCCACGGCTCCACCCGCCACAGCCTCAGGGTTAAAGGCCGTGGCAATGATGGTGCCAATCGCCCCCGGTACCTCAGGCAGTTTCACTAGCATGACCCAGAGACAGGCCAGGGCATAAATCACTGCCATGGCCGGTACTAGCACACCGGCAACAGCGCCAATTCGTTCAATGCCACCCAGGATCACCAGCCCGACAACCAGGGCTAAAACAATACCAAACAGCCAGCTCAGCCCGTTGAGAAATGGCAACACATTAGAGACAGCGGCAAAGGCCTGGTTTGCCTGAAACATGTTGCCAATGCCTAAACTACCGATGGCACAGAGCACGGCAAAAATAACCGCTAACGCCTTACCCACGGGGGCTAAGCCCATGGCCGACAACCCACGGGACAGGTAGTACATGGGACCACCGCCCACGGTGCCATCGGGTTTAATGACACGATACTTTTGCCCGAGAGTACATTCGGCAAATTTACTCGACATCCCCAGGAAGCCCGCCATGGTCATCCAAAATGCGGCTCCGGGGCCCCCCAGACGAATTGCGATCGCAACACCAGCAATGTTACCAATCCCTACTGTGCCAGAGAGAGCGGCTGCCAGGGCCTGAAAGTGGGAAACATCCCCTTCATCTTCTTCGCTGTCATATTTTCCCCGCACCACATCGATGGCATGTTTGAAGGCACGAACATTGATAAACTTAAGCCGGAAGGTAAAAAAGATAGCGCCAATGACCAACCAAAGAACAATAAATGGCATACCATTTTCGCCACCGACTTTGAAGTAGAAGATGAGATTGAGCACATCAACTACACTTTGCACAGCGGCTTCGATGGACCCCAGAAAGCCAACGGGGGCGACATCGTCTTGGGCAAAGGCTACTTGGGGTAAAAAGATCAGTAAAAAGGCAAGACCGTAGAGATAGTGTTTTAATCTGAACATTGGTTTTTTCATGGAAATTTACTCCGAATGAGAGATTTTGGTGGAAAACTTTTTGGTTTGCGGTTTAATGAAACGTGATTGAGGAGGGTTTCAGTTGAGTTAGGGGGATTGTATCTAGAGGGTTGTGTAGAGGGCGTAGCCTGGAATGTTGATGGGGTGCTTTAAGATGTTGCTTGGGGTCCCTCCGAGTTCCCTTTTCGGAAGTATATGAGCAATCGCAAATGGGGCTTCCCCTGGGCAGAGCCGGAACGCCGCCCTACAACCCAACGTACTGAGTTATTCCTAGTGGCATTAAGTTGGGGGGTACGGCGGGGTTGATTATGAAGGGGTGAACGAAGCCCCCAAAGTTGGGGGTTTGGCGGCTTATGCGAGGAGATTAAAGACCTAATCTTTTACCTTATAAAGGATGAAGCTGAGGTTTGATTTTTTTCTCCTTTTGGTACTTTTTTCAAAAACTGGATAATGTTAGGACTCTGGCAAGGCGAAAATTGCTTCGTGGAGAGTGTCGGCTAAGCGGTCGGCCTCTTCTCGGTTCATGACCAATGGTGGCGCTAAAATCAATACGTTGGTAAAGCCGGGAATTGTGTTTGTATTGCGACCAATGAGCACCTGTTTACCCATGCAATACTTGGTTACTGAAGCAACGGCGTCGCCTGCTAAGGGCTCTTTGCTGACTTTATCTTTTACCAACTCTACCCCCAGTAACAAACCCTTTCCCCTGACGTCGCCCACGTTGGGATGCTCCAGCAGTCGCTGTAGCTTACCTAGGAGATAGTCACCCATCTCAGCCGCCCGCTCACAGAGGTTTTCTCGTTCTAAAATTTCTATACTTCTAAGGCTGACGGCAGTGCAGACAGGGGTGCCGCCATAGGTGGTAACGTGACGAAAATGGCTGTCGCTGCCGGGGTCATCTAAAAAGGCTTCGAAGATAAACTGTTTGACCACTGTGGCGGAAAGGGGCATGTAGCCGCTGGTGAGGCCCTTGGCAAAGGAGATAATGTCGGGCTCCACTCCCCAGTGCTGATGGCCAAACATTTTTCCGGTGCGGCCAAAACCGTTGACAACTTCGTCGTAGATTAGGAGAATGCCGGTGCGATCGCAAATATCTCGCACCCCTCGCAAATATCCCTCTGGGGGCACAATTACCCCACCCCCTGAGATAATCGGCTCAACAATTACCGCCGCAATAGATTCAGCTCCCTCGTAGAGGATAGTCTGTTCTAATTCTTGTAAGCAGGCCGCATTATAAACATCCTCTGGCTGTCCATTACCAAATCGATAGTGGTAGGGCGGGCTCACATGGAAAAAGCCGGGGACCAGGGGCTCGTACTTTAGCTTGCGCTCAGCCTGTGCCGTCGCACTCAAGGCCCCCATGGTATGACCGTGATACCCCCGGTAGCGAGAAATTATTTTATAGCGCGGACCTGAACCAGCCGGTGCTGTTTGGGCATGGTACTGGCGGGCAATCTTAAAGGCTGTTTCATTGGCCTCTGAACCACTGGTCGAGAAAAATACTTTTCCCTCATAACCCAGCAGCTCCAATAGTTTGTAGGCCAGACGAATCCCTGGCTCATGGCTCATGGTGAGCGGAAAATAGGCCAGATCCACCATCTGTTCATAGGCTACCTCCGCCAGCTCTTGGCGACCGTAGCCCACGTTTACACACCACAGCCCTGAGATCCCATCAAAATACTCAACCCCATTCGTATCTGTTACGTGGCAGCCCACACCCCGCGCCATGCACTTGGGAGGTTTTTGAGAAAATGGCTTGTGCTGCACCAGCGGATGCCAAAGTGATTCGGCATCCATCTTGCCTAAATCTGTTTTTTCTGGACTCAAACTAGCAAACATTAAAAGGGTCCTTAAAGCGAAAGAGCACTTTTCAAAAAACTAGACCTAAATCTCTTTCATCGCGAAGCAAACGTCTTCAATGCTCACACAATAAAGGTAGTCAAAAGGTCTCTTCTGTATATTTACATACGATCTAATAAAAGCTTTTATTAGTAATAAATAAGACTGGTTTTGATGGAAGATAAATTTAGAGCACGAAACTTTATGCATAGAAAACATGCAATAGATCTAAGATTGCCGTTGCTGATTTAGAGAATGCACCGACCGGTTAGACATTCTATCGGACGGTATCTTGCAGATAAAATCATCTCAAGGGTCAGCAACGCCCTAAACCCTGTATTCAGAAGATGCTTTGAAAGCGTTATTCACTCATAGATGGGCTCTCCTACTCCCGAATTTCGATACATTTGAACGTTTTTCATACAACCTCTAAAATCACATGTTTAGAATCAATTTACTCTAGTTAATACTCATGAATTTATTCCAGAGATAATTAAACGTATGCCGATTATTGTTAGCAAAATTGTGATTATTTTCCGAAAAAAGCTAGGATCAAATTTCTTGGCTAAGGCAACGCCTGAGAATAATCCCAACATTAAACTAGGTACGGCAATCAAGAACTGACGAACAATGTCCGCTGAAATTCGATTTTGAAAGCCATGGCCCAGAACAACAATTGCTACACTCACCCAGAAAAAACTGGTGAGATTACCTTTGAATTTTTCCGGTGACCAGCGCTGGCTGCTGCCATACAAAATGATCGGCGGGCCAGGTAGGTTAAAGCTACCTAGCAAAATTCCCGACACAAATCCAGCACCATAGGCCCACAGTTTAGACTTCAAAACCGGTACCGTCGGGCTGACTAAGGAATAGAGTGAATAGGTGACAATGATGGTGCCAAGAACAACTAACATCAACGCGGTTGGAATATAACCTAAGGCTAAAAACCCGATGGGAATCCCGATCACTGACCCTGATAACAGACTTGTGACCACCTGGCGATCAAATGATTGACGGTAGTAAATACACAGTATGAGGTTGTTGGTTAACGTGGTTAATGCCACCAGGGGAGCAGCCGTCTGGATACTGGTTAATCCAGACAGAATTGGCATAGCCACCAGGGCAAATCCAAACCCTGTCACTCCCTGGATCAGGGCTGCCCCAAACGTGGTGACGACAATGATCAGCTCCATTGTCATGCTGGTTCTCGATGAATGTGGGCGACAGAAGACTGATCGGTGGGCATGACAAAGATTTCGCTGATATTGACATGGGCCGGTCGGGTGACCGCAAACAAAATAGTGTCAGCAATGTCATCGGGGGTGAGTGGTGTCATGCCCGTATAAACAGAATTGGCTTTGTCGGTATCCCCTCGAAACCGCACATTGCTAAATTCCGTTTCCACTAACCCAGGTTCAATGTTGGTCACCCGCACAGGGGTACCTAGCAGGTCTATTTTTAACCCTTCTGACAATGACTTTACGGCTGCCTTAGTGGCGCAGTAGACACTGCCGCCAGCATAGGTCTGTCGACCTGCAATGGAGCCAATATTAACCACGTGGCCCTGGCCTCGGGTTACCATACCTGGAACAACGGCCCGGGTAACATACAGCAGCCCTTTAACGTTGGTATCGACCATTTCCTCCCAATCTTGGAGTGGAGATTCATACTGTTTTTCTAGACCTCGACTCAGCCCGGCATTGTTAATTAATACTTCAATTGCCTGCCAGTCTGCTGGTAGGCCTTCAATGGCGGCCATGACGGCTTGAGCATCTTGGACATCTACGCACAGCAGCAGCGTTTGGGTCTGATAGTGCTGTTGTAATTCGTCTGATAGTGCCTGGAGCTTCTCTTTACGGCGAGCGGCTAAAATAAGTCTGGCACCGGCTTGGGCAAAGAATCGAGCGCAGGATGTGCCGATGCCGCTGCTAGCTCCGGTAATGAGAACGCATTGATTGGTTAGAGATATTGCCATAGAAAAAATTACCCCTGATGTTGCAGTAAAGACTAACCCTCGATGAGCATCGAGCAAGAGGGTGCTATTAGAAAGATGCCATCAATCATACCCAGCAATGTGTGCTCTCCTCTAATGAGGCCTAATGAGGCCAGCAGACACCACAAGCTATTGGTGGTTTTAATACGCTTCGGGGCATGATCCTAGCCAGCGCAAAACATTTCCCCACCCAGGAATGTGTTGCGATCGCAAACCCCAAGCCTGTCAATCTACCCCACTTCCTCGGGATTAACAGAGCCCAGATCTAGATAAATTACCCAGAACCGTATATAGATATCAGCAAATGAGAACAGAAGCCTGATTTTGTTGCCAAGCCCTACCCATCACCAGCTTTTATAAACCTACGGCCTAGCATCATCTCAAGCTATCCCCGACCGCAGCCGAGAAAGTCTTATGCTCAGCTCAAAGAACGTCGTTGCCAAACCGCACAAAGCTGAACAACAACCTCCGAGCTAAGGATAGCTAAACCAATCACATAGGCTTACACAAGCACCACAGCATAGGGCGAACCAACACCGTTCCATTTAAGTAAATGCTTATGAAGCCGCCCCTCTTTGGTATACAAATTTGAGGGCACATGACCCGGGCTTAGAGATGAAAAGTATAT
>JBCAWO010000040.1:0-47050 GCA_038534515.1 Cyanobacteria bacterium J06554_1
CGTTCTGGTACTTGCTTGTCCAGAAGGATACGCCTTTTTTTATCTCCTATCTCGTACACCAGAAATAGTTATAACTCAAGCGATACCCAATGGGGCCTAAGATGTAAGCATGATTCGATGCAGGGGAAAAGGATATATCACGCTCAGCGCAACCCTTGTCATCCTGGGTAATCTCCTCTATGGAAAGGTCCTATCATACTGTCCAAGCTGCTACGGTGATGAGCTTTGAAAAGCGTTGGGAGGCTAATCTGACTGACAAACTCAGATTAGCGTGGCGCTCGGCTCAGAGTCACTCCTAGGAAAAATATCTTTGACCACCCCCCATATGCAAGCACTCGGTTTTGAACCATGCATAGGCAAATCTATGTCTGCATCCTCGAAATCCTCAAACACATCAAACAGAGAAATAATTGTGGGCACCTCTATTTATTCATTTTCTAAAAAAATAAATAAATAGAGGTGCCCTTAAGCATCTGTTGATTCTCAGAGTCGCCTGGGTCAATCAACGCTTTGCTGACTTGTTTCCCCGGAGGCCTGAAACCTCGTTGAAACATCCATCCCACAACACTTAATTATGCCCTAGCTGTCCTTGAATTCTAAGAGGCTGTATGAAAAGCTTCTCCACTCGAACTTAGACGCATCAGACCTATCCAAATGGGACCGATGACACCATAAATAATGAGAAGCCTAAACAAATTGAAATGCACTATTGTTGAGATCGCTAATATTATCCGTTTCAACAACAGCAATCATTTCATCTACGCCGAATTGATTGGAATAGATGCCAACACCACCAGCCACCCCTGATATTGTGTAGTTACCAATTTCGCCAGATAGTCGAATTATATCTCCTTGACTTAGATTAAAGTCTTTGATCAAAGCGTAATCTTCTTCTCCACTAGACGTAGCATCACCGTCTACATAGTAGACTTTAGACTTGTTACCCAATACAAATGTGTCTGCGCCGTCTCCTCCAACGAGCACATCTATCTCTCCTTTGCCTGGTTTCCCAGATTTAGCTTTTACGCCAACGAGCAAGTCATTCCCCTCATTTCCATACAACGTGTCATTATGTCGTCCACCTTCTAAATAGTCATTCCCTGAAGCACCAAAGAGATTATCATTGCCTCTGCCACCATCAATTTCATCATCACCTAACCCCCCATACACGAAGTCATTACCTCCTTTAGAGTTAATAATGTCTTTTCCCTGTAAGGCTTGAATGATTTCACTCTTATTGGTCCCTTTCAGAATGTCGTCATTAATAGTTCCTTCAATATCAGCAATATTTGGACCTGGTACAGGACCTGGTACAGGACCTGGTGGAGTTGGCAGAGGGATTGGTGATGGAGTTGGCTCTGGCGATGGAGCAGTCGTACTGCCAAAAAAGTCTTGTAAATCGCTGATATCCCCTTCAGGATCACCTGTGAGAGCATAATAAATCATACCAGCGTCAGAAATATCCGCTTTGCCACCGGCTTGCATGCGTTCATATACCCATTGCAAATCTTGATTAGGATGATTTTTCATCCATGACCAAGGCTCAAAGTCTTTTTTTGTACTAAACCCTCGATTCTGATCTCGAATATCAATGAAGTCAACGCCCAGCGCTTCAATATCAGTACGGGTATGACCGCTGCCATCTCCAGTATTTTTATCATTTACGTGGGAATGGGTAAGTACCTCTACGTACTCTAGCTTCTCTGGATCTGCTAATTTCACTGCTTGATAAATCACTTCCATTGGTCCAGCACCAACAATCAAAAGTCGATCATTAGCGGACGAAGCATTAATGGCCTGTGCCAGATGCTCGGTAGCTGCGTTATCAAGCCCATCGGCTTGATATTCGATCAGGGCATCAAAGAACAGTTCTTGATCAAACCCCATACGGCTAGCACTTCCATAAGCGCTATCGCGCATTTTGGCATTTCTAGCTTGGGTTGCTTTTTGCCAAACCTGAGAATTAACGTGATAGTGGACCAAGCTGTCCTGCAAACCAGCATGGGCCAACATAGCTAATCCAGCAGGAGTTGCCCCAATATCGTCTGGATCAGCGTTACCATCTGCACTAACTGCAATACGGTCAAAATCTAATGCCAAATCAGTTATGGAATTATTCATGGGTGAATCTCCTGGGATATCAGATATAACGGGTATAGATGGGCTTGGACTGGATATTGGTGTTAGAGCTTGTGAGGTGTTGTTACTGTTATTAATGAGTGATGCATCGTGTTCAAACGCACCAATATCTACCTGAGAATCTCTTTGAAATCCTCGTTGATCTGTATTAGGGGCTCCTGCACGTATACCTGTATCAATGGCAGGACTATCGGTCTGTAGTGCGTGAACTAGGATGCCGTCAACATTCTTTAAAGGAGTCAGTTTTGGATCAGCCACCAAACTGCCTGACAATACACGCATAGAACGTTTATCTTGGGAAAATTCAAGGTTTCCGCCTCCATCAAAGGCCTGAAACCCAACCTGGTTCTGACGAGAATCTTGTTTAGCTATGTTAAAGGCAACAATTGAGTTGGTTAGGGTAACTGCATGATTTTTGCTGTACCAGAGCGCCCCATTGGCACGACCCGCAGAGTTATTAACAATGGTTGAGTTGATAATATCTACAGGAGTGGATTTGGTATTGAGGAACATAGCTCCTCCAGCATCACCAATTACCTCATTACCGGAAAAGGTGCTATTGATGATTTCAACTGGCCGTTTGGAATTGAGCCACAGAGCACCACCCTGCTTTTCAGAGGTATTGTCGGAAAATGTGGAGTTTTGAATGGCCAGTTCCATGTTGGACTGAATGGCTCCACCACGGGCAATGCCATTGCCGTTTTCATTGGCTGTATTACCAATGAAAACGCTATCTTTAACAATCGTTTTGTCTTGACCATAACCAAACAGAAAGAGGGCCCCACCACCTCCATCAGTTTGATTGTTTTCAAAGCGGCTGTTGCTAATGCGGAGTATACCACCAGCAGAAAGATCTTGGGGCCCAAAAGGATTTATACCATCTGTAAAAATGGCCCCTCCTCCAGCTTTATTTTTGGCTGTATTGCCCTCAAAAATAGCATCTTCAATTTCAAACTTAGTGGTGGAATACGCATAAATTGCACCACCGTTAAAGCCTTGGTTTTCGATAAATTTTGTGCCTTGAATAATAAGCTCAGCTCGAGAATCTGTGGAGATTGCACCCGCACTAAATCCAGCTTTATTGGCAGTTAATGTGCCATTGTTTCCTTTAAACTCACTATCAATAATGGTGGCTTTGGCAAGGTGACCCAGACGCAGTCCACCGCCTAGTTCTGAAACATTATTCTCAATTTGAGTATTGACTAATGTAAGTGAACTGCCTTGACGAGCACGAATACCACCGCCTTCACTATTAACTTTGCCTTCTGCAATCCTGAGGTCTTTTATTGTGATATCGATATTCTTCTCTATTTGAAAAACACGGCTAGAACGATTGCCACTAATAGTCAGTCCCGGTACATTTTGCCCATCAAGGGTAATGGA
Organism: Cyanobacteria bacterium J06554_1; assembly: GCA_038534515.1. Lineage (GTDB taxonomy): Bacteria > Cyanobacteriota > Cyanobacteriia > Phormidesmidales > Phormidesmidaceae > Leptothoe. The sequence goes on from JBCAWO010000040.1 coordinate 3,523, forward strand.
CTTACCTAATATAAGCTGTCCTGTCGTTAAGGTAATTGTCTTTTGAGCAAGATTCTTAGCAAATTTGATGGTGTCTCCATCCTTAGCTATTGAGATGGCTTCCCTTAATGATCCGCTGCCCTGATTTGCATTTGAGGTAACAGTGATAGTAGCCATATAAATGTTATGAGTAACATGCAGGTGATAGAAAATTATCGTCAACTATGTACACCAGACGATGGTAGAGCCCCTGATAGTTGTTCTAGTTTGTCTAAGCCAGGACATTATGGTGTCCCGGCTTAGACAAAGATGAATGGGTTGCTGTCGAGGCTGTTGATTTCATTTGTTTCAACAACTGCAACCAGATCCGACGACTTCCCTGTCTTTGAGGATATGCTAATGCCACCAGCAATCGTAGACAGGCTATAGTTATCAGCACTACCCATCAACTGAATAGTGTCACCTTGAGCCAGATTGAAGTCTTTAATCAAGGCGTAGTCATCTGTCCCTGCGGATGCTGCGTCTCCATTGATGTAGTAGAGATTAGTTGCATCACCTATCACAAAGGTATCTGCTCCATTTCCACCAAAGAGTACATCAATCTCTCCTGCACCTGGGTTAGCAGATATAGTGTCTACTCCAGTCAGAATGTCGTTACCCGCGCGTCCATAAAGGACTTCACTGTTATTAGTACCATTGAGATTGTCATCACCAGTGGTACCTTCAACTGATAAGACTGCAGTGAAGCTGAATAGGGAAGATTGAGGTGCGTCTGGAGTATTACTTAGGGCAGTTTCTAACTCAAGTAGTGCCGAAGCTCTACCTGCAGCTGAAGGCTCTAAGGGCCGTGAATCTATAAAGTCTCGCAGCTTATTAATATCTCCATTTTCATCTCCTGTAAGGGTGTAATATATCATCCCCGCATCTGAGATGTCAGCTTTATTGGCTGCTTGCATGCGTTCGTAAACCCATTGCCAGTTGGAGTTAGCATTTTGCATCCAGGACCAGGGGCCAAACTCTCGTTTAGTACTAAAGCCACGGTTTTGATCTCGAATGTCGATATATTCAACACCTAGCTTTTCAATGTCAGTACGGGTGTTGCCGCTGCCATCACCAGTGTTTTTATCATTAATACTGGAATGAGAAAGAACTTTTACGAAGGCTCGCTTTTGTGGGGTGGCCAATTTTACTGCCTGGTAGATAACTTCCATAGGACCTGCCCCGATAATCAAAAGTTGATCATCGGCAGTGGACGTGTTGATAGCATTTGCTAGATGCTGGGTGGCGGCATTATTTGGACCGTCGGCCTGGTATTCGGTGAGGGCATCAAAGAAGACATTTTGATCAAATCCCATGCGCTCAGCACTCCCAAAGGCACTTTCTACCATTTTGGGATTTCTGGGATTTGTGGGTTTTTGCCACACTTGAGAATTGACGTGATAGTGTACCAGGCTGTCTTGTAAATCAGTTTGGGCCAACATAGCTAACCCAGCTGGCGTTGCACCGATATCATCCGGGTCGCCGTTGCCATCAGCACTGACTGCAATCCGATTGAAGTTCAGGAACAGACCGTTGTTTCCAAGGGGGCTATTGGGTGTGTCTGGTGGAGCGGGGCTATCACCTGGTACTTCAGGATCTGGACTAGGGGCTGGAGGTTTTTCAATAATAGGGTCTGGATCAACAGGATCTGGACTAGGGGCTGGAGGTTTTTCAACAATGGGGTCTGGTATTGGATTGGGATCAGGTTCAGGAGCTGGAGTAGTTGGGGTGTCAACAACTGTATAGTCCAGACTAATGGATGCGATCGCATCTCCCTTCCCATTCTTCTTGGTGTAGGCTGTAACCTTGACAGTATAATCTCCTTCACTCAAGAGTTTACCCTTAAAGTCTCCCCCCTTATCCCCAAATATGGCATAGGGTTCAACACTTTCAATCCGATTGCCTAAGTTAGACTCAAATTTCACACTTTTAACGGCATCAGCCTGTGGATGAGCTGCATTGACGCGCACAGCGAGATTGAATTGCGTCAAGTTCAGATTGCTGGGATTGATTGCGGAACCAGGCTCTAAGTTCTCATAGCCCTCAACAACTTCATCAGTATCGGCGTTCACCAATTCGAATCTCAACAATGTCTCTGTAGGTTCGGGCTCTGGTTGCGGCTTTGGTTCTGGTTCTGGTTCGGGCTCTGGTTCGGGCTCTGGTTTGGGCTCCGGTTCGGGCTCTGGCTCTGGTTCCGGTTTGGGCTCTGGTTCCGGTTCGGGCTGAGGCTCCGGTTCGGGTTTGGGGGCAGGGCCACTGCCATCAGGATTCTCAAACTTCGATACCAATTCAACATCTGCTAGCTTAAATTGATTTGGATCCACCTCAACTAATCGAATCGTGGAACCATTTTCCAACACTATTTCAGTTGAGATGATATCTGGATCTTTCTTTCTCGCGCCAGGTTCAACGATACGTCTCACATCGAGAACAGAAGATGTCACTCTGAGGGAATCCGTGCCAGGGGTAAAGTCCTCAATGGTTGTATTTTCATTACGGTCTACTTCAAAGGTATCGGCACCGCCGCCACCGGTTATCAAGTTTGAACCAGCACCACCACGCAAGGTGTCATTCCCCGCGCCTCCGTCTAACATATCGCGGCCGCCTTCTCCTGAGATAAAGTCTTGACCTTCGCTACCAAAGATATTGTTATTGGCATCGTTACCGTAAATGATGTCATCCCCAGTACGACCATCAATATCAATTAGCTCATCCACACCTTCTCCATTGCGTGGCTTGATCGCCACCCCTCGGAAATCTAAGGTGTTATCGTCTCCACCTGGGCCATTTGAACCCACAATTTGCCTAGCGTGGATTTCTTCAATACTGTTTTCTGCACGTGAAAATCTAAGCAATCCAAGGACTCTAGACTGAACTAATGTGTCATAGCCAGAACCACCATAGATTTGGTCTGGCATATCAATATTGGCCTCTTCAAATTGCCCTGGGTTAAGGCGGGCCCCATTGCGAATTACATCATCTCCGGCCCCACCGATGGCAATATCAAACCCGGTCTCCATTTCAAGCACATCATCCCCATCGCCACCGATAAGGATATCGTTACTATTATCAAGACCGTAAATCATATTGTTCTCATCATCACCAATGCCATAAACAGGTTTGCCACCGGTTTGCTTCGATGAGAGGATGTCACGAGACGTATGCAGTGATGCATTGCCGTCGGTTGTTAGTTCACCATCTGAGGCTCGCAATACGTAATAACCTGTAGTATCGGTTAACCCAAGGTCGGCAGCTGTTTGTGGACCGCTTACGTCATCGACTAATCGACGTGGATCTAAACCGGGAGCTAAATCAGCTGGGTCAATATCCGCGGGTAGATCAGGCGTCCATACTGGATGGGTAAAGTCCATAACAGGCGCGTTCAAACGTTCTGATATTTTTATGCGATCGCGAATTGCGCCAAAGTCAGTAACCCCCTGAACAACAATGCCTGTACCATTCAGCTCGTAGGGAGTCACAAAGCTATCATTACCAGGAGCTTTGTTATTTCCCCACGTAATATAGAGTGCTTTCTCATTATTGCGTGAGCTGACATAGCCATCTTTCTCATTATCAGGATTCCAAACAATTGTTGAAACCTTGAGATCACCCACCGTTTTCACACTGGGGGCCGCAATTTCGATACGATCTTCCGAGGGGTTAAAGTCACGGAGAATTTGAACACCCTCGCTACCGGCCTGGAATGTGTCTTGACCGCTATTGCCTTCTAGCCAGTTACGACCAGCATCACCGCGTAGAATATCATTTCCTTCTTCTCCAATTAGATGGTCATTTCCTCCCATCCCAGAGATCCAGTCATTCCCTTCACCGCCATAGACACCTTCATCTTGTTCCACACCCCGATAAAGATCATCTCCACCCAAGGCATTAAAGTCCACCACTGCCTGAAAGACTAAGCCATTAAAATCAAGGTGATCGGCAGTATCAGTACCCGTAAACTTCCAGAAGGGATCACCTTGCTGGGGGCCGATCGCTTCAATGGATTGTTCATAGGCACTAAAGCGGCTAAAGGCAGCACCATAAATACCTCCACCCATGATTTGAATGGTATCGTAGCCTTCACCACCAAAGATGCGGTCAACCCAAGGAGACTCACCATTGACCAAAAAGTGATCATCTCCTTTGCCGCCAATCATGACATCGCGATCCACACCTAGGTCAGTTTGGGCCTCAAGGATATCTTTGGCGCGAATAAAAGAACCGATAATAACATCATCTCCATCGCCACCGTACAGCACATCATTACCACCATGGCCCCGCAGGAAATCATCTCCGGCACCGCCTGACATAAAGTCGTTGGAGAGAGTGCCCTTCTCTGCTACCAACACATCCTGGCCAGCAGTGCCGACATAGGTTTTATCCGTAAAGTCTGGACCAAATGACAGCCGTACCTGTTTATCCTCAAAGCCTACGGCATTTAATCCTTTAACGGTGATATCGCTTGAACCAGCTTCACCTAAAGCGACACCTTTGATATCGTCCAAGGAATAAGTAGGGCCATTTTCACGGGAAACAGAACCATCGCCAATGACCGTAATGTCATTAAAATCAATGGCGGAGCTATCCTGCAACAAGATACCATTTTGGGTGACTCCCCAAAACGTTAAATCATTGACACCGACGCGGGCTTCATGCTTTCGCACATCTGCATCGTCAGTGACAAAAATAGGATTCAGATCAGCGTCCCCATCTGGATTACGCTGAACCAGCCAGAATACGGCACCATTTTCTAGATTACTCCCCTCAAAGCCATTCACCCCTTTAGGCGGAGCCGCACCAATGGCAATTCGATCGCTATCACTAAAACCAGCCGACTTTAATGCATTGTAGGCATCTGTTTTAACAATAGTGCCATCTTCCTTGCGCACCCTCAGATTGCCCACGGCCACAGTGCGAGCATCTTTATTAGAGAGCTCCCAACTATCGGCAAAGAATGTGATGGCAGTGGCAGCACTGGCAGCAGTATTGTCTTCAATAACAATTTGCCCAGCCCCCTGTACCCAATAGGCCTCAGTCCGGCCAAAGTCAAATGCCAGTGTACTGTTAGGGTCAATATCAATATTGCTGTTCGGGTTACCAGGGTTCCAAAAATCTAGGCCCTGATTGCTGTCACCAGCAGCAACCGTCTGGCCAGTAACCTTTAAGACCAGATTGTCTTGCCAGATACCAATCTCATCACCAGCTTCAGCAACAATACCTGCCCCTACTGTTTCATAAACAACACTGTCCAACAGATTGAGATGGGCCTGGTGATGCACAATACCCCAGCCAGGAGAGCCCTTAACTACGATACCAACAGCCTCCGAAGGTTGTTGCGTAATATCTTCAGCTCCCGTACGGTGAAAATGGATGCTGTAACGACCTTTTGCATTTTGTTTGCTGTCAGCCAGCAGTGCTTTATCTGACCGACCCAGATCAATAAAGGCCGCATTATGCACTCTCACATCTGGATTGTGCATAAACATTACATGGCCACGAGTATGCACATCCCCACCATTCTGGGCCATAGAGGCTTCTCCAGCCTCTGAAGACACTTGAATATTTCGACTTAAATTAGCAGCATAAATATTGAGTTCTGCCCTATTAGCACCTGTATCCGGGCGGGTATGATCGAAACGCAGCTTATTTGAACCATTCTCCAGGTTCTTAAAGCGAACGGAAACGGTGCCATCGCCATTGTCTGTTAACCCGGTAATTTCTAGCTCTTCATCGTGGTAGCGAGTATTGTTTTTATCTGACCCCTTAGGATCGATATAAGTACCGGCCAGTGCAATGGTGTCACCCACCTGCCAACCCTGGGGAGAGCCCTTTAGTAGCAGCTCGGTATCATTTGCCTGAGCATCTTTAGCCAGAGCCCGTTTCGAGGTTTTAGACGCTCCAAAAATATCTACGGATCCGTGGGTAACAATCCCCTTGGAAAACTGACCGGGATCCCACGCACGTTTATCAACAGGCTGACCATCTGAACGAATAATGATTTCCGTAGATACATCAGCCTCTACAGGATTATCTTCAGTCCCAATCGTCAATGCGCTACTACTCGATGTGATAATGCTATCAACCACTATCTTGGTATCCACATCAGTGGCAAATTTCAGGCCACCCTTGACATAGACAATGTCTAATTCGTAATCAGCAGTACTGTCGTAGACCACATCCACAGTGTCAGGGATATAGACCATCGCATCATCTTTGGGAATTTTGCCACCCTCCCAAGTATTGGGATCAAACCAGGAGCCCGATGAGATCGCACGATGCACTCTTGACGAGTTATCAATCAGGTGCGCTTCAATAGAGCTAAATATCTTCTGATGTTCACCTTGCTTAGCTGTGGCAGCTGGATCGTTGGGGGCACCATGACCGCTGAAATGATCAGCCGGATTGCTTGACAATCCGTCTACACCAAGTCCCATATCAGTTCCAGGGCGTTCTTGAGAATGGCCATGCTGTTGTGATCCATGATTACCACTTTGGCTATTCATACTCTGACTGTTGTGATCACCCATGTTATGATTGTCTGACATATCAGAATGAGTCGATAACATGTCACCATGCATATCTAATTCCATGTTGTGTGCTCTCTTAAGAAATTAGTTGTGTCAAATTTATCTGCAGCTAACAAGCATACAGATTATGTGGAGAGATATACTGAAAGGCTTCACCGTCATGGCTTTCACCATCAGCTATATCTATTGTCTTAAATAGACATCAGTCCTAACGTGCAATTAATTCATCCTGTCAAGAACAATACACACAACTCAATTGCTACGCTCTTGAAGTAATTAAATGCTTCAAAAGATAGGTGAACCCATCTTTAAAGAGATACGAGTTTACATCTAGTAATAGTAGGCAAACAGCAATTGCTTTATCACCTAAAGTCTTAGATGTCATACTCAAATGATTCAGAACAAATAGTGCTTTTAAACCCTTAAAATCTTCATTAATGCTGTACTGATCAACCTTTCTAACTCAACTCATTCTGGAAGCAAACAGTAACCGTACTGTTGGCAGAGCCCCAAAACAAAAAGACATCAGTGACAGACAGAGGTTGCAGCGTAGATGAACTTAGTTACAGGCAAACACAATATGCTTAGTATTACACACTCGTCTTCATAATACATAAAAGTTCTGTCAAGTTCAGATAAAGCGCGTTGACTTACTTCAGGCCTATGTGCCAGCTCAAAAAGTGTCATTCTTGAAATTTTAGTTGGTCAAGATTCTTTTTTACTCGGCTGAGAACCGTTGAAAGAAGAGCAATGAGCATGGTGGGTATGCTCAAATTAAAAGACACAGAACCCGTTAGTCAATTGTGTGGGAATGACAATATACAACCGCTAAATAATTGAGCACACACAACAGATTCGCCAGATGGATACCCTTATTATGTCCATCTGGCGAATCTAGAGCTGAGATAATTTCAAGGACAGATTTGAATACATGATTGCCTTTGTTGTAGTACTGAGAAAGTCTAGAAGTTGAGAAAATCTTAATGAAGAAAAAGTCTTATCTACCAAAAACAGTATCGTTTTCCTGATACTTCTTCAGGGACATCCCATGAGATTTCTACAACCATTTCAGCAATTTGGGTCTCAAGTCCAATCCTGGCTTGCTAGAGTGCCCTATTCGTCAGCTCCGAGCCTCCCTTGTCTAGGTTCTTTATGGCTTTCCTAGGTTTGGCAGTTATGTATGCACAGTAGCTAGCATAGTGAGAGCTATTGCCAACAACCATAATATCTCAAACCTATCGCCTATATTTTTTCTCCCAGATTTAAAAAACTAGACAGAGATCCTGTAAATACTAATTTTTGTATTTGCAACTAAGCCTTTGTAAGGCATGATTGTGGGGCTTGCTTAGGAGTCTATGGCCTTTTATGTTTCAATGCTTTGCTACTGTCGCTCGTGGTCTTGAAGAACTCGCTGCAACAGAGCTTGAACAGCTGGGTGCGGATGGTGTGGAACCTGGGTTCTGTGGCGTAGGGTTTCGGTGCGATCGCAAACGCCTCTACACCATCAACCTATGGACCCGACTGTCCTTCCGCATTCTAGTCACCGTAGCCCATGTCCCCTGCCGTGACAGCGATACCCTCTATCGCGGTGTCCAAACTATCGACTGGGAGCAATATCTATCACCCGAGCAAACGCTGGCCGTCAAAGCCACCGGTAAAAATCAACGCCTCAACCACAGTCACTTCACCGCTCTCCGGGTAAAAAACGCCATTGTTGACCAGCAACAGGACCGCTACGGAGAACGCTCCGATGTGGATACCGAAATCCCCGATGTGCAGATCAATGTTCACATCAAGGACAACAACGCCACCGTCAGTCTCGACAGTTCTGGCAGCAGTCTGCACCGCCGTGGCTATCGACCCGCCATGGGCACAGCCCCCCTGAAAGAATCTCTAGCTGCCGCCCTGGTGCAGCTAACCGAATGGTCTGGCGATGTGGCGTTTCTTGACCCCATGTGTGGTTCTGGCACCCTGCCTATTGAGGGAGTGCTACAAACCCTAAATATTGCCCCTGGTTTGTTTCGAGAGGGCACCAGTCAGGGGTTTGGCTTTCAGACTTGGCCCGATTATGATCAGACGCTCTGGCAGACGGTGGTAGCCGCAGCTAAGAAACAACAGCGTAGCGAGCTGGGGGTGCCGGTGGTGGGTTGCGATCGCGACCTCGATATTCTCGCCAATGCCCGTACCAATGCCGACAACAGCGGTGTCGACGAGTACATCGAATTTAACTACACTGACTTTGCCGACATTGAAGCCCCCGCCGACAGCGGTATCCTCATCTGCAACCCACCCTATGGCGAACGTCTTGGTTATACAGAAAACCTCGCCCCGTTTTACAAACTTATGGGTGACATTCTCAAACAGCGCTTCAAAGGCTGGACTGCCTATATTTTGAGCGGTAACAAAACATTAACGAAGTGTATTGGCCTCAGAACCGCCAGGAAAATTCCGGTTTATAACGGTTCGATTCCCTGTCAGTTTTTGAAATACGAGCTGTATTAAACCGGGCTGCCAATCTTCGAGATAATTTCATCCAAAAAGTCCTGATGGAGTACTCTCCCAACATTGCGATGTTTTACCGAGTAAGCCTGTCAGAAAGACAAAAAAAATCCCTAGCCCAAAGGACTAAGGATTTAATCAGGGTGCATCTACCAACCCTATCTACGGCAAAAACATGTTTTTTCAGGATGTTCTGAAAAAACAATCAAAAAGGCAAAAAAAATTCCCTAGCCCGTGGGGCCAAGGAATTCATCAGGGTGCATCTACCAACTAAACGTACGGAGAGTACACCCTTCTTCAGGATAGTCTTGGAAAATAGAAAAAATGGGCTGAGCTGAAAGACTTAGACTAGGATTTGGCACAATAGCTGAGAGCGTTCAAAGAGGCCAGGGACCATGGATATAGAACCGCCATCGTTTAGCATTGTGATTACCACCTACAACCGGGTGGAGCTGCTGAAACGTGCGATCGCAACCGCCCTCGATCAGACCGTGCCCTGCCAGGTGATCGTGGTGGACAATGCCTCGACTGATGGCACCCAGGCCTATGTTGAAAGCTTGGGCAGCCAGGTGCTGTACCACCGCAACCCCACCAATGCCAACCACTCAGGTGCTGTAAATGCTGGGGTGGAGCGCGCCACTGGCACCTGGATCAAGCTGGTGGATGACGATGATTATTTAGCCCCCACCTGCATTGAAGAAATTACCAGGGCCATCAAACAGCGGCCTGAAGCGGTGATTTGCTCCTGCCAGGCCGCCCAGGTAGATAATCAGGGTCAGGAGCTCAGTCGCACCCCCACTACGGGGCCAGGTCAGATATTTTACATCCCCCAGACCGACATCCACTACGGCATGTTTCTAGAAGTCGTCCCCTTTGGCACCCCGATCCAGGTGGCGGTGCGGCGAGATGCCTTTCTCAAATCTGGCGGCTGGGATCTGACCATGACCGGCTTTGACGACATTGACTCCTGGATTCGGGTGGCGGACCACGGCGATGCCCTATTTATCAATAAGTGTCTGGCCTATCGCACTGTTTGGCCCGGTGGTTATGATCAAAAAATCACCCTACAGCGCCGTCTGGATACTAATATTTTGATCAAGGAACGCATTTATCAGCACATCAGCCCAAAGCATCAAAGTAAGCTGCCGACGCTACAGGCCATTCGCCAGTACCTCAGCCTGCACTGGATGATCGTTGCCCTCAAGCAAAAACAGTTTCCTGCCGCCCTAACGTTTGGCCTGCCAGCGGTCTTCTCACCCAAGGCCTGGCAGCTGCTCCAGCAGGCCGTCAGGTTTCGTCAGCAAAAAGCCACACCCGCCGTCGCTAAGCTGGTTCTAGAATAGCCCCCTGACCTCAGACCCCCTGACCGCTTCTCCAGAGGACACCCCCCCATGACCGCAACAACACTATCCTCCTACCAAGTTGGCGGTAGTCTCCATGCCCAGGCCCCTACCTACATCAAGCGTCAGGCCGATGATCACCTGTATGAGAGTTTGGAGCAGGGAGAGTTTTGCTATGTGTTTAATACCCGACAAATTGGTAAATCAAGTCTGCGGGTAAGAACAAAATACCGACTTGAACAGGATGGTGTATGCTGTGCGGCCATTGACTTAACCAACTTAGGCAGCGACAACGTCACGGCTGAAAAGTGGTATATGGGGATTGCAGCGGAGCTGTGGCGAAGCTTACGGCTAGGGGGCAACTTTCAGGAATGGTGGCACCAGGGCGATAGCCTCTCGGCGGTACATCGCCTGGAGCGGTTTATGAAGGATAGGGTGCTAAAGCAGATAGAAGCTGAACGGATTGTTATTTTTATTGATGAGATTGACAGTGTACTGGCCCTGCCGTTTGCCGCTGACGATCTGTTTACCCTGATTCGCTACTGCTACAACCAGCGGGTTGATAATCCGGCCTATCGCCGTCTGAGTTTTGCGTTGTTTGGGGTGGCTACCCCTACGGATCTCTGTCAAAACCCTAACCGCACGCCCTTTAACATCGGTACCGCCATCGAACTGAGCGGATTTACCCTCGAAGAGGCTATGCCCCTGAGCCGTTGGTTGGCACCGACGGTCAATAACCCGGTTGAAACCCTGGATTACATTTTGACCTGGACCAACGGTCAGCCGTTCTTAACCCAGAAGCTATGTCAGCTGGTGGTCAGTCGTTTAGCCGCGCGGACAGATGTGTATGTTGAGCAACCTTGGGTGGATGGTTTAGTGCGATCGCAGCTGATCAGAAACTGGGAATCCCAGGATGAACCCCCCCATCTAAGAATCATCCAAGATCGCTTACTCTCTCGTCCCCAGCTGATTAGTCGATTGCTGGGGCGCTATAAAAAACTGTTGTTGGGTCAGTCTCTTTCCCTAGAAGACAATCATCTTCGAGAAGAACTGTTGCTCTCGGGATTAGTAATCAAAAAAAACGGACAGTTAGACATTCACAACCGGCTTTATCGAGAGATTTTTAATGTCCATTGGATCGACTATCATTTAGCCCGGTTACGCCCCTATTCCCAAGCGTTTGAAGCCTGGATTAACTCAGGTCAGAAAGATCGCTCACGGCTGCTGCGGGGTCAGTCCCTGGTGGAGGCCCAGGACTGGGCTAAGGATCAACAGCTCAGCGATCTAGACTACAAATTTTTAGCCCACAGCGGCGCTGTTGATCGTCAAGAAGTACAGCAGTCCCTAGAATCCGAGCGTCTAAAAGAACTGGAAGCTCGGCTAGCGGCCCAACAGCGAAATGTGATGTTGCAGCGCTTTTTAATTGTTGGCATGGGGGCGGCCTTTCTCAGCATTACCAGTATTGCCATGTTGGCCTACTGGCAGTCGCGGCAGACCATGCTGACCCAACAAGCTAGCCAAAATAATCAGGCGCTGTCCACTAGCTACTATTCTGATGCCCTCTTTAATCAAGATAATCGTTTGCTATCGCTGCTAGAAGCGGTGCGAGCTGGCAAACAGCTAGAGCGATTGCCCGTGCCACAGCCCAGCGTTAAACAACAGGTGGAGCAAACGCTGCATCGCACCCTCCAAAGCATTACCGAGGCCAATCAGCTGCGCGGGCATCGAGCCCCGGTCTATGGTGTGACCTTTAGCCCCGACGGTCAGTATCTAGCCTCGGCTAGCTGGGACAATACCCTCAAGCTTTGGCATGCTGACGGACAGCTGATTACCACCCTCAGCGGCCACACCAATGCCGTTTGGGATGTTGCCTTTAGCCCCGACAGTGACTATCTGGTGTCTGTCAGTGCCGATGCCACGGCTAAAATTTGGCCCATGGGCTACGACAACGACATCCCGGTTGTGGTCGCTCCCCCGGTTACCCTGCGAGGCCATGCCGGACGGGTCAATGCTGTCGATATTTCCTTAGATAGCCAAACCTTAGTAACCGGTGGAGAGGATGGCCATCTAAAGTTCTGGGATAGAACCGGTAATCTGTTGCTAGATATTAAAGCCCATGAGGCCAGTGTTACCCAGGCAGTTATTAGTCCCAACGGGCTGATGTTGGCCACCGCCAGTGAAGACCACACCATTAAACTCTGGGAGGCCACCACCGGACGGTTGTTACAGGAGTTTAAGGAACATCAGGCTCCGGTCTATGGCTTGGCCTTTAACCCCAGTGGCCAAATTTTGGCATCAACGAGTGATGATCAAACCGTTAAACTTTGGCAGCTGCCGGACAGCCTTGGCGGCGGTAGTCCGGGGACCGGCGAAAACGAAGTAATCACCTTGGAAGGGCACCAGGATCGGGTCTGGAATGTTAAGTTTAGCCCCGATGGTCGCCAGCTAGCGTCCACCAGTTGGGATAACACGGTCAAACTGTGGACTAGCAGCGGTACCTTGCTGACCACCTTAAAGGGGCACGATGCCGGGACCTGGAGCGTTGACTTTAGTCCCGATGGCACTGTGCTGGCCTCTAGCAGTGATGACGCCACCGTGCGTCTGTGGCGCTTAGATAAAATTCCCCAGACCCTCCATGGCTATCAGGGGCCAGTGACGGGGCTGGCGCTGAATCAACAGACCGTGGCCGCCGGGAGCTGGGATAAAACCATTCGACTTTGGAACTGGCAGGGTCGGCTACGGACGGTTTTGCGGGGCCACACCGATCGGGTTAGGCAAGTGGCCTTTAGCCCGGATGGTCAAACCCTAGCTTCTGCTAGTTCGGATCAAACCGTTAAACTTTGGCGGTCTGAGGGGGGCCTGCTGCAGACGCTGGAGGGTCATCGAGATCGCGTTTGGGGAGTGGCCTTTAGCCCCGACGGTAAGGAAATTGCATCGGCCAGCTGGGACCAAACCGTTAAACTTTGGCGTCCGAACGGGGAACTGCTAAGCACCCTGCGCGGTCATCGAGATCGCGTGTATGGCGTTGCCTACAGTCCCAATGGGCAATATCTGGTGTCAGCGGGCTGGGACCACACCATCAAGCTCTGGAACCGGCGGGGGGAACTGTTTAAGAGCATTCACGGTCATCGCGGGCCGATTTGGGGCGTTGCCATTAGCCCAGACAGTCAGATGATTGCGTCGGCCAGCGCTGACCATACGATCAAACTTTGGTCGGCTGAGGGGCAACCCCTCGCGACCCTACGCGGACATCGAGCTCGGGTACACAGCGTGGTTTTTAGCCCAGATAGCAAGCTATTGGCATCCAGCAGCTATGATCGGACTGTACGTATTTGGCAACAAGACGGTACCTTGGTAACCACGCTGTACGGTCACGGCGGCCCCACCTGGGGCGTTGCCTTTAGCCCCGATGGGCAAACTTTAATTTCCAGTGGCCATGACCGCCGGATCATTCTGTGGGATTGGCAGGACAGTCGCAGCTTTGATCAGCTCCTGGAAGACGGCTGTCAGTGGTTAGAGGATTATTTGGCCAATGGTGACAATCTATCGGATGCGGACCGTCAGCTATGTAGTGGGAGTATCTAGTGAGACCGTTAGGATGTTCTTTTAAATTACTTTTTTCACCTTACACAATTTCGGTGTTTTCCCTTAAATTGCTTTCATAGCGAGTTAGTTCATCGGGTATTGGTTGACGCGCGGGCCAGTTGCACCTGAGGCTGCCGTCAAGGACAAAACAATATTACTCATCGTTGTTGCTGAGCAAAGGTTCCGAGGGGGACCCTTGCTCAACAGTTGTCGTTTTTACTCTTGTTTGATTCTTTTTTTTCTCGGCGCTACAGCCCTATTCCCAACGTTGTATTGATTATCGCAATCGGTACTGTCAGACGATTTTAAGGATCACAGGAGACGAGGTTTATGAAAGCTATTGCGCTTGTTGGAAGTACTGGTCAGTCTCAAACGCTACTTGCTGATTTGTTGCACTGGCACGGGTTGTCTGTTTTTCAGGTGGATGAGGGGAATGCTCTGTTGCCGTTGCTCAGCTTTATTTCACCTGAATTAATTATCGTTGAGTCTTCTCTATGGCGAGATGCTGAGGCGATTTGCGATCGCATCAAGCACAGTTCTGTCCTTGGTGGCGTGCCCGTCATCGTCTGTGCCAATGGTGGCAGCACCCACAGCAGCGCTGATGCCTGGCTGTGCTCTCCTTACACAGCCGAAGATATTTTTGCCAACGTCCAAGCCCTGCGTCCTTTAACATCGGCCCTTTCAGACAGCGTTGTCACCTCAGCTTGGATAGATTCCTAGTCAGCACCCAAGCGCCCACCAAAGTAGCGCCTGTACAAATTACAGCTGGCGCTTGCCGTATTCCCCACCAGGGTGACTAGCCCCATACTTTCTAACCGATAGGCAGCCATGGGTTCTAGTTCGGCGGTCGATTCCTGCTCAATCACTCGATAAAACGTGCGAGCCAGGTTGGGCTCCGCTTCAAAAATAGCCAGGTAGCTGCGCAGGTGATCGCTGTAGATTCCACTCTGCTGAGGAGCCTCATCAATCAAGCGCTCCAGGTCCATCTTATGGACGCTCAGATTATAAAGGGCCAGGTGGATCAAATAGGGATGACCTTCTACTAAGGTATGAAGTGATATCAAACCGTCATCCCACGCCACCCTGTAGCGCTGAGCCAGCTGCTGAGTTTGGTCCAAGGTAAAGGCCGGTAGCCGCAGGGGCAACCCCACATTAAACGGCGACTGATGAATTTGTAGGGGAATATAGGCTTCGGTGGCATAGGCCACCAGTAATCGGAGGTAACCCCATTCGGTTAAGTTTTTTGCTTCTTCATGCCACACCCGCAGCATGGGTAAAAATTCCTGGGCCATGGCCGGATGCTCAAACACCGCTTGGAGATCGTCAATTACCAGCAGGAGCGGCTGTTGCAGAGGATTTAACACACTGCTTTGCATGTAGTTAGTGCAGCTGATCTTACTACCCAAATCAATGTTCCAAACATCATCGAGCTGGGCGGTGAGTTTTAGCTGCTGGGCAATGTTGGCGCAAAACCAACGTAAAAATTTATCAAAATTGGCCAGCACACCGCCATCTGCCTGACGGAAATTGAGCCGGACCACCTTAAAGTTTAGTTTTTGAGCCTGAGCCACCAGACGGTTAACCAGGGAGGTTTTGCCCCATCGTTCCGGTGCGCGAATTCTGAGTAACGCCCCTGGCTTGAGTAATTCACCCATGGCCTGGTTTTCCACCGGGGGGCGTTCAATATAAAGGGGACTGCCCAGGGGTAAGGGGCTGCCGGGAAAGGTGGTATCTGTCTGGTCTGCACCGGGCCACCAGGGTTCTGGGGTGGTGGGTTGGTGCAGCTGATAGGCCTGCTGCCGTAAAACAGCATGGATGTTTTTTTTGGTGACGCGTTCCCCCAGGGATTGGGAAATTTTTTGCCAGAGACGGGAGCCCGTTACCCGTACATAGTCTGCATCGTAGCCCTCACTGGCCGCGATTTGCGCGTAGGTTGATCCCTGCCAGCATCGTCTAAAAACGACCTCTTGGATAGCCGTTAACCGATACGGTGAAAGGAGTTTGTCAACAAGTGCGATGGCATCTTCGGGAGACATGGGGCCACCACCGTCAATCAGAGGTATAGACAAAGACTATCAGCGGAGGTACCTCCTATAACCATTGGACACAAGGAAGCCACTAATATATCAGGCTGCTTGCGCCCTATTTTGTAATCCAACGGGTGATTTTAGAATAGCGTATGGTCAAACCTAGGCTGGTAAAGGATTTTTAGTTTAGTGCTATCCGTAGGTCTAGCTTATTGAGGGCAAATTTTTGCTACAGAATGTTTGCCCGCTGGATATCACCAACCCCGATTGCCGTCGCCGGTAGCTTGCCGCACTGTGCCTGAGATACGGACAGGCATGATGGGGCAAGTGCACCAGTGGCTCCCACCCAAAGAACAGGGAATCCTGATATCGGCCTAACCAGATTTGAGCTGACTAGAACTACCCTGTTGGGATGTGACGGGTATGCAACATCTTTTAATTATTAAATAAATACGATGCGACGATGGTTTGACTGGCCGCGTTTTCTAAACTTTTCTCCCACCCGATTATCTCTCTAGCGGGCGAGCTAATTAGGTGAACTCAATCTTTTATAAACTATGAATAAGCTGTTTAATCTTGTAGTAGCTGCCCCCAGACCATTAATTCTGGGGGCTTTGAGTCTAGCTTCCCCAGAATTGAGGAAATCCCAGTTGCCCTAATTGGGAAGACTCCGATACGTCCACTAAAGGAGGCTTCGATAACTGATAGCTAATTGGGACCACCCACTTAATTGCCCCCAGGAGATGTTTTATCCGCTGTTATGATTTCCTATCTCCTAGGATTTTGCCTTACCTAATAAACTTAGATGAGACAACGGCAACAACTACGATAACAACAAGCAGTGCTCCTATTAAAAGCAACAAGGTAGAGTACATATAATATCCACGAAATAGGTTCCGTATCAGGATACACCGTTTTTTGTTTATGTCAGGACTTGGCTATAAAAAATAAGTCTGAACTTTGGGCTGGATTGCGGGTGTTGATGACTTATCCAAAATCCTGGCTGATGGTGCCCAGTATCGAGAGGCATCCCCAAGGGAGTGCCCCCATAGAACGTATTATTTTTTACCGCTGGCGGGGTCTGGGAGAGTGCCGTTTTCTAGGGAGGCAAAATGTTCCAGCAACAATCGATGAATAAACAGATAGCCACCTCCCACCTTCTGTAGAAAAATGCTGGTGGTGGCATAGTCTAAAAATTTACTGTAGTTCCAGGGGGCAACGCCGCTACAGGTCAAGATCAGCCGTAACAGGACATGTTTGATCAGGGCCTCGCCCCCACCTGCGGCAAAGCCAAAGGCGAGACCTGTTGCCGCCCAAAATGAGGCTTTGGTATTACCCAGGAGCAACCCTGGAACATAGAGGGTGACCATGGCCACCAGGGCAAATAGGGTGGAGTTACGGGCCGATTGCCAAATCCCTGCATTGGGCTGACTGGTATTGCCAATGTGTTTACCGCTGAGGCCGCGAATCAGCCCAAAGGTGAGCCCCAGGGTGGCACCAAAGGACAGACCAATGAGACTATAACTGGCCAAACAGCTGCCATTGAGCAAACAGACGCTGTCGCCAAATATCAGCCCAAATCCCACCTTGAGGCACCAGCCGAGCAGCGGCCCGAGGGTTATCCCCAACAGCAGGTTGTTGCGAGCCTGTTGCCAGGACCAGCGCAGAGTCTCGGCGGGGGTAATGCGGTTGATGCCAAAAATACGGCTGCAAATTAGACTGCCAAATAATACGCCTAAAAATAATCGGTCGTGGGTAAGTACCTGGGAACCTAGCAGGGTTGCGATCGCAAAAAAGCTACCCCACAGCCCGATCACATAGACCCGGTGCTGGGGGGGCGACAGCCAGTCTGGCTGGAGTCGCTCAATTAAAAATACTGTCTGGGAGGTGGTTACCAGGTATTGGGCCAGGGCGGTGAGCCAACCTTGGATTTGAACGGCGCTGTAGGTACCGCCAGGACGGCGGTCTAACATGCGCTGGATGTAGGCATTGAACAACTGTTGTTGATACTGGGACCGCTGCCCTGGCAACACTCGCCCCTGGGGCAAAATCTCCTCTGGAGATACGCCCTGGTAGGTGAGCACCATGATATTTAAAATTAGGGGTGAGCGGGCCAGCTCCATCAGGGAGGTGTTGGCATCCTGGATGGCGGCGTCCTTTTCTAACAGGGACGTTAGCCCCGTTAACCCCCGGTCGGCCCGGTTGAGGTAGGCCAAAATCTGGGCGTCGGTGAGGGGGCGCAGGTACAGGGCGGCCTGAAACTGTAGCCGCTGGGGCAGGGCCTCATAGTCACGAATGCGACTGCACACCACCATTTCGGGGCCATAGTCACAGTGGAACTGATTTAAGCTGCTGACACAGGCTGCTCGGCGCTCTGGGGCCACCTCGTCTAGACCGTCCAGCAGCAGCAGCAGCAGTTGTTCATCCACCCAGCGCCGGCCAATGGCCCTGGGAATCTGGTATTTACTGTTGAGTTCTTTTACCAGCCACTGTTCCATGGGCTCATGGTGCCATGAGGAGAGGTTGAAGATCACCGGCAGCCTGTTTTCGCTCTCCAAGGCCCGGTCCAATAGCTGGCGCGCCAGGCTCAGCAGGGTGGTGGTTTTTCCCGCCCCTGGCTCCCCCAAAATCAGCAGGGTACGCCCCGCACCAATGGCATTAAATATATCGCTAACCTGGCTGCCAGGGGGCAAGGGTTGGGGACCCTGACCGGGGGTGGCATAGATGATTTGCCAGGGAGGTGCGATCGCATCAGGTCGTTTCTCTAACCCCAGGGTCAGCAGCACCTGACCGTGGAGAGAGCGATCCAGCACCCCCTCAATCCAGAAGCGGCGCACCTTACTGAGCAGCGCCTGACGATTGCGATAGGTCTGCTGAGAATAAGGGCGTGTAGCAGCAGCAGATACCCCCGAGCCAGGATCCTCCGCAGCAGAGGTCACCGAAAGCACCGTAGGTTGGGTTGAACCCGTGAAACCCAACAAACCCGAAGCCCCCCCTGCCCCCTGCCCATCCGTCAATTGCCGAAACGCCTGCAGCGCCTCGACCGCGGTCCCATAGCGCTCTCGATGGTCTAAATGCACCAGCCGATCAATAAACCGGGCCACGTCATCCGGTACCGACACCCCCACCCGTTCACAGG
Organism: Cyanobacteria bacterium J06554_1; assembly: GCA_038534515.1. GTDB lineage: Bacteria > Cyanobacteriota > Cyanobacteriia > Phormidesmidales > Phormidesmidaceae > Leptothoe. The sequence continues at coordinate 22,658 of JBCAWO010000040.1, forward strand.
TGGCCGGCGAATCAAAGCTGATGGGATGGCGACCAGACAGTGCCTGGAGGATCACCATGCCCAACCCATACAGATCGCTGCCAAAACAGGGGCGCGAAGACTGTTGCTCTGGGGCCATATACCCCAGGGAGCCGATGGCGACGGTGGGGCCGGACGCCGGACCGGGCACCTGTAGCGCTTTGACCGCACCAAAGTCGATCAGTACCAGCTGGCCCCCCTGGCGGCGTAAAATATTGCTCGGTTTAATGTCCCGATGGATCACATGCTGGCTATGGACAGCGGCCAGGACGATCAGCATGTCCTGTAGACACTGCATTGCTGGCTCCAGGGCCATGGGACCCTGGGCAAATTCATCCGCCAGGGAGCGACCGGCAATATACTCCTGCACCAGATAGAGTTCGCCGTTCTCTTCGATGTGGGCCAGCAGTCGAGGGATTTGGGGATGTTCTCCCAATCGATAGAGGGTTTCAGCCTCTAGATTAAACAGACGCTTAGCGGTATCAGCGGTGTCGGCATGGATGGGGCTGAGCTGTTTGATCACACAGGGAGGGTGACCCGGCAGCTGCTCATCATGGGCCAAGAAGACTTTGCCAAAGCCACCCTGGTCCATAAGCTTGTCAATGCGATAGCGGTGGGCTAAGCGCTGCCCCATGATGGTGTTTAGCGTTGCGGTCTCCTATCTATACACCACGTAGGGACTCATAGTGTAGTTGAAACCAATCATAGGTCTGGGCAATCCCCTGCTCTAGTGAGGTTTTGGCCTGCCAACCCAGATTGGTTAGCTTGGAGGCATCCATCAGCTTACGGGGGGTGCCATCGGGTTTGCTGCTATCAAAGACAATGTCGCCGTCATAGCCCACAACGGCTTTGATGGTCATGGCCAACTCGTTGATTGAGACTTCTTTACTGCTGCCAATGTTGACAAAGTCAATGCCGTTATAATTGTCCATCATAAATAGCAGACCGTCGGCCAGGTCGTCCACGTAAAGAAATTCGCGCAGGGGGGTGCCGCTGCCCCAGACGTCTACCGTGGGCTGATTGGCCAGCTTAGCTTCGTGGAACTTGCGCATCAGGGCGGGCAGCACATGGGAGTTAGCCAGGTCAAAATTATCGTTGAGGCCATACAGATTGGTGGGCATGGCGGAAATAAAGTTGACGCCGTACTGACGGCAGTAGTTTTCACACAGCTTGAGACCGGCAATTTTTGCGATCGCATAGGGTTCGTTCGTGGGTTCTAAGGCCCCCGTCAGCAGATGCTCCTCTTGCATCGGTTGGGGAGCCAGCTTGGGGTAAATACAGGAAGAGCCCAGGAATAATAGCTTTTTGACCCCCACCTTATAGGCACTGTGGATCACGTTGGCCTCGATCATCAGATTATCGTAGAGGAAGGAGGCACGATAGGTGTTGTTGGCATGGATGCCGCCGACCTTGGCCGCCGCCAGAAAGACATAGTCGGGTTTGGTGGCGTCAAAAAAGGCTTCCACATCAGCCTGACGACAGAGGTCCAGCTCCTTGCTGCTTTTAAGAATTAAATTGGTGTAGCCCCGATCTTTGAGGGCCCGGACAATGGCGCTGCCGACCAGGCCATTATGGCCAGCAACATAGATCTTGGCGTTGGTTTCCATAAGGATTCTATGTAAAGGGACTCAATAAAATTATCTCTGGTTTAACGCTATATCTGACCGACAAAACCATGTCAGTGTGCCTGAGGGCGTCTTGCTGTTTTCAACGTTCACCCCCAGCTAGCGGAATTCAGCACACTTTTTTAGAAAAAGCAGATTCTCACAAAGGCCAAGCTGTACCAAATCCGAACTCATTAAACCTGGTTAAAACTAGACAACTTTGTAGGGGGAACTCTCCTGTGGATGCTCTGCGATACCGAGTGCTATTAGTCAGGATTTTGTGTTAATCCTCTTTCCGATCATAGTTTTGTTTGAGTTCTGTTATCTCAAAAAGTTCCTGGGCCGGTCCGCCACGGGCAAAAACACAGCTCAGGCCCGCCTAGCTTTTCCCTGGCTATGGGAGGCTAAGCGGGTCTGAATTTTAGCAAATGTTTCTAGCAGAACGACCCCACCAGAATGACCTTAGTACTTGTAGCTGTCGGTTTTGAAGGGACCTTCCACAGGTACGCTGATGTAGTCAGCCTGGGTCTGGGTGAGCTGAGTCATGACGCCACCAAAGCCTTCGACCATATAGCGGGCCACTTCCTCATCCAGGTGCTTGGGTAGCACTTCTACGGTGATGGCATCAGCCTTCTGGGCCGCTGACAGGTCAGCAAACTTGCGCTCAAACAAGAACATTTGAGCCAGGACCTGGTTGGCAAATGAGCCATCCATAATCCGGGAGGGATGACCGGTGGCATTGCCCAGGTTAACCAAACGACCTTCTGCTAGCAAAATCAAAAAGTCTTGGGGGTCATCACTGCGATAAACCTTGTGGACCTGGGGCTTGACTTCTTCCCACTGCCAAGCTTTACGCATGTAGGCTGTGTCAATCTCGTTGTCAAAGTGGCCGATGTTGCAGACGACGGCGCTGGGCTTGAGCGCTGCCAGCATATGGGCATCACAGACGTTGACGTTACCGGTGGCGGTGACCAGCAAATCGGTGGTGGCTAGCAAATCCTTGTTGATGCTAGCGGGGGTGCCGTCGTTAAGACCGTTGAGGTAGGGAGAAACCACCTCAAAGCCGTCCATACAAGCCTGCATGGCACAGATGGGGTCAACCTCAGCCACCTTGACGATCATGCCTTCCTGGCGTAGAGAGGCCACCGACCCCTTACCCACGTCGCCATAGCCGATGACCAGGGCCTTTTTACCGGCCATCAGGTGGTCAGTACCGCGTTTGATGGCGTCATTGAGACTGTGACGGCAGCCGTACTTGTTATCGTTTTTAGCCTTGGTGACTGAGTCGTTAACGTTGATGGCGGGGATTTTGAGTTCTCCCTTTTCCATCATTTCGTAGAGGCGATGTACCCCGGTGGTGGTTTCCTCGGTCACACCGTGGATGGTGGCGAGCATCTCGGGATACTGTTCGTGGATATGACCGGTGAGGTCACCGCCATCATCCAAAATCATGTTGGCATCCCACAGTTTGCCTTCAGCGGTGCGGCAGGTTTGCTCAATACACCACATGTATTCGTCTTCGGTTTCGCCTTTCCAAGCAAAGACGGGTACGCCAGCTTCAGCAATGGCAGCGGCGGCATGGTCCTGGGTAGAGAAGATATTACAGGAGGACCAACGCACCTCGGCTCCCAGTTCGATCAGGGTTTCGATCAGTACGGCGGTTTGAATGGTCATGTGAATGCAGCCGATGATCTTGGCCCCAGCCAGAGGCTTGCTGTCACTATATTTTTTGCGAATGGTCATTAGGGCGGGCATTTCGCCTTCTGCGATCGCAATTTCCTTACGACCCCAGCTAGCCAGGTCAATATCAGCGACCTTATAGTCTTTTGTTAGTGTTGCGCTCATGGATTCCTTAAATTTCAGTGACAGGCGATGTTTAGACTATATATTCATTTAAAACTCGCCGCTACGATACCGCTGCGCTGAGCTGCTCAGCTTTATCAGTGTACTCCCAGGTAAAGTCAGGCAGTTCACGGCCAAAGTGTCCGTAGGCAGCCGTTGGTCCATAAATAGGACGGCGCAGATTGAGCATATCAATCAATCCCTGGGGACGCAGATCAAAATGCTCGCGTACCAGCGCCGCAATTTTATCGTCCTCAAGCTTACCAGTCCCAAAGGTATTAATTGAGATAGACGTGGGGTCTGCGACACCGATGGCGTAGGACACCTGAATCTCACACAGATCTGCCAACCCCGCAGCCACAATGTTTTTAGCCACATAGCGCCCTGCATAGGCCGCTGAGCGATCCACCTTAGAGGGGTCCTTACCCGAAAATGCGCCGCCGCCGTGGCGAGCCATGCCACCATAGGTATCAACGATAATCTTACGTCCCGTGAGACCACAGTCACCCACCGGACCCCCAATGATAAATTGCCCGGTGGGGTTGATGTGGTACTGCGTCCCAGCGTGGAGCCATTGGTGGGGCAGTACGGGTTTGATCATTTCTTCCATGACCGCTTCGCGGATGTCGCCCAGGGTAATGTCTGGATCGTGCTGGGTGGAGAGCACCACAGCATCTACCGCAACCGGTTTCCCATCTTCGTAGCGTAGGGTAACCTGGCTTTTAGCATCTGGGCGTAGCCAGCTAAGCTTGCCAGTTTTACGTAGCTCCGCCTGCCGCTCGACAAGCCGGTGAGAGTAGTAGATGGGGGCAGGCATAAGAACGTCTGTCTCATTGGTGGCATAGCCAAACATTAGACCCTGGTCGCCTGCACCGAGGTCTTTGTCTGCCGCTTCGTCCACACCCATGGCAATGTCGGCGGACTGCTTACCAATGGCATTGACAACAGCACAAGAAGCTCCGTCAAAACCAACATCTGAGCTGTTGTAGCCAATATTTAAGATGACGTCTCGCACAATGTCTTCGAGATCGACATAGGTACTGGTTCGGACTTCCCCTGCGATGATAGCCATACCGGTTTTTACCATGGTTTCCACGGCTACACGGGAATGGATATCATCCTTGAGCAGGGCATCTAAAATGGCATCAGAAATCTGATCGGCCATTTTATCGGGATGGCCTTCTGATACGGACTCTGAGGTAAATGTGCTGTAGAGACTCATGGCAAACGCTAATCGCAGATAAGTGGAATCGCTTAGGATAATCCATAAGCATAATGGCTTACCTATATTAAGCGATACCCATGCGATCTTTAGCGCCCCATGCAGAATACGGCACAGAATACGGCCATAAGTCTCATTCAAAGAAAACCGTTGTCTCTTGTTTACTTACTCTGATTTGAAATAGTTGATACCCATAGCCATAGTTATAAGCCAATGGCATTGTTATCATTGCCATCAGACAGTAAACAAAACGAATTAAGACAGATGGAACTTCTTGCGCAGGACCGCGCCAAATCTCTGCTTTAACCGTCTGGCGGGTTGATAACGTGACGCGTAGAGCTTCAAACGCCGGATATAGAAAAATTAGCCAACAGGCCAGATAGGCAGCTGTTCCAAGTTGGAAGATATAGACTATCGCTGTAATCGTGGTGAGAGTGGCTAACCCAGGTATAAACAATAGCGGAATACGACTTCTTAGATGAAACTTATCTGGATGTCGAATGTGAGTTAGACAGCGTCCACGACCATATTTTACATACTGTCGCCAAAGGCGCTGCCAGGTTTGCCGAGGGTAGTACCAGACCTTGATTTTTGAACTGACATAGATGGCTTTAGGGTTTTCTTGCACCATGCGCAGACTCAGCTCACCATCTTCATTGCGAGCTACACTAAAGCCACCTAAATTCAGCAGTTTTTGTCGCCAAAAGCAGCCGAGAAATACCGTATCAGCGTAACCGTCATAATTAGGATCTCGATACTTAGCCCCACCACTACCAAAAAAAGTTTTTGCAGCCAGGGCAACGCCTAACTGAAAAGGGGTTTTAGCAACAAAACGCTGTGCCCCACCGGCATCCATCGCACTAGTTTCTAGTAGAGCTTCAACAGAACGTTCAATGTAATCAGGTGCATAATCTGAGTGGGCGTCGGCACGCAGAAATATATCGCTTTCGTATCTATTTAAAATAAGATTTAGAGCAGCAGATTGAATCCTCAGCGGATTATCAATCAGCCGAACCCTATGATCACGCTCTACAAACTCACTAACAATTTTTTTAGTACCATCCTCACTATTACCATCAGCAACAACAATCACCAGTGCCCCAGAGTACGTTGTAGCTAGAAAACCATTGAGAACATTGGCGATACTAGCCTCCTCATTAAAAGTCGGAATAGCAACGGTGACAGAAGGTAAGGAGTCCATAAAACCGATCTCAAAAATAGCTGTATCTCAAAAATACTCAATTGAATGATGGAGTTGAGCTACCTGTGCGGACAGCTTTGATCTGTCCTGACGTTAAAATCTGGCGTAGACAGTAGACATATGAAAGCAGAAGCCAGGGAAACGGTAAAGACGTCGATGTATTAAGAAGAATCATATATAAAGCAACGGCAAAAATAGCAACGCAAACAGACTGTGTATGTCTTAGATAACTAGGTGGTAAGTCCATAACATTGGGCAACCTTACGGATTTCCAAACGGAAATTAATAAAGTCAGTAAAAGTATGAGACCGACAATACCCGTATCTTGAGCTATTGATGCACCATAGGAATCTGGTTTTAGAGCGGTTGCTGTTCTTTCGAAGAGCGGCAGCGTTGTAATCGACTGAAAATCAACGCCAGCAAACTGGCTTAGTTTAGTAAAATCTATCAAATATGACGACAAACCATGTCCCAGACCATAGTTTTGAAACAAAGAAAAATAGCCAATAGCAACTGTTAGATATCGCTTGCCCGCCACTAAGGCCAAGAAATGATACAGGTTAAAATTGTAAAAATTATTAAAGCTATTTTTTATTCTCAATAAAATCTGTAGAAAACGAATTGGAAATCTAATATATAGGGCATCAATGCTAAACCAAAGGGTTAACATAACCAGCACCCCTAATAGCATAGAAATAATTATTTTAAAGAGAAATGCAGTTGAGAATTTAATTTTTAAGTTGAATTTTTTATCCTGCTTTAAGATGAATTGTGATAATGAATAGGAGCATAAAAATATAGAAAATAGAATAAACCCCGTACCTGACTTATTGGCAATCAATAAAATAATGAGCGCAAGTATGATCGCACCTAGCTTGATTTTTGAAATTCGTCTCAGGGCGTGGAGGAAGAAAGCTGTGCATAGAATAAGCCCAAGGGTACGACCAGCATGGGAAGGCTCAGGTGTCAGTAGAGTAATACCCCTAAGCCCATCCAATGACGATGAGCCAGTTCCCCTCGAAATAATAAGTGCCAGAATATTATTGAGAAATCCAAAACCTCCTAATAGCTGAATAATACCAATAAAAAAATTGATTAATACAACACCTAGAAAGGTTTTTTCAGCTACATATGAAATATCATCTTTAAAGACGAGTAAAATAAATAACGGTAGGGTGTAAGAAATAATGGAAAGTACTAATGCAGAGAAGCCTAAGCCTCGATAAAATGATATTAACAAGTAGAAAAACAGTAATGCAATAATGTAGAGAATTTTTTGTGAAATTGGGTCAAGCTTCCTTTTTCTTAGAAAAATCAAAAATAAGGCGACAAAACCGCAGAAAGGCTGTACCTCAGCCGTTATGTTGGGTATGAGCTTAAAGTAGGGAAAAAAGCACAGGAAAAATACTATATTTACAAAATAGAAATAGACTAGCATTGGGCGATAAAGTCCTTATAAATTCGCCAAGGGTTTGAAAAACGCGTGCGTGCTTAATTTCTCAAGGTATCGTAGTAAAAATGCCTTACTTTTTATTGAATAGTATCTTTTGGCTAGTGAAAAGCAGAAGGGTGTTCATGAATTTTATTCTTTAGTCAGTATGATTTGCTTAATAAATGCATTATATTCAAATCAAAGAGTTTGATTTGAATATTCCTAAGAACCTCCAGAAGTCTTTATGGAGAGTTTTTTGGAGCATATATTTTATAGTCACTTTAAGATCTGCCTTAATTAGAGATAATAAATTCGATAACGTTATTTTTTCAGAAATATAGTATTTTTGATAATCCCTGAAAAAAGTTTTGAGCTGACTCAAATTATTAATGTGGCTGGACACTCCCCCAAGGGAAAATTTAACCAAGGGTAAAGGTATAAAACTGTAATCAAGTTGCTCTAAGGCTCCACGTTTAAACTTTTTGTCAGCTATGATTACTAGCTGTTCGTTAAATGGATTCCTTAAACAATATTTTCTAGGGAAAAACATGGCTTGGTGAGTTGGTTCATGGTGATTTAGCCACTGTCTCAACGAGCATGAATCATGTGAAATTTTCACAGGTGGGAAAAGCCAGCTGGTCGTATCCGAAATGATTTCTGCATAACCAAAAAATAAAGTATCGTCAGCACCTGTACTCACCTTTGAACAAACTGTATTGAAAACACTGGCATCAAACAAATAATCGCCTGAGTTGAGAAATAGGAGATATCTGCCGCAGGCTCTTTCTATGCCAAGGTTCATGGCATTGTAAATACCTGTGTCTTGACCAATCAATATCGTCGAGAACAAAAAAGAATAACCATCCGCTACATCAAGAGAGCCATCTGTAGACCCGCCATCAATGAAAATAACGTCATAGCAGCTGACGTCTTGCTCCTTGATAGACTCAAGCGTCTTTTCCAGACCAATTTTATTGTTGAAGTTTATGACAATGACACTAATTAGGATGCCGTTTTTGTCTGTTAATTCTGTCATCTCCTACATCAAGATAAGCTCACCTCGAGAATACGTCTTGATTTTTTGATTACGTGAATCTCAATCAAGGTGTTCTAAAAAATATTGCATCTACTTGTAAGGTGCGACCATTTCGCGGATCTACAAAGCCTGGATGAATTGCCCAAAGCGTAAACCCCTCTGATTCAATTCGTTGCATCATATCTAACCAAAGACGTTGCCCTTCATAAAGGGGGACAATGGATAGCTCGCACAGCAGTCCTTTTGCTTTTTTGAGCGTATCGTTAGCGCCATCAAGAACCTGGGACTCAAAACCTTGGGTATCGATTTTTATGAATAAACGATTATCTGGAGAAAGATAATCCGAAGCAATCGAGTCTAGACGAGCGATTGGAACTTTTTCAGTGCCAACATAGGCTGATTTTGCTTCTGCTCTGGTATGGAGCTCAAGCATAGGAAGAACTGAAGAGGACGCTGAATTACTGGCTACGTTGATGTCGACTTCACCATCAAAATCTCCAATGGCACTACGTTGGTGAATTTTCCAATGGGGATTTTGAAGGGCCGCTTTGATTAACGCCTGATAGGCATCGGATAGGGGCTCGAAGCAGACTATGTGCCCCTGATAGCCAAATGAATAGAGACTACTGGCAAACTGTCCTCTGTTTGCGCCAACATCAAACACAATATCAATATTAAAATGTGTCAAAGCCTTTGAGAGCTGTAGGTCAGCGTTAGCGTTAACTCGGTGAAGATCCAATCCTACATTATGAAATGTTTTCTTGACAGCCTGTTTGAATTTAGCAGATAGGCTCACGTTTACGCTCCCAAAATTACAACCAATGACTAATTTCTAGGCACACAAGTTTACTCCTTAAAAGTCAGATCATTTAATTATTTCTTCTGAAGAACAATAATTAAATGATCTCGTGGCATAAAAGGAAGTGGATAGTAGGCCTGCTGGAGTAGATTCTTTAGAGCTGCCTTAGATAATTTGGCTATATTTTTAAAGACTGAACGGCTTCTCGGGTTAAATTTTCTTGGATAAACCGGGATAGTATTAACTAGTCTAAGGTTAGACAGTGAAGAGAAATAATCACGGGATGGAAATACAATGTGCTCCGGGTGTTTGATATACCACCATTCATTTTTTGCTTTCTCTGCTGACCAGGAACAGATATCGCCGGTTAAAAGGATAACCAATCCATTTTCTACCAGTCGGTCATAACAATTAGTTAAAAAGGATGCCAGATCGTAGAGATGTTCCACAACATCAAAGGCAGTGATGATATCGAAATGCTCATCTATTTCACTCCAATCTGAATAGGCAGTATGTTGTTTGGCATGTAGTTGTTCTAAATTGGCAGCAGAATACTCTAAACCAAACGTTGAAACGTCTTTTTTACTAACGTGATCTAAAAAGGCACCATTGGCACATCCTATATCCAAAAGCTTACATGGGGTCTTGAGGATAGAGTCAACAAAATCTACGGTTTTTCTGGTTTTCGTATCATGAAATTTATCAGATACCCAACCATCGCCCAAGCTATATAGCTGGATAGAATTTTGTTCAGAAACCCTGTTTTGAGTAAATCCCGAATTACAACTCTCACAACGCCATAATTCAGGAACGTTGCTCAATTTAACTCTTGAACTCGAATAATATGTTTCTCTAGCGTATTGGATTACACCAACTTTAGTTAATCTAGTAGATTTACAACAAGGGCAGTTCCTAAGAAAAATATTGTTTTCAAGTCTAATAACTTTCACAATTGTTCTGAAAAGAAAGAATGGACTTAGGCACTATACTAAATGAAAAAATAAACCATATTCTTAAAACTTTTTATCTAAAACGCTGTTAGAAAATCTTAATTCACCACGGATTTTTAAGATCTAAACCCATCATCTTCTTTAATTTCCTACTTAATCTCCACAACAGTGGCGAACTATAATAAGCGTCAAATGTAAATGCATCAGCTTTCGATTCCTTTTCAATTATTGGATTATGCTTCAGTGGAAATTCCAGGCTATCTACTGACAAATCTATTAGATGAGAAGATTTATGTTGCATATGAGCAGCATCATTAGTATTGCCAATGTTAGCAACCAGGTTTTTCTCCGGAGTAATTGTTAGACCTCCCTGTAACCAGCAAGCTAATGTCCATCTGTAATCCCATCCATGTTTTACCCTGCCGTCATAGATATTTTGAAAAAGCTTGGTCCAATATCTTTCCGCTCTATTGTGGTTTAGAACTTTCTTTATTAGATCTTTTTCCCTTGCCTTAGGCCAAGCCTTTATATCAATATCAAAGTTCTTCCAAGCTCTTCTCCATGTAGCCCAGCCCCAGCACAAAGGATAATTGGAAAAATAGTAACTATACTTCGTTCGTCGTCTACCATATTGAAAATTAGAGCCTGCAATTTGCATAACCCTAGGTTCTTCAGCATATTTGGTCAGAAGCTCTGCACAAAATGCAAAGAAGTCCTGACTTGGCATACAGTCATCCTCTAAAATAATAGCTTTGTCAACATGCTTAAACACCCAAGATATCCCGCTAGATACTCTTGCTTTACCACCTAATTTTTCTTCAGAAAAATTTCTATAAACCTTGCATGGCCAACCCACATCATTAAATAAACTCCTTGTTTTAGAACACTTTACCGCCTCATCTTTATTTCTAGGTCCATCAGCAATCACAAAAATTTGATCGGGAGCATAATGTTTAACGGCTTCTAAAACTTTTTTTGTTGATTCAAACCGCTTAAAGATACATATTACAACGGGTATCTTTAGATCAAAAAAAATGTTTTTTCTAGATCTCAGAATACTCATTTCCATTCACCTTCTTAAAAAGAGACTGCATCATCTATATCAGAACATCCAAATAAAGATTTATTTTAACAAGTTAGAAGAGAGCTCTTTAAATTGACATTTCTTTACAGAAAATTTGGATAAGAACTATCAGACGTAACATATAGCTAAACCGTTGGTTGAATTAAAAATAACTTCAAGTATTTATTAAATGCTGCTAATTGAAAAAGTTATTTTTGGCATTGTTTAATACATTAAAACTAAAGTGTTTAAGTCTAAAGATCGGCTAAAAACTCATCACTAATATAAAAAGTAGTATTCACTGCCTTGGCAAAAATTTGATAGTTTTGTTCTGCCATAAAATAATGTATTGGTTCGTCTTGAAGCTGATGTAGTGACATATATAGTTTCTCCACTAAAACAACTTTTGGGCGGAATCTTGACCAATCATTGGATTGTAAAACTTCTAAATCCAAACCTTCGACATCCACAGACAGAAAATCGATAAACTGCCCTTTGGTTAGATGTTTTTCTAAGACCTCCTTTAAGGGAAAAGCCTCCATGCTCTGTTTTTTAATGATTCTATAGGGTTCTTTCCTAGATAATGCTAACTCGTTGCAAAAGGTATTCAAAGCTGGTTCATTAAATTGAAAGTAGGTTAGAGTTTTATGGTCTTTCGCTATAGGTGCTTCTAAGTTTATATCCCTTGGTCGTTGTTTCTTAAACAATTTCATACTGCCAGGCATAGCATCAATATTAATACCTTTCCATCCCTTTTTATAAAAGAGAAATGTATTTGAAAAACGTCTAGGATGATGTGCTCCGACATCAACGTAGAAACCATTTTCTTTATTGAATAAACGTTTCAGAATCAAATCTTCACCTTCTTGAGAATAAGACCTACAGATGAAAGGATCAAAACTCATGCAATGCGTAAAATATTTAATTAAATATTTTATTGGTTCTGGAATATTTTTTCTAATAGACTTATTTTTTAAAAACATTTTAATGCCTGGTAGTTTTATGGAAGCTTACACTAAATCCAGCAATAGTTCTTGGCTTTAAATATAAAAATATGAGCTTATAATTTCTATTTTATCAACAGAAAGGATTTTAGTTGTATATAGAAAAGACCACGAGTTTGTTTGCTAAAGGCGTTTGAAAAGAAAGCGGCTATAGAATAAGAGATAACCGTAGCAACTGCCGCACCATCACCACTATAGGTAGGAATTAAAAATAGGTTTAGTATTACATTTGTGATTGCTCCTAGTAGAGTTTTACGGAAAGAAAGATAGGTTAAGCCTTCTGCAATAAACCAGGCAGATGTGCCTACTCCAGTAAAGACAAATAAGGCTGACCAAATATGAATTGCCAGTATTGAGCCAGCTTCTCTATACTCATAACCATATAAGAGGTTTATGAGGTTCCCAGACATAAATGTCATAGGGATAGCAATTAGAATAACAATTATCGATAGAATTCTTAAAAGCTGGGCTATTTTTTGATAAAATGAAATAGTATTTTTTTCTTGTCTGGCAGCATAAATACTAGGCGCAAATGAAGAGGCTATTGCTGTAGGCACGAAGTACCATACTTCAGAAATTCGGGTCGCCGAAGAATAAAGTCCTAAGGCTCGGGGACCAATCATTTCCTTCAACATAATCTGGTCTATCTTCATGTAAACCACAATTGAGAACCCAGATAAGATTAAAGGCCAGCTTTCTTTGAGTAACGATTTTGCTAATGGTAAGCTCCAGCGCCATAATCGGAGTGAACACCCCTGGATTTTGTAGAAGAGAATTAAACCTACTGCACCAATCAAAACTTCAGCTAGAGTAGCCCAGGCAAATGCCAACAGCGGTGCTCGCATATTGATTAAAACGACCTTAGCAATTGAAACCACTAAAAAAGCAATATTTTTAGCCACTACGGTGTACTTTGACTGTAGTTGTGACTGGAACCATAGATCGATCGTCTCAAAGGCGCGAAAAATCCCAGCAGAAGCTAAAAGCCCTACTAGGCTCATCGTTAGCCGATCGTTATGATGTAGCCCCACAATAATGCTCATAGAAAGCAATAATGTTGCAATACCACCAAACAATTGCAGCCAGAAGGTCGTCCCTAAAATCTGTTCTTTCTTGTCAGGTTCATGGGTAATTGTCCGAACAACTAGAGCCGGTAACCCCAAGTTTGAGAAAGTATTGAATAGCGCAACAAAAGCCATTGCATAACTCAACAACCCGAACTGAACTACTCCTAAATATCGAGCAATCCACACTCCAACAAATAAACCTACCGTCATCTGTAAGAACCGACCAGCAAAAAGCCAACCTATGTTAGCGACAATTTTACGCAGGTCTTTACTGAAGTTCAAAGACAAAAGCTTTTGAAGAGCTGAGCTCATTGCAACACAATGGGGGACATGTTTCTAACAAAATGCATACGTCAGTTTTTTGAAAAACTACAAGGAAACTCAGACAACAGGTTTTACTATTTGGATGGTTGGTACGCTACGAATCGAAGTTCGGATAACAAACTAGGATGCAGCTAAGCGGCAATTCTATTGATGCTGATTCGTCGTTTTTCCCATGTCAAAGCTGTCCGCACAATGCAATCTAAATCTACATATTGAGGATTCCAACCTAACAACTTACGAATTTTATCCGCTTGAGCTACTACACAGGCCGGATCACCGGGGCGTCGGTCAACTTCCTTTACCCAAAAATTCTTTTTGGACACTCGCTGTAAACAGTTAATTACTTGCCGAACGCTATATCCCTGCCCGTAACCACAATTTAGTATTTGGCTGTGGCCTCCAGAATTTAGATAGCGTAGCCCATCCAAATGGGCAGCAGCTAAATCAACTACATGAATAAAATCTCTAACACCGGTTCCATCGGGTGTATCAAAGTCTGTCCCAAATATTTTTACGTCAGGTTTTCGACCCAAAGCAACATCACATACTGCTCGAATTAAATGAGTTGCCTCAGGTAGCCATGGGCCTATCTGCCCGTCTGGATCGGCACCAGCCACATTAAAGTAGCGCAAAATGACATACTGTAGGTCCGATGCTTTGGCATAGTCTTGAATGATGCGCTCACTCATCAGTTTGGACATCCCATAGGGATTAATCGGATTGGTGGGTGCAGTTTCCGATACGGGATTCTCTGTTGGTTCGCCATACACTGCGGCTGTACTTGAAAATACAAACTGTTTTACGCCATAGCGTTCACAACAACGAAGGATGTTAATCACGTTCATTGTATTGTTGCCATAGTAGTCTAATGGACGCTCAACAGACTCTGGCACAACAATACTGGCGGCAAGATGTAACACGGCATAAAAGTCATGTTGTTCAAATAGCTGAGCTAACTTTTCTGTATCAGCTAGATCACCAACAACTAACTTGCCATATAGTACGGCGTGGGCCACTCCCGTTGAGAGATTGTCATAAACAACAATTTCATAGCCAGCCTGGCCTAACTGCTTTACGACATGGGAACCCACATAGCCTGCTCCACCCGTCACTAATACTTTTTTTGAGTTAACCATAGCTAAGATATGAAAAACAGACGGAAGTCTATCTTTAGACAGTATCTACCATTGTGTTCTGAAGGACTGTGATGGTCTCAACGTCCTTTCCCTAAAAGCACTACTCGCAATGTCTTAAATACAATTGCGAGATCTAGCCAAAACGAGTGGTTCTTTATGTAATACAGGTCATAGGCTAGTTTTTCATACGCGTCGTTTACTGATGCACCATAGGGGTATAAAACCTGTGCCCATCCAGTGATTCCTGGCTTTAGCACATAACGGACGGTGTAATGGGGAATCTCTTTGGCTAGCTTTTCATCAAACTCTGGTCGCTCAGGGCGTGGGCCCATCATGCTCATATCACCGCGTAGGACGTTCCATAACTGGGGGAGTTCGTCAATTCTCACGAGGCGGATAAAGTTTCCTACCCGTGTAATTCGTGGGTCGCGTTCGCTAGCCCACTGAACGCCGCGCTTTTCTGCATCCTGGTACATCGAACGAAACTTATAAACCTGAAATGGCTTCATGTTTTGTCCTGTCCGAGACTGCCTATAGAAGACAGATCCAGGACTGTCCAGCTTAATAGCAATAGCCGTTATCAGCATAATTGGAGAAACGATGCACAAAACTGAAACGGCCAGAATAATGTCGCCAAAGCGCTTAACCCACAGATTAATGCGGTTAGACAACAGATTGAAGCCTACACTAAATGTAAACCAAGTATCTTGTAATGTGTTGGCAGGGATCTTATTAAAGTAGTTTTCATATAAATCTGGAACTTGGTATACAGGTATCCCCTGTAATCGCGCCTGCTTCAAATACTTTAACTGCCGCTCGTTGAGCTCTAGCTCATCGCTAACTAGGATATGGCTCCAAGGTTGAGTCAGCCAAGCACCCAGATCGCTTAAATCACCAACTTCTTCATTATGCTCTGCTGGAGCAGTCTGCCAGGTAGCCAATAGGTTAACCACATTATTGGTTAACTCAAGCGATCTAAAATCTTGTAATAGGGACTGTTGACTGCGGTCAAACCCTAGTAAAAGCCACCGGTTGAGGACTGTTTGAGCCTTTAAATATGTGGCTGTAGCTACTCTTGAAATAATTGTCCAAATGCTAAAAATGAGGATGGCTGTGGGCCACACATTGTTGCTATGGGCAGCACCTGGGCTTAAAGCATTACAGATATAAATGACTATGACCCAAAGGCCAGTGGCTATGGAATTACTGACTAACGTACGAATGGATGCACGTACCCCTGACATCCCCAGACGATCAAGACGGTAGGTATCTGCTAAATACAAACCGCTAACAAATGTAATCACAAACAGCCATGGCAACGGCGATAACAGTAATATGAATGCGCTCCCCTGAAAGGACAGGAGCGTTTGCAAGCTCGCCAACAGGATAGCAATGTCGCAAATCAACAACGACGCTGCTATTTGGCGGGATGTAAATAGTGGTCTGACAAGCTGTCTATTGTCGGCTGATAGCCTATCAGCTAGTGGTTGTAGTGACGTCGTGAAAATCATGATGATAAACACAGGAATATAGTCAACAAGCCTTTTCCTAAGTTAAAGGTAAGACTATCTTGAGGGTGTCAAAATCATCATTTGTTTCGCCCAGGTCTTCGCCAAGTTCAATGTTACCAACACCCTGTACTGCGATTGAGTGCAACAGCTTTTAGAAAAAATACTGCGACTTAGTTTCCCTCTATGTAGATTATTGAAATGCTAGCGTACACCCGACCAACTAATTTTTAGGAATAACACCCGCAATCCTACGCAAGACCCAATGCTTTCAACTCAAAAACAGGGTTTTTTAATAAAAATTTACAAATCAAAGGTGGCTCAGACTGCCTGGTTATCAAAAATACGGGCTTTGAGCTATATTCTCGATAACCATGATTTGATGGAGACAGTTCATAGGCGCTACTGTGTTAAGGGATTTTTTCCTGGTGGCAGGTTGTCACTTTAGCTAAATAGGCTTCATTTTCAAGCGTTAACGAGCACAGTGTTGGTAAAGACGATATTATGCTTAACCATCCAACGTTATACAACACATAAGATGCTTTTAGGGGGATATCTCGCTTTTTATTGAAGTCAAAGGCTGCCCTGGGGCATAGTTTATAAGACCCCAAACGTGATGTTGGACACAATCCGAGGAGATGGGGGCTGTTGTTCAGTCTGTGATGCTCGCGCACGGGCTATAGCTAAGCTACGGCCAGTATGTGGGGCAGTGCGGGCCCATCTTAGATACTTATTTCAGTAGATACCCCTAGATTTTTAGACTTTATTCTGTTACTACTAGGCATTAATCAGGTAGTTAGTCAAGACGTTAATAAACTACTTGGTTTACCCATCGCTGTGTCTTCTTAAACTGCTTTGCTAATTTGTATCTACGGTTATGACTAGCGTTAAATCTTTTGCCTTGTTAGGGCGTGGTTTTATGGGGGTTGTATTGGGAGCTGCCATAGCCCATGGGGATGTGGCCTTTTCGGCGATAGCTCCTCGAGCAGAGGCATCTGTGGTAGACGCCTCTGCCCTGCCGGATGTTTACCTGCTTGGGCCTGGTGACCTGATTGGTATTGATGTGTTTAATGTGCCTGAGTACAGCGGCGAGCAGCGGGTGCTGGCAAACGGCCAGGTAAATTTGCCAGCGGTGGGGCAGCTGTCGGTTGTTGGGCTGACAATACCGCAGGCGGAACAAGCCATCAGTGATGCCTATGGTTCAAAAGTGCGCTACCCGCGCATCACGGTCAGTTTACTGATGCCGCGACAGTTGCGGATTGCGATCGCAGGTGAGATCCACCAGCCCGGCGTCTATACAATCCCGGTGGATGAAACCGGTCAGTTTCCCACATTAGTCGATGCGATCCAGCTAGCGGGCGGCATTACCCAAGCGGCCGATATGGAACAGGTCCAGATCCGACGCAATGTGGAAAACGGCAGCACCCAGAGTGTGACCAGTGATTTGGGTCTGCTGATCGGTCAGGGGGACTTGCAGCAAGATATTCCCCTGCGGGATGGGGACGCCATCACCATTAACCAGGCGGATACCATTGATCTGAGGGCTTCCAATCAGATTGCGGTTTCTAATCTGGCAACCGATGAAGAGGAGGCCATCAGCGTTGTCGTTGTTGGGGAAGTGTTTCGCCCAGGCACCTACAACTACGCCTCACGGCGGACATCGAGCCAATCTGTAACCGTCGGTAACACCACTACCGCCAATACGGTGCAACAGCCGGGACGATTGACCGTGACGCGGGCGTTGCGGCTGGCGGGCGGGATTAAACCCCTGGCAGACCTGCGTCGGGTGGAGGTTAAACGCACGACCCGTTTTGGCGACAACCATACAATTTCCTTAGACCTGTGGCAGCTAGTGGAAACGGGCGAAAACGCCCAGGATATGGTGTTGCAGGCGGGGGATACCATTGTCGTTCCCACAGCAGTGGCGGCAAATTCGGAGCAAATTAGCAGGCTGACTGCGACCAATTTGTCCCCCGATACCATCAGTGTCAACGTGGTGGGGGAGGTCGAAGAGCCCGGAGCCATAGCCGTGTCGGCCAATACCACCCTAAACCAGGCGGTGTTGGCCGCAGGTGGGTTTAATCGTCGAGCCCAAGAAACGATTGAGCTTATCCGTCTTAACTCAAACGGGACTGTTACCCGGCGGTCTTTTGACGTTGACCTGGCCCAGGGGCTAGACCCCGATAGTAATCCGATTGTGCAGCATAACGATATTGTCGTTGTGGATCCAAGTACGGCAGCGCGTCTGTCCGATAGTCTCAATACGATATTGAGTCCTTTTCTACAGATTTTACCCGTTATTAATCTGGGGCTGTAGCAAACGTGGGGATGTGAGCTATGCTCTTTTTGCGCTTATTTAACCTTTAGACGTCACTGGACTAATGAATAATTTGACTGTGAACAACAGCGCATCTAGCGGAGAGAACTGGAAGGGATTTCCATTATTCCAGGTCCCGTGGGATGACGATGATTTAGATTTAAAGCAGTTGTTCACAGTGCTGCGGCGACGGGCTGGGGTGATTGCCAGCATCGCAGCTGGGGTCATGGGGGCTGCGGTAGTCGGTACGCTGTTACAAGAGCCCATTTATGAGGGCACTTTTCAGGTTTTGGTAGAACCGGTGAATGCGGATAACCAAATCCAAGACTTTGGTGATTTGCTAGATGAATCGTTGGCAACAAAGTCGTCGGGGTTAGACTATGAGACCCAAGTCCAGGTGTTGCGCAGCCCTCGATTAATTGAACAGGTGCTAGTCGATCTTAAAGCGATTGATCCAGACCTGGACTATGAGACGCTGCTGGAGAATCTTGTCATTAGACGGGTGGATGAGACAAAAATTATTGAGGTTCTTTACCGGGGTGAGGACCCGGTCAAAATCCAACAAACCTTGGATATTTTGGCGGATGTATACCTGGATTATAGTCTCAGGGAGCGTCAAACAAACTTGCGACAGGGTATTCAGTTTGTTAACAAACAGCTGCCAGAGTTAGAGGGGCGGGTTAATGAGTTACAAAGCCAGCTAGAAGTCTTTCGTAAAACCCATAATTTTATTGATCCGACCACCCAGAATGAACAGATTGCCAGTCGAGCGGGGGAGCTAAGTGCTCAACGTTTGGATATCGAACGACAGCTGGCCCAGGCGCGGACACAGTATGATTTGTTGGCCTCTTCTGGCGGGTGGGAAGCCGCGCTACAGGATGCGTCTGTTTATCAGCAGCTGATTCAAGAGCTGCGGCAGGTGGAAACAGAGATTGCCGCTGGGCTGACGCGATTCCAGCCTGATAGTCTTGAAATTCAAGTATTACAGGACAAACGTGAGTTGTTGCTGCCGGTTTTAGATAGAGAGGCTCGGCGGGTGTTGAGTGCCCGGTCTGCCGGTGCTGTCAATGATATTCAACTATTAGAAGACCAGAGTCAAACCCTGGCCGAGGCTGAAACCCAGTTGCAAGATACATTAACCCAGCTGCCTACGTTGGCCAGGGAGTATAACGATCTGCAACGGGAGCTGGAGATTTCGGTACGGGCATTGAGTCGTTTTTTAGAAACTCGCGAGACCTTACAAATTGAAGCGGCCCAGACTGAAATTCCGTGGGAGCTAATTGAGGTGCCGCTGGAGCCCACATCGCCGATTGCGCCAAATGTTAAGCGCAACTTAGTGTTGGGGGTGATGGCGAGTTTGTTTTTTGGGGTGATGGCGGCGTTGTTACTGGAGCAGCTAGACAATGTTTGTCGTACGGTGGATGAACTTAAGGCGATTTTGAAGCTACCGCTGTTGGGGGTGGTGCCGTATCAGTCTGAGCTTGATACGGCTGATACTGTGGTTGAGACCGGTAAGATTGGGCAATGGTTAAAACGGCGCGCCCAGAATAACAAAACAGATCATTACGGCTATGGGGGCTCGCAATTTTTAGAGTCGATGCGGTTGTTGCAGACAAACCTGTTGTTGTTGGGGACGGAGCGCCCGATTCAGTCGGTTGTTTTGAGTTCGTCGATGCCGGGGGAGGGCAAGTCTACGGTGGCTCGGCATCTGGCGCAAACGGCGGCAACGATGGGGAAACGGGTGCTGCTGGTGGATGCGGATTTGCGTCGACCGGTTATCCATCGGCGGTTGGATGTTGCTAATGGGAAAGGGCTGAGTGATTTGCTGTCGGGTAATGCAACCCAGGCGGATGTGATCCGACGGGCGATGCCGTTTGTGGAGCTGTATGCGATTACGGCGGGGAGTATTCCGCCAGATCCGGTCAAGCTGTTGTCGTCTAGGGGGATGCAGCAGTTAATGACGGATTTGGAGAAGGAGTTTGATCTGATTATTTATGATTCTCCTCCGTTGGTGGGGCTGGCTGATACGACGCTGATGGCTCCCCATACGGATGGGCTGATTTTGGTATCGCGGGTGAATATGTGCGATCGCAACGTCCTGAGCCATGTGATTGAGACTATTCGGTTTGCTAAAATTCCGGTGTTGGGTCTGGTGGCGAATGGTGTAGTGCCCGATGGTAAGGGTTATCAGTACTATAGCTATGGTGGCTATGGGACACCGCAGGAAGAACCGGCTGAGGTGCATGTGAATGGCAATGGGGCGATGGCATCGTCTGCTGACCAAAACGGGCTGAAGCTGACTGATTTTTTAAAGTCTCGCAAATAGCGCCCATAGTTCATAGCTTTAGGAGGAACGGGCGGGCGGGTTAGGGTCTAGGCTTGATCCTGTGCGACCGGTTAATATCCATAGCAAACTGCGGCCTACGTCGCGCCAGATTTTGTGATGGGGCTCTGGTGCTTGATTGGATGGAACGGTGACTGGGGTGTAGGCGATACCGCGACTGCCGAGTACCCAAAATGCGATCGCTTTTGAGCGCTGCATGTGGAAGTCTGAGGTGAC
Organism: Cyanobacteria bacterium J06554_1; assembly: GCA_038534515.1. Classification (GTDB taxonomy): domain Bacteria; phylum Cyanobacteriota; class Cyanobacteriia; order Phormidesmidales; family Phormidesmidaceae; genus Leptothoe. Next base: position 43,741 of record JBCAWO010000040.1, read on the forward strand.
TAGATAAATATGACGAATGTTGTGGGACCGTAGTTTGGCGACAAGGGTTGTAAAATTTGTCACCGTATCTGTAGCGCTATAGTCTAGGTTGATTCGAGTTAGTCTGACGTTTTGGGCTGAGAAGATTTTAGTGGCCTTGTTAGGGCCTAGGCCGCTGGATACCCATACTTCCAGGTCTGGTTTTTGTGCGGCTAGTTGGGCGGCGGCGAGTTCTCGTGTATTGCCGCCGCCGAGCACGAGGATGGCTTCGGGTTGGGGAGATTGATAGGTTGAAACTATCAGTTTGGCTTTGATCGATAGGACGATTAGCAGGCTGGTGGTTGTGAGTGTGATCGCACCACGTAGAAGCCACTGTCGCCAAAACTTAGCCATAATTCTGAACACTGCAACAGTAGAATGACACCACCGTACTTTAATCCAGACAGCTAGCTAGTTGCTACCGTAGATTTGAAATTGATTAATTAAACGGCCTTCTTGGAGACGTTAGTTGATTGTGCTCTATTCAGCCCTCTTCTTCAGTCAATCGCAATGAAGGTAAACGAGCGAGATGCCTAGGTATGTGTCTAATCAATACACAATTTCTTTTGACTTTTGATTTTTGAATAAACATTTAAAAGCTCTTGCGCTATTTTGGGCCAACTAAAGGTTGTAGCAGCCAATGTACGTCCAGCTAAGCCTCTCTCAGTGAGCAAATGTGGTTGTTGCAGAATTGGCTCTAAGGTGCGCACCCATGAATCAAGCTGCCCTGGAATAATCCAACCTGCATCTGCTTTTTCTATCCAGGGAGCTGTTTGCACGTCAGGAGTTATGGCTACTGGCGTTCCTGCAGCAAGCGCTTCAGCCACTGCAATGCCAAAATTTTCTGAGTAGGAGGGCAGCATAAATAGATCGCTTCCTTGTAGAAGACATTCTTTGTTTTTGCCATCTACGAAGCCTGTAAAAGTGACTAAATCATTAATTTCTAGTTCTTTTACTTGATCGCGCAGTTGTTTTTCGTAGGTAGGTTCTCCACTGCCCGCAATTAGTAAATTTACGTATACATTGCTCTGTTTCCAACGTTGGACTGCCTTTAGCAATAGCTCTGGTCTCTTTTTTATATGTAGTCGTGATAAAAATAACAATATTGGAGCATCTTTGAGATGATATTGCTTCTTTAGCTGGGCACGGGCTTGTAAACGGTCAAGTTTAGGTAACTCTACACCCAATGGCAAACAAAGCTTCGGGGTCTGAAATCCCAATTTGCTAACGTCATCTGCTTCACCTGGAGACGTGCAATGGATGAGGTTAGCTGCTTGAAGATTTTTGTCTTCAAGCAGCTTGCGATACAACTTTTTTTTGAGTGATGATTGGGATAGTGCCCACGGTGTTAACTGTCCTAGGGGTCTCATCAAATAGGGTATTTTTCGATGCCGAGCTGCACGGGCAGTCCAACTGGAAAGATAAGAGAAAATATAGTGTGTGTGAATAACATCGAAAGAGCTTAAATTCTGTTGGTGCCACTTGTTTAACTCATGGGTATAGATAAACTCTTTGGCTCGAAGAGTGCGTGGCAGAAATGTTACCTTAACTCCCTTGTAGAGGGTGGGTTTTAGTAAAGGTACATCTAGAAGCTGATCGGTATTGTCGTTAGTCGTCAGAATTTGCACATCTACGTCGCAATTCTGCAAGTTTTTACTCAAATGGAGAACAGCTTGAGTAGGACCTCCTAATTTAGGGCTTAGAGAGGGAATTACATGCAGAATTTTCATGACTCAAGAAGAAAGTGCACAGTGTTTAGTAGATATTTTTTATTTCTGAATCTTAGTTATGGGAGTTACAGAAATTTTGGATTATTTACTTGGCAAGCAATTAGGCAAGTTATCAACTAGCGACAAATCATTAATGGTTTATCGCTTTATATGGCGATAGGCATAGATCTAGATTTGGATAGCTTTCGATAATACAAGCGCCGAGTCGCCAACATTAATATCGTCCAAAAAAGAAATGAGAAACAGTTCCCAGCAGAATAAATTGCAGGTTCAAAAATACACACGATTAGTCCGCTAATTAGGCAAGAAACTAAAGAAATAAGCTCATAGTTACGCCAAAATTTGGTGATACAGTATGCTGCAAATCCCCATAGGGATGCAAAAAAGCAACATGTTAGGGGCCAGCCAATTTGAACTGCTAACCCATAGTAGCTACTCATGACACCATATCCACGTAGCCTTAGAGCTTCCAAGCTGATCCCATAATGGTCGTGAATTACAGCATCTGTTCCAAAACCGTGGCCGAAATCAGGACGATTAGCAATATACTCTTGGGCTAATTCCCAGAAATAGGTTCGATTTGAAGCTGTCTGTAAGGAACTGTCTCTTAAAATTTGATCAATAAAGAAATCTGTTTGGATAAAAAATCCTAAACTCACAATAGCAACTACTGCGGCTGTAATAACTTGACGAGGGCGTTTCACAAAAAGCGATACTAAAATTATAATCGTTGCATTTGCAATTCCTAGCATAGAGCCGCGACTTCCACAAGCCAATAGATTTAAAGTAAGAATTCCTACTGTAAAAAGGCTTTTTCTTTGTTTGGTATAAAGCCACTGAGAAATCGCTAGAGGAATGACTAAACTTAAGGCAAGGCCAATGTTATTAGGATTGTTAAAAAAACCTCGAAATCGTCCTACTAGCCATGTATTAGGAAGGAGAGCAGCTGATAATAAATTTAACGTAAAAATAGTACCTGCTACTTTTAGCAGCCTTTGTACAAACACTTGTTCTGAAACTTGATCAACGTACTTCCACAATGTCCAAAATGAGCAACCATACAGTAATAGTAAGCTAATCGCACGTTGAGCAGTCAACCAGGGCTCAATTGTCCAATATTCAGAAGCTAAAAAAAACAAGAGAAATGCGATTATTATCTTGTCTGTCCATGTCACAAGAATGCGCTTAGAATCAGCTCTTTGAAATCCTGAACTGGCTGACATGACACATCCAATAATCAAAATTATCCACCTTAGCGCTTTCCCAGTCGTAGCTACTTGACTAATCTGACTAGTCGCCAGAAAAAATGGCAACGTGTAGAGCACTAAAAAATGTCTCCAGCAGAATTTATTCATGACAGTTAGAGATTTTTCCTTGATGTGTCAATATTCTGTTTTTTCAGCCTACCTAATTGTTGGTCAGGATCTTTAGCTACTGTAGGCATTTAATCGCTGCAGTCCCTGTAGTAGGGTCGCTGCCCAGCGTTTTGGTGTATATTGCTTGGAAAGTTCGTAGCTTGCTTGGCTAAAAAGCTGTCGTTGCTGTGAAGGCAGCGAATGCAT
>JBCAWO010000041.1:0-45518 GCA_038534515.1 Cyanobacteria bacterium J06554_1
CCTTGCATTTTCCACCCACCGATAAATCAGTGGCGAATCTGGCGGCGTCTGGTGTGAGTGGGACCGTTCTTAAAACTGGCAATACGGTGATCGATGCCTTGCAAACGGTGGCCTCAAAGGCCCCGGCCTGTGATGTGCCGGGGCTAGACTGGGACAAGCATCGGGTGATTTTGTCGACGGTACATCGGCGGGAGAACTGGGGTGCGCCCCTGCAAAATATTGCCACGGGGTTTTTGCGGGTTTTAGACCAGTTTGAGGATGTGGCGCTGCTACTGCCGCTGCACCGTAATCCCACCGTGCGAGAGCCCCTAAAGGCGGCCCTAGAATCGCACCCTCGGACGTTTTTAGTGGAGCCCCTGGACTACGCTCAGCTGGTGGGGGCTATGCGACGGTGCTATTTGCTGCTGACCGATTCGGGGGGATTGCAGGAGGAGGCCCCTGGTCTGGGTAAGCCAGTGCTGGTGCTTAGGGAAACAACCGAGCGACCAGAAGCCGCAGACGCAGGGACGGCTAAGCTGGTGGGGACTAATCCGGCGGTGATTACCGCCGAAGCCGCCAAACTCTTGAGCGATCCGACTGCCTATGATGCCATGGCTCGAGCGATCAATCCCTTTGGGGATGGTAAGGCATCAGAGCGGATTGTTGGAGCGGTACGAGACTACTTTTGTTAGGGCATTAGGCCTGGAAGTAAGGGCGTTAGGGATTTGGGGGGTCTTCTCCCTGACTGCTAGGTGCAGAATCTAATAAACTCTTTTTTGAGGACTTTAGGGATTTCCACAGCTTTTTAATTTGCCCATAGGCGTCTTCTGAGGTTATTTTCCCGCCTGTTTCCAGGTTGCAGATCAGTGAAACTCTATTGGCAAATTCCTGCAAATTGGAATTAAATACCATGCGCTCAGGCGTAAACTCACCATGGTAGGTAGCACGGGGCATGGTGAAATTTTCTTTTTGCTTTTGAGGGTCGTCAGCCAATGGAGAGTCCTCTGGGGTGATTAGGTAGTGTAAATTAATGCTTGATTAAGATCCGTATATCGCTATCGATGTCTTTACGATCATAGCAATGTCTTTTAACGAAGGCTCATGATCGTAATGTCATCAGATACCCGTTTAGGGTTACCCCAAATAGACAGGCTCGAGACACATGTATGTCATTGGACCATCGTCTGGATTAAGACCATGTCTTCTGCTCGATCAATCTCACGGTGGGGTGGCAGGGTGTCTAGATGGTGGGCTTCTACCAACACGTACAAGTTATTGTCCGGCCAGCGGTCGAGGAGACCCTGGCTAGAGAGGGTGGGGATGTTGCGATCGCAATAAAAATTTAGACTGGGCCGCCCGTGGTAAAACGTAGTCACCACCTCAGCATCCGCTGGTACATGTTGGTTAATCATGGCGGCTACTGGCTTCACCCCATAGGCTTCGTTGAGCTCCCACAGCCAAAAATCCGACCCCATCAGCAGCAACAGCGTCAGGTACAGCCCTGCCATCAGCGTCAGACACCAGTGGGGCTGCCGTTGCCACAGCTGTCTGCTTGCCCAGCCAGAACCTAGGCCCAACACAACCCCAATGGCAATCAGCGTAGGTTGCTGGTCAGCCACGCCCAGAAAAATCCCACCGCCAAGGGCGACCACCGCAATCAGCACCAGCAAACCTACGGCCCAACGGGGCGGCTTGTGCCAGCCATGGTGCAAATACGCCCCGATGGCCAGGGCCACAAACGGATACAGCGGCATGATGTACCACGGCAGCTTAGTCCCCATCAGGGATATCGCCCCCAGGTAAATACCCGCCCCCACCAGCACCAGCTGCCCCCAAGACCGCTGCCGCTGTCGCCAGGCCAGCAGCACACCACCGGGCCAAAACATCAGCCAGGGCCAGCTATATTTCAGCAGCTCTAACAGGTAGTACCAGAGGGGCTGCTGGTGCTGTTCGATGGCAGAGGTTACCCGCTCAAATGACTGGGATACAAAATGTCCCTGCCAGTAAACATCGCCGTAGCGCACCAGCTGAGCCCCGTACCAAAGCACGACTGGCAGACTGCCCAGGGCCATGCCCAGCCAAAGGTATGGGTTGCGAAACAAGTTTTGATTGGGGTGGCTTTTAGCCTCTAAAGGCGGGGGGGGATAGGCTTCAAAGTCCCCCATCATTGAGGAATTTTGGGGGCCTGAGTCGTCTACCGCTTTACCCCTAGCCAAGGCTTGAACAAAAAAGAAAACCAGTGCAATCAGCCCTAGCAACAGCACCAAAATCCCCTTTGTTAGGGCAATTAACCCCAAGCCAAACCCCACACCAAGGGCATAGCTGGGCTGCTTTCTAGCCTGCAAACCCCACAGCAGCACCAGCAAAAACAGCGTCACCGCCACCCCATCACGCATGGCCAGCCGACCGTGGCGCACCACTGGCAAAAGGGTTAAAAATACCCCCGCCGACAGCAAGGCCGGTCGCCGTTGCCCAAACACTTCGCGACCTATCCAATAAAGCAGCGGCACGGCCAGGGCGCTGACCATGGCTGGGAACAGCCGCGATGTCCACTCTGAAACCCCCCCCAGATAGCCCGTTGCCATGAGCCACTCCACCAGGGGCGGCTTATTCAAATAAGCGTCACCGTAAAGGGTGGGATAAATCCAATCGCCGCTTGTGGCCATACCCCGCGCTACAGATGCGATGGTGCCCTCATCCCAGTCCCGCAGGGGCAGCATCCCTAACCGCCACAAATATAGCCCCCACGTTGCCAACAGCAGCCACAGGCCGTCCATCAGCTCCGTTTTAGCTGCTTTGAACGGAACCGCAGAACGGTCTGACAGCCAGGCTTTTTTCACCCGATTAACCACGACAACTCAACCCAGAAAAATTTGTCCGAGAATTCCGAGAATATATTCAAGACAATGGCACAATAGCTACGCCCTATCATATTCCTCTCCCCATGACCCGCTGGCAATTGGGACCTGGCTGGCTGGGCCAACGCCTGCAAGCTGTGGTCCAGGCAAGGCGATGGCACTGGTTAATTTTATTGATGTGGATGGTGCCCCTGCTGCTGGCAGGTTTTTTTGACTTAGATCGTCAGAGCCTCATGGCCCATGACGAAGGACTCTACGCCCGCCGTGCCAGGGTCATTGTGGATACCGGAGATTGGATTCATCCCTGGGCCACCCCCCACCATAAAACCCCCGGTCCCTATTGGGTGGTGGCTCTGTTTATCCAACTGGTTGGCCGCCATGAGGTGGCGGTAAGGCTGCCGAGTGTGTTGGCCAGTATCGGTTGTATCTGGCTTACCTATGCCATTGGTCGCCGTTTGCTAACGCCAACCGCTGCCCTATTGGGGGCGCTGTCTTTGGGGGTGGCTCCCCTCTGGCTGCAGTACAGTCGCTTAGCCACACCCGATGTGGTGTTTACGGGGCTAATTTTATTGGCCGTCTGGCTATTGCTAAAGGCCGATGCTGATTCCACCGCCCGCCGCTGGTTTTGTTTTGGGGCGGGGGTAACCCTAGGGATTTCAGTACTCATTCGCAGCGCTTTGGCGGCGGTGCCCATTGCCTGCTTATTGCCCTATTTGCTGCTGTCTGGACGGCATCACCTAAAACAGTGGAGTTTTTACCTGGGTGGTTGCGTCGGTCTGCTGCCCACGGCTGTTTGGCTGTGGCTCTGTTGGCGACGCTACGACATGGCTGTAATCAATGCGCTGATCAATTTTCCGGTGAGTCAGGGGCTGAGTACAGATAGGGTTAAATCCCCATTGTTTTATCTGTTTAATCTTTTGGTGAATGATTTCCTCTGGGTGTTTTTTGCCCTGGGGGCGGTCGTTTTGTTGCTGAGACGCTTACTGCGCTCAAACGCTACCGACCTGTGCCAGCCTCAAATTTCTTTGTTACTGCTTTACCCACTGCTCTATCTGGGGTTGCTGAGTGTTGCCTCCACTAAGCTGCCCCACTATGCCATACCGGCCTATCCATTTTTGGCCCTGTTGACGGGGTATGCCATGGATCAGCTGGTGTGCCAGGGCCCCAATGCCATGCTTAAACGTTGGCTAGGGGCTGTTAACGGCTTGTTGCTGGTTTTGGGAGGGGCGCTCACGGTGGCGGCCTGCCTGGCAGTGACGACAAAGGTTTTACCTGGCACAGACGATATTCGACCCTATGCGCCCATTGCCTTTGGCCTTGGGGCTGCCTGGTTGGGGGCGGGCCTGCTGTGGTTCAACGTGTGGTTTAGAGACCAACCCCGACAGGGACGCTCACTCAGCTGGCTGGCCCTGTTGCTATTGGGGCATTGGAGCAGCCTGATCATCGCCTGGGGCACCGCTGAGCTTGGCAATATTAATCCTGAAATGAAAGCCCTATTAATTCGTCAGGATATTCAACCCATATTGCAGACCGAGGCCGTAGATTTTTCCCCCGGTCTGAATAGTAAACGCAGCACCCTGTTGAGGTTTTACACCCCCAACCCCGGTGAAAAGCTACCTGATTTAGACCAGGCTGCCCCCCATGACTATCTATGGATTGAGGACAGTGAATTGCCTACACTCAATCAGCCCTACGACTCACTGGGGCAGATTAAACAAACCCATTTGATCAGACTTCGTCCTTAGTGATGTCGAGTCTGCGAATACGCTGCAAAAGCGTAAGGATTCAGGGGCTACTGCGATGGAATATGGATGATGTATCAACTTAATTTTTTGGATAGTGAAAACCTTTGTCAGTACAGGCCTTAGCACCTTCTGATCGGGATCGTCTGGGCTGGCCTAGTGCCGTTTTTTAGCTTTCCAAGTGCCGCCGTAAATGTAATGACGGTTGTCTTGACTCAGGGGTGTCCAGCACAGGGCGCAGACAAAGGACCAATCGGTTTCTATGGGCTGATATTTCACTCGGTACAGCACCTCGGAGGGCTGTCCACACAGTTTGCAGTTTTTCTTTCGGACGCGATGTCTCATCTTTTTTTACAGCGATTGCTCCATGCTGGCTAGGTTATTGATCCCCCAGCAGATTTCTGGTCGTCAGTGGCGACTGCAATGGGGCATTGGTCTTTGGTTGAGCCTGATGTTTGCCATTGTCTATGGTTATTTGGCCATGCAAAAGGGCTTTTCGGCAGACTATGTGGTGCAAGACGATGCCCGCCACTATTTATTTTGGATGGAGCGCTTTCAAGATGCTGACGCCTTCCCCAATGATCTGATTGCGGATTATCTTCAGTCTATTGCCCCGATGGGGTATAAGCTGCTGTACCGGTTGGCTAGCTATGGTCACCTGGAACCGGAGTGGCTGGCTAAGGTGTTGCCCCCGCTGCTGGGTCTGGTGGCGGCAGGCTATTACTACTGTCTGACCGTGGCTATTTTTCCAGTTCCCATGGCGGGGCTGATGGCGTCTGTAATGCTGAGCCAGCATCTATGGTGTAACGATGATTTGGTGTCGGCGTCGCCCCGGTCGTTTATTTACCCCTTGATCCTACCGCTGCTGTTTTATTTTGTGCGGCGGCAGTGGGGGATAAGCCTGGTGTTTCTAGGGTTGATGGCTCTGTTTTATCCGCCTGTGGCTCTGGTGGCGGCCACGCTCTATGCCGTGCACGCGGTGGATTGGCAAAAGCTGCCGGTGATGTGGTACTGCCCGTGGCGGGTGGTGATACGAGCCCGCTGTCGAGTTGCGATCGCAGCCCTGGTCATTACCCTGGTTTGTCTGTTGCCCACCTATGTGCTTTCCCAAACCTATGGACCGGTGGTGACCATGGCCCAGGCCCATAGCATCCCAGAATTTCAACCGAGCGGTCGCCATTCATTTTTTCGGGCGGGTTTATGGCGCTACTGGCTGATGCTGTACGGCGGTCATGGCGCTATTCTCAAGCGCACCATATTTACCCCCGTCACCCTGGTGGCCGCCGTATTTCTATGGCCCATGGCGCGCTGGCGACGCTGGTTTCCCAGCTTAAAAAACGTACGGCCCAGCCTGTCTGTCTTTGCTGAACTCACCCTGGCGGCCATGGTGTGGTTTCTGGCGGCCTATGGCTTGGCCTTTCGGCTGCATATGCCAGGTCGCTACACCAGTCACTGTATTCTGCTGGCCATGCCCATTTTGGCGGCCATCGCCTGGGTTTCGCTGCTGGGGTCCCTGGTGCTCTATCAGCCTCGCCTTATAAGACTGACGGCGGTGCTGCTGATTCTGGTGCCCCTATTTTTCTACTATCCTCTGCTGCTCCAAAAGTTTCCTAAAACCCTCTACGTGACGGGGCATGAGGCACCGGTCTATGAGTATTTACAGACCCAGCCCAGGGACACCCTGGTGGCTTCCCTGGACTACGAAGCCGATAACATTCCCACCTTTGCCAAGCGGTCCGTTCTGATAGCGTCGGAATATGGCACGCCGTTTCACCTGGGCTATTATCGACAGATCCGACAGCGAGCGGCCGATCTGCTCATGGCCCACTATGCTAGCGATAAGGCCACGGTGGAAACATTTGCTGACAAATATGGTGTAGATTTTTGGCTGGTCAATAAGGTCGCGTTTGACCCCAGCTATTTGGCCAACCACCGGTATTGGCGCAACAACTATCAGACGCTGACTAATGCCGCTATGGACCACATGGGGCAGGCGGGGGTGTTAGAAACGAGTCTCGAGCGGTGCGCGGTGGTCGAGACGGCTAATTTTTGGCTGGTGCCCACTGACTGTGTCCTAAGTCATTAGGTCGCCGCCACGAGCGGCGACACTTCGCAGTATGATCAGTGCGCCCTTGAGTCTAGCAACCCATGACGTTTCCTTTGCCCCGCTGGCTGGTCACGCTGTATAAGTCTCCGTGGACGGCTGTGATCATCGTCGCCATTCTGGGTCTGATCGGTACCCTCAACCACAGCATGTGGCGCGATGAGATGAATGTGTGGCTGATTGCCCGGGACAGTCCGTCGTGGTCAGCGTTTGTGGAAAACATTCACTACGACCGGGCCCATCCAGGCTTGTGGCATCTGCTGGTGGCCATGCTCTATCACCTGTTTGGGCATCCCGTGGCCATGCAGGTGTTTCACTGGCTGCTAGCCATGGGGTCGGTGCTGCTGATTTGGCGCTGCAGCCCGTTTAAGCAGTGGCAAAAGTGGCTGATGACCTTTGGTTATCTGCCGTTTTATGAGCACCTGCTGATTGCCCGTAACTACGCCGTGGCCATGCTGCTGCTGTTTGCGATCTGTGCCCTGTGGCCCCAGCGGCAGCGGGCTTACTGGCCATTGGCGGGGCTGCTAGTGCTGCTGGCCAATAGTAATGTCTATGCGCTATTAATTGCGATCGCACTTGCCGTCACCCTGGGGCTGGAGCTGCTGTTCGATGCCAAACTCCGTCGCAGCTGGTTTGATATCGCGTTTAGCGCCGCCCTGATTATTGGGGGATATGCCATGGCGCTCTACTTTATATTGCCCCCCAGCGATGTGGCCGGTCAGGCCCTAGAATCCTATGTTACCGGTTTAGACATTCGCCATTTACTGAGGACCATCGGTCGAGTGTTTGGCGGGTATTACGTCATTATTCCCAACGGCTCCCGATACCTGGACCTGATTGGGTGTGGAGCCATTGCCCTGGCGTCTTGCTACCTGGCGATCTTAAAGCTGGTCAAAAAGCCCTATGCCCTGGTGTTTTATCTGCTAGGCAACGGCATTATCCTGGTTTTTACCTACACTAAATTTATGCCCAGTGCCGTGCGGCACTATGGCAACCTCTATCTTGTGCTGATTGCCGCGCTGTGGCTGGCACATCACTACGCCCCTTCCCCAGCCCTTACCCAGTATCTCCCTATGCTTGAGGGCCGAGCGCTGTCTTCCCAACGGTGGTTTAGTTGGGCCTTTGGGCTGATTTTAACGGCGCATTTTCTAGGGGGTATCTTTCTATTTACGATGGATCTGACCATTCCCTATTCGGCTAGCCGGGCGACCGCTGCCTACATGCGTCAGGCCAACCTGCAGGACGAGTTTATCGTCGCCAGCCGCGATGCCCAAATGGCCTCTTTGAGCGGATATTTTAATCGGCCCTTCTACTTTCCAGAGCGTCAGGCCATGGGCAGCTACACCTTATTTTTCAAAGGCGTCCGTAACGAAGTTAACGAACCAGAGGTTATCCGCCAGGTCACCCAGCTCCTGAGCGAGCACCCGAAAATTCTTATGGTGCTTAGCAAAGAGCTGAGGGAACCGACCGATGGGTTAACCATTGAACCCATCAAGTCGTTTACAAAGGCCTGGCAAAATGAAGAGTATTACCTCTACTGGGTGACTGCAGCCCCATAGGACGGTTGTAAACTCGTGGCCCTAGGCTTCTGGTGCATCGGAAGAGTCTGGGGCGTCAGCTGGCTCCGTTGTTTTATTCGGTTCAGCCGTAGCTCCCGCTTTGGCCTGGGCGCGCTGCTCCCGCTTCTTGCGCTCGGCTTCCAAAATATCTTTCATCACTTCCTGGGCCTGGGCCATCTTATCCAGGTTGCTGCGGTACATCTCCAGGTCCTTATCCACCTTGTCAGCGGGTAAGGCTAGCTGGTCAGCCGCCGTCTTTAAGAGCTCTTCTCGCTTATCCTTATCGTCTAAGGAGGACGCATCAACCATTTCAAACAGGGTATAAAGACCCACGGCCATGAGCCGGGTGTACTTAGCACTGGCTTGGTTGGCCACCGTGTGAAGTTTGCCCTGCAGACTCTCACCGCCAGTGGTCTTGGCATTGCCAAGCTGGGTATTCAGATCGCCCAAGGACAGACCTGAGAGGTCAGCCTTTAGATCTTCAACATCCTGGCGGTACTTTTGAGGGTCGCCACCGACGGCTTGGCAAATGGCGGAAAAAATAGATTCCTTATCCTGTTCCGGTTCGTATCCCACCATAAATCGATCAAAACTGGTCACAACCCCCAGGGCATACAGGGAGTTATAGACAAAATCGACATTGACCGAAAGCAGATGCATCTCCACCATCAGCTCCTCTACCACTCGCCGGTATAGAGAATTGATGGGACGGGAGTGATGGCTATAGAAGGCTCGCTTTGTGTCGGAGACCGTACGGAGGTTAGTCACAGGTGGGGATAATAAAATGCTAGACATCATTTTCTACTGACAACGACCTTTTGCCAAGAATTGTAAAATCCAGGCCAAGGCGTATTTCTTGTGATGGATGCCTTTACCACCTTAACGAAAATCAGCCATCTATCTCGCACAGGATGTCGATCATTCTGCTCAAGGTTGGTTGCCCATGGCAATCGACGGATGCAGTCAACGATGGTTAAAAATTTGCCTGCGTTTTCACGATTGCTCTAAAACGCCATGGGTTCAGGGGCTGCTTTAATGGCTTCATCTTCGCTGTCGTAGATTGCGAAGACAGAATCCATCATGGTTACCTCAAATACCAGTTTGGATTCTGGATGGACATTGCAAAGCTTAAAGCTGCCTTCTGCCTTATTTGCATCTCGCATGCCCGCCACCAAAGACGTCAGGCCTGAGCTGTCGATAAAATTAACCTGGCCCAGATTGACAATAATATGGGGGGTGGTGTTACTAATACAGTCCTGTAGCTTGAGGCGAAACTGCCATGCGGTTGTGATGTCTAATCTCCCCTGGGGCAAAAAGACAACGACATTCTGATTGCTGTCGGGTGGGGTGACAATTTTTTGCTCCATGGTAACCGTCCCTTCAATTCAATATCTGAATCTGATGCCTACGCTGTAAGTCAAAAAACGCAAGTTAGAACTACGTTCGTATAGACCATCATGCCCTTGACTTCAGAAGAAAGGTATGAAAAATTCAGCGCTTACGACAAATTGCGGATTTTTATTGACATGCGAGCTGTCAGCCTATCCGCAATTACGACACATTCGTAAAAACGTGCCTATCAATCTGCATAGGAATACGGACTCAATCAGGACATTTACGTACGTAGATGTACCCAAAAACCTGTCCGATCTGAGCCAGTGTACCCGTCATAGTTAGAGATGCCAAAAAGGCGTCAGTAGTTCCATCTGCCCATGCTAGAAACTTTCTGCCATGGGTCAGGAATATGGACTAAGCCTGCCAGTTGATCCAGTCCTGCGGCTTAAGGAAGATGTCATACAGTTTGGCTTCAGGCGTGCCTGGTTCGGGAGCATAGCTATATTCCCAACGCACCATGGGGGGCAGCGACATCAGAATAGATTCGGTGCGGCCGTTGGTCTGGAGGCCAAAGATGGTACCTCGGTCGTAGACCAGGTTAAATTCAACATAGCGACCACGACGGTAGAGCTGGAAGTTACGCTGATGCTCGCCATATTCGGTGTTGCGACGTTTCTCAACGATGGGTACGTAGGATGGCAAAAAGGCATCACCACAGTCGATGGCAAACTTAAACAGGTCTTCCCAGCTACGCTGAGGCTGTTCCCCTAGCTGCTTGCTGTGCTGGGCCGCAGGACCGTCCGGATTGGGGCCGCGGTATAGCTCACCAGTACCGTCTTGATAGTCAAAGAAAACGCCACCAACGCCACGGGTTTCTTGACGGTGCTTTAAGTAAAAGTACTCATCGCACCAATGCTTGAAGGTGTTGTAATACTCGGGATGGTTGCGATCGCAAGCCTCTTTTAACGTGCGATGAAACTGCGCCACATCCTCCTCGAAGGGGTAGTAAGGGGTTAGATCAATACCACCCCCAAACCACCACACCGGACCTGCCTCAAAGTAGCGATAGTTTAAGTGGACCGTGGGAATATAAGGACTGCGGGGATGCAGCACCATGGACGTTCCCGTTGCATAGAAACCGTGCCCTTCGGCTTCGGGACGCTGCATCAAAATTGAAGGAGGGAGACGATCGCCCCACACTTCTGAAAAATTGACGCCGCCCTGCTCAAAGACGTCACCTTGCTTCATTACCCTGGAGCGACCGCCGCCGCCATCGGGGCGTGTCCACTGGTCTTCCTTAAACTGGCCGACACCATCAACCTCAGCCAGCTTCTGACAAATTCGATCCTGTAGACCCTTAAACCCTTGGCTCACGCGCTCACGTGAATCACTCGGAGGAGCAACGGGACTAGAGACCTTCTGCGTAGAAGCGATGACCATGGCGATCCAAAGCTAAAAAAACAAGATTAATAAAACTGACGCTGCTGACTCCTTAACAATCGAGTGGAGTCTGTACTCAAACCTACGTAAGAATAAAGGCTAGAGGACACAGCTGTTAATGATAATTAATCATGATTTTGGACTTTTTTGACCAAGTTGACACACAGTGTGACAATCCTTGACAAAAGCTTGAAGCTATGGAGACAGACTGTTTCCACCTTTGTTTCCAAGTTGTCAAGAGAGGCAAAGGTTAACCCAGGGTTAAAATGTCTTCCAAGATAAAAATACGTGTTCAACGCCCAATTGACCGGTCGCTTTTCAACAGCATTGACCGGGTTTCGGACGGTAAGGAAGCGATCCACTTGGCAGAACGCCCGCGCATCTATGCTTCGACTCTGGTTCCAGTCACTAAAACAGTATTTCCATCGCCCCACCCCCCAGGCTGCCGGACAACCAGCCCTCATGCAGAGACAGCGGACGTTGGAAAAACACTATCAGGTCAGCAGTACAGCTTCAGTAGACGTACTTTGGCAAAAAATAAACGACCTCGCCGGGTTAGCGTCCTGGCATCCCCTAATTACAGGGACCAATGCCCCCAACGGTCAGCAAGCTAAGCCAGGTCTCATCTATCGAGTGTTTACCCACTGGGTACCGGTACCGATCAAAATCTTTGTTGAGGGCGTGTTGCCCGGTGAATATATCAGTCTGCGCATTTTTCCAGTGCCCGGCCTAGAAGAGCGGGCCGTTTATCGACTGGAGTCTGCCCTCTGTGGAACCCGAATTTCTTACTCAATTGAGCTAAGGGGCTGGTTATCGCCCGTGGCCTGGTCATTTTTGCGTCCCTACGCCGCCAGGGTCGCTGCTGCCCTAGCCCAGGCAGCAGAACAGGCTACCACGTCCACTATTGTCCCCAAGCAATATCGAGATATCTTTAGCTGAACCATTAAAAACCAAGCCTGTATGGCATCGGGCATGAAGCCTTAGAATGGAATGCAAACAGCCTTTGCTGGCCCGTGTATAACCGTTTTTTACAACCATGATGCCGACAACCGAGGCAATTCTGGACGCTCTGCGCCCCGTTCAAGATCCTGAGCTGCAGAAAAGCTTAGTGGAGCTCAACATGATTCGCAATGTGACCGTTGATGACGGTCAGGTGAGTTTCACCCTGGTACTAACTACACCGGCCTGCCCGCTTAAAGAGTTTATTGTTGAAGACTGCGAAAAAGCCGTTAAGGCGTTGCCAGGTGTAGGCTCCGTTGCGGTAGATGTCACCGCTGAAACCCCCCAGCAGAAGTCTCTACTGCCCGATCAGCAAGGCATTGATCAGGTTAAAAATATTTTGGCCGTCTCCAGTGGTAAGGGCGGTGTTGGCAAAAGTACTGTGGCCGTCAATCTGGCCGTTTGCCTCGCCAGAGCAGGGGCCAAGGTTGGTTTACTCGACGCCGATATCTATGGCCCCAATGCCCCCATCATGATGGGTTTAAAGGACGGCAACGTCGTGGTCAGGGATGGGGCTGATGGTCAGCAAGAGTTAGAGCCTGCGTTTAACCATGGTGTCAAACTTGTTTCCATGGGCTTTTTGATCGACACCGATCAGCCAGTGGTGTGGCGAGGACCCATGCTAAATGGCATCATTCGCCAGTTTTTGTACCAGGTGCAGTGGGGTGAGCTGGACTATCTGATTGTGGATATGCCCCCTGGCACTGGCGATGCTCAGCTCACCATGGCTCAGGCGGTGCCCATGGCGGGGGTGGTTATTGTTACCACACCTCAAGACGTCGCCCTGTCAGACGCCCGTCGCGGCTTAAAAATGTTTGAGCAGCTCAATGTGCGGATATTGGGCATCGTGGAAAATATGAGCTATTTTGTTCCCCCCGATATGCCGGACAAAAGCTATGACATTTTTGGCTCCGGAGGCGGGGCAAAAGCAGCCGAAACATTGGGGGTATCTCTGTTGGGCTGTGTGCCCCTAGAGATGCCTGTTAGAGCCGGGGGAGATGCGGGGAAACCCATTGTGCTCGCCCAGCCCGACTCAGCCGCCGCCACCGCGTTGACTAAAATTTCTCAACAGGTAGCGGCTAAGGTATCCATAGCGGCATTAACGTAGGTTATTTATCCAGGTCGTAGGGGCGTTGCATGCAACGCCCCTACGACCAATAATGATTTTTCCCCATTGGTTTTGCTTTTATGGCTCAAACCACATTCATCGGTAAATGGTTTCATCGCTCATTGCATCCCTGGCGCGGCATTGACTGGCTGTTGCTGTTGTTTCCTGTGGGCATAACGCTCTTTTCTAGCCTATTGATTGCCAGTACCCGGCTGTATACAGGGGAGACCGGTCTAGCCTGGAATCACGTGATTATGTGTGCGGTAGGGATTGTTCTCTGTCTGTGGTTGGCCCGCTCCCGTTACGAATCTCTGCTGGAGTGGCGCTGGGTCATTTATTTAATCACCAACATATCTTTGGTTGCTGTGATGCTTATCGGTACCGTGGGCAACGGTGCCCAAAGCTGGATCAGCATTGGTGGCTTCAACATTCAGCCTTCAGAGTTTGCCAAGGTCGGCCTCATCATTACCCTGGCTGCCACCCTTAAAGACCGAGAATCAACCACCCTAGGCGGCTTGCTCAAAGCGCTAGGCATTACTGCCGTACCTTGGGCGCTGATCTTTTTACAGCCAGACTTGGGCACGTCCCTTGTCTTTGGTGCCATCGTTTTAGGCATGCTCTATTGGAGCAACATGAACCCAGGGTGGCTGGTGTTATTGATATCACCCATTGTGGCGGCGATCATATTCAACTTTTCAGTGCCCGTGTGGATAGGGTGGGTGATCATGGCTGGCGTTATTGCCTGGATGACCCTGCCACTGCGCTGGTATAGCACCTTGATTATCGTTGTTATCAACTCCATTGCAGGCAAAATTGGTGAGTTGCTGTGGAGTCTGTTGCAAGACTATCAGCGAGATCGCCTTACCCTGTTTTTACATCCTGAACAGGATCCCCTAGGTGGTGGTTATCACCTGATTCAGTCGCGCATTGCCATTGGTTCTGGGCAGCTCTGGGGCCGGGGGCTATTCCATGGCACCCAAACCCAGCTCAGTTTTATTCCGGAACAACACACGGACTTTATTTTCTCTGCCCTGGGGGAAGAACTCGGGTTTATGGGAGCGCTGGCCGTGGTGTTAGCATTTTGGTTTATCTGTCTGCGGCTGATCATTATTGCTCAAAATGCTAAGGATAATTTTGGCTCGCTGCTGGCCATCGGAGTCCTGTCGATGATTGTGTTCCAGGTAGTGGTTAATATCGGTATGACCATTGGGCTGGCACCGATTACGGGCATTCCATTGCCCTGGATGAGCTATGGACGATCGTCACTGCTCACAAATTTTATCGCCATTGGCATTGTGGAATCGGTGGCCAATTTTCAGCACCGGTTAAAGTTTTAGGAAAATCCGACTCCTATGGACACAGCCGCAATCTAACCCGCGTTTCTTAAGCGGCATTAGAAGGAGCGCTTATGCTCTAACGAGGTATTAGACTAGTAGCTGAAACTCTAGCGATCGACACTCATGATAATTCTGCCCGGCTCTCCCGTGAAGGTGACAAACGTAAACGATACCTACTATGGGTTTCAAGGATTGGTACAGCGGATCACTGATGGTAGAGTAGCGGTGCTATTTGAGGGGGGAAACTGGGATAAGTTGGTGACCTTCCGCATGTCTGAGATTGAAGTCATTAAACCTAAGCGCGGCAAGAAAAAGTAGGTTGTGCCTGGGTAAATTTTTAGACATGGTGCTAATGTACTAAATACATCTGTACCGTGTAGCTATGCGTCTTCCTCTACCCCAGCTGACTGACCGTGTGCGTCATCCAGCCCACCTGGCTGAGGTCATCGAAACAGCCACAACTGAGTTTTTGGCTCAATGTCTTGAGCCGGAGGATTTGAGTTTTCCGGCCATGCCGCCCTTTGGTAGTTGGGTGAAATCTTTTGATGAGGAAGCGGGCAATCAAATTTATGGGGTGGTTTATCACGCGACGACTAGTCCGATTGACTCGGTGCATCGGGCGCGAGCATTGGGCATGTCGCTGGAGGATTTGCGACAGCAGCAGCCGCAGATTTTTGCCATGCTAAAGACTGAGTTTCGGGTGGCGATTGTAGGGTTTCAGACATCTAATAGTCGCGGTAATTTGGACGGACGCTGCTACCAGCATTTGCCGCCGCGACCGCCGCAGGTGCATCAGGCAGTGTATCGGTGCGACCCGGCTGAGGTGATTGGGTTTACGGATGAGCTGGATTTTTTACGGACGCTGTTGCAAGTGAGTGCCGTGCCAAGTGAGAGTTTGGTGGCGGCGGCCATTCGTGAGGTTTATCAGCTAAGGCAGTTTGAGCGGGAGTGGCTAGTGCAGGCTGGGCGAACTGTCGGGACGCTTTTAAAGGATGACTATGACCGGTTACGGATGATTCTTAATCAGATTCATCCGTAGGGTATGGCCTGGTTTTAAGCGCTGAGGCTGTCTGTAGAGCTGAGGAGAGAGAACACTTGGCTGGACGTCTTGCCACCATAGCGGAGACAACAGGATTGCCATAAACTCTGTGTAATGATTTTTCCTGCCCAGCGACTCAACGATTAAGGCCTGTTTACGTGATTGTTTTCCTTTGAAAGAGCCTAATATCAGTCTGTCTGGGCTGGGTAAACCCTCTGATGAGTGGGCTAAGGTCTACGTAAAATCACCAGTTTATATATTGTTATAATCTAGGGCGTTTTCCCCAGGTCTTTCCTCAGGTTTTCCACAGCCTGGCTTGGTTTTCCACAGCTTACCTCCCAAGAATCTGGGTATCCACGTAGTCTGTGGAAAACTAGGTAGCCCGGGGAGCAAGCTTAAACTGCAAAGACATGTAACGAAAAACCTGTCTTAACCCTCTTGGTCTCGTTAAGCCAGAATCCTAATTAGAAAAATCTAAAGAAAAGCAGGCATTGCTAATTGCTAGGCCCTCCTGCACAATAAAGCTCCACTAAGCCAGGTGGCCTAAGTCTCTTCCTTGCCCTGTGTTCCCGATGCTGCTGGCCCATTTGTAGCAGCGATAAGGCAAGCACCAGCAGACTAGGCCCTAGTTTTTGGTGTTCATAATTTAAAGCAGCGTTAACGTTATGACCTCAGTTACCACAGCTTCATCTACTGTCAGCCTCATGGTAGAAATTCCTGAAGAGTTGCATTTGTCGATTCAGGATTATTTAACGACCCACGAACTTTGGAGTCAGGAGCGGATGATGCAGGTCGCACTTTCTCTCTTTCTAATGCAAAATGGTGTTAATCAACCCCGCGTAAATAGTCTCTATTTAGATAGTCTATTTGGCTGTACCGTATAGCGGGTAAACGGTGCTAGCTCAGATGCCAGCCATCTATGCAAAGTCAGATTAGAGACCGTGTATGCCTTGTTAAGGCCTATGGTGAGCATAAAAGAGAGTTTTCTTGCCCTGTTGTTTTTTGAACTCATTTTGTTCTCTTCAACTGTTCTCATACGTATCTGTAGCCTCTGCCATTGGTGGGGGCTATTTTATTGCCTGGCTGCTTTCTTTCCGCCTTAACTGTTCTTGTTGCCGCCGCTGCCCTGACCCCCATTGCTGCGGCTGGGCCCAACCTTCAGGTCCAACGTCTGGCAGCGCTGGATGCCCACACGAAGACCACGGTTGAGCACGAAATTCAGGTTGAATACCTCAATCATTAAACTAAGGCTGTCGACGATATCCAAACAGTGCGCCTGCCTAGATACTCGCACCAAGGCCGTCGAAAATATTTGTGTCGGTGCACGGAAACATTTAGGGAGCCCGTCTCGAGTCCTTGGATGCCCGTACAAAGTCCGTCATTGATTAAGGGCGATAACCTACCAAGTTTGGGTGTCTAGTGCGATCTCCGTACGTTTTTGAAGCTTCATTCCTTCAGGACACCCTTTTCTAATTCAGACTCTCTCATACACAGTTACCTATGACCTCTGCCATCGGCAGGGGCTTTTTTGCCAATGGCAGAGGATGAACCGGTCAGGTCGGAGGACAGAATCTTGCAGATAAAGTCATTCTGAGGCTCCGCAACGCCTTTTCTTTATTCAGAAAAAATTGCCCCATAATGATGCTGCCAGAGCCGTAAACTTATCGTCTCGGCGGATCTACGGACGACAGTATAATTAGTCTGAAGCCCTCTGCTCATAGTATTTGTCGCCATTAAAGAAATATGTAAAGACGATCTGGAGGCTGAAAAACATATTTCTTAATAATTAGATATGGTTTTCCCAAGGTTTTCCTCAGCTTTTCCACACTCCGCGTAGAGTTTTCCCCAGGTCATTACCAAGGCTTAGTCAGTACAGTGCTTCTGTGGAAAACATTTTTGGGCAGTCCCAGGGGTGAGATTTGTAACAAAATGTAAATAAAACGATGCCCTAAGCCTTTTGGCTAGGTGACATGAAAAAAGCTATTAGGAAAACCTAAAGAATTGAGGCGTTGCCAATTTTTAACGCCTCCTGCACAATGAAGCTCCACTCAATCAGATGTTCTAGTAGTTTCTACCTACTGTGTGAGTTCGGGGTGCTGCTGTCAGCTGGAAATGATCGGCTGAGCAGGGGTGGTGCCTAGGCGCTAGGTTGTGGTGTTTTTGTCTTGAGGAGCTTTAGATCTTATGAATCCAGTTACAGTTCCAGCTACTGTCAGCCTCATGGTAGAGATTCCCGAAGACTTACATTTGTCTATTCAAGACTATTTGGAAGCGCATGAGCTATGGAGTCAGGAACGAATGATGCAGGCGGCACTCTCGTTGTTTCTCTTGCAAAATGGGGTAAACAAACCCCACATAAACAGTCTCTATTTGGATAGTCTGTTTGGTTGTGCGGTTTAGTAAATGATGGGCTGGTTATTGTGCCCGCTAGTTAATCATCTTTGGGTGACTGGCTAGCGGGCATTGCAATGTCAGCGGGTGCAGGCAGCGGCGGGTGGGCTCAATGAACAGAGGCGTGGTGGATGGAGACATTTGACTGGATTGTAATTGGCAATGGCTTGGCTGGCGCGGCGTTGAGCTATGAGCTGGCGCGCTTGGGGTTAGCGGTGCTGCTGGTGGATGATGGTGACCCCCACAGTGCTACCCGTTGTAGCTATGGGGGGATTGCCTATTGGTCAGGGACTGACGCTGTAACCCGAGAGCTATGCCAGGCAGGCATTGAGCGTCACCGACAGCTATCGGATGAGCTGGGTGCGACAACTGAGTTTAGGGAGTTAGATCTGTTACTGACCTTTGCCCCTGAGGTAGATGGGACAAATTTGGTGGAGCAGTATGCTCGGTTTGCGATCGCACCCCAGCTAATTTCGCCCCAAGAGGCCCATGAGCTTGAACCTCAGCTAAATGTTGACGCCATTGGCGGAGCCTTTACCGTCCGCCATGGCCATGTCAATCCGATCAAAACCATAGAAGCCTTTAACCAAGCTTTTCGACGCCTGGGTGGACAGCAGCTGTTGGCCACTGTCACCGGACTGGTGCGAGTCAACAATCGGGTGACCGGGATTATGACCGCCACCCAGGCCTATGCCGCCGGCAATGTGGTGGTGGCGGCTGGGGGCTACAGCCGCACAATGCTGAGAAATGCCCAGCTGTCGGTGCCGCTCTATCATACCCATGCTGAAATCGTGGCCTTACCTGAGGTTGACCAGCCCTTGAGAGCGCTGATTATGCCCGGTGTTGCCAATCGCTTTGAGGCTGAAGCTGCGGCTAGCGATCCGGCCACCGACCGCCTGTGGGATGGGCCACCCCACAAAATTGCACCGCCAATTTTGGATGCAGGGGTGATTCAGTTTTTAGATGGTTCCACCTATGTGGGGCAAGTCAGTCGGTTTCGGACAGATTTGGGCACTGAAGCGATTGACGCCGTTCAAAGTGAAGCTGAGATCCGTCAGGGGATTGCTCCTCAGGTGCCATGTTTGGCTAATGTTCCTGGTCAGTGGCGGCATTGTTTAGTTACCTTTAGCCGTGACGGATTGCCTCTCATTGGTCCTCTCCCCGGCGTTGAGGGGCTGCATATCTTTTCCGGGTTTACCAGTCCGTTTGCCGTGCTGTTGCCCGTAGCCCAGCGCTTTGCTAGCTGGGTCAATCACAAACAACAGACTGTAGCCGATGACCTGATCGAGAAAATGTTGGTAACGCGGTTTAGCAATTCCTAAAGATAGTTGTTATCTGTTGTTATCTACTGTCTCTTTACCGATATGGCAGCTTATTCAATACCAGCGGGGCTAGCTGATAGACCTGTTGTTGAATGATATAGCTTGGCGCATATAGTTCAGGTCACACGTGATCGTTGAAAGCTATAAGTAGCAACAGCTATGTGCGCAGCAAACCGATGAATGCATTCATCGGTTTGCTATATCTGGGGTAGTTAATCGCTGCTTTTATCTATGATCAATGGTTCTACTATTGAAAATAAGCTATGATCTTGAAGTCTGTAGGGCCGCGTGGCTCACTATTAATTATTTGCTGCCCATATCTAGTTCAGGGGTCCAAGGTCCATGACGGTAACTGCTTACGCCACTCCGGCATTCTGTGACGGTATTCAATATTTTGGTGAGACCCCTGCTGAGGTGGCGGCTTACTTAGATGGGGCTGCGATTGGTGAGGGGGAACGTGCGATCGCATCTCCCACAGATCCTAAAGCGGTCTATCAAACCATCCTGGCGGCCGACGCGCTGCGGTATTTGACGCTGCAAATGACCGCCAGCAAGCAGTCTGGTCATCCCGGTGGCTTTGCCAGCATTGCCGATGGCATTGCGGCCCTGGTGATGCTGGGCTACAAGAACCTGATTACCGAGGTGGGTCACCATGCCCCGGGCTTTTACAGTACGGTTTTTCTAGACCGCTCCCTGGAAGAAATGGGGATTGAGACCGTCAGTCAGCTTTGCGATCGCTTCCGTGAAACCGACGGTTTACTCGGTCACCTTTCAGGCCAAATTCCAGGGTTGCTCAACCCGGCTGGTCCCCTAGGTCAGGGCCAACACTTCGCCATGGCCGGAGCCAAGCTCCACCCCGATACCCTATTTCCTGTCACTATTGGCGACGGCGGTCTAGGAGAGCCCTACATCATTAGCAGCATGGGGCACTTCACCACGGCCTATCCCCAGTCCACTAACTTCCTACCTATTCTGGTATGGAACGGCTTTTCCCAAGAACACCACAGCATGGTGTCCACCCAGTCTAACGAAGCTATGGTGGCCTACTGGCACGGCAATGGCTTTACAGACGTGATTTTGCTAGATGCCAAAGAGTATGACGATGCTGACCAGCCTGGGGCCTATGTGGACAGCACCGCATTCTCCCTTAAGCAGCGCATGGCCTTTACCCAGGCCCTACTTGAAGCCACTGACCGAGCGGCCAAACAGGCCCTTTCTGGCACCCTGACGGTCCTCATTGTCAAGCAGCTCAAGGGCGCTGGCGTTCACAAGCACGGCGCTAAATCCCACAACCTTTACCCCGGCGATAGCCTCGAAAAAGACTACATTGCTGCCGCTCTGCAGGCACGGGCCCTACCCGCCGCTGGCTGGGACTTAGTGCGGACAAACTTTGAGCGTTCCAACGGTGGCCCTAATGTTAAAACCGCCGTTACCGAGTCAGAACTGCCGCTGGCAGATTTGGGACAGCTACCCTTGAATGAATTTCCCTTAGATGGTGATAAGCAAATAGCCACCACCGCTATGGGCCTGTTGGTGGGACATGTGGGGCAGCAAGATTCTACCTTTGTGGTCACCAATGCTGACGGTAACGCCGCCTCCGGTATCAACAACATTAACCAGGCCCTCAAGATTGTTCACCCCACTACAGACGACCTGTACTTCCAGGGGCCAATCGGCCAGGTATATGAACCCCTCAGCGAAGATGCCTGTGCCGGTATGGCGGCTGCCCAGGCTTTGTTTGGGGGGCGTAGCCTGTGGTGCTCCTACGAGTCCTTTGCCATTAATGGTCTACCCATTTGGCAAACCGTGACCCAAGCGATGGCGGAGTTACGTCGCTCCACACCATCTACCGTCTGTCTCTTTACCGCCGGGGCCTTAGAGCAGGGGCGCAACGGCTGGACCCACCAGCGTCCCGAGATTGAGAATTACTTTGCCGCCATGATGCGTAATGGCAATGTGTTTCCCCTGTTTCCTGTAGATGCAAACAGCATTCAAGTCTGTTACGACTGGGCCGTTGGCACCAGCAATAAAGGGATTACCATTACTGCCAGTAAGTCTCCTTTGCCCGTGCGGACCACCCTGGCCCAGACCCGAGAGGCCCTAGAAACTGGTACGATTACCCTGCAAGAAACCCCCGGAGAAAAGACTGTTGTCTTTGCTGTCGTTGGCGATATGATGCTCCTACCTGTGTTCGAGGCCACGGCTGCGCTGGCCAAGGAAGGGATTGGGTCTAAAATTGTCAGCATCGTTAGCCCTCGACGGCTCTACCGCTCAGGCGATGTGGCTTGGGAGACCTGTCGTGACGGTGACGATACGTTTTTGAGTGACGCGGCGTTTGCCACCTGCTTTGCTGGGGATGCCCTGATGGGCATAACGGGTGGGTCAAGTGCCATGCTGGAACCTGTGATGTTGCGCAGCACCGCCCCCCGCGATGTGATGGCCTGGAAGCGAGGCGAAACCACAGCCAGCGCTGGTAAGCTGATGGCCTTCAACGGACTGACAACCGAGGCTATTGTTGCAAAAAGCAAAACCCTGTTGTTAGGTTAGTGCACTCAGTTCCACGGGGGGAGAGAGCACCCGTTCCCCCCTCAGGAACAGTCTGTTTGATCCAGTTGACCATGGGTGGATGCATAGGGCGGGGATTCCGCAGTGCCCAAGATTTAATTAGCTAATACGCCAGGCCAGTTTTCATCTGCCAGGGCAATGTTGCCAGGGATATCCTTGGCCCAACGATTTTGAACCTGAGCGTTGTAATTAAGGTAAAGCTTACCATCGACAATTTTCCAAGCGGTGGGGTCAATGGGGGCAGTATTTCCTTGGCTAACGGCCCAGGCACAGAAACCACCGTACTGGGGCGCATACTCTTCAGGGCTAGCTGCAAATAGATCGCGGTTCTCTGCCGAGGCAAACTGCCAGGTAGCTCCCTCCCAGTCATGGGTAAATTCACCACTACCGGGCGTATAGTCACCCTCAGTAAAGTAAGCGACTGGGTCGGCACCGCCAATAGCCACACCATCGTCAGCAAATACGGCATAGGTGGGGGCAGTTGCCTGGGTATTCTCAGCCGGTGAATCAGCCGCTGACGTGGGGCTAGAGGTAGTGGCGCAACTCCCTAGGAACATAGCACTGGCCAGGGCCAGGGAAAGAATAATTGGGCGTTTCATGGTGCGTTTAAAGCAGAAGTGGTTACCTAAATTAATACGTACTCAACCTGAAAATTATCTGAGAAATGCCATGGGGTTACCTGAAATAGTCCGTACAGCAGTATTTGTATTTTTAGCTGGTGCTGTTTCAGCCCTGTCGAAATTTCCCTCCTAATTGCTCCATTCAGTAGCGCTGCCTGCACGCGACTCAAAGCACTCCATCTTGTAGAGAGCATAACGACGGAGAATCTTGGAAGAAATCTGTAAGAGCTAAAGCGACTACAGTAGCTTGATTCATAGGGGGGCGTAACTATAAAACTGACTTGAGTGTGGGACTTACTTTAAATATATCCGCTCAATCGTTCCACTAAATCGGAGTGACCAAACGGATATATTCGAAACACTTAGAGCAGATCTTTGTCCGTAACAGCTCCTTGGCTGCTGGAGGAAACTAACGTCGCATATTTCGCCAACACACCGCGTTTGTAACGAGGTTCCGGCGCGGTCCAATTCTCTCGTCGCTTAGCTAGCTCCTCATCCGAGACATTGAGCTGTAACAACAGCTGATCTGCATCGATGGTGATCGAGTCGCCCTCTTCCACCAGACCGATGGTTCCGCCTACATAGGCTTCGGGCGCGACGTGTCCAACCACCATGCCATAGGTACCACCGGAGAAACGACCGTCGGTAATCAGACCAACAGAATCGCCTAAGCCCGCCCCAATAATGGCTGATGTGGGAGCCAACATTTCTCGCATACCGGGTCCACCCTTAGGACCTTCGTAACGAATCACGAGAATATCTCCCGCCTTGATTTTGTTTGCCAAAATGGCATCTAGACAGGCTTCTTCAGATTCGAACACACGGGCAGGACCGGTAATGTTGCGCTTTTTGATGCCGGTGAGTTTGGCAACAGATCCTTCGGTGGCCAAGTTACCCTTGAGAATCCCCAAGTGCCCTTGGGCATACATCGGCTGGTCAAAGGGACGAATTACGTCTTGGTCCGGGCTGGGGGTATTTGGCACATCGGCCAGGGTCTCTGCAATCGTCTGACCAGAAACTGTTAGCGCATCGCCGTGGAGCAGCCCTTGATTGAGTAGCATTTTCATGACCAGGGGAATACCACCGGCTTTGTGCAAGTCAGTGGCCACATAGCGCCCCGAGGGTTTTAGGTCACAGAAAACGGGGACTCGATTGCGGATCGCTTCAAAATCATCAATGGAGAGTTCGACCCCCATGGTGTGGGCAATGGCCAACAGGTGTAGCACCGAGTTGGTGGAACCGCCCACGGCCATTATGACGGAAATAGCATTTTCAAAGGCTTTGCGGGTGAGAATCTGACTGGGCAAAATCTGGTTGCGGATGGCGTCTACTAGCACAAAGGCAGATTTCTCGGCACTGTCAGCTTTTTCGGCGTCTTCTGCGGCCATAGTAGAGGAGTAGGGCAGGCTCAACCCCATGGCCTCGATGGCGGAGGACATGGTGTTGGCGGTGTACATGCCACCACAGGAGCCGGCACCGGGACAGGCGTTTTTCTCGACGGCGGTGAGGCGGGCTTCGTCGATTTTGCCAGCGCTATATTGACCGACGGCTTCAAAGGCACTGACCACGGTGAGGTCTTCGCCATCGAGGTGGCCGGGTTTGATGGTGCCGCCGTAGACAAAGACGGCGGGGATATTCATTCTTGCGATCGCAATAATCGCCCCCGGCATGTTCTTATCACAGCCGCCGATAGCCAGCACCCCATCCATACTCTGACCCGTGCAGGCCGTTTCAATCGAGTCAGCAATTACATCCCGAGACACCAGGGAGTACTTCATCCCTTCAGTTCCCATGGAAATTCCATCGCTGATGGTAATGGTGCCAAACATCTGGGGCATCGCACCCGCATCCCGCAGGGCTGTTTCACCTCGCAGGGCCAGGGTATTAATCCCCATATTGCAAGGGGTAATTGTGCTGTAGCCGTTGGCTAGACCGACAATGGGCTTACTAAAATCATCATCCCCAAAGCCAACGGCCCGTAGCATGGCACGGTTAGGGGAGCGCTGAACCCCCTGGGTAACGACGCGGCTTTTACGATTGTCAGCCATGGGTTAATTCCTTCGAGATCCCTACAGACCTCAATTGTTACAGATAGAGGCGAAGATAGATTATAGGCCACAGCGACTGAATAAAGGTTTAAGGTTTTTTATTGTCCGGCGGCGGCCCATCGTTCACGGTGGCCACTGCCCTGTCTGCATCGGTGGAGCATGGCTCCATTAGATAAGTCACCATCGACCCTTTTCCCTTGATGACAATTGGCCCGCGGGGATGGAATTCATAGCGCTCGTCACAGTCTTGTAGCCGCTGGTAGGTTGCCTCACTAATTTGAATCTGATTGGGCAGTCCATGGGACTCCATGCGACTGGCCGTATTGACCGTATCGCCCCAAAGGTCATAGGCAAACTTTTTTAGACCAATTACACCCGCTACGACAGGGCCTGTGTGGATGCCAATACGGAGGGCAATGGTTTGATTGGTCTGGGCATTAAAGTCAGCCAGTGTTGCTTGCATTTCCACCGCCATCGCGGCCACTGCCGCCACATGGTCATCCTGGGGCTGGGGCAGACCTGCGGCCACCATATAGGCATCGCCGATGGTTTTTATCTTTTCTAAACCATGTCTTTCCGCTAGCCGGTCAAACCTTGAGAACACCTGATTTAACAGATCGACAACATTGGTGGCTGACTCGGTTTCTGTCATTTGGGTGAAGTTGACAATATCGGCAAACAGTACCGTTACCTCAGCAAAACTTTCAGCAATAATGTTGGGGCTTTGCTTTAACTGTTCTGCAATGGGACGAGGCAAAATATTCAGCAATAGCCGTTCAGATTTTTCCTGGGCTTCGAGCAACTGACGATTGGTGGCAAAGTTTGCCCGCGATAGCTTTTCGTAAAAATAAACTGAGCAGTTGCAAATACAACAAATCCAAAACGTATTGAGCAACAGACTAGCAGCGGGTAAGCCCGGAGTAACGACCTGGAGCCCCAGCAGTGGATTGACCACAAAGTAATAAATAATTACCCCCAGCTGGGAGATCAGATGTAGCGGCCAGCCTACCGGAATAAGTGTGGCTTGGGTAATAAAAGACAGCGCCCAGCTAAAAAGATCGGGTTCGGAAATGGGCGTATTGCTAGCCAGCCCTGTGTAGGTTTCGTAGACTCTATGCAACAGACTAATGGACCAAGATGCCAACAGGAAAACGGTAATAATACGACGGGGGCGATAGACAGTCTGACGGATTAGCCCCAGGCAGACCAACAATATGCCCATACGTGTCAGGTTAGTGAGAATCCATAACAGCTCGAATGGATCACCGCTAGCCACGTATTTGAGGGTATCTAAGGGTAAAAATGTAACGAAGTAAAAGAGCCCAAACAAAATGCCCAATCGCAACCGCCGCTGCATAAACCGATGACGCCAATGGGCGTAGGTTTCAAACTCATGGATGGACGCTAACTTAGAAAAACCAAACATGATTTAGACAACGGTTGTGCACAGGCACGGTCATTGTGGCACATGGATCTAACCCTTAAGCCCGTTGAGTAATCGGACATTTGCTGCCGTTGCTGATTGAAGGGATGCACCGAGTTTATCAATCGGTAACCCCAATCAAACGGCAGCGCCCGCCAGAGATATCTCTGGCGGGCGCTGCCGTTTAGAGTGAATGGGAGATAGGCTTAAGCAGCTACCTTCATTTTGCCGGTAGCACCCATGGCCTTCAGCATGTGATAAGTAATCAATAGCTGAGTTAGCGCCAGGGGATAGCTTTGTAGCGTTTCGCCGGTAGTACCGACAATCTTGCCCACTTCCTGGTTGCCCTCCAGGCTACAGAACTGACCAAGGTAGGGCACATCACCACATAGGATGCGCTCAAGCTGCTGCACCTGGTCAGGGGTGGCATGGCCATCGATAGCTAGAACGTCTACGGGCTTACCCATGTCGCGCTCTAGACCCAGACGGATAGCTTTACCCAAATCGCTGTCTAGAATCTCAGTAAAGTCAGGGTGGGGAATGGTGGGACGCAGCACCAGGTTCACATTTAGCAGCAGGTCGTTAGCTGCTTCCTCTGGCACATCAGGAGGATAGAAGGTAACCACAACATCAGCCCACTTTCTCTGGGGACGGATAAAGGCTTCAGAATCGGGCTCACGCGCAGCAAGTGCAGCTAATACAGCCGCCTCATCATAGCCGCGCTTGCGGGTATCGCGCTTGATTTTCCACTTGGTGCGTAGATCTTCAGGCGGTGCCAGATAAACCTTTACATCGTAAGCATCACGGGCGATTTTACTGGAGTAGCCCAGTAGGCCTTCAACGATAACAAATTTCTTAGGCTCGATATACTCAGGTGCATCAAATTCACCTGTGGTGTGGTTATAGATGGGCTTGAGAATGGGTTGCCCCTGGCGTAGCAGACCGAGGTGCTGCTCAATGATGTCAACGTAATTGCAATCAGGATGCAGGGCAGAGATCCCCATCTCTTTACGTTGCTTACGGTCATAGCGGTGATAGTCATCGGTGCAGATGGTCGTAACATCATGCTCACCGAGTACCTGGGCGATCCCGCGGGTTAGGGTGGTTTTACCAGCGGCACTGTCTCCAACAATACCAAGGATGATCGGACGTTCTGCCATGGACATATCTCCTGCTTCTTTAGACTTTCTTAAACTCAAGCGTTAATTTTATCTTAGGCACCAACGGCACTAGGCTCAAGAATCTGTGTCAAGGAATACGACCAGCATACAAAAATACCGATTGAGTAAAAATACTCATAACCCCCAGGGGAGAGTGCGTCATGCCCTCCTGAAATGGGTAAAACTATCAAAAAATACGTTTGAAAAGTTTATATTTCATGACCTGGCGGCATCTAATCGGTCACCCACATCACCCGCAGACGATTACGGCCGCGTTTATTTGCCATAGCTAGGGCTTCCTCGGCTTTTTGTAGCAACAGCTGTTCGCTTTCGGTGGGGTGTTCTGTGTCGGTCACAACTCCCCCAATATGGACATCTAAGGTGGTTTGGGTGCCATCCCTCAGGGTGAGTGGTTTATCGGTGAGGGCTAGCTTCAGGGTCTCTGCGTATTGGGTGACAGCTTTGAGGTCTAACCCTGTGAGGCTGCAGGTAAATTTGCCCTGGTTATTGCTAAATAACCAGGAATCTACGGTTAAGTTTTGTTGCAGGATATGGGCGATTTCAGTCCACAGTGCCTGGTCCTTTTTGAGGTCGCCGGGGTCGGGCTGTCGTCGCTGGTGGTCTATTAGCAGGATTGCCACAGCTCTGGATTGTTCGTCGAGGGGCTGCATTTTCATCTGCTGGAGCAGGGCACGGGTGGTGCGTGGCACAGCGGCGTCGCTTACCAGGTTGGTTGTGTTGTCGAGCAGGTCCAGGGACTGTAGCAGGTGCTGGTAGCTGTGGCGTAGGGTGTTAGCTTTGCGGGTCTGGCTGTCGACTTCTCGCTGTTTGGCGATTAGCTGATCTTCCAGGCTAGAGGTTTGTTTTTTGCTGCGGGAAATGCGCCACTCCCGTTTGAGAAATGTGGGGATGGTGACGAGCAGGCCAAAGATCACCCCCAGCCCCGATGTGATTAGCAGTACGGTGGCCAGATGCTGTTGCTCTAGCTGCCAGATAAAAAAGTTTATGGTGATTAGTTGGTCGTTTTGGAGTGCAAATGCGATCGCAAAAAACGCAACCACCAGAGCAGAAATAAGAAATAGCGCCATAGTAAAGGTGTAAAGCGGACAGCAGTTAACCCAAGGTTAGTGAAGCTGACCCGCAGCCCGTATCTATCAAAATTGAGAATTTCTTCAATTTTTACCCCATGTTCTCTATGAACGCAGCCTGTCAAATCTAGATAGTTGCATCAAAATTAGAAGCAGTGTTGTTGCGCGAGAACCCATGTGATGGCTGAATTAACCGGTCCCTGGCTAGGGTCCTATTGGGATACAAAAGCCCCTACCCGTTTTGAAGCCACCTTTGTGCAAGCGCAAAATAGCCTCAGCGGTCGGATCATGGATGACAGTCCCCTGGGAGAGGCTCAAATTAGTGGCTCTGTCACCGGACGGCAGGTGACCTTTAGCAAAAAGTATTTCAATAATCCCAGCTACATCATTCGGTATACGGGCACCGTGTCAGAAGACGGCGATCATATCCACGGTCAGTGGCGCATTGATGCCAGGCACAACGGTGCGTGGGAAGCCCATCGCAGCGACAACGATTTGAGTAAGGAACTCAACGCAATGCTGTCTAAAACCGTACCGGAACTTACGGAGGCTAAAAAATAGGTAATTCTCCTGGGTGGAGACGTTCCATGGAATTATTTTAGGTAGAGGCGTTCCCTTGGAATTATTTAAGGTGGAGACGTTCCCTTGGAATTATTTAAGGTGGAGGCGTTCCATGGAACGTCTCCACCTGGGGAACACGCGCCCTATAGCTTAAGCATGACGTCGGGTAAAATCTCAGCCGGCACTTTGTTTAGCGCCTCCTGCTGTCCTTCTAGACCCAGTAGCTCGTAGTGCATGGCGATATTGCGTACCAGAGCTTTAAAGATGGGCTCATAGGTGGCGGCTGTTTTAGGGGTTTCTTTGAGGGCGGCAATGTAATGCACCAGGGCCCGCTCCAGGTTACCGGGGGCGGTTTCACTGTCGGCTGACTTGGCGAGCTTGTCATAAATACTGCCCAAGCAGTGGCGAATTGAGGCCAGGTCAAGATTGGACGGTGCTAGCTCTGAGGCTTTGAGGGCCGCCTCATAGGCAATCACTGAATTTTGCTTATAGCGCCCTTCTGGGTCTGCCGGTGCCTCTGGATGGTTTGCCAGCTCCCAAAAGGCGGTACCTAAATTGTTGTAGGTGCTGGCACAGGCGGTGGGGTCGGTGCTGGGGGTGCGGTAATGCAGGGCATCCCGGTAGGCGGCAATGGCATGTTTGAGTAGAAAGATGGGGCGCTCGTAGCGCGACAGGCTCCAATAGGCAATGCCCAGGTTATTTTGTACGGCGGCATAGTCTAAGGGGGACTTGTCGGGGTGGTGACAGGTGAGGGCTTCGTTATAGGCGGCAATGGCCCGATTCAGATAGGTTTTAGGCTCTTCGTAGTAGGCCAGTTTCCAATACACCGAACCGAGGCTGTTTTGCAGGGTGCCGTACTCGTCGGGATGGTTCTCGGCGGAGGAGAACGGCAGGGCCTGACGGTAGACGACGACCGCCTGCTTGAGGTGGGTTACCGAGTCGTCGTAGTTGGCCAGGGCGCTGTACACGGCCCCCAGGTTGCCATACAGACGGCTGATGGTTTCGGCATCGATATGGGCACAGTCAAGGCCGGTTTTATAGAGGTCAGCGCTTTTGTTCATGCCCGCAATCAGGGCGGCGCGATCGCTTTGGTGTTGGGCCTGTAGCCAGTGCAAGGTCCCCAGGTCGTTTAAGGCCGCTGCCCGCTGCTCATCATCTGTTGGCAGCCAGCGCAGATACTGATCAAAGGTTTCAATGGCGATGGTGAGCAGATTTAGGGTGATATCCCCCGCTTCGATGCGATCGCGATAGTAGTGACTCAATGCCCGATAGGCCTGGAGTAGCTCCTCTGGGGCTGCTCCCTGGCGCTCTCGCTGGGCCATGAATTCCAGCGGGTTGTCTAAGGTGGTGATATCAATCAGGCCGGTATCGGTGCCGGTATCAGTGCCGGTGGTATCGGTGCCGGTGATGTCGGGGCTAGGGATATCGGTGATGGTGTCGTTACGGGGCGTATCGACGATGCCGATGTTCTCCTGGGAATTCTTCTGGGGAACGGTGTCGTTGCCTGTCCCAGGGTTGGCCTCAAATTCGGTCTCAAAGCTAGTTTCGGGGGCGGTCTCGTCTACCGAGGTGTCTGGGGGGAGGGTTTCTGCTGGGGCGTTGGTGCCAGGCCGTTCAAGCTGGGCCAAGTCTTCACTGAGAATTTGCCAGATATCGGCACTCTGTTTTGTCTGCCGACCATAGCTTTCTCCATATAGACCATCCATCTGGGGTATGACCGGCGGGCTAGATACCCTAGCAACGGGCTCGCTGACAAAGCTAAAGACGCCGCTACGCCATTGCCAAAATTCTGGTGCAGACTGCTGTAGGGTGCGGTACCAGGGCCATGAGAGCCAGAGCACCAGGCTGCTTTCGAGGTGGGGTAACAGGGATTGGATATTCTCAAGGGACCGCAAAAAGTGATTTTGCGATCGCATCGACTGGTGGGTCATGGCATCCAACCCAACAACTTGGAGATGGGGGGTGGGATTGGGCGCTTGTTTGAGCCAATGGACCAGCTGCACGACCAAATCTGGCTGATGGGGATCAAAGGTGAGTTGGGCCAGCTCCACCGCACCAAAATCATCCAAAGTATTGTCTGTCTCTCTCAGTTCTGACTGCAGCCGGGCCACCAGCTGGGTCTGCAGCTGATTGTTATCACACACAGCAATTAAAAGCTGTCGTCTAAGATTGAGCTGTAGGGCGGTTTTGAGACCTTCATATTGGCGTTGATTTAGCCCCAAAACCTTGCGAGACCTGAGTTGTGTAGCCACCATAGCGCAGAAAAAGTGTGGGTAGTGTAGAAGCGGGGCACCAAAGCGGAGGCTGGGGCTAACCAGTGAGCAGTCGCACTGCCGGGGCCCGTGTAATGCCCTAACAGACAAAACAAATAAGTAACCATCTTTTCCCTAAAAAATTGCCAACATCAGGAATTAAGATGACGAATTGGAACATCCCCGGTCAATTCTGCCTGAGACCTGAGCACTGCTGTAAACTTAAGGTAGACCTACGCCCGTGACGATACCGTTTTTCTAATGGTGCAGTCCGATCCATTCAGCAGGTGAATTGAACGCCCATCCATGTCCATTACGGTAAAGTCTTCTATCCGCCAGCATCAGCACTCTGTCATTTGCGACTTGGCCGAGCTGATTGAAGCGACCTGGCAGCGCCATCTGGTCCTATCGCCCTATCATCTTCCCCACGATCTTGGCTATGTGGAAGGGCGGCTGGAAGGGGAGCGGCTGGTGATTGAAAATGTCTGCTATCAGACGCCAGAATTTCGCAAGCTCCATTTGGAACTGGCCAAGGTCGGCCCCAACCTAGACATCCTGCACTGTGTGATGTTTCCCCGGCTAGACTATGGGCTGCCTATGTTTGGCTGCGATATTGTTAGCGGTCGCGGTCAGATTAGTGCTGCTGTTGTCGATCTATCCCCCACCAGCCCTGACGGATTGCCCGCGCCCTATCAGGTAGCCCTAGAAGGTATGGGCACGGCTGGATACAGCAACCCACGGGAGCTGCCCTCCTGGGGCCATATTTTTTCGGACTACTGCTGTTTTGTAAAACCCATAGGCCCCCAGGAGAACCGGCGATTTTTACAACAGGTGGAGCACTACCTCACCCTGCACTGCACCCAGGCAACGGCTACCCCACCTGCCCCCCATCAGCGATCGCAAGTGTTGGCCGGACAGCGTAACTACTGCACCCATCAACAGCAAAACGACAAAACTCGCCGCATTTTAGAAAGGGCGTTTGACCCTGTTTGGGCTGAACGCTATATGACAACGGTGCTCTTTGACTTACCTGAGGAGTAGGTCCATCCTGGGCCCGTTGCCATTACTATCTGCAGTTCCCTGAGTTAACTATGCCTTCGACGTCGGTGCCCCTGGATTCAAAAGCAGTTATCAAACCTACACCTCAAGCGTCAGGGCGGCTGATTGTCTTTACCGGTCCGAGCGGTGTGGGTAAAGGCACCCTGTTGCATCGACTGCTGGCACGGCACCCGGATATTCAGCTATCAATTTCGGCGACGACTCGTCAGCCCCGTGCTGGTGAAGAAGATGGCAAACATTACTACTTTGTATCGCGGGCTGACTTTGAAGCTATGGTTGAGGCAAATCAGCTGCTGGAGTGGGCTGAGTTTGCCGGTAACTACTATGGCACCCCGCGTCAGCCCTTGGATGCGATGGTAGCCCAAGGTCACGTGGTGATTCTAGAGATTGAGCTAGACGGGGCGCGGCAGGTTCGCGACACCCTGCCGACGGCACAGCAGATCTTTGTCTTACCCCCCAGTCTAGAGGAGTTAGAAACCCGTATTCGTCAGCGGGGGCAAGATTCTGACGCTGCGATCGCAAAACGGCTGGCTCGGGCCCATGTGGAAATTGCCGCCGCCGCCGAATTTGATCATCAGATTATTAATGACGACCTAGACCGTGCCCTCACTGAGCTGGAGCAGCTGGTGCTGGTGCCGCCCCATTTGAAGGCGGCACCCCTGCCATCACCACTAGAGACTCAATCACCGACTTAACCAACGGGGCGGTCACCGTCGAGCCGTAGGCATCTTCCCCCAGGGGTTCATCAATGACGGCCAGCACCACATAGCGTGGATTATCTACGGGAACGATCCCCACAAAACTAACAATGCGACCGTTGCCATACTCGCCATATTCGTTGGCTTTTTGGGCGGTACCCGTTTTGCCAGCTACTCGGTAGTTGGCCACCCGGGCCGGTTTTCCAGACCCTGAGTTCACCACCTCTTCCATCATGCCGAGGACCAACTGGGTGGTTTCTTGGGAAAACACGGACGCTGCCTGGGGGCGCTCGGGTTCCCAGACGGGGTTACCCTCCTGATCTACTAATCCTCGCACCACGTGGGGGGTGACCAGCTTGCCGCCATTGGCCAAGGCCCCGTGGAGCTGTACCTGCTGCATGGGGTTGAGGGAAAAGCCTTGGCCAAACGAGGTGGTGGCGGCTTCCACGGCACTGTTGACAAACTGGGGCCGGCTTTTGAGCTGGGCAGTGGCTTCTGCGGGTAGCTCAATTCCGGTAGATTCTCCCAGACCCAATGTTTCTAACCAGTCATAATAGGTGGAGCGTTTGAGCTGCTCCATGATGTGCACCATGCCCACATTGCTGGAATGGCGCAAAACATCGGTAATGGTGATGGAACCCCGCCCCCCCACGGCTTTGTAGTCCACGTTCTGAATGGTCCACTGTTCGTATTGCAAACGCCCTTCGTCGTAGATGTAGTCGTCGGGGCTAATGACACCTTCCTCAAGTGCGATCGCAACATTAATCGGCTTAAATGTGGACCCCGGCTCGTACAGATCGCTCACCGCCCAGTTCTTAAACTGTTCAACATCCGCTTCGTAATAACGGTTGGGATCGTAGGTAGGCGCAACAGCCAACGACAAAACCGCCCCATCCCGACTGTCCATCACAATCAAGGCCCCGCGTTTGGCCCCATGCTGACGGACCGTTGCCTCCAAGTTGCGCTGTGCAATCCGCTGTAGGCGGCTATCCACCGTCAGCTGTAGCCTGATCCCATCACGGTTAGGTAGCTGTTCAAAGGTGTGGGGTAACGGTGCATCATCCAGCTCATACAGCAGCTTCTCTTGGAGCGCATATTCCAAACCAGCCTGGGGTTGCCCTTCCAAATTGATATAACCCACAAGCTGAGACATGAGCGCCTGCTGAGGATAAAAGCGTTGCTGACTGGGCAATAGCTCTAGTCCATCCAACCGCATACCCCGCATCCGCTCCGCCAGCTCTTCCGATACATCCACCGCCACCTGAATCCCCGTTTCCTGTTCTTGGAAACGAGCCAGCAGATTTTCCTGGGGTTGCGCCAGCAAGCCTGCCACAGTTTCAGCCATCTCCTCACGGGAGCGGCTAAACAGCATGGGATGGGCATAGACGGTATACACAACCCGATCCACCGCTAGCACGTTGCCCTGGCGGTCAATAATGGGTCGTCGCGATGCCCGAGGCACCTGGGGTAAATTCTGTCGCTGGTTCTCAGCCTGGGCCTTAAGTTGGTCACCCACCACCAGTTGTAATTGGGCTAGACGAGCACTGAGCCCCATCATTGCCAGGACCATACAGCTCCACACCGTTATTAGCCGAAACCGTGGCGAAGATAAGTAACGAGGTCGACGAGTCCCCTGACGAGGCGCTGGGTTAGACGGTTGCGTAACCATAGATATTAGGGCAAGCAGGATTGAAGCAATACACCAATGACGCCCACAGCGAACATACCCAGCCAGGGTAAACTCCAAGCACAGCTCGAGAGAACCCGAGTGAGCGGCAAGCTCGAGGCTTCAATACAAGGACTAGTAACCCAGGGGTTGGGGCATTGGGGAGTGCACCTTAGGCTCTAGCTCGGGTTTAACCAATGGACGGGCTGGAGCCGGTGACAAGAAGATAGCACGCTTAGGTTCCAAGGGTTTGAATCCAGCAGCAGGTGACTCCGCCTGCTGAGCCATGCTGTGCTTCAGGGTTTCATTTGCCGTAGTCACCTGCTGGGTGGACACCTTAAGGGTTTCCAAATGCTGAAAAGAGCGGGCAACGGTTTTATCTAGATATACCGTCCAACTGTAAATGACCAGTGCTGTGGCCACGAGACCCCCCGTCAAAACGGTAGAGCCTTGCTGGACACCCACCAACAGCTTGAGTCCTAGCGGCAGCCGTGGTGTCTTGGGCAGCTGTTTGACCTCAGCCGGGACTGCCCTCTCACTGGGGATAGCCGTCTTAGTCGGGGCCTCCATCGGTACCCGAGGTGCAGTTTGGGAAGACACGCTAGTGAGTGTCCTAGGAAATGACTTTACAGGACGCAGCAGTACCAGATTCTGCTTTTTAAAGCCCTCAGTGTTGTCATCTCGATCTCGATCAGCCCTAGCGGCAAAACCCACTCGTTTACTCCTCACTCATATAGTTGCCCCCATGCGCCCGAGCTATTGCTGCTCCCAACGCCTTGTGGTTACTTTTCCACACATCATCAAAAAATAACAGAAAATGTCAATTTCTCAAGTATTATTTGGCACTCAATATAAATAATGTATATGACCCAACGGATACGACCAGTTCTACTAATTCTCCCAGAACTCCCACAACCAGGAACTGAGAACAGCTAACTGTAAATTGAGCATTATGCTACAGGAGTCGCTTCTAAAGGACAAGCCCTGGACGTAGGTTACGGCAAAAACTCTAAAAAAGGGGGGCAGGTTCTTGATCAAAAACCTGCCCCCTTTTTTTAGAGTTTTTGATAGAGCGTAGACTCTACTCAGCCGTAACCAGTTCGGTACTGCCGCGGCGACGACCACGGGTGAGGCTGTTGAACAGCATCTGACCAATGGCCTTGACCAAGTTGCCTTCTAGTTCCTGGAATAGGACCATGTTGGTCCCAAAGGCATCGTTAGCCTCTTCCACAATCCGGTCAGCCATGGCGTCATCCACGGGAGCCGCGTCAATGGAGCTACGATATTCTGCCTTAAATGCGGCTTCATCGGGAATGGTGGGAAACTCGTAGAACGCCACCCCTTCATCATCTGCCAGATTCATGGCTCGCTGGGCAATGTTCTTTAGAATCTGACCGCCAGACAAGTCACCCAAATAGCGTGTGTAGGAATGACCCACTAAAAGCTCGGGGGACTGGTTTGAGACCTCGCGAATCCGATCCACATAGCTCTGACCTGCTGGGGAGATAGAAATCTGATCTTTCCAATTAGGGCCATAGTAATAGGCCAGATCGGTTTCCAGGGTTTCCTTGCGGTACAGCTCAGGATAATAAACCGACGAAACCACCGGATGGTCCTTGTGACGCTCCAATTCTTCTTCCATGGCAGCGTATACATAGTAGAAGTTCGCTACTAGCTTCCGGTAGGACTTCTTCTCAACAACGCCACGCAAAAAACAACGCACAAAGCCCACATTCTCGGCCATCGTATGTGCTTTCTGCGTACCTTTCTTGAGCTTTTCGGCTAAATTGCTGCTCATACTAAATATCTCGACGTTAAATGATTTTAAATCGTTCGCTGTGCCTGTGGGGCGACGGTTTGAGAACTAAGGACATTGCCACAATTGCTACCGTAGACCGTTTTGATGAGGCTTTTCATTACATTTTTTTACGTGTGCAGCCAGAAATGGTGTGACCACTGACCCGAGCTCAATGCCCTGAGCCCAACCCCACATAGGATTGATGCTGCCATGGGCAAACGCCAGGTTCGTAGTATTTCGCAATCTTTTGAAACCTTAGCCAGGTAATTCTGAACGTTTTAATTGCAAATCTGTTACATGTTGGTTGAACCCGTGTCGTCAGAATTAATCAAAAAATCGATCGAGAGCTGCTTTGAGCTCAGTGAGCTCTGCCTCAATGTTGCCTTCGGTCACAGCTCGACTAATGCATTCACTGAGGTGTTCATCTAAGATCAGCCGAGCTACTCGGTCTAAGGCTCCCCGGACTGCAGCCACCTGTACCAGCACATCTGGACAGGGTCTGCCTTCATTCACCATGGTCTTAATGCCACGTACGTGTCCTTCGATGCGAGATAAGCGATTAACAATCCGCTTTAAGGATTCTTCGCTATGGGTGTGACTATGGGAATGGTTGTTGGATTCAGGGGTATGACCATTGGAGTCATGGGAGTGGGGAATAGTACCTGATGGATTGCTCAAGGGCTAAAACTAGCAAGTGTGCAAGCGGTAAAAAAACAACGAACACCCCATTAGAGATGTTCGTTAATTATTGTTACGTCTGTTTGATGTTTTGTCATCCTGACCCATTGCTCTAGAATTGGTGTCAGATTACTTGGCCTGAAGCCAGCGAGCAACATCCTTGGCGTGGTAGGACAAAATCAGGTCTGCCCCGGAGCGCTTGAAGCTCATCATGGTCTCCATGACCAGCTTCTCTTCGTCAACCCAGCCATTTAGGGCGGCGGCTTTGACCATAGAATATTCCCCCGATACGTTATAGGCTGCCACGGGTAAATGGCTAGCTTCTTTGACTCGCCAAATAATATCCATATAGGCCAGGGCTGGCTTCACCATGAGCATGTCTGCACCTTCGGCAATATCCAGTTCAATTTCTTTGAGGGCCTCCTGGCCATTGGCCGGATCCATCTGATAGGTGCGGCGGTCGCCAAACTGGGGGGCAGACTCTGCAACATCCCGAAACGGTCCATAGTAGGACGACGCATATTTAGCGGCGTAGGACAGAATGGGAATATTTTCAAAGCCCGCATTGTCCAAACCAGAGCGGATGGCGGTTACAAAGCCATCCATCATGCCAGAAGGCGCAATGATATCTGCACCCGCATTGGCCTGGGAGACGGCCGTTTTCTTAAGTAGCTCTAGGGTGGGGTCGTTGAGTACCCGGCCCGTCAGGTCCCCGACTTCCAAATAACCGCAGTGACCATGGCCTGTGTATTCACAAAGACAGGTGTCCACCGTTACGATCAGCCCAGGGACGGCAGCCTTGACGGCCTCTGTTGCCTTTTGCACAATGCCACAGTCATGCCATGCGCCCGTGGCATCGTCATCCTTATCCTCAGGAATTCCAAATAAAATAATAGATGGAATGCCAAGATCATAAACTTCCTTGGCTTCCTCGACGATTTTGTCCACCGACAGTTGGTAAACGCCAGGCATGGATTTAACTTCGTTGGCAACACCCTCACCGGGGACCGCAAATAGCGGATAGATAAAATCGCTGGTGGTAACAACGTTTTCTCGGACCATGCGGCGCAATTGGGGATGGCTGCGCAACCGACGAGGGCGATGAGTTGGAAACATGTCAGTTCTTAAAAGAAAGCCGTATTGAATCTTTTCCACGTCCAGACCTAGAATTTTTCCATGGAAGAACCTAGCGGTATCAACTTGGACGTGGTTGAAGGGTTAAGTAAATAGTCTAGAACCTGCCTGGATGTCTACTTTCAGTCAGATTAAAAAAAGTAACGTTCTCAAGGTATGGGCAATTGTGTGTGGGCTTCCATGGAACGCCCACACACAATTGCCAAGAAGCGCAACCATAAACGATACTATGGGCCACCGTCGCCGTGGGGGGATATTGGGGTGTTTGCAACGGCAGAGCTGCTATGGGCGTTAATTGGTCTGATTTTGACCATCGGGGGGACCTGGCTAGAGGTGTTTGTCACCAACGGCCCCTGGCACTGGTCCAGTGGCGTAGAGGTGTTTTCCCTGGGGGTGAGCTTTCAGGTGGGGGCCGTGTTGCTGATTGGCTGTTTGGGGGGGCAAAATGCGGCGGCGCTGTCACAGATCGCCTATCTCAGTTTGGGGCTGTTACTGTTCCAAACGTTTGATCTGCAAGTATTTACCCAGGGGGGTGGGCTAAGCTACCTGCGGGAGCCAAGCTTTGGTTATTTGCTGGGGTTTATCCCCGCGGCGTGGGTCTGCGGATATTTGGCCTTTTGGGAAGCTCTTAAGTTAGAGACCTTAGCCCTTAGCTGTTTGGGGGGGCTACTGACAATTCATGCCGTGGGGTTGGTGTATTTGCCTCTATCGTATGTATTACAGTGGACTGGGGCCAATGCACCATCACTGACAGAAGCTGTTTTTACTTACTCCATTGCGCCGATTCCGGGGCAGCTAGTATTGGTCTGTGCGGTGTCTGTGTTGGCCTACGGTATGCGTCAGATCATGTTTTATTAGCGTCGTCATAACAGCATGGGCAGATTAAGAAGAACAAAGATCAATCGCCTGTTCTGGGTAGCGGCATTCATTGGTCTTTTACTAGACCAGATAACTAAGCATTGGGTTGTCCAAAATTTTGATCTGGGTCAGTCGGAAGTGATTATTCCTGGGGCTTTGAACTTTACCTATGTACTCAATCGAGGGGCTGCCTGGAGCATCTGTAGCGGTGATGGCTGTCGTTGGATACTGCCCTGGCTGTCCATTATTGTCAGTATCGGGATTGCTGGCTATGGTCTGTGGGTAAGAATTGAGGACCGTTGGGAACGGGCTGGCTGGGGCTTTATCTTGGCTGGGGCACTGGGCAACGGCATTGATCGGGTAAAAGCAGGGGAGGTGGTGGACTTTATCCAGGCTTTTCCCGTTACCCGGTTTCCGGTGTTTAACCTGGCAGATATCTGGATAAACGTGGGTATTGTCTGTTTGTTAATTGCTATTTTGCTGACGGCAAAACGGGAGGAACGGCAATCTTGAAAGGGCGTGCCGAGGATTGGAATAAGAGGTTACAAAACAGGGACAGCTTTAAATGGGCGGCCTAGAATAGGTTGACTAGCTTTATGGCGTTGGTCACCTTGGTTAGAAAATTTATAGTTCATGACAGGATAAGCTGCAGCGCCTATGGACGCGCAAACGTCTTTAATGCATCAGGGCGTTTGCTATGCCAACGCTAGTGAAGGGTTTCCTGTGGGGTACTGACAACAGCAATGGACAGCATCACACTGTTTAATTGGTCTTATTAATCAAGCCATCGCTAAGCCATAGTAGGATGTCCGCAATCTTAGTGAGGTTGGCTGTATCTGTAATAAACAGATCAGGGGCCAGTTGCTAAGGGGGGTTAATTGCTAACCCGCGTTTTGTATCTGTAATCGTTTTACGTCTAGGGATGACTCAGCCGCCCCGCCGAAACTCACCGACGACGCCTCGAACCATCTTGGGAACGATGACCCAAGTGATTCAAAATGTCGCTCGAGTAGATTTCAATAAGTTAGCGTTGAAGCCAGGGGCACGGGTGCCCAAGCTGGTGGTTGAGTATGACGCTCAGCAGCAAATGTATGATCTGGTGGGCGATCACTATGTGCTGGGGCGTAGCTCTAAAACCTGTGACATTGTGGTGCGTAGCCCGCTGGTGAGTCAGACCCATCTGACATTGACTCGCGATCGCAACCAGCCGGGCAACCCCTTTGTCCTCAAAGATCAAAAATCCACCAATGGCACCTACTGCGGTAAAAAACGGCTAAAAA
This sequence comes from Cyanobacteria bacterium J06554_1, assembly GCA_038534515.1. Lineage (GTDB taxonomy): Bacteria > Cyanobacteriota > Cyanobacteriia > Phormidesmidales > Phormidesmidaceae > Leptothoe. Next base: position 40,102 of record JBCAWO010000041.1, read on the forward strand.
CCTTCAAACTCGAAGATGGCGACGTCCTAAGCCTGGGGCCAAAAGAACTCAACGATGCCGTCACGCTGCGGTTTCAAAACCCGGCACCGTGGTATCTCAAAACCATTCGCTACGGTCTCTACGGCTTTACGGGCAGTGTTGCCCTCGCTGTTTTTTGGGTAGTGGCCGTTGAATGGCCCAAAATCCCCATTCGCCCCATTCCAGAGTCGGTACAGGGGCCCGTGTCGGTCTATGGCAACGAAAATGGCGATCGAGTTTTGCTTAATCCCATTAACAACCAGGCCCACATCGAAAAGACCCGTCTGCGGGAGTACTCCAGATATTTGCCCCAGGCGGTGGTCGCCTCTGAAGATTCTCGCTACTACTGGCACCTGGGGGTGGACCCGTGGGGCATTGCCCGCGCCGCCAAGACTAATCTCCGCAGCGGTACTATCCGTGAAGGGGCCAGCACCCTGACCCAGCAAATGGCCCGCAACATCTATCCGGAGTATGTGGGCAGCGACGATAGCGCCATGCGTAAAATCCGCGAGATGATTGTCGCCCTTAAGCTGGAGACCTTTTACAGCAAAAATCGGATTATGTTGCTGTACCTCAACCGGGTCTATCTGGGCAATAACCTTTACGGTTTTGAAGATGCGTCTCAGTTTTATTTTGATAAGTCGGCCAAGGATCTAAGCATTGAAGAGGCGGCCACGCTGGTGGGGATTTTACCTGCGCCCAATGCCTTTAACCCGGTGCAGAGCTACGATGACGCCCTGGACTATCGCAATCGAGTCATCGAGCGCATGGTGGTTCTGGGGATGATCAACCAGGAGGAGGGCCGTCGAGCCCGCCGCTCACGGATTGAGATTAGTCCTAAGGCGCGCCAACAGCTTCAGAGCATTCGGGCCCCTTATTTTTATAGCTACATTTTTGATGAGCTAGACCAGGTTCTGGGGCTAGGGCTGGCCCGAGAAGGTAACTTCTATGTGGAAACCAGCTTAGATTTAGCGATTCAAAGCCAGGCAGAAACGTCAATGCGCTCAGGGATAGCCAACCTGAGCGATCGCTATGGTGTGGCCCAGGGGGCACTGGTCACCCTGCAATCCTCCACGGGGGAAATTCAGGCCCTGGTGGGTGGGGCAGACTACAGCCAAAGTCAGTTTAATCGCGCTTCCCAAGCGGTGCGCCAGCCCGGTTCTACGTTCAAAATATTTGCCTATGCCAGCGCCCTAGAGCAGGGCATTTCTCCGGGAAACAGCTTTAGCTGTAACGATTTTAATTGGGGTGGTCAGTATTACCAGGGGTGCCGTTCGGGGGGCGGGGCGCTGGATATGTATAGCGGCTTTGCCCGGTCAGAAAACGTAGTGGCGTTGCGGATAGCGCGCGATGCCGGTTTAGATAATATTGTGAATCTGGCCAAAACCATGGGCATTGAGTCGGAGCTAGAGCCGGTGCCAGGGTTGGTGCTGGGCCAAAGTGGGGTAACGCCTTTAGAAATGACGGGGGCGGTGGGTGCGATCGCAAACTCCGGTATTTGGAATCGACCCCATGGGATACAGCGGGTTTTAGACAGCAGCGACTGTACCGATAGTCGCGATCGCAGTACCTGTCGTGTCATCTTTGACTTTGCCACCGATAGCCCCGATGTTGACCAAGATGTCCTCACCCCCAACACTGCCCGCACCATGACGGCTCTAATGCGGGGCACGGTCAATGGCGGCACCGGTAGCAGTGCTTACTTGGGGTTGGGCGAAGCTGGAAAAACCGGCACCACCAACGACAACGTTGATCTATGGTTTGTTGGGTTTGTCCCCAATGCTGATCTTGTCACCGGCATCTGGCTTGGCAATGACGACAATGAACCCACCTACGGCAGCAGTTCCCAAGCGGCTCAGCTGTGGAGTAACTACATGGGCCAGGTTGTGAAGCCCTGAATCCTCTAGTCAATACGCCATCAGCTCACGCCACAGTGATCGTAGACACAAACCAAGGAAACTTGATGGTTATGTAAGCAAACCATAGAGCTATCCTGCAAAGCGAGTGATGGGCTACCTCATCAGAATATAGTGGACCCATAGGCAAGAACGTTATTGCATAACTTCCTATCTCGAACCTTATATCTAAGTAGACAGAACACTGTATTACTTAACCCCTTATATCTAAACCGAAGCCCCCGTGAACCTTAGCGTTTGTGGGGGCTTCTTATATCAAATCCAAATTCTTTAACCCCGATTCAAAATGGACAATTCTGTAGGGATATCCCCTTGTGGGTGTCCTTCGATACCGGGTGCTTGGCGCACATAGCGGTTGAAACGGATGCTGAGCCTTATAGCCACACTTTCAAAATGAGAGCCTCACAGGCATGCCTGCTCAATCCGCTGGCCGCAGCCTCACCTGTAGCTTGGCGCACATAGTTCAGGCCATATGTAATCGCTGAAAGCTATAGGTAGTAACAGCTATGTGCGCAGCAAACCGCTGAATACATTCAGCGGTTTGCTATATCGCGGTATTCGCTACAGCTTTTCAAGTTCCAGCGTTTGACACAGCGAACAGCCTCTGACCATCCCATCAGGGGCTATTTTATTGGCTTAACCTGTGACGCTCATCACTAAATTCACTCAGCCAAACTCAGAAATCCCTTAATCAACCCTCAGTTACCGGTCAGATGACGTTCAGGTAGCTCCCGCATTCTTGTAATCAATGAAGTCAACCACTGATTCACCAAGGAGCTTTAACCATGAGACGCACACTTCTTTCTGCCTTAACTGTTCTCGTTGCTTCCACTGCTATCGCCCCCCTCGCCGCTGCTGAAACCGCTAGCTTCAATATTCAGTCCGCACGCCTAGAGGCTTTAGACGCCCGTACCAAAAATACTGTCCACAAACTACGCCTTGAGCACCTCAACAATCAGTCCAAGGCTATCGAAGATATCCAAGCGGCTCGGCTAGACGCTTTAGATGCCCGCACAAAGGCTGTCGATAATATTCAGGAAGCTCGCTTAGAGGCCCTGGATGCTCGTACCAAAGCTGTTGAAAATATCCAAGCGACTCGGCTAGAGGCCCTGGATGCTCGCACGAAGAACACTGTTCATAAGCTACGTCTGGAGCACCTAAATAACCAGTCTAAGGCTGTCGAAGACATCCAAGCCGCTCGGCTAGAGGCTTTAGACGCCCGCACGAAGAACACTGTTCACAAACTACGTCTGGAGCACCTTAACAACCAGACTAAAGCTGTTGAAGATATCCAGGCTGCTCGTTTGGAAGCTCTGGATGCTCGTACTAAGTCTGTCGTCCGCTAACAGAGCATGGCGTATTCAAGCTAACCAAGTTTGGGTGCCCGGTGCAGGCTCCTATGAAGCTTCATTCCCCAGGGCACCCTTTTCTCTGCTCAGACTCTCCCTACACACGCTCCAAGCCTCTGCCGATAAGGTGGAGGCTTTTTTTTAGGGCTGCCGTGTTAGCTACAGGCGATCAAAAGACTCAGCTGTGAGCAGTTTAATTCGTTTAAACTGAGGCGTTGTAAGCGAAGGGTATTTCCATGCTCGACGAACAGGCCAAAAAAACGATGCTGCGCAAAATTCCCCATGCGCTGTATATCTGTGGCGTCAAAGAGGGTGAAGATGTCAACGGCTTTACCGCTAGCTGGGTTATGCAGGCCTCCTTTAGCCCCCCGCTGGTTGTCAACTGTGTCAAGGCTGACTCCACGTCCCACACCATGATCAAAGCCAGCGGCGTCTTTGCCCTTAGCGTGCTCGAAGCGGGGCAAAAAGATCTGGCTCAAAACTTCTTTAAACCCCTGCGTCGCGTCGGCAACAAATTTGAAGATATCGAGTTTTACCCTGGTCCTGAAACTGGCTGCCCCATCATTAAAGATACCCTCGGCTATGTGGAATGCAACGTGATCAGCGCCGTTGAGCATGGCGACCACACCGTTTTTATTGGTGAAGTCATCGGCGCAGGCGTTCACCGTGAAGGTGATGCCCTGCTGCTATCCACCACTGGCTGGAACTACGGTGGATAGCGCGTGGATATCCTCCATTAGCCAAGGACGCCACGATTTTTAGTCAACCACTTGCGACAATCAGATCAGTCGTTTACCCCTGCAATACCTATGCCCCTGATCAAAGTTCAAACCTCCGTCGATGCCCCCTCCAAAGGTGCGGTTGAAGCTATGCTCAAGCAGCTGTCGGCTAGCTTAGCCAAGCACATTGGTAAACCAGAATCCTATGTAATGACAGCATTTCAGCCTGGTACGCCCATGACGTTTGCTGGCACTACCGATCCCACCTGCTATATCGAAATTAAAAGCGTTGGCACCATGGGTGGTAAAACCAAAACCATGAGTCAGGAATTTTGTGCTCAGGTACAGGCGGCGCTGGGGGTACCTCCAGATCGCACCTACATCGAATTTGCAGATGCCCAAGGTGCCATGTGGGGCTGGAATGGTAGAACCTTTGGCTAGTTGAGCGAGTTCTTTTTTTGGTAGAGCAAACCGATGAATGCATTCATCGGTTTGCTGCGCACATAGCTGTTGCTAATTATGGCTTTCAACGATCACGTGTGACCTGAACTATGTGCGCCAAGCTATAAAAGCGGCAGCCATCGGATGAACACACTTATCCGATGGCTATGGGGCTTATAAAGACAGCTATCGTTTCTGATTTAGGGAATGTACCGCTGCCCTAACTAACCTGACAGAAGCAATCGGATCGTCCGGAGGGGCAGCAACGCCAGACAGATAAACTAGCAGCCTTTAGATTTCCTTTAGAATATTTCACCGTGATTTTACGGTGGTGGTCATCAGAACTAGTTAGATTAGATTTGTTCTTACAACACACTCTATATAAACACTCTATGTGTAATCAGCCCCGGCAGTGATGTCGGGGTTATTTTTTGGTTTTAAGTGAGAGATATATAGCTTGGCGCACATAGCTGAGGTGCTACGAACAAGGTCACATCAATAAGAGTCCTTTAAATAAGTGATATAAATCACACTTTGAACGTTGATGGTTCCATATCAACTTATAAAAAATAAAATTGATGCATCTAAGTTCAATTCAAGAAAATCCTTTTAGGGGTAGGCTTTTGGCTTTGTCTTGAATAAGGAGATTGTCAACTTTAGTCATTCTTCAATCGAGTTTACAGGGTATTTACGGTGGCCGGTTCCAAAATTGATTACATTGAATTTGTGCCCAAGGCACACCTTATGAATAACCCAATATGTGTAATCAGCCCCGGCAGTAATGTCGGGGTTATTTATTGGTTTTGATTAACTATTTATAGGTTCTAAAGAATGACTCAATGCATCAATTCAAATCATCTTATAAGGTGATACGTGTCACAATTACTAGCTTTTAACTGTTCTTTAAATAGGTTTATGGGGTATTTACGGTAGTGGTATCCAAAGTTGGATATATTGAATTTGTGCCACGAGCA
>JBCAWO010000042.1:0-45448 GCA_038534515.1 Cyanobacteria bacterium J06554_1
GGCTAAACCAGAGGCCGTTGTATACTAGCTCGCTATAGGTTTGTTCGATACCACGTTTGTATTGGGTGACATTGGCATTTAGCGTGAGACTTTCGAGATCGCGATGGGCGGCGATGAGCACCAGTAAAGCAGGGGTTTCGTAGATCTCACGAGATTTGATGCCAACGACTCGGTTCTCGACTAGATCAAGGCGGCCAATGCCATGGGTGCCGGCGAGGTCATTGAGCTGGGTAATAAGGTCAACCGGACCCACAGTATTGCCATTAATTTGGGTGGGAATACCGTGCTCAAAAGTGATTTCCACATACTCGGGCTGGTCCGGGGTGTCTGCAATGGCTTTGGTCAAGGCGTAGACCTCTTCGGGGGGTTCAGCCCAAGGGTCTTCGAGAATGCTGGCTTCGACGCTGCGGCCTAGCAGATTGCGGTCAATGCTGTAGGGGGAGGACTTTTTGACGGGGAAGGTGAGGCCAAACTGTTCGCCGTAGGCAATGGCTTCTTCGCGGCTCATGCCCCATTCGCGGGCGGGGGCGAGGACCTTGAGGTTGGGATTAAGACCTGCGATCGCAACATCAAACCGCACCTGATCATTCCCTTTCCCTGTACAACCATGGGCTACGGCATCCGCGCCGTACTTCTCAGCGGCCGCCACCAACGCCTTGGCAATGAGCGGGCGAGCCAGGGCCGTAGACAAGGGATAGCGGTCTTCGTACATGGCATTAGCCTTGATCGCTGGAAATGCATAATCCGTGATGAACGTCTCCGTCACATCCACCACCAGTGATTCCATCACCCCTGCATTGAGCGCTTTTTTCTGAATTGGCCCGAGTTCCTCACCTTGGCCCAGATCCGCCGCTAGCGTGATCACCTCTTTCACGCCAAATTCATTTTTTAAGTACGGTATGCAGACAGTGGTGTCCACGCCGCCAGAATAGGCAAGTACAACCCGTTCAGCCCGACCCATAATGTGATTTCCGAGTAAACTACAAACCTATATAGTACGGCAGGGATTGAAGTGGGAACATACCTGTTCCTAAGATCGTCAAGCTAGCCCGCTATCATAGATGTGGCTTCCCTTAACGGTCTATTCATGTTCTTCAGCGTTGTTATTCCCACATACAACCGCAAACCTATTTTAGAAAAATGCCTGCGAGCTATGGAGCATCAGGTGTTGCGCGCCGATACCCCGGTTGAAAACTATGAAATTGTAGTGGTAGATGACGGGTCCACCGACGGCACAGTGGAGTGGTTAAGGGCTGAAGATTTTTCCCACGTCAAGCTATACGAGCAAGCTCACAAGGGCGCTGCCGCTGCTCGTAACCTTGGTGTAGAGCGGGCTGTGGGAGATACGATTATTTTTATCGATAGCGATTTGGTGGTGTTAGATGGGTTTTTGCAACACCATGCCGATACCCTGACAAAACACTATAAAAGTCAGGGCAATGACCGTGTTTTTACCTACGGACGGGTGGTCAACACATGTAATTTTGATGACCCTACGTCTGAACCGTTTAAGGTAACGGACTATTCCCAAGCGTTTTTTGCCACGGGGAATGTTGCGATCGCAAAACACTGGTTAACCGAAGCCGGTCTATTTGATGTGCAATTTACCCAGTATGGCTGGGAGGACCTGGAGCTGGGTGTCCGCCTCAAAAACCTGGGCTTAAAGCTGATCAAATGCCCAGAGGCTGTGGGCTATCACTGGCACCCTCCCTTTAGCCTAGACGATCTGCCACGGCTGATTGATGTAGAAATCCAACGCGCCCGCATGGGGGTGGTCTTCTATCAAAAACACCCCACCCTAGACGTGCGCATGATGATCCAGATGACCTGGCTCCATCGACTTCTCTGGGGGCTACTATCCCTGGGCGGTTTGCTGAATGAACGTACCCTTAAACCCCTATTGCAGTGGCTAATTGATCAGGGACGTCCCCAACTATCGCTAGAAGTTGCCCGTATTTTTCTCAACTGGTACAACGTCAACGCCGTTTATGCCGCCCATCGCGAACAGTTATAGAGCTTAAATTGGCCCCCAGGGGTGAGGTGTGAGCTATGGATACTGCGTACCATCAAAGAATAGTTTCCAAGATTCTTGTTGGGCTGATGCCCTTTGCACACAGGCCCTCCATTAGCAACCTTATACAATAACTGTCACAGGACGGATTTCAGCCCCCTATCACAGTTGCTATACACAGTAATCACACCGTAAAGAAATTGAAGACTTGATGTAACGTCCGCTGATTTTGAGGATTTTGTACCGATGGCTACATCAGTTAACGTTCACAATAGCTAGTTTGATATGAAGAAAATTTACGTCGATACTTTGCCACCTGAACCGACTTAAAAAGTACTGTATCGGGGGAACCCATAGCTCAGCTCATCTCAAGGATTAGTAACGCCTATTTATTAAAACTCAACTTAATTGCCCATCTTCCACTGCTCGTACTATGCAATCTGATAACGTTCAACTATTTCGTATGTTAATCGAAGCCGGTGCTCAACCCGGGGAAGACTTCTCCTATGATTTAGGACACGGGACCTGTCATATTAATGAGCGCGGTTTTATTTTGCTGCAAAATGCATTTCCCCACATTGACTGGCATGAAATTTCCAGTGTGGTTGAACGGGATTTAGACGGTCCTGTAAAAACGCTTAACGACTATTTGGGTGTGGATTTTGCGCTAGGGGTTTTACAGCGTTTACAACAGCGTCTACAACAGCTACCCACCAACGAAGCTGCCTGGTATGTGCATCAAATTCTCGGGGGTGTAGAGCAGCGTACAGGGATTGCCCTTTATCAGTTAATCCAGCGAGATTTATCGGTTGAGACCTGTCAGCGCCTGGATCAGCTGCTCAAGCTCACCCCCATTACCCCCTGCCAACTCTGGATAGAAGACTTAGTTTTAGCAGCCGGTGGTTCAGGGGACGACATTGAATACGATGGCGATGAAGTATTACTCAGTGAAGCCGGTGTTACTCTGCTGACTCAGGTTTGGACAGGGGAGTTAGAAATCCAGGATGATCTGGCCGCTTAGGCTTCAAATCTAGGCCCATTGGGGAAAGTCAGCATCTACTACTACCATGGCTCCGGTTATATCCACCGACTGATCGCAGGCCAAATATAAAGCGGCCCTTGCAATAGCTCGAGCGGCGTTTTTATCGCGACGAGGCATACGAAATACCTTATTTGCCAGGGCCGCCTGGTACACCGATAGGGTGGCTCCGCTAACGGTCACATGGGGCCAAATCAGATTAACCCGCACCCCAGATTTTGTTGCTCCTTCAGCGATATCACGGGTCATCGCCATCATCCAGCCGCGGCTCGTTCCTTCGACTACATGCATTCCCTTACAGGGGTACGGCACGATATTTATAATTGAGCTTGTTGGGGAGCGACGTAAAAATGGCAATGCATACTGACTAAACAGAAACGCTCCCTGTAGGCTGATCTCAACAATCCGCTCCCATGATTCGGTTGTCAGATCTAGTACGGTCGACGTATTGCCCAACAGTCCAAAACTTGCGTTATTGCACAGAATATCAAGGCGGCCAAAGGTGGCAACTGCGTCCTTAATGGCGGCTTCTACATCATGGGGGACCGTGGCATCCACCAGACAAAATCTTGCCTTGACTCCTTTTTGTTCCAAGCGACTGACCGTATCACTGCCCCTGGCTCGATCTGCACCGCACAGTACCACATTAGCGCCATACCGCGCTAACAAACTTGCCACACGGCGACCTACTCGACAGTCTCCTGCTGTAATGAGAGCAACTCGATTCTGAAGCATCTTCATTAGCTTTGTAGCCAAGAGACTGCCGTACTAGCCATACTTTGTAGACCCAGTGTCTTTAAAGAATTCTGCCGTGGTTGATGTTGGGGATACATCGATCTGTTAAAAATGCCATACGTCAGCATTTTGCAGATAAAACCATTCCGAGGATCAGCAACGCTCAAATTCTTATTAAAAGCGGCCATTACACCTACTCAATCAGCTGACATGACGTGTTGCTCAGCCTAGAATGTTACTGCCGTATGCAGCTGTTATAAGCCTAGCAAAACCTCTTGTTATCAAGTAGGCTACAGTATTCTTGTCGGATTGAAAAGTCTCTTGGCGATGGCGAAAATCAAGCAGGATAGGGCTTAAAGTCAGATAAATAAGAAAATTTAGCTATTGATAGAGAATTTAAAGTAAAAAATACACATTTAAAGTCGGTGTAAAACAACTCACGTCAACAGGCTACTTTTTCTGTTAACGCTTGCTTAAAAAGCACATCCTGTTGGCAGCGGCTCAACAGTCTCTAAGCTGGGCAAAGAATCTGCTACGGGTTTAAAGCCGGCATCAACAGAGCCACTGAGTACCTGGCCACCATAATGACTTTGAATACCACCCATGTGTGCCCTGATGACTACGGGTTGTCCAGGTTGAATGGGGACAGGACCCCCGCTACGGGTAAATGGCTGCTCGTTGACGTGGCTATGGGCCAAGATGCGGCGATAGAGTAGCTTTCCCGTCTGGAGATCAGCCACTTCCCACCAGTCGGCATACTGCTCACAGCCAGTGTCAGCACTGCTGATGGTAACGGCAAAGGTGTAGTTGCCAGCTTCACCGGTTACTGCCACCGAGACCAGGTCGGCTACGGGTAGACCCGCTGCATCGGTAGGATTGGTCGAAATAGAATCAACCACAGGCTCAGTAACCGTATCGCGAACAGGCGTAGAGGTGGGGGGAGGGTCGACCGCTTCTGGAGCTGCCGCACAGGCCACCACCGTTAGCACCAGAAATAGGTATGGAACTCTATGCATTAGTTTGAGCGTGTGGTCTATAAAGCAATCGGCTTAAACGGTTGCTGCTACGGGGGCCTTGGTCAAAATATCGACGCCCTCTTTGGTTACGACTACGGTGTGCTCGAACTGAGCAGTTAGGGCACGGTCTTTGGTAATAGCGGTCCAGCCGTCAGCCAGCAGCTCCACTTCATAGGTGCCAACGTTGATCATGGGCTCGATGGTAAACACCATGCCGGGGGCAAACTTTTTACCTTTGCCGGCTGTCCCATAGTGGGGGATCTGAGGTTCAGTGTGAAAGATACGATGGACGCCATGCCCAACAAAATCGCGTACGACAGAAAATCCTTCCGCTTCGGCATAGGTTTGGATGGCTGCACCAATATCGCCAATGCGGGCACCGGGTTTGACGGCTTGAATTCCTCGATACATGCTTTCTTTGGTAACTTCCACCAGTCGCCGTGCCTGGGGTGATACGTCACCCACTAAGAACGTACGTGACGTATCACCGTGGTAGCCATTCAAAATGGGGGTGACGTCAATGTTGATGATGTCACCGTCTCGTAAAATCTGCTTAGCATCGGGAATGCCATGACACACCACTTCATTAACGCTGGTGCAAATCGATTTTGGAAATGGCTCGACCCCTTCACCACCTGGATAGCCCAGGGGCGCGCTCTTAGCGCCGTGGGATTGGGTCCAGCGTTCGGCTTCGTCGTTTAACTCTAGGGTACTAACACCGGGCTGAACCATGGGCTCCAGGTGGTCTAATAAACGCGCCGCCAGCTGACAGGCGTTTCGCATTTGTTCAATTTCCCGCTTCGATAGCCGAATGATTCCTTTAAATGCAGCGTCCACGATGTTTCTATTAAGTATTTGTCATTTGTCGTTTAGGGGGTGTTACCACCTATCTCACTCTAGCGCTATTGCTATCCTCTAGCCGCCAGATAATAGAAAATTGATGGAATGGAAAAATTTATCGCGATCTTATTGGTTGATGGGGGTGGACGGTTGTGTAATTGTGTTGGCTAATCATTGGGTATTGCTCGGTCAGCTGTGGCGTATGTCTTTATAGATTGGGTGGGGTTTGGCCTATGCGATTTGGGGCGATGTGTTTTTTGGGTTTATATGTGGGGATCGCTCTGTTTAACTGGGTGAGTGGACTGCACTGGTTGGCTGAGTTTTCGCTGCCACTGTCGCTTTTGGGTGGACTTGGACTTGCGATCTCAAGCACCCCAGTCAAGCCCTCAACCATCGCAGCCAACTCAAAATCGACGGCATCTCCATCCAATGTCAGCGCATCAGAAAAAAAACCAGAAAAGTCAGATTCTCCAGACATTGCTCCAGACCCCCCAGCCTCTACCCGAGCAAATCAGCCAGCCGAGCCTTCAATTTCCTTTACCATCAATAAAAACGTTCGCCCCTAACGCGGGGCTCTAACCTCTAATGCTAGGGCTTGTGCACGCATTAGTCTTGCTGCGGAGCCTGTAGCTGCCCTACGGCATTCGTCACCGCCTGACGGGGGGCTATGCGATTGGTAAAGACCAGCAGCCGATTAAAGAAGCCGTGGACCGCCACCACCTGGTTACGCTCCAGGGCGTCATACCCAAACTGGGCCACAGCGGCTGCTTCAGGCAGCTTTAACTTCTTAAAAAAGTCCACATCCCCTAGCCTGGCGCGAGTCTGAAAGTCGGTCCCTCGGGTAGGGCCAGGGCACAGTACCGTTACCGTAATCCCCGTGTCCTTAACTTCATGGGCCAGGGCTTCTGTAAACGACATCACATAGGATTTGCTGGCGTAGTAGGCGGCCATAAAGGGGCCTGGCTGAAACGCTGCGGTGGAGGCCACGTTGAGAATTTTTCCATAGCCCCGCTCCAGCATCGGCGGCAAAAACAGCCGGGTGAGGTGGGTCAGGGTGACCATATTTAGCTGCAGCATGGAGTTTTGTCTAGCCCACTCACACTTAGCAAAGGGACCATAGTCACCGAATCCGGCATTATTGACCAATACATCCACCGTCAGCCCCTGCTGCTGAACGTTTTCAAATAGCGCCAACGGTGATTCGGGCTGACTCAGATCCTGGCTGATGACCCGTACCTGAACGTTGTGGGTTTGGGTTAATTCAGCTTGAATGTGCTGCAGCTTATCGGTGCTACGGGCAATCAAAATCAGATCATATTTATTGCTGGCAAATACCTTCGCCAGTTCGTAGCCGATACCGCCGGATGCGCCTGTAATCAATGCTTTTTTCACCATAGTTTTGGAGCGTTGCTGCTTTCCGATATGAGCCCATGCCTACCCTCAACCATATCGCCACATACGGTCAACCGATCTAACTATGCGGGTTCTCTTCACCCATCACTGTCTATGGCTAAGAATCTCTTCGGCAAGCCCTAATTTTGGGTAGGGTTCTCTCCCCTGGGTAGACATGAATCTCTACGGCATCATGGTGGATGTAAGGCAAAGAGAGAGCTCTCGACGATAAACAACACTCTCTTATTTGCCTAGTTAACCCAATCGCGAACTGAGGAAACAACACATGATTGTACGCTACTGGCAACCCTTTCAAGAAATTGAAACTATCAAACAACAGCTTGACACCATTTTTGAAGACCTCACGCCAGCTGCAACAACCTGGATACCTGCGGTAGATCTCATTGATGCGGGTGACAACTACGTTTTAGAGGTGGTTCTACCCGGTCTTAATGCTGATGACATCAACATTGAAGCTAGCCGTAAAAGCATCACCCTCTTTGGTGAGCGATCTGCTGCTGAATATGGTGAGGATAAAACTGTCCTACGTCGTGAGCGACGCTATGGTGACTTTCGTCGTGTAGTCAACCTACCCCTAGCGATTGACCATGAGCAGGTGAGCGCTGACTATAACAACGGCATTCTAACGGTGCATGTCCCCAAAGCTGCCGAGGTTCGTAATCAGGTGGTGAAGGTAAACGTTGCCGAAACACCCGCTGGCTAATAGTTGGACTAACGGCCAGCGGGCGATTAGTTGGGAATACCTAATTGCCCCTGCGCTGTTTAGTTCCCTATGACTCTCCTCTAATTCTCCTAGTTTGGCTTATGGCGGCAGGTTTATCCTGCCGCTTTTTTTATGGCCTGACTGCTGGTCCGTTGATGGCTGTTGGCGTTTAAGCTGGGTAATACAAGTTAGTAAATCCTCTTTGTGATTCAGCGGCTATGAGCAGTCCAGATCTGACCGATGGCTACGTGGCCCCAGACCACGCCATACCTAAAATCGGCCTATTTACGATGCTGCGCCTCGGCGTTTTCAATATGGGCCTTGGCATTATGTCATTGCTCACCCTGGGGGTGCTCAACCGGGTAATGATTGATGAACTGAGGGTGCCAGCCCTGGTTGCAGCAGGTGCGATCGCAGTTCACCAATTTATGGCTCCGGCCCGCATCTGGATCGGCCAGATGTCAGATTCTAAACCCCTGTTTGGCTATCATCGCAGCGGTTACATTTGGCTCGGCATTGTCTCCATGGCGATGACCGCATTTATCGCCGTCCAAATTGTCTGGCAGATTGGCAGCCGCGTCGAAGTCTCTGGCTGGAACAGTGGTCTATACCCCTGGGTCGGACTTTTAGCCTTTGTGTTTGCCCTCTACGGTCTTGCCCTGTCATCCACCTCGACACCGTTCACAGCCCTACTGGTGGATGTATCGGATGATGAAACCCAGTCAAAACTGGTGGGCATCGGCTGGGGCATGCTGATGGTGGGCATTGTGTCCGGCGTAATTATCACCACCATTGTGCTCAAATCTTTGGGCGACACCCCCACCCTGGACGAGCTGCGTGGCTCCATCAACCGGCTGTTTATCATTGCGCCGTCCATTGTGTGTGGGTTAGCCATTCTCAGCACCTTTGGCATTGAGAAAAAATATTCGCGATTACAGCAGCGCAGCCGTCAGCGGGATGACCAAATTACCTTTGGAACTGCTATCAAAGTGCTGACCGCCAGCCGCCAGACCGGCTTGTTTTTTATCTTTTTGCTGGTGCTTAGTCTCAGTCTGTTTATGCAGGATGCGGTCCTAGAACCCTACGGTGGTCAGATTTTTGGCATGGCCATTGCCGAGACTACCCAGCTTAACGCTTACTTTGGCATGGGTACGTTGTTTGGCATTGTTGCCACCGGCTTTTTCTTAGCTCCCAGACTCGGTAAGAAGCGCACCATTAAATTTGGCTGTCTGTGGGCGGCCTTCTGTTTAATATTGCTGATTGTGTTTGGCACAACGGGCGATCCTCGGCAGCTGATGCTTGGCGTTGGGCTGTTTGGCCTAGCCTCAGGTGTGTTAACGACAGGTTCAATTTTGCTGATGTTAGACCTGACCGTGGCAGAAGTGGCAGGCACATTTATCGGTGCGTGGGGATTAGCCCAGGCCATTGCTCGAGGTACGGCCACCGTACTGGGGGGTAGTCTGCTGTCCCTGGGTAAGGGCATTGTGGAATCCTTTGTGGTTGGCCCGGTGCCAGATGAGCAGCTGCTGCCTGCCTATGGACTAGTGTTTGGCACCCAGGCTGTTGGTATGCTGATTGCGGTTGCCATTGTGAGTCGTGTGAATATTCGTGAGTTTCAGACGACTGCGAAGAGTGCGATCGCAACCGCCCTAGAAAGCGATATGGACTAACCCCATGACCCCAGACTGGCAACATATTCTCACCGTGGCTGAAACGGCAACCACCTTAGTCGGAGCCCAGTTGCTCAAAGACTTTGGCAATGCCACCGCCGAGGAAAAAGCCGACGGTAGCCTCGTTACCCAGTCGGATAAATGGGCCGATGGCGAACTGCGCCGCCGCTTGCAAAAGGAGCTGCCCGACCATGGCGTCCTCAGCGAAGAAGACAGCCATATTTTTCCTGAGCAAGACTTTTGCTGGATCATTGACCCCATTGATGGCACCACCAACTTTACGCGCGGCGTCCCCCTGTGGGGTATTTCCCTGGGCTTACTTTACAAAGGCACTCCCGTTTTTGGTCACGTGTATATGCCCACCCTAGACCAGCGATTCCATGGCTTTTATATGGGCAACTCTGGTCTGGCTGGACCCAGCGGTGCCTTTCTCGATGGGGAGCCGATTCATACATCGTCAGACCCGGCAGCAGGTAGCCAGTTCTTTAGCCTTTGTGCCCGTAGTCTTAAGGTCTTGCACAAACCTTTTCCCTGCAAAATCCGCATGCTGGGGGTGGCCACCTACAATCTGCTAACGGTAGGAGCTGGTATTAGTCTTGGTGCAGTAGAAGCCACACCCAAAATTTGGGACATCGCCGCCGTTTGGGCCATTACCCAGGCCGCTGGTGCTGTGTGGACACCATTAGAAGAGGGTGCTATTTTCCCATTAGAAATTGGTGTTGACTACGGCAGTCGACCGTTTCCTACATTACTCAGCGCCCGAACTGACTTGGAGCAAACCTTTCTCCCTCTAGTTGAGGTGATCACTCATTAGGACATCAAGCCTGCTCAACTTGCCAATCGTAAATCCATTTCAATGGGTAGCTCTAGCTGTTCGTTAGCGGCTAGTCGCTCAGAGAAAAATAAAATTTCTAAATTCTCAACAGCTCCAGACTCTGGATTTAGCCGAGCCACAATCTCATCACCGATTTCCTCTGACTCTTGTTCTGCATAAGGCACACATTGATCAATGTATAAAATATCGCCTTCCTGGTCATAGCGAAAAATTAAGCGTCCGTTGGCCATATTTTTTCACCTCCTGATATTTTTCGCGCTGTATAGGCTGTAATGATCCAATGCCTGATGGGATTATCCTCGCTAATGGTTAGGACCACTAGATAACGCCCTGTCCGGATCGTATCAAACCATTTGGAAAACAGAAGCGCATTAGCATCACGACTACTTTTACGCACCAAATCAGGATTATTGAGGGTCTCTGTTAGCTGAACCAAATAATTTGGCAATGTGCCTGGATGGCGCTCAATAATATGTTGCTCTCGCATATCACTAAGTTCTACATTGGCTCCAAGATATGGGCAATAGAATAAATGACTCATCGAATTGTATAGAATTCAATCTTGCCTTGGCTTATAACGCTACCCTGGCGTAGTTCATAATGCCTAAAACTCCAGGCTTTTTCTAAAAATCACCTGTCATGGAAATCACCCCTGAATCGCTAGACCCATCGCTTCGTTACAAGCTTCTAATTGGAACCGTAGTCCCGCGTCCTATCGCATTTGTTTCCAGCATCTCTCCCACTGGAAAGACAAATTTAGCGCCTTTTTCCTACTTTAATGCGGTGGGTCATAAGCCTCTGGCCCTAGCCTTTAGCGTTGCCCCAAAACCAGATGGTTCCGAAAAAGACACACTACGAAATGTGCGTCCTGTCAGTGAAGGCGGTACAGGAGAGTACGTGATCAACCTGGCTGTTGAGCCCTACATTTGCCAAGTTGCTGAAGCATCAGAACCTCTGCCCTATGGTGAGTCTGAGTTTGACCACATTGACCTAACAACAGTTCCCAGCAAGGTCGTCAAAGCGCCCAGAGTCGCAGAATCTCCCGTCGCGTTTGAATGCCGCACGATGCAAATTGTCCCCATCGGCACCTTTAACCTGGTGATCGGTGAAGTGATCCATTGGTTTGTCCGCGATGATCTAGTAGACGAAAACTATCGTGTTGATACTCAAAAACTCGCTCCCATCGGCCGTATGGCAGGCAACAACTATTGCCATACAGATCGGCAATTTACCATTCCAAATGGTCTATCAAAAACCCCATAGTCTGGTCACATATTGCCTAAGTGGGTTGAATTGACCGATGCATCTTGTGTCTGATACACCAATGTAAATAAAAAAGAATAATGAGCGAAATTTTGAGACGGAGAATTACGCTTTTCTTTGATTACTGGAGACAACGGCATTCTTTTATTTCTAAATTTAGATCTAGGTAAACATAATCATGAGGCCAATGTTCTAATTTGGGCAGCTCTAGAGCTGGACCCTGAGCTTTTAAGCGAGAGAGATAACACATTTGTTGAACAGGCATTATCAGAAGGATAGCTATGAATCTCAAAGAATTGCCAGGGGCCGAATTGATCTTGCCTGGACTTGAAGATTTGCACAACGGTAAATCTGATACGGTTGGGGCATTGCTGATTACTATTGCATCAAGACGTCTAACTGCAGCAGGCTTACAATTTCCCAAAAGTAACCTAATGCCAGAGCCGGAATTAACGTTATACGATCGCCTACGGAATGAACGAGACGATCCTTATCCCTATTACAACGCTTTATTGAATAGTCTCAACAGTTTTTGCAATGCACTTGAACTAACGAACGCTAGCTGACACGACAATCCATCGCATCCTCGAATTTCAAACTGCTAAAATAGACGTATTGAACATGCACTCAACCCCATGGCCAGAGATGTTTTCCATCAGCAGGTGAAGAACGCCCTGATAAAAGATGGATGGCACATTACCCATGACCCCCTACCCAATTCGTATCAGCGAAGCCATTAAGCTACAGATCGACTTAGCCGCTGAAAGCACCGTTGCCGCAGAACGAGGCAGTGAAAAAATAGCAGTAGAAATAAAAAGCTTTGTCAGCGAGTCAGACATCAGCTCATTTCATACAGCCCTTGGCCAATATTTAAACTATGCTCAAGCGCTAGAAGAACAGGAGCCAGATCGGCTCATATTCTTGGCCTTGCCTATTGCAACCTACAAAGACTTCATTCAACTTCCCTTTATTCAAAGGTCTCTACAACGCTATCAGGTTCGATTAATCGTGTATGAACCAGAATTAGAGGAGATTCAACAATGGATAAGCTAGCTAAGTATCGAGACGCAATCAAACAGATACTGACAGATCATGCCGGAACCTCACCATCAACTGATACTGTAAAAAATCAGCTAATTTTTGATGACGAACGGGGACACTATCAGCTTATATATGTCGGTTGGCAAGATAAAAAACGAGTTTTTGGTCCCGTACTACACTTTGATATTCAAGACGACAAAATCTGGGTTCAATACAATGGTACAGAAGATGCTGTCGCCCAGCGTTTAGTCGCCCTGGGCGTGCCAGCGTCAGACATTGTTCTTGGCTTTCATGACGAGTTTAAGCGTCAGTTTACTCCCTACGCTGTCCGTTAAAAAGCGACAGCATCAAGCGACACTCAATGCTGTTGCCAAAATCGACTCAAATAATGCTAACCCATCCGTTCCGCCTAGTCTGGCGTCAGCTGCTCTTTCTGGGTGGGGCATCATGCCGAGAACATTGCCTGCTTTGTTGCAAATGCCGGCAATGTTGTTAAGAGAACCGTTGGGGTTGTTGCTGCCATCAACAGTTCCCTCTGGGCTGCTATAGCGGAAAACAACCTGATTGTTATCTTCGAGAGACTTTAGAGTGTCCGCGTCAGCATAATAACAACCTTCTCCATGGGCGATGGGAATCGTGACGATTTCACCTTGGGTATAGTTTTGGGTCCAGGTGAGGTCAGTGCGTTCTACTTTGAGGGGGGTGCGATCGCAAATAAACCGCATATCCCGATTTCGCATCAGCGCCCCCGGCAGCAGGCCCACCTCAGTCAAAATCTGAAAGCCATTACAAACACCCAGCACCAACCCACCCTGGTTAGCAAATTCAATTGCTGAGCGCATTGCCGGAGAAAACTGAGCCACCGCCCCACAGCGCAGGTAGTCACCGTAGCTAAACCCACCCGGAATCACTACCACATCTACATCGCCCAGGTCGCTGTCCTCATGCCAGATGCGATGGGTAGGGCGCTGGAGAATATCGCGAGTGACGTAGACCACGTCGCGATCGCAATTTGAACCCGGAAATGTAATGACACCAAATTTCATAGGAATCTCTGTGCAGGGAGGGTTGTGAACGATCTGTAGGGGCTCCCCTTGTGGATGACGCCCTTGCAAACCATGGCAGCCAGCCAATACTAGGCAGTCGCCATCGCCTGTAATTCAATCCGATAGTTTTCAATCACCGGATTTGCCAAAATCTGATCGCACATTTTATCCAGCTGTTGCCGTGCGGCCTCTTCGCTCTCTGCCGTTAGCGACACCTCAATATATTTCCCAATGCGGATTTTTTCCACATTGTCATATCCCATATGCTCTAACCCAGAGCGCACTGCCGTACCCGCCGGGTCGAGCACTGATGGACGAAGGGTCACATACACTTGAGCCTGATAAGTCTGCGCCACAATATAAATCCAGAATTTTGCGAGGGAGGTTATCCGCCTATCTTATAGCACCCCTGGTCTCACTATTTCGTCTATCCTATTGATTGCATCTGTCAGGTTAGTTAGGACAACGGATATCTTTGAAAGCCTTAACATACAACTGCTGACCTGACGCGTAATCGACAAATGCATCCGTCGATTGTCATAGGAATTGACGCCACGATCTAAGCTAGTAAAACGATATGCTCTTTTAACGCCATGACCATCCGTCTTACCCGTAACCAGGAGCGCATTTTACAAGCATTGCAAGGATTAGAGCAGGCTATTTCTGCCCAGGACCTTCACAGTGCCCTGAGACAAACCGGTAGCCGGATTGGGCTAGCCACCGTTTACCGTGCCCTAGAAACCTTCAAGCTAGACGGCACTGTCCAGGTGCGCACCCTCCCCAACGGTGAGTCCCTCTACAGCCTTGCCCACGAAGATCGTCACCACCTTACCTGCCTACGCTGCGGCGACTCTTTGCCGATCGAGGAATGCCCCGTCCACGAGCTTGAGAGCCACCTCAACGATTCCCATCATTTTCGCATTTTTTACCATACCCTCGAGTTCTTTGGGCTGTGCGCCAAGTGCCAGATCGTCTCAGGTTAGAATAGCGCCATGTACGCTCGGGCGGTTAAACATGTATCAGAGTGACTCACCTAAGTCAGTGCAAAAGCCGCTGCCCACCATGTACGACCTGCCAAGTGAGTATCCAGAGGAGCTAGGCTTGCCAGACGAGTTTCACGACTTTCAGCCGCAGCTGTTACGCGAGACCTGCAAGCTGCCCACCCACGACGATATTTTCATCGGTACCGATCTTAATATTTATTACGATAGTCGGCATACCCAATGGCACAAGCGCCCTGATTGGTTCTTGGTTCTAGGCGTCCCCAAGGCAAAGCAACAGGAAGATCTGCGTTGGAGTTACGTTATTTGGCAAGAGGGGGTTAGCCCGTTTTTAGTTGTTGAGCTACTCTCGCCAGGGACTGAAGATGAAGATCTCGGTCGTGCCCCTCGCCGAATCGATCAGCCTCCTGGAAAGTGGGACGTCTACGAGCGTTTATTGCGAGTGCCCTACTACGTGGTTTTTGACCGTTATCAAAATGGGTTTCGTCTGTTTAAGCTGACGGGTATTCGCTACGAAGAAGAACCTATTACCGATAACCGCTATTGGTTTGAAGATCTGGAGATGGGTTTAGGGTTGTGGGACGGTAGCTTTCAAGACGCTGCCGGTGTCTGGCTGCGTTGGTACGATGCCCATGGTGAATGGGTTTTGACCTCGACTGAAGTCGCCGAGCAAGAAAAGCAGCGGGCCGAGCAAGAAAAGCAGCGGGCCGAGCAAGAAAAGCAGCGGGCCGATAAACTGGCTGCTCGGCTTAGGGAGCTAGGTATCAACCCTGAGGAGCTTTAGTGTCTAGCTTAAATAACGTGGGATTACTGTCCCTGTAAGTCACCGTGTAAATCACCGACAATAGACTTCATGCCCTCTAAGGTGGCTGGAATCGCCCGCGGATCCATAAACATGACTTTGCTGCTGTCGCTGGCTCCGATCTGGCTGCCCACATCTAAATAACCCTGGGCCAGTAAAAACTGTAAGGCTTCGCGGGCGGTGGGATCGCCCTTAAGTTTTTGAGTCAAGACCTGCATTGCTTCTGCCGTGGCCTGGGCTCGTAGGACTTGCTCTTGGCGGTCGGCCTGGGCCTTCATCACAATGGCTTTTTGTTCAGCTTCGGCGGCCAGGATGGCAGATTTTTTGCGGGCTTCGGCGGCCAATATCTCAGATTCGGCCTTGCCCTGGGCTTCGTTAATGGATGATTCTCGCTCGCCTTCGGAGGTGAGGACGGCAGCGCGTTTGCGGCGTTCTGCTGCCATCTGTAGTTCCATGGAGTCTTGTACGGCTTTGGAGGGGACAATGTCGCGCAGCTCTACACGGGTGACTTTTACCCCCCAGGGATCGGTGGCAGTGTCTAGCTCACGCAGCAATGTTTCGTTGATTTCAGCGCGGGCGGTAAAGGTTTCATCTAGTTCCAGCTGGCCCATCTCGGCTCGAATCTGGGTTAGCACCAGGTTGACCATGGCGGCCTGGAGATTTTCGACCTTGTAGTAAGCCTTTTCTAAATTGACGATGCGCCAATAAACGACGGCATCGACGCTAATGGAGACATTGTCACGGGTAATGCACTGCTGGGGAGCGACATCGAGCACTTTTTCGCGGATGGTTTGCTTGTAGACCACCTTGTCGACGAAGGGCATGGTGAAATTCAACCCTGGCTGTAGCTTTTTCCCGTTATATCGACCCAGGCTTTCCACCAGGGCTTCGTCTCCTTGGTTCACAATGCGTACCGAACCAGCGGCAATGGAACCGCCAAAGGCCAACATGATCAACAGTGCAAATGGGTTCATGGTGCGTGAATTTATAAATTAATTAAGGAATTGATTGGGAATTGATGTCGAGACGTTCCATGGAACGTCTCGACAAAAAATGCGGTAACGCCTACAGAAGGGCACTTTCAGGCATAACGATGAGGGTATTGCCCTGGCGACCGATGACAATGACGGTTTGATTGGTTGCGATCGCAACCTCTCGGTCACTACAGCAGGCGGGCCATGAATTCCCCTCATACATGACTCGGCCACTGCTGCCAGGCGGAATCGACGTAATGGTTTTAGCTTCGGTCGCATCCATCAGTGCCGGGGGCTGTCGGCGGGGCGAAAATCGGCGCAATGCCCAAAACATCATCAGTGATAGAACCATCCATAGGGCTACCTGCCAGCTAAATGCAATGGGCAGCGCCATCACTAGCAAGCCGACGACAACCGAACTTACCCCCAGAGCTGACTCCAAAAAAGCCGTTGGAATCATTAACTCCATTACACAGAGTGCTACGCCAAGCAGAATCCAAAAAATCGCCAGGTTCATGGTCGTTTTACGTTTTAGCTATCTCAAGGGTATAGCAAATGTCTAATGCCTAAGGATGTTACACAATTCCTCAATTGAGCTCTTTGCGACTACCATTAACCTAATCTTTTGCCCCTCGGGTTTTTTCGTCTGGGGGGATTGTGGCAATCCCGTTGGTGATATGACTCAAGTGGACTTCTACCCCTTTAAGAAATACGTTCTAGCCCTAGGGCCTGGGCGTGATGTTCCGCCTGGCCAAAGCGTTAACGACCGCTACTGGGTGCTGAGCCCCGGTGTATGGCAAGACACCCAGGCACCCGACCCACCCACCTACCCCGAGCAAATCACCCCCACTGCTTTGCCATACCTAAAGGCGTATCCCCATCAGCTCCACGTCCCCACAGTCTATGGCGAATGCAATCTGTCCGATGGTCCGGTGTTGCTACTCGACAATGCCCCAGTGGATCGCCATGGCCGATTAATGCCCACCCTGGGGGCCGCTTGGGCCTCTGCTACACCGTTTCGCCAAGTTTACTGGTGCTGGCAGCTATTTAATCTGTGGCCCCATTTATTTGGTCTAAATATGGCCGCTAGCCTCACCGCTCCAGAAGCGATACATGTTGATGGCTGGCGCATACGATTAAGTAATCTCATTCCTGGTCAGCCACCGCTGCGAGCGCTCGCTGATCTGATCGCTACGCTACTGCCCAAGGCCAATCCCTTGGTGGCCAAGACCCTTCAGCCAATTCTAGAGCAGTGCGACGGTCTCCAGCCCAACTTTGACTACATACTCGAGTGTCTGAACCGAGCGCTGCTGGCCCAGGCCATGGAAATTTCCCTGACTACCCAAGTGGCTGGCAGCACCAGCAGCGGTCAGCAGCCCCAAAATGAAGATGCCTGTTACCCTAGCCAGGTGGAATTAGAGCGAGCCAGTACCGCCGATCTGCCTAGTCTGCCTCGTATTGCCATTGTCTGCGACGGTGTAGGTGGCCATGCCGGGGGAGAAATTGCCAGCCAAATGGTGGTGAGATCGCTTCAGCTTCAGCTGCGGAGCCTGCTGGCGGAAGTTGCTGAGCAGGAAGAACCCCTGCCACCCTATGTGGTAGAAGGTCAGATTGAAGCTGCCATTCGAGTGGCGAACAACCTGGTGGCGAGTCAAAATGACCGCCAGGGCCGGACTGAACGTCAACGCATGGGTACCACACTGGTGGCAGCGGTGATGATTCCCCAGCGAATTCCCACACCTGATGGCCATCGAGAAGTCAATGAGCTGTACGTTGCCCACGTGGGAGACAGCCGCGCCTATTGGATCACTCCCCAAGCCTGTCATCTACTGACGATCGATGATGATGTGGCCGGTCGCGAAATCACCAATGGGCAAAGCTATCCTGCTGCTGCCCGTGCCCGTGATGATGCCGGTGCGCTAACCCAGGCCCTGGGCACTCGCGAGGCCGATAGCCTTACTCCCCATATTGAGCGCTTTATTTTAGATGAAACCGGTATTTTGCTACTGTGCTCCGATGGTCTGAGCGATCACCAGCGGGTAGAAACCTCTTGGGCCAATTACATTGGTCTAATTGTCAAAAACATTGTGCCCCTACCCACTGCCGTGGAGTCATGGGTAGAACTAGCTAACCAAAAGAATGGCCATGACAACATTGCTGTGGTGCTGATGAACTGTACGGTAGCTGGTGAGACGGTCATTGTTAAGGATGTTCCCCCATCGCCCCTAACGGCCCAACCGGGTCAGGGGGGTGCCACAGAGCTAACGGCTGCATCTAAAGCGTTGCTATATGGAGAAAGTGAGGAACCAGCGGACGTGGGTGACCCTGTGGCAGCCGAGGAAAATCCGCGACGTCTGCAGGCGTTGGTATTGGGCATTGTGCTGTTGATTGCTGTCAGCGTGGCCGGGGTGGCTGGGGTACTGGTGTGGCAAAATCTGCAGCCAGCCCCTGAGGACACCCTCCAAGATGCTCCCATCACAGAGCCTGGTTCCTAAGGGACAAAAGACTCTGGCAGACAGCGACTTTAACAACTAAATGGTTGTTAAAGTCGCTGTCTGGGGACTATCTTGTGAGAAAATAATTGACAATGCATATTTCCCCCATAGCAACCGACGGATGTCTGCGTGGGTCGTATGTCCGGTAGGCTAGCTCTGATATTCTTAGCCCTGACTAACCTGACAGCTGCGATGGAGGATGTGCAAACGATTAATTTTTTGGATTAACGATGTCTATGAAAGCTGGCGATCGCGTACGGGTTTCCACACCTGTTGTTCTGTTCCATCATCCTAAGCACCGCAATGAACCTCACAATGCTGAAGGCATGGAAGGAACCGTCAAGGAAATCTTAACTGACTGGAAGGGACGCCCCATTAGCCCAAACTTTCCAGTTGTCGTTGAGTTCCCGATTGAAGGGGCTAAGAAGCCGTTTAAAGCCCACCTGGACAACACAGAGTTGGAAGTTATTTAGAACGTTCTGTCGATTTTTTGCCCCGGAACCAATTGAATAATGGAATGTCATTTTCCATTGCAGCGAGCTCAGCTTTATGGTGTGCGGCTGTTTCGTAATACCACTGGCAATAGGCTTCAAACTCTGCACGGTGCCGCACCTCCTGACTGAACTCATAGGTAATCTGCTGCCGCTCGATAGCTTCATGGGCGGTGGTTGGTGAGGGTTCAAAGGAAAGTTTGGGCATAAATAAAAACTGGACGCTGCTGATTTAGGGGACTAACCGATCTGTGGGATGTGAGCTGTGCCGATGTTTACAGATAAATCTATACCGGGAATCAGCAACGCCAAAAGTTGTGGTGGACTATAGCCAGCCCCTTAGACGATATACGCCCAAGCCAATGTATTCCTTAAGGGCTCGGGTAAAAAAGTGGAGTGCCTCGGTATCGGGTAAGACGTTGAGAAACGTCCCAGAGGAAACCCCCTGCATCTCTGCTAGGGATTCTTGGGAAACCCAGTAGTCTGTTGGGGCCGCTGTCACATCAAACCCTTGCTTTTCAAAAATCGCCATGGACCTGGGCATGTGTATGGCCGAGGTCACTAGCAAAATGTTGTTTATCTGCTTTTGCTGCAAAATTTTTGCTGTTTCTACCGCATTCTCATAGGTATTAAGCGATTTATTCTCGAGCAAAATGGCTCGCTCAGGTACCCCCATGGCCTGGGCAATTTCGGCCATGTCTTTAGCTTCAGATGTCAACACGTCAGCATTTTCGCCTTCTGTGGCACTTTGATGTCCGTCTTTCCAAGAAATTCGGCCACCACTAAATAGGATTAGTGGGGCGACGCCGTCTTGGTAGAGTTTGACGCCGTACAAAACCCGATCCCCAGCTTCTAAAACGTCGACCCAAGGGCGCGGCGGAGATTTGGGTCGGGTGGCACCGCCCAGGACAACAATAGCTTCGGCTGCTGGCACAGGCTCAGGGGGAATATATTGCCACTCTAGGGTTTTTACCAGGGTGGAGGCAATCAGAGGATTGCTGCTGCAAAAGATAATGAGAAGAGCGGTTGCGATCGCAAACAATGAACGTCGCGGAAACTTCCACAGCCAAATTAAGGCCAGCCCCAATAAGATGCAAGACAATCCCAACGGATAAATAAATAGGGGTAGAAGCTTCGATAGAAAAAGAAACATATCTATAAATTTGCAACGTCTACAGGACCATTAGCGCTGTCGTCGTCGCAAATGTCGCCGTTCGGTTGTAAAACGCCACTTGGGCATTTGTAGCAACGATGGACGTTTGCCACCGCCGTCCTCTTTGGCCATGGGCTCTCCTCCGGGCGCACGCCACCAGGCAGATACTAGACCACCGGCAAAACCACCCATGGCCCCAAATAAAATACTAGCCGTGACCGAATATCCCAGCAGGGCAAAAATCAGCAAGAAAACCAGCCACAGACGCAATGCCGCTGGCACAATCAAATCGGTCATATCGTTGATAACGGGTTGTGGTCCTTTGGGCGAGCTCATGGCGGTTGCGAAAGATGGCTGAAGAGGCTACCGCCCATACTATACCGGTCATCGCCTAACGTGTACGTCTCCAACAAAAACAACACGAAAATCGAGCATTTGGGTGTGTGCGTCCCCAAATGCTCGATCAACTTAAAAGTCAGAATCAGGTGTCTACTGAGCTAAAAAGCTGATGTGGTAAACCTGATCCTTCCAAGGATGATTTTGTACTTCTTGCAGTACGACTGTGCCGTTCCAAGGCATGTCGGTCACATTGAGATTTAATTCAACCTTTTTGCCTTTAGCCTTGCGTAGTAGGGCCTCAACCTCGTGGGTATTGGCTTTGAGCGAGACAGAGTTGGTGCCATCGTGGCCATAGAGCACAGCGGGCATCACACCTGAACGGCGTAATGCTCCCAGTTTTTCAGTATCAGCACGCTTGCTACAGTCGAGGGTCAGTTCCATTGCCATTGTCCAATCGATAAAAAATAAATTATTGTCTGTCAAACTTTTTTAGGCGGCCAACCATTGTAAATCGAGTTTGGTCTTGGCCACACGTTTTCCTTACGACAGCCTTGAAGCTATTGGCCAGGTTTTCTACTCTATTATCCTAGCTTCTTCAGGCTCTAGGAGCGATTAAGCCACTTTGAACGCACTGCCATTTTCATACAGCAACGCTCGCTTTGGCCCGTGGATCGGGTCTTCCACAATAATGGTTTGGTCGCGGCTAGCGCCTAGGGACACGATGGCGATGGGGACTTCCATTAGCTTGGCCAAAAATTCAAGATAATCCAGGGCCTGCTTGGGCAAGTCTTCCAAACGACGGCAGTTAGCCGTTGATTGCTTCCATCCCGGCATCGTCTCATAGACAGGCTTACAGCGAGCAAATAGGCTGGCACTCCCCGGCAAGTCTCTGCAGCGTTCGCCATCTAGCTCATAGGCCACACAGACCTTGATTTCGTCCATTTCATCTAGGACGTCTAGTTTGGTAATGGCCAAACAGTCTAGACCGTTGATTCGCACGGCATAGCGACCCACCACAGAATCAAACCAACCGCAGCGTCGCTGCCGACCCGTGGTTGTGCCAAATTCGGCCCCCCGCATACAGAGAGCATTGCCCATTTCATCCATGAGTTCGGTTGGAAAAGGCCCTTCACCCACTCGGGTGGTATAGGCTTTGGCAACACCAATGACTCGGTCAACCGCCGTCGGACCAATACCAGAGCCAATGCAGGCTCCGCCCGCCACCGGATTAGACGATGTCACATAGGGATAGGTGCCATGGTCAAGGTCCAGCAACGTTCCTTGAGCCCCTTCAAACAAGACATTTTTACGCTTTTGCAGAGCGTCATAAATATGCAGAGAGCTATCCACAACATGGGGGCGCAGTCGCTCAGCATAGGCCTCATATTCCTGAAAGACCTCATCTGGATCTAGGGGCGGCAGATTGTAGAGCTTTTCTAAAACAATATTTTTGTAGCTAATTGTCCACTCTAGCTGCTCCCGAAATGCCGTCAGATCCATCAGGTCGCAGACGCGAATCCCCGTACGCTCTGACTTATCAGCATAGGTGGGGCCGATGCCACGTTTGGTGGTGCCAATTTTTTTGCTACCCCGGCGTTCTTCGGCCGCCTGATCAATTAGCCGGTGATAGGGCATAGTGACATGGGCAGTTTCAGAAATGAAAAGATTCTTACTGGAAACACCCAGCCCATCTAGCTTGTCCAGCTCAGCAATCAGCTCTTTAGGATCGATTACTGTTCCATTACCAATCAAACATTCGGTTTCGCGGTACAAGATACCCGAGGGAATCAGATGCAGCTTAAAGGTCTGGTCTTTGACCACAACAGTGTGGCCTGCATTCACACCGCCCTGGTAACGGACAACCACATCTGCTGACTTACTAAGCAAATCGGTGATTTTTCCTTTACCTTCATCGCCCCATTGGGCACCAATTACAATAACGTTTGCCAAGGGAATTTCGCGCGTTAGAGTTCAAACAAATCACAATTATGATTAGCCAAGGTGGCTAGTGTCAACAAATGCAACGCGAATCTCTTGGGCAAGGCAGACTGGATCCTCTGTCTGAAACGATGATTGGCTGCCAG
Source organism: Cyanobacteria bacterium J06554_1 (assembly GCA_038534515.1). Taxonomy (GTDB): domain Bacteria; phylum Cyanobacteriota; class Cyanobacteriia; order Phormidesmidales; family Phormidesmidaceae; genus Leptothoe. The sequence goes on from JBCAWO010000042.1 coordinate 22,952, forward strand.
AAAAAAGTTAACTAAAGTTTAAGCCTAGGCGGGATTTGGATACATCGCTCGGCAAAAAAACAAATCCTGCGGTAAAACTTACACTAATAGGCATTTCACACTTTCTTAATTTTTGTATCAGCGGTTTAATTAAAGTGTATTTAGCACGCGGTCATGGCCTCAGTGCATGGCCAACGCGTTGGTCAATACTTAGATGGCTAATACTTAGATAATGTTAGTCATTAATTTAGTGGCGTTGCTGCTCCTTGGGATGATTCTGTTTGCAAGGTGCTGTCCTGTGGCATATCTAGCTTGATTGGTTCATCTTTAAATCAGCAACGGCAATTAATGAAATATCTTTCATCAACCCACCTACACCTAGAGGCATCATGAGTCTTTATGCAGAACTCCACCGCCACCTGGGAGGCTCTGTCGTACCCAGAATCCTATGGCGCTATTTTCAAAGAAATCGTCCTGATTTGGCTGAGCGGTTCGCAGACTATCCAGAATTTGAGCGGTTTTATACCCACCCTAAGGATTCTCTAGAAGAGTATCTGGAGCTCCACACTCTGGTTGAGAGTGTACAGACCCGGGAAGCGCTGCCCTATTTTATCTACAGGCTAATCCGTGGGGCTTACATTTTTGAGAACCTGGCCTATCTGGAGCTGAGATACACGCCGTTTTATCGGACGCCCCACAGTCTGAGCGAGCGAGAGCGGGCAGACATGATGGCCGAGATCGTAGAGATTGTTGGCCGCGCCAGCGCCCAGACGGAGTACCCCGTGGTGACGCGGCAAATTCTGTGTATGCACTCCCGTCTGCCCTATGAGATCAACCGGGCTACCGTTGACCTGGCAGCCCAGTACCCCGATTATGTGTGCGCCGTGGATATTGCCGGAGGTGACGCCGCCTACCGCGAAAAGCTGGATGAGATTATCCAGCTGTATCGCTATGCCCAGTCCCTGGGGGTGAAAACGACGGGGCATCTGTATGAGACTTCCAATGGTTGCTATCCAGAGCTGCTGCCCTATTTGATGCGGATTGGTCATGGTATCCAAATTCCGTTGCACTATCCGGAGCTGTTAAAGGATGTGGCTGCGCGCGGTCAATGTTTGGAAGTTTGCCCAACGACATACTTGCAAACCGGCACTCTGGATGAGATTAGCCAGCTTAAAGAAGTGTTTAGCCGCTGTTTTGATGCCGGTGTTGACATTGCTATTTGCACGGACAACGCTGGGTTACACAATGTGCGTTTGCCCTTTGAGTATGAAAACCTGCTGACCCAGGATGTGATTGGTTTTGATGGTTTGCGGGCCTGCCAGGAAGCAGCGTTTCGCCATGCCTTTGCCTGGCCCCATCGGCAGCAGCCAGCATCGATGCTATCGGATATGCTACGCAGTCCGGAAGTAGTGAGATAGGTAAGGTAGGAACGTTTGTGGTTAAGGTCCACACCCTACCCAAGATCTCCGCCTGTTTTGGCATCAAAACTTTCTGCTAAAGCAGGCGAACGATCCTAGATAATGGGTAGGCTTTATTTGACTTTAAGAAAATCACACCTTCCCTAGATTTATGCGTACCTTATACTGCGGCCAGCTGCGGGCCAACCATATTAATAAGGCTGTCACCCTGTATGGTTGGGTCGATCGACGCCGAGATCATGGAGGTGTGATTTTTTTGGATTTGCGCGATCGCAACGGGGTGGTGCAAATTGTCAGCGATCCTGAACGTACGCCCGCGTCGTATCCGGTGGCGGATCAGGTGCGTAATGAATATGTGGTGAAAATTGAGGGCCGAGTCAGTAAGCGACCGCCCGAATCGCTCAACCCTAACCTGCCCACGGGGGAGGTGGAAATCTATGCCGATAGCATTGAGCTTTTGAGTGCCGTGCGCACCCAGCTGCCGTTTCAGATTTCGACGGCAGAAGAGGAAAATGTGCGTGAAGAGCTGCGGTTAAAGTATCGCTACTTAGATTTGCGTCGAGAACGCATGGCCCGCAACATTCGCCTGCGCCACGATGTAATGAAGGCGATCCGTCGCTTTTTGGAAGACCAAGAAGACTTTATTGAGGTGGAAACGCCGATTTTGACCCGGTCTACGCCCGAGGGGGCGCGGGACTATGTGCTGCCATCGCGGGTAAACCCGAGCGAGTGGTACGCCCTACCCCAGTCACCCCAGCTATTTAAGCAAATGCTAATGGTGGCGGGGATGGACCGCTATTACCAAATTGCCCGCTGCTTCCGGGATGAGGATTTGCGGGCCGACCGCCAGCCGGAATTTACCCAGCTAGACATGGAAATGAGCTTTATGGATCAAGATGAGATCCTGGCGCTCAATGAACGTCTGGTGGCCCATATTTTCAAAGTGGTAAAAGGGATTGATGTACCCTTGCCCTTACCCCGGATGACCTATGCCGATGCCATGGCTCGCTACGGTAGTGATAAACCCGATACCCGCTATGGGTTAGAGCTGGTAGACGTGTCGGATATTGTTAAGGATTCAGGGTTTAAGGTGTTTTCTGGAGCTGTCAAGTCCGGTGGCCAGGTGAAGGTGCTGCCCATCCCTGGGGGCAACGATGCCATTTCCAACGTGCGCATTAAGCCCGGTGGTGATGTGTTTAAGGTGGCCACCGATGCAGGGGCCAAAGGTCTGGCCTATATCCGGGTTCGTGATGGTGGTGAGATTGACACCATTGGGGCGATTAAGGACAACCTTAGCGACGAGCAAAAGCAAATCTTGCTGGAGCGCACTGGCGCTGAAGCGGGACACCTGTTGTTGTTTGGTGCCGGGCCGACTGCCACGGTGAATGCAGCGTTGGATAAGGTGCGTCAGGCCGTGGCAGCTGAGCAAGGTCTGATTGACAAGGACAAGCTCAATTTCCTTTGGGTGACAGAATTCCCCATGTTTGAGTGGAACGCCGATGAAGATCGCTACGAAGCGTTGCACCACCCCTTTACCGCCCCTAACCCTGAGGACATTGACGACCTGACGACCGCCCGTGCGGTTGCCTATGACCTTGTGCTTAACGGCTATGAAATCGGCGGTGGCAGCCTGCGGATCTATCAGCCTGATGTACAGGCTAAGGTATTTGAAACGATTGGTCTGAGTGATGAAGAAGCCCGCGATAAGTTTGGCTTCTTTATGGATGCGTTTGACTTTGGTGCCCCACCCCATGGCGGCATTGCCTACGGTCTGGACCGATTGGTGATGCTGATGGCTGAGGAGACCTCAATTCGAGATGCGATCGCATTTCCCAAAACCCAACAGGCTCGCTGTCTGCTCACCCAGGCCCCATCCAGTATTGATGAGCGTCAGCTAAAAGAATTGCAGGTGAAGTCCACCTATAAGCCCAAAAAGAAGGACGACGACTAAGGGGCCATGCGACCCTGCCATCAAAAATCGCCCAAAAATCTACATCTAACTCCCCAAAAACCTGCGCTACGATCATAATGATGACCCCAAACAGTTGCTATATATGGTCGTAGTGGTGTTTTTGATTTTGGTGGGCTTACTCCCACCGGCCCTGTCGCTATGGGCGACCTATCGAGCCGAGCGTCGCGTTGTTGAGCGTTTTGATCTGGCGATGGAGACAGGACAGTATGGTGCCATTAACCCCTGGCGATTGCGTGATCCTGATGAGCATTACGTTGACGGTATTGGCCTGGTGATTGGTGACATTACCTGCCAGCTAAATGCCCGCTCTCCCCACATTCGCTGTGCGGTAAATCCCTCAGGGCCGTGCGAGGACTGTCGCGCCTATGAAGGCCGCACCTATGAGCTGCCCTAAGCGACTGGGTCTGCAACTGCCTCAGTTCTATCCCCTGGCTCTGTTGTGATCGCCCCAGAGGAGATCTCATTGATGCTAGAGATGGGGTTGCCAGAGCGTTTGGCGGCAGCCTTAACCATCCCTAAAAACAGCGGGTGGGGGGCATTGGGGCGAGACTGAAACTCTGGGTGGAACTGACTGGCGATAAAGAACGGATGATCGGGCATTTCGACAATCTCCACCAGTCGTCCGTCTGGAGATGTGCCGCTCACCACGTAGCCCGTTTCTAAAAACAGATTGCGATAGGCATTATTAAACTCGTAGCGATGGCGATGGCGCTCGTAGATTACTGGCTGGTCGTACAGCTGGCTCGCCAGGGTGCCGGGCTCTAACCGACAGGCATAGAGTCCCAGACGCATGGTGCCACCTCGGTCCACGACATCCTGCTGTTCTGGCAGCAGGTTGATCACCGGATTTTCACTGTTAGCATCAATTTCAGCACTGTTGGCCCCGGCTAAGTGGGCGACGTTGCGGGCCCATTCCACCACGGCGCACTGCATCCCTAAGCACAGGCCTAAGAACGGAATGCCATTGTCTTTGATGTATTGAATGGTGCGAATTTTGCCATCAATACCGCGAGTGCCAAAGCCGCCCGGCACCACAATGCCGTGTACGCCCTCTAGATATTTGGCTGGGTCATCAGCTTCAATGTCTTCTGAGCTAATCCAGCGAATGCTCACCTCAGCATGGATTGCGATCGCAGCATGTCTCAATGCCTCCACCACTGATAAATAGGCATCATTTAAGCTGACATACTTACCCACAATGGCAATATCCAAGGTTTGGGTGGGGGTATAGAGCCGCTCCACCAGGGTGGACCAGGCACTTAGATCGGGGGTGCGCGGTTCTAGCTTGAGTAGGCGAATGGCTTGCTCTGCCAGACCTTCTTGCTCCATCAGCAGTGGAACTTCATAAATGCTAGGGGCATCGCTGGCAGCGATTACACAGGCTTCTGGCACATCGCAAAAGTCTGACACCTTGGCCTTAATGTGCTCAGGGATGGGCTGGGCGCAGCGACACACCAGCAGATCGGGCTGGAGCCCAATGGAGCGCAGTTCTTTGACCGAATGCTGGGTGGGTTTGGTTTTGATTTCCCCTGCCGCCGGCAGATAGGGAATCAGGGTGACATGCATATAGATGACATTTTCGCGGCCCACATCTTTGCGAAACTGACGGATCGCTTCTAAAAACGGCAGCCCTTCGATATCACCCACCGTGCCGCCAATTTCAACGATCACCACATCGGGGCTACGGTTTTGGGCTACCCGCCGAATGCGTTCTTTAATTTCATTGGTGACATGGGGGATCACCTGTACCGTACGCCCGTCGTATTCGCCGCGCCGCTCCTTGTTGATCACTGCCTGGTAAATCGAGCCGGTGGTGACGCTGTTGAGACGTGACATGGAGGTGTCGGTAAAGCGCTCGTAATGACCCAGGTCGAGATCGGTTTCTGCTCCATCTTCGGTGACAAATACTTCACCATGCTGAAACGGACTCATGGTGCCGGGGTCAACGTTAATGTAGGGGTCTAGCTTGAGGATAGAGACCGAATAGTCGCGGGACTTGAGCAAACGGCCTAAACTCGCCGCTACGATGCCCTTACCAATGCTAGAAACGACACCACCCGTGACAAATACAAACTTAGTCATAATGCGATCGCAAAGCGAGTATTAAACCACACCCCAACCTAAGACTGTCGATTTTTCCGTAGAAAATTACAGCGTCTAAAGCTTGGCGCTAATTGAACCCATTAATTGTGCCACAGGGTTAGAAAGGCGGATTATTATCTTAGGCAGCAATTCCATATGCAGCTATTCAACCGGTTTATTCATCCAATTGCGCCGCCCATGGCGTCTGTTCTCTAAAGCTTTTAGCGATCACCTACGGCTTGAACTGGTAGCTTAAACCATGGGCGCAAAGCTATATAATCGCGCCCGTAGGTTGAATAGAGGTAGGACCATGGCAAATCGATGGGGCAGGCGAGCATGTGGGCTAGGGGTAATCGTGCCAGCATTGCAGTTCACCACGGTGCAACCAGCCATGACCCAAGATTCTCTATTTGTTGCCTATCCACCGGCAAACCATACCACCGTGTCCGATCGGATCTTTTTTATTGGCACCGCCAACCCCGACAGTGATGTTTTACTCAACGGCAACCCAATTTCTGAGCGCAGCCCCGCCGGACATTTTGCCCCCACGTTACCCCTGGCCATTGGTAATAATCGCGTTACCCTCACCCAAGGGAGCGAAAGCCTTACGTTTAACATCACCCGTAACTCCCTAGAGCCCCCCCAACCAAATGGCATTGCCTTTGCCGAGGGCACCCTAGAACCTAGTCGTGCGCTTGCCCGTCAGCCGGGTGAGCTGATTTGCTTTAGTGCCGTTGCGCCACCCCAGGCCCAGGTCGCCGTGGCCTTAGCCGGGCAAACGATTCCCCTCAGCCCCCAGCCCGCTGGCGTCGAGCTGCCCCCCAACTACGCGGTACTTACTAACCAGACCGACCCCTATGCTCTTAGCGCTACCCAATATGGCGGCTGTGCCACCTTTAACCAGCCAAGCAATGTGGGCATCCCTGAGTTTCAATTAACGCTCAATGGTCAAACCATTACCCAAGCAGGTAGCGGACCCATCGAAATTCTGTCACCGACAACGTTTCAAGTGGCAACAGTTACCGTAGATTCTGGCATTGCTCGCACAGGGCCGAGTACCAACTATTCCCGGCTGACGCCCCTGCCCAAAGACACCCGTGCAGCGGTGACTGGGCGTGAGGGTGACTGGGTTCGCCTAGACTACGGTGCCTGGATCAGAGCTTCGGAAGTGACGGTTGCGGCTAGTCCTGTGCCCCCAACCACCACTATTCGCGGTGTCAGATCTCGCCAGGTGCCAGAGTGGACTGAGATCATCTTTCCCTTACAGGTGCCTGTGCCCATGAGTGTAGAACAAGACACCACCAGCCTGACGTTGATTTTGCACAACACGGTGCCCCAGACCGATACCATCTATTTCTCCGACGACCCGGTGGTGGAGCGTATGGACTGGCAGCCCATTTTGCCCGACAAAGCATCCTACACGTTTCATTTCAAGGCAGATCAGCAGTGGGGCTACAAACTGCGCTACGAAGGCACTAATCTAATTCTGTCGCTAAAGCATCCACCCGCTGTTGATGTCGCCGCAGCACCACTGCAGGGTACAACAATATTGCTCGATCCGGGGCACGGCAGCAGCGAAGATCTCGGTGCTCGCGGGCCCAACGGCTACCCTGAGAAAGATGTTGTACTACTGGTCTCCAAGCTCGTAAGAGACGAACTAGAAGCGCTAGGAGCCTCGGTTATTATGGCGCGTGAAGGAGACGACGATTTGTTCCCACGCGATCGAGTCGCTGTGATTAACGAAACAGAACCGACCATGGCCCTGAGCCTGCACTACAATGCCTTACCCGATAACGGTGATGCCCTTAACACAGCTGGCATTGGCGCATTTTGGTATCATCCCCAGGCCCATGATTTGGCTTTGTTTTTGCACAACTATCTTGTCGAGACCTTAGATCGTCCGGCCTATGGTGTGTATTGGAACAACCTGGCATTAACACGACCGAGTGTGACGCCCAGTGTATTGTTGGAGTTGGGTTTCATGATAAACCCTTACGAGTTTGAATGGATTGTCGATCCAGACTCACAGCAGCAGTTGGCAAAAGCAGTTGCTGATGGCGTTGCTGAGTGGGTAGCCAGCCGATAATGCGTTCCTTCGCTAAGGATAAAATCATAGGCATCATTCCTTCGGATTACCGTCTGGGTCACGCATTGGATATAGCGTGACTGCAAGTGAACAATCTGCATTAGCGACAGCTTGAACAACTAACGATGGAAGCGTGTGAACGTAGGCCCAAGTATCCCAGCAGTGAAAGCCAATATTGAATTCACGTAGATGGCACGAAGCAAGTTCAGCTGTTGCGGTTGGTGAAAGTGTATTGATCGCAGCAATGATCGCGAGGATATCTGTTTTGGCGTTACGATTGGAAATCTCGTCAGAATTTGCAGATTCAACAGTCGAGTACCAATGCCCATCTTCGCCATGGGTGTAATGAAGCACACAACACATTTGATCGAGTTCACGGTTGAGAGTGTCGAATGGCGATTGCGATTTTAGATCGAAGTCTGTGTTGATGTACTCTGTTTCAGTTTGCATGTATGTGAGTATGCCTTTGTCTTCGCAGCATAACGTTGGAGTTGGGCGGCTGTCAGTACTTTTGCATCAAAACCCAAGTTATTCATTCCGTCCGCTCCTATGCAGGGTTAGGCGGCAAGATCAGGAGCTTTCAGGGACTTGTCAGCATCACACGAGTGCGCCCAATTGTCTTAGCTACATACACCGCTTTATCTACCCGCTGTAATGGTGACAAGAGCTTCGACGTGCCCGTTGTCATTTAGACATTCAATTGCTCAATACAATCAGTGTGACCGTTACCAGAAAATCTATAACAAACAGTACGATCCAACTAATAACGACAGCTGATGTAACGGATCGACCCACCCCTTTGCCATGACATGAAGCCGTTAGCCCTCGACTACAGCTAGTAATCGCCATGGCTCCCCCAAATAGACTGGCCTTCCCCAACACTGATAGGACATCTGTAATAGCCAGAGATGACCGCACACCGTCTAAAAAAGTCAGAGTGGTGACGTTATAGAGCACACCGGTTATGAGCAGTCCTCCCAAAATACCGACAAATAAACCAATGATGGTCAAAAACGGTAACATCAGCGCGCAGGCTAGCACGCGGGGCATGACTAAATAGTCAATCGGGTCCGTACGCAGCAGTTTCAGAGCGTCAATCTGCTCGGTAAGCTTCATAGAGGCGATTTCTGCGGCAAAAGCAGACCCGACCTGACAGGCAAAGACAGCGGCTGTCAAAATGGGAGCCAGTTCACCGATGTAGCCAATCGCAAACGCACCGCCGACTTGACCAATGAGGCCATAGCGTATCATTTCACGAGCTGACTGGGTAGCAAAAATCATGCCTGCAAAGAAGTTGGTCAGCACAACCGGCATCACCGCATCAGGTCCAGCACAGGCCAGATGTTCCATCATGTTTCGCCGATCGCAGCGGCCGCGTACTAACCGGCTGACAATCTGACCAGTTAATAGCACCATCATGGCGAGATGAAACCAAATGTTTTCGGTAACGAGCGATGGTTGAACGGCTTTTGCAGCGATGGATTGATGCCGAGAGCGGCTGCGATGTAGGGGGGGCTGCGATCGCTTCAGCCACCTGGGTTTCGATACCGCCTTTGTCATGGATTGCCTCGTGTCAAAAACTGGCCCTGCGACGCACGGTCTGCCGCTGGATATGTAAACTCACCGTCGCCTGTTATCCACTGTCCTATCTTCGTGGGAAATTTGGTGAGGCGGCTGGTTACCGAACGCATCATTGTCATAACGGTGATGAATTCTGATGCCTTTGCAGATAAGTAACAATACGGCTAGCAGGGCAAACGCATACTCAATTAAAACGCTTCAGCTCCTTACTCAGCCAAAATTCATATACTGTTTGTTGATAAATTCAATATACCCAAGGTGCACTGTTCAACATATGAGGCGTTGGTCTCATGTGAAGTTAAGCCTAAAGCCCTATATTGTTGATATGGTTTTAACTAATCAGCTAGGCACTTAAGGCCCTGATCGTATTTACCTTCAACCATTGAAAAGACTAGAAATATTAGGAGAGGAATGATCCGAACTATTGGATATGGGTCAGATTCCAAATAATGGATCAGAGTCGCGAACCCCGTTTTTACGAGGGTGATCGCTAGGGTAGTCAGAGCAGTTCTGCGAATAAATGTTTCATCTGTATGCAACATAACGACAAGCTTTAGCGGCACAGTACCATTTTCAATCATTTTGGGAGTCTCTTCAGCTCCCCCAAACGACTTCGAGTCGCGCGCCTAATTACGCAGTTCAACCGTTTTCGACAACTATTAGCTTCGAGTTCTCTCGGTATCTAAAAAACATTCACCACGAATACTCTCCTGCATATCGGTTGGAACAAAGAGTTGGGTCGTAGCGGACAACATTTTAGCATGTAATACAAGTATACTGCTTTCGCTACGATTCAACTATATATTCAGCGTCAGATTTGACAGTTAAGCACCTCTACAAAAGAGTTATACGTCACATGTACGATGGCAACATCAAAGCCACCTTGCTTACCCGCTCACTTGGAGAAGTTGATCGTCTATAGTTCACGATGATTTTTGACCAAATCACTCAACCCCCCAAGCAGGAGGCTATCTTGGGACGGCTGCTTGGGGGAGGGATTTATCTCCGTAACCAGCTATAAACTATGCTTGGATAACAAAGTCATTAGCTGTCAGTGTGGGTGCACCTTCAAGAGTGGCAAACTGAGCACCGTTACCAAAGCCATCCTCAATGCCGTTCGGGTTGTAATATAGGTTCCCCGTGTCAGCACCGTAGACAATCAGAGCATCACTCAGAGCCGCTTCTTCGGCACTGTTGACCACTGCAAATTCGTCAGCAGACAGTGCTCCGCCCACAGCGCTATTTAGCTCAGCAAAGACAGTCAAATCGAGCACAATGCTATCGCCAGCCTCAAAGTTTTGGATTTGATTAGTACCGATATCAGTGGCATTAAAGGCAGCGCCAGTATCAAAGCCAAAGAAGTCGGCACCGTTACCACCAATGAGAATGTTATTGCCGCCACCGCCAATCAACAAGTTAGCACCATTGCCACCGATGAGAATGTCATCACCGGCACCACCGATGAGAATATCATTACCCTCACCACCATCAGCTGTGATTGGTGTAAAGGTACCGATAGCATTCAAAAAGTCATTGCCGTCGCCACCAGAGAAAATGACAGATTGTACTTCGCTACCGGTTAAGTCATTGATGGTGAAGGAATCATCGCCGCCTTGACCATTGATTTCGAATTGTTCAATACCTTCGTTGGTGAGGGTAAAGAGACCCAGATTCAGACGATTGAAAATTGCCTGGCCATCCACCTGGCTGAGGTCAAACTCGTCACCAGCGCCATCAGCCCCATTCACCTGGGTAACATCAAAGCCTAAACCACCGCTGATAAAGTCGCTGCCGTCGCCGTTGTTCCAGATAAAGCGGTCGTCGCCATCCTCCAGATAGGCGATGTCATTGCCGCGCTGACCCACAACAATATCATTGCCAGCCCCAGCAAAGAAGGTATCTACGGCAGAACCACCCAGTAACAGGTCATCCCCGTCGCCACCAAAGGCTTCAATAGTAGTAGAACTCTCACGGGCATCTAATGTGTCGTTTCCATCACCACCGGAGAAGACAACTTTCTGCACATCGCTACCGGTTAATTCACCTACGGTTAGGGAATCGTCGCCGCCTTGACCATTAATTTCAAACTGTTCAATCTCTTCGTTTGTTAGTGTAAACAGGCCCAAATTCAGACGATTAAAGATGGCTTGACCATTTTCCTCACGCAGATCAAATTCATCCCCAGGACCATCAGCTCCGTTGACCTGGGTGACGTCAAAACCTTCTCCACCATTTATAAAGTCGCTGCCGTCACCATTGTTCCAGATAAAGCGGTCATCGCCATCCTCTAGATAGGCTATATCATTGCCGCGCTGGCCCACAACAATGTCATTGCCAGCCCCAGCAAAGAAGGTATCTATGGCAGAACCACCCAGTAACAGATCATCACCGTCGCCACCATAGGCTTCAATCGTTGTGGAGCTCTCTCGAGCATCTAACGTGTCATTACCATCACCACCAGAGAAGACGACTTTTTTAACATCGCTGGCAGAGAGATCACCCACGGTTAGAGAGTCATCTCCTCCTTGACCATTAATCTCAAATTTCTCGATACTTTCGTTTGTTAGCGTAAACAAACCCAGGTTGAGACGATTAAAGATGGCTTGGCCGTTCTCTTCCCTCAGGTCAAACTGGTCTCCGGGACCATCAGCACCGTTCACCTGGGTTATATCGTAGCCTGCACCGCCATTGATAGAGTCGCTACCATCACCGTTATTCCAGATAAATCGGTCATCACCTGAGCCTAGAAACGCAACGTCGTTACCGGTCTGACCCACAACCGTATCATCACCGCTACCGGCAAATACGACATCGGTGCCAGCACCGCCCAGAATTGTGTCATCGCCATTAAGACCAAAGAAGATATCATCTTGGTCACCACCTTGAAGACCATCATCTCCATTACCGCCAATCAGGATATCTCCTAAGTCTTCAATCTCGGGCGCATCTTGAAATAATGCGCCAACAATCTGGTTGACAAGCAGGGTTAGAAAAAAGTTCATTGTGGTTCTCCTATAGTTGTAGATGATGAAAAGAAGCAAGCGTTCTCGCTAAAGATTCAGCCCAGGTCGATGCACCTCGGCTGAAGAACCAGGGCGATTGCGGCAGATATCTTTGACAAGAAAAGAACTAAAAACAGAAATGCAATTACTGTTCTATGGCGTAATTGGCATTCAGTTATAGATACGAATAGTGCCTAGTATTGGATGAGCTTAAATGTGAGATTTTTTAGATAGATTGCAATACATTTGGATGTTGTACAACCTATGGCAACAAGCTCTCGCCATTGCACACAGTGCAACAGCAATTTTCAACACTATTACATCTGTCAGGTCAGTGAGGATAATAGATATCCCTGAAAGCCTTACGTTAAAGCCGCTAACCTGACTCACAAATTTCTTGAGGTATCAAGACATTTGCGATCACCTTCGCATCAACAACAATTTATCTGTTTGACTATTAATACGAATGGGGTTGGAGTTTGGATGAATATTTTTCGATTTATTTTGAAGGTCTCTGCCTATATGGTTTCTGCGACAATTGGGCCGCTGGGTTGGGCGGGTAAATCAGCCGGTTCCACCGTTAAGATGACATCTTTTACCCAGGGTCTGGATTGGTAAACCGGGGGCATGGGTAATGTAGCCAAGACCGTACCATCCTGGCCAGGTTGAAAATTGCCGCAGGGAATATACTGACCTTCGTAGCGAACCCAGAGGGCATAGGTTTTATCGGCTGCCAGGGGCGATAGGTTTTTAAATGCGATCGCAGCTTCTAACCCATCCGTATCCACAATCATGCTGCCAAATGCATCCTGGGCATCCTGGGTGCCTTCAAAATCATAAAACCGCGTTGCAGGCTGCTGCAAAATTAACGTAGCCTGCTGGGCCGGTGCCGTGGCCAACAGATCCTGCCGGAGCTGCTGATTTGCCAACCGTAGTCGATGGTTGCTCACCCCTAGGGTTAACGATAGCAACGCTGCTCCAGCGGCCAATGCTCCCAAGACCCAGGCTAACGACGAGCGCTGAGATACCGGCTGACTAGCGGGGGCGTCGATGGCCGCCAGGATTGTATCTTTTAGCCGCGGCGGAGGCTTCATTAGCGGCAGTTCACCCAGAACTAACCCAACCGTTTTTTCAAGACGAGTTACCTCTGCCCGCAGCTCAGGGTTTGCCACGACTAGACGGGCAAAGTCATCAGCATCTGCGGCTGAGAGGTTGCCAGCGACATAGTCGGCTGCTAGTTCATCTAGGTTTCGATCAGGAGCCATAGGACAGAGATAGGTAATCAATCAGAGGGACATGGGTCAGCTACTCGACCAGATCTTGTAGCGTTCCTTTGAGCTTGAGTAAGCCCTGACGCATCCGAGATTTGACAGTCCCTAAAGGTATATTCGTATGGTTAGCGATTTCGGATTGACTAAATCCATGGTAGTAGGCAAGCGATAGGAGTTCACGCTGCTTGTCAGGCAACGTGCGTAGGGCATTCCGCACCCGCTGGGAGCGTTCGTCCAGCGATGCCTGCTCGACGGGCATTGAAAAAGCATCCACCGGCGGGGTCTGGGGCGCTAACCCCTTTAAAATCCGACGACGGTTGCTACGGGAACGCACTCGATCGATGGCCCGGTTGCGGGTAACGGTACTTAAAAAACGGCTGAGGGAGCTACGAGCCGGATTGTAGGTTTGTTTTTGCCAAAGGTTGAGAAAAATTTCCTGAACCAGGTCCTCAGCCTCGGGCTGACTATTTAAGACCCGAAACGCAACGGTGTATGTCAGCCTCGAGTAGCGGTCATAAAGAATGGCTAATGCTGCTTTATTACCCTGCCGCATAGACATAACCAATGCTTCATCCGTTTCGTCTCCCCACTCCGGAGGCTGACTCTTTGGACGTTCTGAACGCATAGACTAATCACCTATGAAGAACTCACTACACAGATATATTTTCAAAGGAACATCCTTCAGAACGACATGCAGATGGTCTTGAGCCCATATCTAGGTTTAGTACGGGAATGGAACCCAAATGGATTTACTTGAATAGAAACACTGAGCAATACTCCACCTTTGGATAATGTTAAGAATCAAAATATTTAGATACATTAATCAATGAAACTAAACCCTGGAGTAACACTGAAAGAGTAGCTTCCTTCTGGAAAGGTGCCGCACTGTTTCTGGTGTCTCCAAATATCCTGTCAAAAGTCTCCTAAGCGTTTTGCAAGGGAGACTTTTCTCTATGGGGTGAGTCGTTAGCGTTTGGTTGTTGTATTGCGCTGCTGTTATTTAAGTGCATCTGTTGGGTAGTGGGCTCAAATGGGTAAAGCTTTGAGTGGTCCCTGCGAAGGTAATAAGCTACCGTGTCGTCTTTTTAAGTGATAATTCTCTTCTCGTAGCTAGAGATGAATGGGCTCATCCGCAGTAGTACGGATTGGTTCCGTATCAGTACTTAGACAGTAGCTGTAAGATTCTTGTTAGAGGTTCTAAAAGCAGTGATTCTAGTGATTTTTAGGAGTGTTTAATTTCTTTTGAACTGAGATTCTTAAATGCTTCTTAAGTTCTCGAGAGGACTCAATAAAACAAGTTACGTTGTGAACAACGCTAAATCTGAAGAGTGACTAAAAACAATAGATACCTTGCATGAGGGTTTCTTGCTGCCTTTGGAAACTGAACTATATCCATTCAGGTAATGGTAACGACTAGGGGCACGGTTTGATTTTTAGTGATTCTTCAAAATATCCTGTTAATAATCTCCTAAGCAGTCAGCGAGGGAGATTTTTTCTTGTTGGTTGACGGTCATAGCTGTTGCTACTTATGGCTTTCAACGAGCACGTGTGACCTGAACTATGTGCGCCAAGCTATATATTTGCAAAGGGGAGGTTACGCCAACATTGATTTCGAGTCAGGTTAGCGGTTGTGTTTTAAGGTTTGACTAGCCATTGTTCTGACTAATCTGACAGAGGCAATAGGTGTTCTTGCAGAACGGCTTCCTTTAGCATCTCCATAAATGCAAAAACGGGGGGTGGCAGCAACGCTTCGGCCAGGGTAGCCACGCAGATGATGCGGTAAAAGGGTTCTGGCAGACTATAAACCTGGACCCCGGCGGGAATCGGTTCGGCGGCTAGCCGGGGCGAGATGGCTGCCCCCAGACCTTTGGCTACCATGTTGACAATGGTGGCATCGGAGCGAATTTGATAGGTGGGTTTAAGCTCTACGTTGTATTGACGACCATGGTGGATGACCATGGCATCACAGCTGTCGCCGTCGGGGGCCATGATTAAGGGATAGGACGTCAGGGCTTCCCAGGTCAGGGGCTTGGGCAGTGTGGCTTCGGGGGGGAACAGTACCACAAATTCATCTCGAGTCAGCTCTGAGGCGTCGAGATCGGGGGCATGGGGTAAATAGGTAATGCCGACGTCTGCTTTGCCTTTGCGTAAATCGGCCTCGACGTCGGGGCGGTCGTCATATTCGGCGATGGTAATTGCGATCGCAGGATACCGCTGACAATATTGAGCCATCACCTCCGGCAAAATATGGGTGGCGGCACTGCGAAAGGCGGCAATGCGCAGCTGCCCCCCTTCAAACCCTTTTGCCAGATTTGCCTGCTGGTAAATATCTGCAATCAGATGGAGCACATGGCGGGCGCGTTCAACAATCTGCTGACCGACCGGAGTAGTTACCGCGCCATAGCGCCCACGGGAAAACAAGACCACCCCCAGGTCTTCCTCCAGGGTGGCAATGGCATAGCTCACCGCCGACTGCGATAGCTGCAGCTGTAGGGCGGCCTCGCTAAAGCTACCCCCATCAGCCACGGCAATCAATACTCGCAGCTGCGAGGGTTTGAGTTGCCCCAGGCGATCCTGTCCCATGATACGCATCCTGCCGGAATACTAGGCTAGCTTCCATTGTGGCAAGTTCTTGGCGATTAACCCATGGAATCGTCTGATAACGTCCATTGGACGGTTTTATGGCAGGGCAATTTTATGGCAGGACAGCTCAGAGCAGCCATAAGCCCCATAGCAAAGAGCACCTACAAAGAGATGCCTCCAAAGGGTTGTTAAAAATTAAGTTCATGGTTTGAGCTAGGAAAATAGCTTGGGCGGCTGGTTGAGGGTGAAAGGTGTTGCTTGGGGTCCCGCCGAGTTCCCCAAACCCCCTGGGCAGGGCCGGAACGCCGCCCTACAACCCGGCGTACTAAGTTTTCCCTAATGGCACTCAGTTTGGGGTTACGGCGGGGTCAATTATAAATGTTCTGGATCGGTTTTTGCAGAAGAATTAGGGGGTAACTCAAACTAAGAAGGCCTTATTTATCCAGGTTAAACAGGACCTTTTTCTCTTCATCAGAAAATGCCTTGGGGTCAGGGTTTACCGTTTTTGCTTGGTCGTAGGCTCGCTTGACCGCAGGGCGAGCAGCAATGGTTTCAAACCAGCGCTTCAGGTGAGGGAAATCGTTTAAGTCTTGCCCCTGTTTGGCATGGGGCACAATCCAGGGGTACATGGCCATGTCGGCAATGGAGTAGTCTCCAGCGACATAGTCACGGTCTGCCAGTTGCTGATTGAGTACGCCATAGAGACGGGCAGTTTCTTTTCCATAGCGGTTGATGGCGTAGGGAATTTTCTCAGGGGCATAGCCTGAAAAGTGATGATTTTGCCCCAGCATGGGGCCAAGGCCACCCATCTGCCAATAGAGCCACTGCATGACATCGACCCTCGCCCGCAGGTCTGTCGGTAGAAACTGCCCGGTTTTCTCGGCTAAATACTGCAAGATTGCCCCTGACTCAAACAGGCTGATGGGTTCACCGCCGTCGGTGGGGGCTGGGTCAACGATGGCGGGAATTCGGTTGTTGGGAGCAATCGTTAGAAACTCGGGTTGGAACTGCTCCCCTTTACCAATATTAATGGGGTGAATTGTATAGGGTACGTTGGCTTCTTCAAGGAAAATCGTGATTTTGTGGCCGTTGGGCGTTGTCCAATAATAGAGATCAATCATGACTAACTGCCTTGTACGAAAATCTTGAACTATTCTAGCGTGGATATTGGGTATTGCTATCTGATGTCTGACTTCCCCACACTGTGTCAGGATATAACGGTTGCATTGGTGAGCATAGATCATGGCCCTATCAAAGGCAGAATCGAAACAGCTGTTGGAGCGGATGATTTTTGAAGAGACGGCTCCCCAGGATTGGGTGCAGGATGTCTGGGGGCTGAGCCCAATGCACGGTGACGAGGCGGCCAAGCTGTTGGATGTGTTTGAGGCGCTGATTGAGTGCTGCTCTGAGGAGAAACTAGAGAACTTGGTGCAGAGCCTGGTCAGTAGTCGAGCGGAGGTATAAAACCCATGGACACCTGGGACGCAGACCGATTGTTTACGGTCATCGAGGAGTTAGTCCTTTGTCATTCTCCCAGTGGTGTAGAAGCAGAGGTGGATCGCTATATTCAGCAGTGGTTAGACAAGCTCGACGTTGACTATTGGCAGGATGAAGCCGACAATATTGTTGTTAAAATTCCAGGTCGCACCAGCGATGGGGCGATTGCCGTTACGGCCCACAAAGACGAGATTGGTGGCTTAGTCAAAGGGATTGAACCGGCAGGCCGTTTACAGGTGCGGCGTTTAGGCGGTGCCTACCCTTGGGTTTATGGTGAGGGGGTGGTGGACCTATTGGGCGACAACGAAACCATATCTGGCATTCTGAGTTTTGGGTCTCGCCATGTGTCCCATGAGTCTCCTCAAAAAGTTCAGCAGGAGGGGAAAGCCGTGCATTGGGAGACCGCCTGGGTAGAAACAAAACTCTCGACGGTGGAGCTAGTGCAGGCAGGGATCCGCGCCGGTACTCGTATGGTGGTGGGCAAACATCGCAAGCGTCCGTTTCGTCTGGGGAACTACATTGCGAGCTATACCCTGGATAACAAAGCTTCGGTGGCGATTTTGTTGGGGTTGGCAGAACAGGTTAAAACTCCGCCGGTGGATGTGTACCTGGTGGCGTCCGCCAAAGAAGAAGTGGGGGCCATTGGTGCACTGTATTTTAGTCAGCGTCAGCGGCTGAGTCGACTGATTGCCTTAGAGATTTGTCCCTTGGCCAAGGAGTACCCCATTGCCGACGGTCCGAGACCAGT
Source organism: Cyanobacteria bacterium J06554_1 (assembly GCA_038534515.1). Taxonomy (GTDB): domain Bacteria; phylum Cyanobacteriota; class Cyanobacteriia; order Phormidesmidales; family Phormidesmidaceae; genus Leptothoe. Next base: position 41,171 of record JBCAWO010000042.1, read on the forward strand.
CTTGTTTGCCCAAGATAGCTATGGTCTTTATGATGAGGGGCTAAATCAGGAGATTCTCGCGGCGGCGTCTACGGTTGGGATTAACTTGCAGCAGGCCGTGGTGTCTCAGTTTGGCAGCGATGCGTCGATTGCGATGAAGTTTGGCCATGTGCCTCGGGGGGCCTGTCTGAGTTTTCCAACGCAGAATACCCATGGCTATGAGATTGCCCATTTGGATGCGATCGCAAACTGCCTCACTGTTCTCACCACCTACCTCAGCGACAGCATTAGTCCCACAGGTTAAACTGACCCCAAGTAAACGCAGCGGCACACCATGCACCTAACCGGTAGTGAGAACCTAGCCAACCGCACCTGCTGGGTGTTTGATATGGACGGCACCTTAACCCTCGGCATTCACGACTTTGAAGCAATCCGAGAAACGCTGGGACTACCTGCAGGCTCACCAATTCTAGAATCATTACGTCAGCTGCCCGCCGATGTTGCGGCTGTTAAACACAAACAGCTGCGAGAAATAGAGCTAGACATTGCCCGTCAGGCCACGGCCCAGCCGGGAGCCCACGAGCTTTTAGAGCTGCTAATCACCCAAGGCAAGCAAATTGGCATCCTCACCCGTAATGGCAAAGACATTGCCCATGCAACCCTCGTCGCCTGCGGTCTGATGGATTTCTTCGACCCCTCTTTGGTGCTTAGCCGTGACTGCCATGCCCCAAAACCAGAACCCGATGGCATTTTGGCCCTATTAAATACCTGGAATGCTCCCCCAACTAACGCTGTTATGGTAGGGGACTATAAATTTGACCTGATGGCTGGGCAGCGGGCGGAAACAGCAACGGTTTACATTGACACCGCAGGCGAATTTGTATGGTCAGACTATGCCGATTACGGGGTGCGATCGCTAAAATCCGTCGTCGATTGGTTAGAGACTTCCTAGGGGGCTGGCGATTAACCAACTCTCCCAGGAAGCCTTCTAACAGCCTTACTTCGGCAGATTTTCTGGTTTTACAGCTATCCGTTGTACCTCACCGTTTCGCTGCACTTCCAGCGTGAGGGTTTGCCCCACGTTGCCGTCGCCCACCACTCGCTGGACTTCATCCGCATCTGCCACCGAGGTGCCATCAATGGCGGTAATCACGTCACCTGCCCTCAGACCACCCTTAGCCGCAGGCGAATTGCTCAGTACGCGGGCAATCAACACACCCGTTTCTTCCTCCACCGTCAGACCGCTATTGGGGTTATTGTTAATCTCTTCCTTGACGGCTGGGCTCAGGGTTATCATCTGAATCCCCACAAAAGGATGCTCCACCTGACCCGTTTCAGCTAGCTCAGTCGCAATCCGTTCCACCATATTAATAGGAATGGCAAACCCCAGACCTTGGGCTCCGTTGATAATGGCGGTATTTACACCAATGACTTCACCCTGCTGGTTTAGCAGCGGCCCGCCGGAGTTACCAGGGTTAATGGCCGTATCGGTTTGGATAAACTCCACCCGTTTGTCCGGCACACCCACCTGGTTACTAGAGCGACCTACGCCGCTGACAATACCTACCGTAACCGTGTTATCTAGACCCAGGGGGTTGCCAATGGCAATGGACCATTCCCCAGGCTGCAGCTGATCTGAGTCGCCGAGGGCCACGGTGGGCAGATCGCGTTCGTTTACCTTAATCACAGCAATATCTGTGACCGGGTCACTACCCAGGACCTGACCATCCAATATGCGGCCATCTTTAAGGGTAACGGTTACAGTGTCGGCCCCATCTACTACGTGGGCATTGGTGATAATGCGACCATCGTCGCTGATGATAAAGCCTGAGCCTAGGCCACGTTCTGTACGTTCTTGCCCACCCTGGGGTAAACGCCCGCCAAAGAACTGACGAAAGCCAGGGTCGTTAAATATGTCTGGAATACCCTGACTAACCGTGCGCGATGCATCGATGCGTACTACCGCAGGGCCAACGTCAGTGACGACGTCGGTGATGAAGTTGGGGTTAGCGGCTGGAATAGTGGCGGGAACGGGAGCTGTTTGGGCAATGGCCGCCTGGTTTTCACTTTGCAGTGGTGAGTCCGGTGCCCAGGCTAGGAAGCTACCTGCTGTGGCTAGGGTAGCCCCCATCAGAATGCTGCTGAGCATAGATAAGCTGCGGGAGCGAGGCTTAGTTGGTTTAGGATGCAGTGGATAAGACATGGGTTAGGACAACTTTAGGTTCAGACTTTGATTCAGTTGTCCACAGCTTAGATAGACGATGTGACATTCCTGTGACATCGGGTTGTCAGAGGTGTGTTGGGTTGCTTAGTAAATGCTGAGTTGGCGGAGCTTCCTGCTGGAAATAACCCTACTCAATTTATCGATACCGCTGAGCCTTAATATCCTCAGCTGCTGCTTTGATCGCCGTTTCCACATTGAGCCAGGCTTCATCACGGTCAGACCATGATGTAATGGGCTTTGCATTTGTGGGGAATGCCTGAAGGTTACTAAATGGTGTCTTTTTCCAGTCAGCGGGGCGCAGAATGATGGGAATTACTCTAGTATCGCCCGCATGGTGACGTTCCATGGCTTGCTGGAGTTCAATCTCGTAGCAGTAGTCTGAGGCGATAAAGTCAGCGCTGATTAACAACAGAATAATGTCTGCACGCGTGAGGTTGTCGTCGATTTCTTTGGCCCAGTCTGTACCGGCCATAATGCAGCGGTCGTGCCAGGTTTGGATTAGCTTTTGGCGCTGGAGAATCTTGAGGTGGGTGTCTAGCTGGTTGCGCAGGGCTTCGTCTTTGTGGGAATAGCTGTAGAACAGTGTCAGCGCCTGACCGCGGCGTTCAATGCTGGACGTTCTTTGGCGGCTGCCTTCGATATCTACGCCGTTGAGTAAATCTTGCACATTCAGCTCAAGCAGTTCATCACCTGCTACTTCCTCAAATGATTTTCTGCCCTTGCTTTCACGAATTAAAAGATCTTTGTAGCTAACGGTGATGTTGGGGTAGCCAGGGACGGGAACCAGTTCTTTAGGCGTGAACTTAAAGTTGCTGTGGATGCGATCGAAATCGGACCGGATAATTGCCAGAAGGCGACGACGACTCGCCTGGGGACCGTTGACATTAATCTCAACGGATTTTTCTTGGGGGTCGGCTTTGACCAGGGCCTGGTTGCCTTCGAAATTTAAGATCACTCCAGTGCGCCAGCGGAGCTGATGGTCGCTGAGCACATGGGTGCGGACGATGAAGCGGGGGAGTAAACCCTCTGGCAAGATCGGGTATTCGTAACGGAAATTCAAGCATTCAGCTGGCTCAAACTGTGACGCAGCTTCGGGTTGTTGTTTATCGAGCAGATCTGGAATGAGATAGCGCTTGTCATCCTCTTGGAAGGGGAAGCACAGCTCAAACTTGCGCATTAGCCCTAACAGAAAGTCATGGCGTGCTTTGGGATAGTCCTTAGGGTCTAAAAGCCGGTTGAGACAGTCAATTTCCAACTCTCCGTTTGATGCGGTGAGTTCGTGGTCATTAAGGAGTTTGTAAATGCCGTTGGTGACCCAGTGAGGGTTGAGCACATGGGTATCACGCAGACGGCTATCGTCTTTATAGTTAAGGGCGATGCCAAGGCTGTGGAGATGAACCGCCAAGGATTCCTGGGCACTGGGTTCGGGTTCTCCATCTGCCTGGCAAATTTCTCGGTACTTTTCAAAAGATATATAGTTCGCCTTCATGTCGGACAGGCGTTTTTTGATTTCAAACCAGCTGCCAGGGAATGGGGCTCGTAGATGTTCTAGCCGGTCGGTTTCTCTTTCAATAGCTGCTCGTAACGTATCAATTCCAGTTTCTGTGTCACAGTCAGTCTGGATGAACTCGCGGATATTAGGAAACTTTTGTTGTAGGGCACGGCGATTAACGTCGAAGGGATGCTCTGAAATTTTATTCAGTACAACGATGACCGGAGAATCTTCACCGAAGCTTTGGATCAGCTCTAGCCAGTATTCAGCATCGGCATCTTCATGACCTTGGCGACCGTTGAGCACTAATAGATAGAGGCTACGCTCTGTGAGAAAAAACTGGTGGGTGGAGTGCATGATCTCTTGACCACCAAAGTCCCATACATGAAGAGTAATATCTTCGGTCTGATTGAGTTGAAGTGGCCATTGGGTAATGTTAATCCCTTCAGTTTTTTTTGAGTTTGGGTCAAACGTGCCGTGAATCAGGCGGTTTGCAAGAGAGGTTTTTCCCACAGCGCCAAAGCCTACAAGAATGAGCTTTGCTTCATTTAGTGATTGATGATTGTCCTGGATGCGGAAGTAA
>JBCAWO010000043.1:0-44029 GCA_038534515.1 Cyanobacteria bacterium J06554_1
AGAGTTTTAACCCTGACGGAAGATATCAAAACGGCCAATACTTTCCTTCTGATGAAGACAGAAGATTTTTACGAGAAGTTAAGCATCTTATTGCAGGAGTAGAAGTTTCTAAAGATGAGACTTTAGAATACATTGCATATTTTGACGAATGCATTGAGAAAGGTGATTACGTATCGGTTATACGAAAGCTTCTTAAGTATTACGACTTGGATTTTCTGCTGAGTGATTTGTCGGCTTTCACATTAGATCATTCCAAAATAGAATTAGACTCTAATGAAGATAAAAATTTTTACCAGTTAAAGATTTTCCGATTTCTACATCAGTGGTCTGTAGGTTTTTTTCTATGGTTAGGATTTGGTTTTTTTATACCTGGTATTTTTCAAAAAATTTCTCCTTTCTTACTTAGTTTTTTAACTAAGTATTTTGCAATTGATGTAGCTTGGCCCTTAGGAATTGCCTCAATTATTTTTGCTATGATCGTCTCTCTAGTGCCGCAAGTCCGTAAATAGGCTGGTTGACCAGCACAAGATAATTTCAGGTGCCTAATCAATCACTATAGATAATTTGATCGATGGTCAGATAGCCTGTTGATCAAATTGTTTAATATTTCCTATGCCTGATTTTTCTACTTTTTCGTTATTTTTTAGTGCCGCTGTTGTACTGGCGATTACCCCCGGCCCGGGTATTTTTTATGTAATGACCCGTAGTCTCAAAGGAGGTCGCGTTGAGGGAATTGCCTCAGCGATGGGGACTTCAGTGGGCGGTATGTTTCATGTGGTTGCAGCAGCTTTGGGAATATCAGTTGTGCTGGCGACATCAGCGCTGGCGTTTAATGTGGTGAAATACCTGGGAGCGGCATATCTGATTTATCTCGGTATAAAGACTATTTTGAGCCATGATGACAGCCTAGGGACTGCCAACATTTGCAGCACAGGCTATCGACAAGCTTTTTTGCAGGGCGTGACTGTCGAGGCTTTAAATCCTAAAACAGCGCTGTTCTTCTTAGCATTTATTCCTCAGTTTATTAATCAAGAGGGTGTCGTATTTGCACAGTTTCTATTGCTGGGGTCAACATCTGTTGCACTCAATACCAGTGTTGATTGTATTGTGATTGCGATGGCCGGTCCCATTGGTCAATGGCTAAAGGCCAGTCCAAGACTAAGGGCTGGGCAGCGCTATACAACGGGGTCAGGGCTGATTGCATTGGGGAGTTACGTGGCATTAACTGGTGAGGGAGAGTAACCATGCTTTGTACGGAATCTTTATTGCAGATACCAGAATTTCGGGCGCTGCCTCGGGAACGGTTAGATTGGATTTGCGATCGCGCCGAACACATCCAACTCCCTGCCGGCAAAATCCTGGTCAAAGAAGGCGATCGGCCCCTCGGTTTCTTCATTCAGCTCAGCGGTCAGATCACCGTCAGCCGCCAAAGTAATGGCACAGATATGCCCGTTGGTCGCCATGTCAGCCCATCATTTTTTGGAGAGATTCAAGTTCTCACAGAAGATTTAGTACCGGTCACACTGACAGCCGATACAGCTGTGGATCTCTACCGTCTACAATGCCCTGATTTTTTGGACGTAATCCACAGCTGCCGAGAGTTTGAACGCGACATCTTTCGCACCGTTGGCAAACGTTTGCGAGGGTTGGAGTCTTTTATCCAAAGCCGCGAGAAAATGGCAGCCCTGGGGACCCTATCAGCGGGGCTAGCCCACGAACTTAACAACCCTGCGGCCGCTCTCGTGCGGGCACTCAAAGATTTACAACCGGCGATGCTGGAACTACAGCGGATGAACCTGGTGTACGGTCAACGGCAGGTGGATGATGACCATACTGAGGAGTGGATAGCCATTCGCGATCGCGGCTTTGACGCCATTGCCCATCCCGATAATGACCCACTGGCCCAAGGTGATCGTGAGGATGCTCTAACAGACTGGCTAGAAGACTATGGGGTACCAGATGCCTGGAAGATAGCAGAACCCCTGGCGGCTGGGAAGGTGGAGCCCGCCAAATTAGAGCACCTGATGGAACGTTGGCGCAATGACCCGACCGAATTACGAGACATGGGGTTACGCTGGTTGGCGTTATCCTTTGATGTGATGGCAATGATCCAAAGCGGATTGGATGGAGCAGATCGTATTTCCACCCTGGTACAGTCGATGAAGGCCTACTCTTACATGGATAGAGCGGCTCAACAACAGATCAATATCCATGATGGGATTGAAGACACCCTGCGACTGTTTGCCTTTAAGTTTAAGCATGGCATTACGGTGGAACGCCACTACGACCAACGTCTACCGCAGATCATGGCCTTTGGCAGTGAACTTAATCAGGTGTGGACCAACCTGATTGACAATGCCATTTATGCATTGAGTGAGCGTTTTATCGGAGAATCACCCAAGATTATTATTCGCACCTGTCAGAAGAATGGCTGTCTGCGGGTGGAGATAGAAGATAATGGCCCGGGTGTTCCCGAGGAAATACAAAGCCGATTAACCGAACCCTTTTTTACCACAAAGCCCATGGGGCAGGGCACGGGTCTGGGGTTGGATATGGTACAGCGCATTATTGAAAAACGCCATGGGGGCAGTCTTTTGATTGAATCGGTGCCAGGACAGACCTGTTTTACTGTGCTGCTACCGCTGTAGGGATAATCATTGCCCTAAAACCTGACGCGCAATCAACGTTGGCATGGCCTCTTCTTTGGAGATATACATCCGCCGATGCTACACATTAAACTGATGTCAAGCGAGAGTTTTTGGGTAGGGTGAGTAACAAAATATCCCAGACAATCCATGCCAGGTTTGTGGAAATTGCTCGAGGGTTGAGTAGGGATTTGGCGGATGCGATCGCAAATACTACTCCCCTAACACTCACCGCCAGCCAAGATACCCCTTTTTCAGAACGATTGTGTCGGGCAGTCGCTGGACAGCAGCTATCTGTCAAAGCAGCTGCATCAATCTGGGGCAGAGTTGTAGACAGCGCCGCTGAGCAACCACTGATAGATTATTTTTCGACAGTCTCACCTGAAATTCTACGGCACTGTGGTTTATCAGCAGCCAAGGCCAAAGCTATGCGCGCAATTGCCTTGGCCACCCTTGCCAACCAGCTTAATGAGAGTCTGCTGAGCGAGTTGGACCATGATGAGCGCACCCACTGTTTAACCGAGATTTGGGGCGTGGGCCAGTGGACAGCAGACATGATGGGCATCTTTTACTTTGGCGATCCGGATATTTGGCCCGATGGTGATACCACCGCACGTAAAAACCTCGAACGATTAACTAGCCGCCGTCGAAAAACAGTTCGTACCGCTGCCCGTTTTGCGCCCTATCGCTCTTACCTAGCGCTGTATATGTGGCACCTGGCTGACACCCCTATTGTCTGAGCATGTTTCATAAAAAACGAGTGGTTCGGTGAACCACTCGCATCAATAGCACTAACTAAGCCAAGATTTAGTTAGCTGCTCAAATTTAGAAAGAGTTACGACGATAGTTACCACCGCCGCCTGCAGAAGCAGTACGAGGCTTGGCCTCATTGACTTTCATTTCACGCCCCATCCATTCAGCACCGTTCAGCGCTTCAATGGCTTTTGCTTCATCGTCTTTGGCAGCCATCTCGACGAATGCAAATCCGCGAGGACGACCGGTTTCACGATCCATCGGCAAACTGACGCGACTGACGCGACCGTACTCAACAAATACAGCTTCTACATCTTCGCGCGTGACATCATAGGACAAATTGCCCACATAAATAGACATAAGGAAATCCCCTTAATCAAAACAACGTAGCGAGTTAAACGGAGATATTCCTGTTACTGAAATCGAAATCCCAACAAAACAAATTGCTTCTCTACCGAAAACTTACCGGCTATAAGTATAGCACTTAAATTTATAGTTTGGGAACCCTAACTAATGCTTTTGGGAGCTAAATGGATAAAAACTGAGGATAAACATGTCTATACATCTGGTCGGTTCCTAATGTAGCCGCTCATCCCAGCTCCTGTTCCTAAGCGCAAAGGAACACAAACAAGTCTTGAAAAACCTCTCAGTGTCAGGAAACATAAGCTATTAGAGTAGGCTTGTCCCCAGGTTCAGTTAGGTCTCTTTTTTTCGTATTCCGCCAACCACTCTCGACAACGCGTGTGGTGGGGTGAGCCCTGCCAAAATCCTCAAGCTTGGAGAATCTTCTCCTGCACACAATGCATCAAGGGCCCAGTCAATGCAGTCTTCTGGATGGCCTAGAGCTGAACAACAAAACAGAATAACTTTTCCAGGAGGCTGCTTCATGGGGTAAGCGAGGATGATTGTCCTTTGAAGAGTGCATTGTAGCTCTGGTCAACTGGTCAAAAAAGAGCTGCAGGCATTCTGAGTCAGCTTGATGACCGTATCCTCAGTTAACTCGATGGTTTTCCCATCGGCCACCAACCACAGCAAATATTCAGTGTTACCCGCCGGTCCACGAATGGGGGACCAGGTAAGGCCTTTTGCCTGCCAGCCTAACTGTTGCGCCGCTACATATACCTGCCAGATCGCCTCTGCATGATCCTTAGGATCTCGTACTACCCCTTTTTTGCCTATTTTCTCTCTTCCTACCTCAAACTGGGGTTTAACTAACAAAATAGCTTCTCTCTTGTCTGCCATGAGCTGCCAGAAAGCAGGAAGAACTTTGGTCAGTGAGATAAATGACACGTCCATCACCCCCAGGTCAGGCCGTTGGGCGTTGTCTTGATATAAGTCTTCTGGGGTGAGGTGACGGAGGTTAGTGCGTTCTCGCAGGATAACTTTTGGGTCCTGACGGATTTTCCAGGCAACTTGACCATAGCCGACATCGATGCCGTAGACCTGTCTGGCTCCGTTTTGGAGTAGGCAGTCGGTGAAGCCACCGGTGGAGATGCCGCCGTCTAGGCAGATGCGATCGCACACCTCCACCCCAAATTCCTTAATCGCCTTAGCCAGCTTCTCTCCGCCTCGCGACACATAGGGCGACTTCTGCTTCAGCACCACCACCGCATCGTCTTTAATGGTCGTCCCCGGCTTATCAATCACCGTTTCATTCACCTTCACCTCACCAGCTCGAATACAGCGCTGAGCCTGCTGCCGTGAATCGCACAGTCCTTGCTCAACCAGATACATATCCAAGCGTTGTTTGGCCATGGCGAATGGTGTGCTAATCAAGACGAATGGGCACTGCCCACCCTACCATTTTGCTTTAGACCGTCTTTAATAACCTCTGGTGCGTTTACCCCTAGACACTGCTGCCAATTTGCCTTTAGATAGGCATAGGCAAAGAAATGTTAAGTAGATATACTCACGTCGCCGATTTCTTAGCCATAACCTTTTAGCAGCCCCCAACCATTAGGGGCACGTCAGCCTACTGCCCTTGATTTTGAAGGCCACCACCGAGGTTTAAGACCGCTGACTAGCCCAGCTAATCGGGGAGAAAGGTGAAATAGACAAACTGCCCTATTCACCAAGATTTTCATTTTCAGGCTTAAGGAGACCCCTTGAACATTTCCAATCTCAACGTCCGTTCCCTAAATTTGCGTGCCCTGAAACGGGAGTGGTTGCTTAACCCCAAGGACGACCTGCTGGCCGGGGCCTTGGTGGGTCTGGCGCTAATTCCTGAGGCCATCTCATTTTCCATCATCGCTGGGGTGGACCCAAAAGTAGGTCTCTATGCCTCGTTTATTATTGCGGTGATTACCGCCTTTCTAGGGGGTCGACCGGCCTCGATTTCGGCGGCGACCGGGGCCATGGCGTTGCTGATGGTGGATTTGGTTAAGGACCACGGGCTGCAATACCTGCTGGCGGCCACATTTTTGACTGGCATTTTTCAGGTGATCTTTGGAGTGCTGAAGCTGGGCCGTCAGATGAAGTTTGTGCCCCGAGCGGTGATGATTGGCTATATCAATGCCCTAGCGGTGCTGCTGTTTTTGGCACAGCTGCCCCAGCTGACCAATGTGCCCCCCATGGTCTACGTGCTAACGCTGCTGTCCCTGGGCATTATCTACATTTTGCCTCGATTTACCAAGGTGGTACCGTCTCCGCTGGTGGCGCTGGCGGTGATGACCATTGCTGCGATCGCACTCCGGCTCGATGTACCCACCGTAGGCGACATGGGAGAGCTACCCACCACCCCACCCATATTTGCCCTGCCCCAGGTACCCTTCACCCTAGAAACACTGCAAATCATTCTGCCCTACTCTTTTACCCTGGCGATTGTGGGGCTGCTGGCATCCTTCTTGACGGCTTCCCTGGTGGACGACTTTACCGATACCCCTAGCGATAAAAACCAAGAAGCCAAAGGCCAGGGCATCGCCAATATGGTCACGGCCTTTTTTGGGGGTATGGCCGGGTGCGGCATGATTGGTCAGTCGGTGATTAACGTTCAGTCTGGTGGGCGGGGTCGTCTGTCGACGCTGTCTGCTGGAATATTTTTGCTAGTGGCCATTTTGTTCTTGCAAGACTGGGTAAGGCAAATGCCCATGGCCGCCCTGGTGGCTGTCATGATCATGGTTTCTATCGGGACCTTCCGCTGGTCGTCCTTTACAAACATGCGCCGCGTTCCCCGCAGTGAGGTCGCCGTTATGCTAACGACCATGTTTGTAATCATTTTTACTCGCAACTTTGCCCTGGGTGTAGCCACGGGCATCGTCATGAGTACGGTGTTTTTCTCTCGTAAAGTTGCCAAGCTGGTATTTGTCGATAAGGTTCTGAGTGACGACGGTGCCCATCGCATTTACAAAGTGGCTGGGCAGATTTTCTTTCTATCTCGGGATGAATTTTCGGCATCCTTTAACTTTACTGAGCTAGTTGAGCAGGTGACCATTGACCTCAGCAATGCCCAGCTGTGGGATCAGGGTGCTGTTGAAGTGCTGGATAAAACTGTACAGAAGTTTCGCCGTAAAGGTGTGGAGGTAACGGTGGTGGGCCTGAATGAAGCGAGTGCCACCCTGCTAAACCGCCTCGCCACCGAGGAAGATCTTGTGGCCAACGGGCGGTAGGGGATTCCATGGAACGCCCCTACCGGAAATGCCGGGCATAAATCGTCCTGATAGACTACTAGCATCGCTGCGCTGGACTGCATTCTTTTAAGAAAACATACGCATGAAAACGATTCTCCTATGCTCCGACGGCTCTGCCTTTGCAGAGGGCATTTATCGCTACGGTGCCTGGTTTGCCCGCAAATTTGAGGCCCAGGCAAAGGTCCTATTTGTTACCGATATTCGTAGTCAGAAAGTCGTTTCCACCGGTAATTTTAGTGGCAGCATTGGTTTGGGAGCCTCCGACCAGTTGCTAAATGATTTGGTCAATCTGGAGCACGAACGGGCCAAACTCAATAACCAGCGAGCGCGGCTAATTCTAAAGAATGCCGACGAAGTGCTCAAAGCGGAAGGAGTGAGCGACGTGGAGCTACTCAACCCCACCGGATTTTTGGTGGATTGCTTCCATGACTTTGAGGCGGGTGCCGACATGGTGGTGCTGGGCAAGCGGGGTGAGGCTGCAGAATTTGCCTCAGGACACCTGGGGGCCAACATTGATCGCATTGTGCGCAGCAGCACCAAGCCCTGTCTGGTCACCCCCCAAACCTTTGACCCAATTAACCGCCTGCTGGTGGCCTACGACGGTAGCCCCACGGGCAAGCGGATCTTAAACTTCTTAGCGGACAATGCCAATGGGTTTAAGGATATCGAGATTCATTTGCTAACGGTCGCTAAGTCAGATTCAGATACTGAGCGAGCTGAGCAGCTAGCCAGGGCGAAAGACAAGCTTAAACAGTCTGTTGGTCATACCCTAATCGCTAACCTCAGCACTGGCGATCCCGAACAGGTCATTGCCAACTATGTCGCACAACACCAGATCAGCCTGCTAGTGATGGGTGCCTACGGCCATCGTCGCATCCGCCACCTGGTCATCGGCAGCACCACGGTTCAACTCCTAAGAAGTACTCAGATTCCGATGTTATTGTTCCGCTAGATCCTATTTCTGCCGTTGCTAATTTAGGGTATGAACCAATCTGTGAGATATGCCGATGTTTACCAGATAAAGTCATACCAGGAATCAGCCACGCCTCATTTCTAGTATCCCGAGAATCGGTTGTATTCAAATAAGCTGAGCTTTACTGCAACAATATCAGCGGTGACCATTGTGAAGTCTCACCGCAGAACAACAACATTTCTCCGGGAAACCTACAAAAATTGATGTAGAACATTCATGGCAACATTAAACTGTTTGTCAACTACATTTGCAGAGTTTCTGCCAGTGTTATGTCTACGTGAAAATCCATTGATATGCAAAAACAACAGCTAGCTAAAAACTGTTGTTTTTGCCAGCAATATCAAAGGGATATGTCTAGGTTCGTTCTCTACTTTACAAGGCGCATACCCAGGCCTCAATGAGGCTTGGGTATGCCAAACATTTTTAAAATATAGCTTGGCACACATAGTTCAGGTCACACGTGATCGTTGAAAGCCATAAGTAGCAACAGCTATGTGCGCAGCAAACCGATGAATGCATTCATCGGTTTGCTATAACAACGACAAAGCCACTAAACCGGGTAGAGTCGGCTAGAGCCTGAGGATCGGAAATTTAATCATGTGTCGATTTCTCCCCTCCTGGGAGGGGAAAGAGTATCTGACCTCGCTGCAAGCAAAATTTATCAGGATGTTTGCTATATTTGCTGCACAAAATCGTTGAGTCGTTCCATACCCAACTCAATGGTGGGCAGATCCGTAGCATAGGAGATACGAATAGCATCATCGGCACCAAAGGCCACTCCCGGAATAGCGGCGACATATTTCTCGTTGAGCAACCGGGTACAAAAGTCTAGGGACTGCAAACCTGTTTTACTGATGTCAATAAATAGATAAAACGCTCCGTTGGGAACAACGCAGCTAAGACCAGGAATAGAGTTGACCGCATCGATAATGGCCGTACGCCGTTTTGCAAAGGCCTGACGCATGGTTTCGACACAATCTTGGGGAGACTCTAGGGCTGCGATCGCACCATACTGGGCAAACGTACATACATTCGATGTGCTCTGGCTTTGTAGCGTATTCGCCGCATCGATCAATTCAACCGGGCCGGCCAAGTACCCCAGCCGCCAGCCGGTCATGGCATAGGCCTTGGCAAATCCGTTACTGACAATGGTGCGCCCAAACATCGCATCGCTCACCGCGCCCATGCTGAGATGTTGAGCCCCGTCGTATAGGATTTTTTCATAGATTTCATCCGCCACCACCCAAATATCCTCATGGGCCAGAATCACCTCAGCCAGGGCCCTCACCTCGTCGGGGCTGTAGACCATCCCCGTCGGGTTAGAAGGAGAATTAAAAATCAGAAACTTAGTCTTTGGCGTAATCGCCTGCTGAAGCTGCTCAGGCGTAATTTTGTAGCCGTTTTTGATGGTGGCAGGAATGATAACCGGAGTGCCACCGGCTAACTTCACCATTTCTGGATAGCTCACCCAGTAAGGCGCTGGAATCAGCACCTCATCCCCGGGCTCCACAGTGGCCATGATTAGCGTGTAGAGGGAATGCTTGCCGCCGTTGGTGACAATAATATTTTCAGCGTTGTAGGGCAGCTGATTGTCGGTGCGTAGCTTGGTTGCGATCGCACGTCTAAGCTGAGGTTCGCCCGCCGCCGGACCATATCGTGTTTTACCACTATCAAGCGCCTGCTTAGCCGCTTCTCGAATATGCGCTGGAGTATCAAAATCAGGCTCACCGGCACTAAAGCTACAGATATCTAGGCCTTCCGTCTTCATAGCCTTCGCCTTAGCAGAAATCGCCAAAGTCATTGAAGGTGTGACTTGCTGCACCCTAGCAGCTAACTTGATACTCATTAGAACGCTGTCGGCCTCTAGCTCAAAACCCTAGTCTGACTAGCTTAGATCGATTTGTAGTAGAGATTGCAAATCTTCATGATTTACTTGAATCATGACTTGGGCAAAAAAAGGCTCCCCTGGCAACGCCAGAGGAGCATGTGTTCTTGATCTGTGTGAAGGAAACATGTCAGGAGAGCTTGTCAAGGGCATAGCCCACGCTAAATCCCAATGTAAGGAGCACAGCTCGTACGGCGAATTGGCAGTAAGTACTGTGATGTCGCTTTTCAGGAACTCCAATTTTCGGATTAAATCCAACTATCGGATTGATTTAATCATCCCCCAAACCCAGCAAGCTCAATGTGATTTCATGGCCTAAAACCTGTGATACTCAAGCCCGTCAACGGTGATACAAATAAGGCGTCTACTGTGATCGGAATCCCTGTGAACGGTGAGGGAAATCACCAATCATCAGATCAGCAGCCAAATAGCCAAACCCCAAAAAGGAATCAAACGCAGGGGTCTAGTCGGCTCACCCAGAGGAATAATCGCCCCCATCAGCCAGACCTGAAACAGCCAAAACAACGCCATGTCAACCGTAAATGCTAGGGTGACCCGATTACTCACTATCTGCTGCCCTAGATAGCTACACCGGCTCACTATTCCACCCAGCTCAGGTCGATTAAAGCAAAACCAAATAACGGCCAAATTACCCACCGTTAGTCCCAAAGACCCGAATAATCGGGCTATAGTTCTTTTATGCGCACCGTTTAGCTGATTTTCTCGGGGCTTTCCCAGCCGTAGCGCCATATAGGGCATCAAGAAAACATTAGTCAGAAACATTGCCAGCCCCCAAATCATCATCCTAGGCAGGTGCTGGCTGCGCCGATCCATCAGCATTAAAGGCAGAAACATAAAAATCCAGGCTTCAGCCAGGTTGAAAAACCCTTGGGTAGCCGGATTCACCATGGGTGACTGCACGTAGCCAATCCCTAAGAGATTTAGCAACGGCAGAATAAAAAAGAAATTCAGAGATTCGTTCAAAACTTCTTGAATCGTCTCCGATTGAATTGCCCAAATCGGTTCTCCAGGCAGCCAACTGGGGGGTGATAGTAAAAGCAGGTCTACATAGACAAGGGTCGCTGCCCAAAGTAACCAAAACAGCCCAGACAGAGAATGTTTAGACTCCTTTGGCAACGATTCAGATTGATCCGTAGTCATGTTTTCCATAGCTAATGTCGCTGCGAGCGCCCCAACCAGTAGCGTACTAACGGAGTCACCCAGCGGATGATAGTAAAGGCAGCTTTACCCGGCTTGAGCGGTGATTCTACGCAGTCGCGCCCGTAAATCAGTTTGCCACTCTCAGGAGAAACCCGATAAAAACTCACCCCACGTCCATTGGGAAAGGGCACACCGCTGAGCTCCACATGCCAGGTCACTCCCACCGCCCAATCATCCCCCGCCAGATCATCAATGACAAACTGCAAGTCCCCTGGCACCGAGCTACAGGATTCAGTAAATAGCCCCTCCACCGCAGCCTTGCCCATAAAGGTGGCTGAAAAGTTTAAGTCTTCGTAACAGCATTGGTTATCGATCAGGGCTACGGCCCCGGGCACATCACGATGGTTGATGGCTGTGTATATAGCTTTGACAATAGTAGCGGCTTTATCCATGTCGCTGTTTTAACATGTCCCCACTCATCGGAGATATTTTTTTAATAATATGGGGAAGCCTGAGAACTATTCAGTCTAAGCGTGGTCGAAACTGATAAATGTACTGACAAACCAGTACACCAATTATCTTTTCTAAAATCTTCCTGATGTAACACTGTGATTGTTGTCACAAGCATCTGTGATTGTTGTCAGATTTTACGTGCGTATTTGAAAGCCTTATTGTATTTAGGGCTCAGCGCCTTCGGAAGAACTTTAATCTTCTTGAAGCTATCCTGAAATCTTCTAGTGATTACTATCTTTTTATAAAAGAAGTTAAGTGTTTTTGCCAGAATAGACTCAATCGTTCGTGATGAGTCTGCCCCCGAATGTTCCCGCCCTTTAATCAAAAACCCCATAGACGCCGCTCTCGTCGCAGTTCCAGAGCAGCGACTGATGTGGTGCCCTCTACATCCGTACCCGAAACCCCTGAACAGCTTGTGGATGCAGGCTTAGCATTAGCAAAACAGCAGGTACACCAAGAAGCTATCGGCTTTTTTGATCGGGCTCTTGCCCTTAGCCCCAATCATCCACAGGCGCTTAAAAGTCGGGCACTGACCTATGTTCACCTGGGTCAAACTCGAGCTGCGTTAGTAGATTTAGATCGGCTAATTGATTTGGACCCACAAAATTTATGGGCCTATGCCAATCGAGCGATTATCTTTCGTGATCTGGGTCACTATGGTAATGCTGTTAGTGACTTTGGCCATTTGATTAAGCATGACCGGGCCAAGCGTTGGCAGTGGCTAATTTCTCGTGGTAGCACCCTTAAACTCATGGGTCACTATGATGAGGCCCTACTAGACTTTAATCTCTCTCTAAAATTAAACCCCAATAACAGCTGGGCCATTAGTGCCCGTGATGAGATGGTTCTCCAGTCTCGACATTATTCCTAGAAAGTGGTTGTTCTAGGTTCATTTACTCTGCTGACAAGAAACTGATAAGACGTAAGACACAGGGCTAAAAAGCCTAATCAGAAAGACCAGGGCGTATGTTACGCCAGAGAAGTTTGATAATTGAGTATCGGAACGCTGTAGCGACTGCCATCGTTCCTAGAAGAGATTTTGATAAAGAGTTAGGTAGTATACTCGGCGTTGATTTTGACATAGTCGTAACTAAGATCGCAGCCCCAAGCGTTGCCAGTCCCCGCTCCATTGCCAACGCTGACTACGATTTTTACCGGATGGGCTAAGGATTCAGTCGCAATAGTCTGACGCTCTGCTGTTTCAGCATTATCGGGGCCAACAAAGTCATTCACCGGCTTAGTCCTTTGCAGAATTTGCTGGGCGAAGGCTTGTGAGCTTAGCTCTGAGCACCGTTTGAGATAGGTGTGGGCCGCCATGGGATCAAACGGCTGGGGTTGCCCCTTGTCCAATAGGACAATGTCTCCCAGGGCAATGGCTAATTTGGACTGGTCTAAGGTGACACCAGCTCGGCCTACCGCCCCGGCAATTCGTCCCCAGTTTGGATCGCGACCAAAGATAGCTGATTTGACCAGGGATGAACCTGCAACGGTGCGGGCAATTTGTCTGGCATCTTGATCGGTAGCGGCTCCAGACACCTGCACTTCGATCAAACACGTAGCGCCTTCACCATCGCGGGCAATGCTTTTGGCGAGGAAAATGCATAGCTCCGTCAACATGGCTTCTAAACGCTCGGCATCAGGACCTGGTGTCGTAATGGCGGGGGTGCGTGATTGACCATTGGCCAAAGCAATTACCGTATCGTTGGTGCTAGTGTCTCCATCGACGGTGATCTGATTAAAGCTTCGATCAACGGCGCGGGCGAGCATGGTCTGCCAAAGTCCCGGTGAAACCACCGCATCACAGGTAATGAAGGACAGCATGGTAGCCATATTGGGGTGGATCATGCCTGATCCTTTGGCAATGCCACCAATCCGCACAGGACGACCGTCGATGGTGGTTTCTAGGGCATAGGTCTTGGGGACCAGGTCAGTGGTGACAATAGCCTGGGCAACGGCATCTCCTCCCTGGTCGGATAGCTGTGCGGTCAGCTGTGGCACATGGGCCAACAGGGGGTCCATTTTGATGCGCTGGCCAATGACGCCGGTGGAGGCGATCAGGATTTGATCGGGGGTGGTACCGATAGCAGTGGCGGCAGCGGTAGCCATCGTAACGGCGTCTTCCCAGCCCTGCTGACCGGTACATGCATTGGCCTGTCCCGAGTTGCAGAGAATAGCACGGGCTGAAGGATGGTCCTCAAGCTGTTGCTGGCAATAGTCTATACAGGCTGCCCTGACCTGGGATTGGGTATACACGGCAGCTGCGATCGCATCATTCTCCGACACAATCAAGGCCAAATCTGGCGCGCCCGAGGCCTTAAGCCCAGCCTTGATACCAGCGCCGGTAAATCCCTTAGGAGCCGTTACACCGCCCGTAATTACTTGCCACTGAACCTGCCGCTGATTGTCCTGTCCCATCGTCCTGCCCCTAACTAGTCTGACAAGTAGTCTGATTGGGCGACTTACCCACACAAACCCTGAGATTATCTCAGATTTTGCTATTGCTGATTTAGAGGATAAACCGACCTGTCACCATACTACAGACCCATATATTTACAGATATTTACAGATGAAATCACCATGGGGAGCAGCCGTGCCTAGACTTCCTATAGCGCCAGTCACAATCGCTCAACCGTCCGATGGCTCCTCCACCAGTAAATCCCCCAGCACACTGGCATAGCTATCCACGGCTGTATTCAGAGCCTGCCCCTGGGCTTCGAGCAATGCCAACATCGGTTCGGGGCCGTGGGTTGTTAGCAAACAAAAGTGATCGATAACAAACTTTAGGGTATGACCTAGCTGAATCTCTTCTCCGGCTAGCGGCGATAGTGCCTGAGGACGCATCTGAATCTGCGCACCGCCCCGAGACTGGTCACGCACCCACCAGGAAAGAAACTCTAACGTCAGCCAACCGGCACGGTCGTAGGACAAAATAACATCCGTATTGGCCCACGCCTCATCGGGCAAGCCCCCTTGGGTACGGCGCAGCAGCGCATGGGGCAAATCCCCCAGTTTCCCCGGAAGTCCATAGTCCGCCAAAGAGATTTTAGCTAACGGTTTTAACCCCGTATTCACCTCCAATACTCCGCACAAACGGTAGAGTGCCCGGTGGAAAACTTTTACCTGGCGTGGATAATCATCAGCCATAAAACTCTCTCTTTTATGTTCTCTCCGTCGTCATGGAGACCCCATCGACTATCCCATCATTTGAGCAACAAAGTTAGTGTAGACTTCTCCCTTAAGAAATTCAGGACGTTCTAACACTTTTTGGTGAAACCCAATAGTGGTTGGCAGACCAGTAATAGCACATTCTCTCAGGGCCCGCTTCATCCGCTGAATCGCCGTATGCCGATCGGGTCCCCAGACAATTAATTTACCAATGAGAGAATCGTAGTAGGGAGGAATGTCGTAATCGGTGTAAACATGGGAATCCATCCGCACCCCCAGCCCCCCAGGTGCTAAATAGCCATTGATGCGGCCAGGGTTGGGGCGAAAATTATGGTCAGGGTCTTCAGCATTGATACGACACTCAATCGAATGCCCCTTGAGGACAATATCATCCTGGGTAAAGGAGAGACGCTCTCCTTGGGCCACTCGAATTTGCTCACCAATCAGATCAACACCGGTCACCATTTCAGTCACCGGATGCTCTACCTGGATGCGGGTATTCATCTCCATAAAGTAGAAGTTGCCGCGGCTATCTACCAAAAACTCAACGGTGCCTGCTCCTACATAGTTAATGGCCTTAGCTGCTCGCACCGCCGCCTCACCCATTTTTTGTCGCAGGGTCGGGTCAAGGGCAGGGCTGGGAGCTTCTTCAAGCAATTTTTGATGGCGGCGCTGAATTGAACAATCCCGCTCCCCCAGATGCACCACATTACCGTAGCTGTCAGCCAAAATCTGAAATTCGATGTGACGAGGGTTTTCAACAAATTTTTCTAGATAAATGCCCCCGTTACCAAAGGCCGCTTCGGCCTCTCCCTGGGCCGAGAGAAACAACTTAGTCATATCCCCCGCTTCGCGTACCAGGCGCATACCCCGACCACCGCCACCCGCCGTGGCCTTTACCATCACCGGATAGCCGATCTCAGCCGCCAGGGCACTAGCTTGCTCTGGTGTCTCTAGCAAGCCCTGACTGCCGGGGACCGTTGGCACATTGACCCGCTGCATGGTGGCCTTAGCAGTAGATTTATCCCCCATGGCCCTCATGGCAGCGGCCGATGGACCGATAAATACAATTTTGTGGTCAGCACAGATATCGACAAAGCGATCGTTCTCGGCTAGGAAACCATAGCCAGGGTGAATGGCACTGGCCCCCGTTGTCATGGCGGCGGCAATAATGTTGGGAACGTTGAGATAGCTGCGGCTGCTGGGGGCTTCGCCAATACAAATCGCTTCGTCGGCTAGCTGTACGTGGAGGGCGTGGCGATCAATGGTGGAATGGACAGCTACTGTTGCTATTCCCATTTCCTCACAGGTGCGCAAGATTCTCAGGGCGATCTCACCTCGGTTTGCAATCAAGATCTTTGAAAAGCGCATCAGCTAGTCACTACCTTAGGAAAACTGTTGTACCTATGTGCATCATAGGATGGAAGCTGATCGTACCACGCAGACTTCCCTGGGATAGATGCCCAAAATTGAGTCAACAAAACTCGTCATCTAAGGAGCTGTTTGTGGTTTACTGTTATATGCTGCTAGGCGGTTCTTAGCATCAGTTTGCGGATGTGGTGGAATTGGTAGACACGCACGCTTGAGGGGCGTGTGGCTTATGCCATGCGAGTTCGATTCTCGCCATCCGCATTATTTTTTAGTCTTGTTATTCAGGGTCGCTCTATGGTTTATCTGCCGAGTGCAGCGCGACCTTCCGTCTTGTAACGGGTACAGGTCTAACGGGATCGGGCAAGTGAGCAGCGAACGACGGCAGAGCTTGGACCAAGCGTCTATGATGAAAACAGTCATGAATTTTTGTAAACTGTTTTGACTTCAACGCTTGAACCATCCCCCAAGGCTCCAAAAATAGTTCAGACTGTTGCCCAGAAACCCACCGATTGGCATGCTCTGGAAATGCTTTGGCAGGGTGATGACACAGTTGTCAAAAAGGGGCTTCCCCACGACCAGCTATCACCAGCATGGCAAATTCTCATGCTGGGGGATGGCTCCCCAACCCGTCACCTGCAGCTGATGACGCGAGAACCCACCGAGGTGGATGTCATTGATATGTCCCTGGTGGGTATGTCTAATGATGGAGCACCAGCGCTCATCAGCCATGTTCCAGGTCCACGTCTCAGACGACAGGTGTGGTTACGTACGGCGTCCGGGCAGCGGTTGGCCTATGCCACGTCCTGGTGGGAGGCCAGCCATGTGGATGAGTACTTAAAGAATCGCTCATTACCGATTTGGGCCAGTCTAGCTAACTTACGAACAGAGCTTTATCGGGATATTCAAGGCATCTATTACGGTTGGAACCCTGCCCTGGAGGCGGCCTTTGACCAGAAGGGACCGTTTTGGGGGCGTCATTACTTGTTTTGGCACCATGGCAAACCCCTTACCTTGATTTATGAGGTTTTCTCGCCCTATCTCATGCGTTATCTAGGACCAATGCGCTCAGAGACAAGCCATCGATAAAAATAACGTGGGGACGTTCCATGGAACGTCCCCACCCATGGAACGCCCCCACCCATGGAACGCCTCCACGTTATTGTTTTTTTGGATCGGTAATTTGACGGCGTCGTTTTCGGCATCGCTCAGAGCAGTATTTCACCTCATCCCAGCAGTCAGCCCATTTTTTACGCCAGGTGAAAGGACGCTGACAAACTGCACATGTTTTGGTGGGTAAATCAGACTTGCGACGTTGACGGGCCATTTTATGAAATCTGGAAAAATCTGGGGCAGTGCTCGCGGTATGCTCGGAAACTAAACCATATCAAACACCTGAGTTTGCTCCGACGACAAAACCTCAGGTCTGGATACTAGCTTCAGTTTAAAGGGCTTTTGTCCGCCTGGGTTTACTGTCTGATTTAGTCTTTATTTGCGATCGCATGTCCCCTGCCCCGCCACTGTCCCAACTCCGTATCGTGCTAGTGGAACCCGCTGGCCCTTTAAATATGGGTTCAGTGGCCCGGGTGATGAAAAACTTTGGCATCACCCAGCTGGTCTTCGTCAATCCTAAAGGGGACCCCCACAGTGACGATGCCAGACAAATGGCCGTCCACGCCTATGACATTATCGAAAAAGCTCAGACGGTAGACTCCCTACCCCAAGCCCTCATCGGCTGTCAGCGGGCAATTGCCACCACCGCCCGTAGTCGAGATTTACAAACCCCCTTAGAATCACCGGAGCTGGCGTTGCCCTGGCTGCTAGAGTCAGCCCCCAGCGCCCTAATCTTTGGCCCCGAAGATCGCGGACTTAATAACGATGAAATGTTGCAAGCCCAACGCTTTATTAAAATTGATACCCGCCCCCCCTATGAATCCCTAAACTTAGCTCAAGCAGTAGCCATTTGCTGCTACGAACTGTCTAGGGTGGGGCAACGACCGCAGGCTTTTGGCCATGGCCCATCGTCAAACACGGCGGCGGCCCCCCTCAACGAACTTGATGGGTATTATCATCACCTGGAGTCGATTTTATTAAAAATCGGCTATCTTTATCCCCATACGGCTCCCAGCCGCATGCGAAAATTTCGACAGCTGGGTCATCGCGCCGCCTTATCTACTCAGGATGTAGCCATGCTACGGGGCATTCTGCGGCAAATAGACTGGGCTACTACCACCCATCAGCCTCATCAGGAACCCGATTCAAAAGTCCCTTAGCGGTCACACGTTTTTTAGACTGCCGTCAAACCGCAAAGGGCAATGATTAGCAATGTGTTCACACCCATGACGGATTCACAGCAGCCCCCTTCTAAATCACGCCGATCTGGACGACCCCGGCGACAGCGTCGTCCCAAGCCTTTTCCCCTTGGCGGCAGCAGACCCAAAACTGAGCGGTTGCGTGCCGTCAGACCGCCACAGCAACCAGCCCAATCTGATGCGACCGGCATGTTCGGTAACATGGTGGATCCGTCACGCCATGTTCGCCGTAGCCGCCGCAACTCTCGCTCCGGCTGGCCCCCGCAGCCAAAGTCATCCTTTTTACCAAAGCTCCCGAAGCCGCTGATTTACGGCATTCGACTCCTAATTATTGGTCTGGGGGTCGCCGCTATTGCTGGTACGGTCCTGTCGGTGCTGACACCGGCAGATGAGCAGTTGGCTAACGGGACTGCGGCGGAGACCCAATCTGCGGTGACAGCAGCCGTGGTCACCAACGACGATGTAATCGCCCAGACCCAGGAACTCACGAGCCTAAAAACTAGCCTGGTGGAGCTACAGGAACTTATTCCCGAACTCACACCAACCGTCTATGTGTTTGATCTAGACACGGGCAACTATGTAGATATTGCGGGCAATGCAGCGATCCCCGCAGCCAGTACGATCAAACTGCCTGTTTTAGTTGCTTTTTTTAAGGCGGTAGATGACGGTCGGATCACGGTTGATCAGGCCATGGCCATACAGTCGAGTCAAATTGTCGGTGGCTCTGGCGATATGCAAACCCAACCACCGGGGACACGGTACACCGCCCTAGAGGTGGCCACCCAAATGATTATTAACAGTGATAATACGGCCACCAATATGATGATCGACTTGTTGGGGGGCGCAGCCGTACTCAATCAGCAGTTTGCTGACTGGGATCTGGGCGTAACGGTGATCAACAATCCCCTGCCGGACCTGGAAGGAACCAACACCACCAGTGCCCAGGATTTGGTGCGTATGTTTGCCCACCTACATAAGGGTGAGATTGTCAGTCTGCGATCGCGCGATCGCATCTTCAATATTTTGCAGCGTACTTACAACAAACGACTGCTAGCAGCAGGGGTGAGTGAAACTACAGTCAGCTACAACAAAACTGGCGATATTGGCGAGGTGCTGGCAGATGTCGCCCTGATGGATCTATCAAACGGCAAACGATATGCGATCGCTACCCTCGTCCAGCGTCCTAACAATGACGGTCGCGCCCGCGAACTGATTCGCCGCATTTCCCAAACGGTTTATCAGACCATGAATAACGCCGTTCCCGTGATTAAACCCGTCGATACATCAACTGAAACGCAGTCCCCGTCAGCTCCCCAGCCCAATGGGCAGACGTCCGAACCCGGTCTGCCAAACTAGGAAAAACGGGACAACGCCCTCACGTGTCTCTTAAACAGCTACAAAAGCCGTATTAGCACAGTTGACAAGATAGACATCTTTGATACACTCTGTCACACAAGTTCGGGGGTTTAGTAGTCCATCTACACTCTGATACCTGTCAGCGCTAGAGGAATATGGTCAATACCCCTGTCGATATCAATCAGGTCAAACAGTCAGCAGCCAGCGGGCATTTTCGCTCCATCGCCCTATGGCTCAACTATCCGCTAGTACCCCAGGCTATTTACGCCCGGGTGCAGACCGATCCCTCCCCCGGCTATCTGCAGGTTTTACTTGAGTTCGAGCGTCCACCTAAAAAAGACGCATTAATCCGGTTAGTCTGTAACCGTCTTTGCCGGTTAGAATCCGACCTTATTCGCGGGGTAACGCTCATCGGTCGCCCAGTTGGTACCGATCGTCCCCTGTGGCAGCAGCGCATAAAACTGATATCAAAGCTGACGCCCAAGCAAGGGACAGCTCGACCAGCGACCCCACCCGTCTCTGTTCCCCCAGAGCCCCCAGAGGAGCCCTTAGAAACCACCCCTGCTGCTGCTAGCTCCGCTCCCAAAGCGACCCCGACAGCGGCCACAACCACCGAGCAAAGAGTCTACAGGGAAACGGTCAACTCCGAGTCTGAGGCCATCACCACCACTACCTACGGTAGTGATGCACTAAACAATGTGCCGTCTTACCTCATCCCCCGAAAATCTAACAATCAGGAACGTCGAAGGCGACCCAATCGCAGTGTGGCTCCTGCCCCAGTGGTCCAAATTCGTCCTGCCACCATCGATATCAATAAAACTTCGATTCAACGACGGACCTATCGCCGTCGTCTTGTGCCAAAGGCGGTCATCGATCAGCAGTTTAAATATTTGCGGGCCATCGTAGTCACTGGGTCTGCGGCAGCAGCTTTTATCTTGGGCTGTATGACTGAAGCCATCACATCTCAGCGAGGCCAGGTCGCCCAAAAAGAAAAGCCACCCACACTGCCCACATTTAACAATGGCGGCTGGCGTCCCTTAGATAAGCGAGACGTTCAAGAAATTGCCTACCGGTCCGCTATGCGCTCACCGGCAGTGCCTGCAGCCCTCGAACCGGTTGCCGTGATGCCCCACGAAGCCAGCAGCGATCCTAATGATCCAACGGTCACCTTGATGTTTGGTGGGGAAGTCCCGGTGGGGGATGTCCCCCTGCAAACCCCCGATGCCGTTGGCAAAGTACTCAGTGACTTGGATATATTTCGAGAAGCCGATGTGGCCATGGTGGGGCTGGGAAATTCCCTTGCGATCGCAGACACCTCTCTACAGGAAAACTACCTTGACCGCACTCGACCAGAGGCCGTAGATTCCCTCCGACAGGGGGGAATTGACATTGTCGGGTTATCCGGCGACCAAATCATGGACTATGGTCGTCACGGCCTCACAGAAACCCTAGAGAGCCTGGACGGTGCTGGCATCTATCGGGTAGGGGCCGGTCGTAATCGCCAGGAGGCCCGCCGCCCAGAAGTTTTGGAAGTTAAGGGACAGCGCATTGCCTACTTGAGCTATGCCCCCAATAGCGATGAGGCCGCCACCTTGGCAAAAGCAGGTCTTAATATCCAGGAGCGAGATGGCATTATCGAGGATATTTCGGCCCTGCGTGAAGCCGTCGATTGGATTGTGGTTAACTACCGGTGGTACGGCGATTTAGAGACAGAACCCAACGCCCAGCAGGTCAACCTGTCGAGATCGGCCATCGACGCAGGTGCAGATTTAGTCGTTGGCTATCATCCCCAGCAAATTCAAGGGGCTGAGCTCTACAAGTCTCGTCCGATTGTGTACTCCCTGGGAGATTTTGTTTTTCAGGATGCACCCCTAGACGATCACGATACCGCCACCCTGCGCGTCTCCCTGCGGGAGAAACAAATGAAGATTGAATTTCTCCCCGTTAGCGTGAGGGAAGCACGACCAAGGGAAGCCTCTGGCGAAACAGCAAAAGCTATTCTCAAGCAAATTCGCCAGGCATCCGATGCATTACCATCACCGCTGCAGTTTCCAGCTATCTTAGATGCCCCACCTCAAAAAGGCCCTTTACTCAAGCCTGACAAGCCTATTGCCCCAGTCAAAACCCTGGGGGAACTCGAACCAGGTCTGACGGAATACCCCAGCTATGGCGACGAAGGAGTCACACCTGGGCCAGAGATCTTTATCCCTGAAACATTTGACGAACTGGTCCCCGAACCCAATCGCTTTACGCCCGATACATTTGACGAACTGGTCCCCGAGCCAAATCACTTAACGCCCGATACATTTAATAGCCCAGAAGCCGGTACATTCGCGCCAAATCACCTCAATACCCCTGAGCCAGAGGGCTGGGGTGAGCCCATTGAAACGACTCCTGTCGAAATCCCAGCTACTAGCCCCCTGGAGACCTTCAATACTCAGCCCGACCAGAGCTTAGAACTTGAGCCTAAGGAAAGCTGGGAATCACCGCTTGAGGCAGCGCCAAAGGTAGACAGCGTCGCGCCCCAAGTATCACCAGATGCCCCTGTCCATCAGCCTGATGCTGACGATGGGGCTGTCACACCACAGCAAAGCGACGACATCCTGCTACCTAGCGAGACACCCCTGCCAGGGTACGACACCCTAGAAAATTGGGGAGAAAAATCGTCACCCCATAAAGAATTCAACCCCATTGAAGAACACTCAAACAGCCTGGAGTCCCTGGATATTAAACCCTCTGGTGAGCCCGCAGTTTCCTTTGAAGGTGACAACAGTGACACCAGCGCATCGGAAGCCATTTCTCCCCATGACGAGCCGCTGGTGGGTCCCCTCAGCCAGCAGCCCGCCAACCTTAGCACTGACAAATTAGCGTCTTAAATGCTTGTATAACTTAACGTTTTGAACAGATTTCCCCTGGAGCCGCCCATAACCATTAAGATGGTCGGATCCCTGTGGTTGATATATCTGTGATTTATCCTTACGTGTTCTATGGGTTGTTATAACCGTTAGCGTCTACCGCCTTAGCTCAAAATCAGGCATCGTCAGGGCCTTAGCATGGAATTTCAAGCCCTAAAGTAGTACATGCGAACTCAGTATCACCACTATCTTGGATACAAGGGGTTCCCCACTTCGTAAAAGATTCAGGTATACTTTTACTTTCTCACCCAATCCTTGTAGAAAACTGACAATTACGGGGAAGTGCGTAGTTTTTTGGGATAAAAGACACATTCCTGAGCCGTTTTATACTGATGGGGCACAGGGGCTCAGAAGAAAGAACATAGGCAGGTCAATAAAACTAAACCGGCCTTGGATTTTGTAATCTTTGTGAGATTTATAACCGCTATGGGAAGGGCAGGAAAAGCACTAAAGCATGTACTGACTCAGTACGGAATTAGTCAAAATCGTTTGGCTGTGACAATGGGCGTAGCCCGTTCAACAGTTAATCAATGGGTTAACGAGGTTAGTGATCCGCTGGCAGACTCTGTACCAGAGATCATTATTGCTCTAGAAACATTGGAACCATCGGCCGCTAACATCTTCGTCAGCATGTACTTAGAGCGGGGCGCTGAGGCAGCAGCTGAGCGATAGCGTCGTTGACGCTCCCACTCTAGGGAATCCAGAC
Source organism: Cyanobacteria bacterium J06554_1 (assembly GCA_038534515.1). Classification (GTDB taxonomy): domain Bacteria; phylum Cyanobacteriota; class Cyanobacteriia; order Phormidesmidales; family Phormidesmidaceae; genus Leptothoe. Next base: position 23,379 of record JBCAWO010000043.1, read on the forward strand.
GGGGTTGATGCCTGTAAACGGGAAGGCCTGGGGCTCAATCGACTGGGGTTGCTTATTTAAGCGGGCTTCAGATGTCTGGTAGAGCGGTAGCAGCCAAAGTTTCGAGGTTGCGATCGCAACCCCATTATCTACAACGGCCGAGCTGTCTGCGTTGGCACTCGGTACAGTCTCATCAAATAGTAGAGCCAGGCCATCAGGGGCGAGGCTCATGTGAACCGATGGCTGAGGTGGCAACGTCCAAAGCTCCTCCATACTATCGGTTTTCAAATTTACAGACGAAATAGAGGGCTGCACCTGATACGTGTCACCCTCAAGTAGTTGACTGGTCAAACAGAATAAAAGTTCATTCGTAGGGTCAAATTGGGCATCCAAAATCGCTCCTGTAACATTTAGGAGGGGTTTTTCATCCCCCTGGTTTGACACCCAAAATAGGGTCTGGGTGTAGCGTTTTTCCGGATCATCCTGGTTAAAACTCACCATGGCAGCAGCGGAACCATTGCCAGCTACATCCATGACCAACCCATATTGGGGCAAGAAATCTAGCGTGTCTCCACTTTGTTCATTTTCAGCGTCGCTCAGGGCAATAATTGCCGTTCCTTCTCCCTGCTGTAGCAGCAGAGATTGACTGTCGGGGGCAATTATAAAATCCCCGCCCGGCTCAGTTTCAAGACGGCGAGGAGCCTCACCTTGAGTGATCACCCAAGGTCCAAAGTCTCCTGGATTACTCCGATTAACGCGCTGCACCACAATGATTTGTCCATCAGCAGATAGATCAAATTTCAGATTTTGATACCCATCACTGTCCAGTATGGTTTCGATTTGGCCACTGGGTGCCGGACGATTGCCCAAGCCAGTGGTTACCGTATACAGCTGCTGGTCTTGCTGTTCGCCCAGCTGACTGTCAGCCGCTGCAAATAAAATCCGGTCACCCTGGGTGTAGGGCTTAAAATCAAGGACAGTCCAGTCTTCGGGCGTCAGGGCGGTGCTCGACTGCGTGCTCAAGTTATACAGCATCAGCCGGCCCTGTTCATCACCATCAATACCGATATAGGCAAAGGTTCGCTCGCGGGACTCAAAGCTGGCTTCAAAGGGGACAAACTTAGCGTCGGCTCCACTAAACCGGTCCCTGGCCTGGGGCAGGCTAATCGTAAACTCATTCCCATAGGGAGCCGGAAAATTGAGGGTATAGGCCATGCGCCGTCCAGCCCAGCTAAATCGCCCCGGCAGCGGCGGCTCGATAATAAGATTTTGCTCCACACTCCCATGATCCATTGGGCGACTAAAGTTGAGCAAAAAAGACATTTCATCTGCCCCCACCTGGCGATCTTTCCAGGTAAAGCTCCTTACCTTTGATGCCGCCGGACCTCCCAGTAGCACCATGCCACCAATAACGACAGCCAGCACAATCATAAGTGCCTGAGCTAAGCGATCCAGGGGTTGACGACGGGATTTTGCCATGGGAAATCGAGCGGAGGAGGAAAAGGGCTAGCGCCACGCTAGACGTTGTAACGATTGCATCCATCGATTGCGATGGAAGGACCAAACATCCAGCAATCATTAATATTCATACGGATTGCGAGGTTCAGGAATCGTTTCCAGCTTGGTGGGTTCAATGGTGAGCTGACGTTGACCATCAATGGTGGCCGTGACCATTTTTCCTTCCACCTCTAACCAGCTGTCGGGGGCATAGGCCTGACGAGAGACAGCTAGCTGCACCGGCAAACCAACCGGGTAAGCGTCGGCAGCACAGCAAGTTAACACAAATCGCGACAGCATTAGATAGCCTTCGGGCCAATTATCAGGATGGATTACAAACCCTGATACTTTTACACTTTGGCCCGTATAGGCATCGGGTTCTGGATAGACATTCAGGGTGCGAATCCAGTCGATGATCGTGCGCTCTTCAGAGGCCATTTGGCGCACAAAGCGCTGCGGCTGTGCCCTAGTTAGGGTCAGACTGTCAGATATCCCGCGCTGTATGGCAGTCTCACTCGCAAAGGCCTGGGGCGTATAGATCAGCGCCACCACCGCCACCGCCAATAAAATAAAACTGCTCACTGACGGCGGTAGCAGTGTGGAATGGTTAGCGGGAGCCTGACTGACTGTTTTTTTCTGAAATAGCTTAAAGCTCGCCATCCCCAAGAGCACAATGGCAGCGCCGTTAGCCAGCCACATATAGTCCGGGTGGAGCAACAAAAAGATTTTGCCCGTTATCCAGTACCTGAATAAAACCATACTCCAGGCCCCCAGCACCAGGACATCTAACAACTTGGAACTACGGTACCAAGCGGTTCGGGGCTTAGGCCGTCTGGCGGGGGCAGCAGGCTTTCGAGACCGTTTAGCTGACATAGAAGTTCATAAATAGGGTCAAAATAAAGCAAAGCTGGGCCGCTAAAACAAAAATGTAAAAGATCGCTCTCGGCTTAAACAGCGTTAACAATAAACCAATATTTTTGAGGTCGATCATGGGCCCAAACACTAAAAACGCCAGCTGGGCTCCGGTGGTAAATGTGGCCGCAAACGATAGGGCAAAAAACGAGTCAACGGTAGAACAGATAGAGACCACTGCCGCCAGCAGCATCATAGCCAAAATTGATGTAACAAAGTTTTGCCCCAGGGCCAAAATCCATTCCCTGGGCGCGGCCACTTGTACAAAGGCGGCAATGGCACTGCCCATGACCAACACAGCCCCGAGCTCCTTCAGCTCCTGGACCATATTGTCAATGGCGAGCTGTAGCTTGACCGCCATGGGTTTAGCCGGGACCCTGGCAATTAAAGATTGGACCGCCGGGTCATCCATCTTCAGGGTGGTCCCATCGGTCTGCAGCAAAAACGTCCCCGAGCGCAGCAGCGGGTTCACGGGGGCAGGCGCTCGCAACTTAGGCATTTGCCGAGCCACCGCAGGTTGTAACAGGGGTCGCATATCGGGCTGATGGCTAAAGACCCAGGCAATGGTTACGGCAATCAACAAGGTAAATCCCACCCTGAGAAATACAATTTCAGGCTGATCGCGAAAAGCAACCCAGGTGGCCCAAAACACCACCGGGTTAATGGTAGGAGCCGCCAATAAAAAACCGATTGATACCGACGTGGGCGCTCCTTGCATAATCAATCGCCTGGCGACAGGCACATTGCCACATTCACAAACTGGAAAAAACACCCCCATCAGGCTGCCAGCCACAGCACCCAGCAACGGGGTCTTGGGTAAAAACTTGATCAGGGTGCGTTCGTCGACAAAGAACAGTAGCAGACTGGAAAACGCTACCCCAATCAATAAAAAGGGAATGGCCTCCACCAAAAGGCTAAAGAAGAGCGTCAGACCATTACTAAATTTCTCCATGGGCGCGTTGCCTAAACCTTAGGAACTTCTGCAATTGGGAAATCATTCTACAGAAAATACATTCTATACCTACGGATTTCACCGTTGCAGAATTAAAGAATGACTTGATTTGAGCGAAATGCTACATATTAGCGTCTTGCCCATGCAATCATAGTGTCTCACCTGTCTCACCACAGGGAAATTTGGCTGATGCTGATATTGCCTGCAAAGCAAACATCCACGTCAGCACCGGAGTCGCGAGGGCGATCTTGATAGGCTCCGATATAGCGAAACTGCCCCCCGTCCAAATTAGAAGCGGTGGGTAGGGGCTGGGTACACACGGGACAAAAAACAATGTCTGGCTCAGGGGCTGACGACGGAACCGACGGTAGGTTGACATTCCAAAACTGCCCCGGCTTTAAAGAACGCTCCATCAAAACTTTCAGCACGCGGACTAGGCGGCGAGATGCCAAATCCCAATCAATGGAGGCATTTCTCGACTTATAGTGGGAAATGGCAATGGCCGGAATGCGCAGGAGCGTTGCTTCGCGAGCCGCCGCCACAGTGCCAGATACGTAGATATCGGCACCGAGATTGCCACCATCATTAATGCCCGATAGCACCCAGCCCAATTGAGGATAGAGATGATGGGCCACCCGAGCACAGTCAGCAGGGGTGCCACCGATGGCATAGCGCTGTTCAGCTCGCTGCTCGACAGAGATAGTACCACCGCGATTGAGCTGGTGGCTACAGCCTGACAGATGCTGGTTAGGGGCGACAATTCCGATAGCGGTGCCAGCCATCGCTGCTGCTGGCCCCTCTAGAGCTATGACTGCCTGATATAGGGCTTGAATACCCGGAGCATCAATGCCATCGTCATTGGTCAGGGCAATGTTATTAGGATTATTCACAGAAAGGCTTCACCCGAAAATACCAGAACAGCAGGACCGGTCATATATATGTGGTTGTCGGCTATGGACCATGCGATTTGGAGAGGACCACCGGGTAATTCAACGGTGGCTTGGCGAGCTGCCGCGCCGCCGCACTTTCCGGTTAACACGGCAGCCACAAAGGCCGCACAGGCCCCTGTACCACAGGCCAGTGTGGGGCCTGCCCCCCGTTCCCACACCAGCATTTTGAGATAGTCAGACCTCACAATTTGGATAAACTCGGCATTAATGCGCTGGGGAAACACCGAATGGGTTTCAAATAGGGGTCCAATGTCGGCCAGGGGCACAGCAGAAATATCATCTACAACGGTGATGCAGTGGGGGTTACCCATGCTGACGCAGGTGACTGGGTAGATCTTGCCGGCCACCGTCAGGGGGTGGTCAATGACTTTTTGGTCAGCTGAGACCAGGGTAGTGGGAATATCCCCTGCCAAGAGACGGGGCTCGCCCATGTCGACGGTGATCTGACCGTCGGGCTGCAGCGTGGGCACAATCGGTCCTGCCAAGGTATGAATTGTGTAGCTGTGGGGAGCGGTTGGAGGCTTACCAGCCTCAGCTTCCAGCGCCTCTAAATATTTCGCCAGACAGCGGATACCGTTGCCGCACATCTCCGGTTCTGAGCCGTCGGAGTTAAAAATGCGCATGGTGTAGTCCGTACCTGGCTCACCCGGCAACGCAAAAATTACACCGTCGGCACCGATGCCCTGGTTGCGATCGCACAGGCCCACCGCTTGCTCAGGGGTCAACAGCGGCGATGACCGATGCCGATTATCGATCAAAATAAAGTCGTTACCGAGCCCATGATACTTACTAAAAGGCAAACCCATGGCGTAAAGGAGAGTGCATGAACGGTGTACCGGAAGTAGTATAGACCGGGTACGTTATTACTGTTTCATCCACGTTTATCCACAACTGCCATGGCTACCGAATTTGATACCGGTTTACCCAGCGTTCGCCAAATACAAGTCCTGCTCCGAGAACAACACGCCGTTGAACTCAAACTACTGACTGGCGATGTCTTCAACGGCATCATTGTATGGCAGGATGCCCATGCAATTTGCCTGAGTGTGGATGGTCAAACCGTAATTGCCATGCGCACAGCCGTAGCCTATGTAAAAGTCACAAATTAACGCCAAATCGTTATTAAACGAAGCCTTTTATACAGCAAAAGGCTTCGTTTTTTTTGGCTATTTTTATTTTGGCAATACATTTCTCTTCTTATTTTAGAAGAACCGAATAAAATCAAATTTTCTACATATAAATTTTCTGGTTTTCAGTCACAAAAATCCTTAAATCCAAATCCTTAATGCCGACAAATACACAAATAGCTTCATGACTGCTGCCCCTTATCTAGACGAGGGCAAGTTTCAGTAACAACCAATCTTTTTACAGCTGATTTAAATCCGTAATTTTGCCTTAACCCATTAACTTTAATCGATAGGTCTCTCGTACTTTTATGCAGTTAATGTGTTTGCTTCATCACCTCCGGGAACAATAACACCAACACAATCCTTGGAGACATTTCCAGGGTTTAACAAGGGTTGCGAGTCGCTGATAACGCAATTTTCCTAGTCAATTAGGACAGTTGCATCGTCCATTGTTGCTATGACCTATGGCTTCTGGAAATATCCTTTTCCAAGACAATGGCGCTAATGCTATAAAGCTATCTTTCCAGCATTGAATAATGCATCTTTAAAGGCATATTCATTATTTTTAGGAACGTTAGCCAGCATTTCATTCTAAGCAATCAGCAACATCTAAAACTGTTTACAGAGATATGCAACGGAGCCATTTGACAGGATGAGCAGTATTGAAAAAATCGTTGAACAAGCATTGCAGGATGGTTACCTAACCCCGGCAATGGAAGCAGAAGTTGGTCGTATTTGCGACACAGCATCAGAGCTTTCTATTGAGGAATATATGGCCCTTGATCGACTCATGGGCTCGCTCCTGACTGGCGAAGTTGTTGCCGTTCCGCGTAAGCAATTTATCAATGTAATGGAAGAGTTGGTGCTAACTGAAGCCATTGCCCGAGTCGCGGAGATTGAAGCGAGTAATGACTGTAGCCTCGATCTGGGCGATATTGCAGCCTATGCCCTCAACCGTCTCCCCCCCCTCTATGCCACCACCGAAGAAGGAGCCGCGTATCAACGGGATAAGGCCCACGAAGAACTATCTGAGCTGATTGCCGATCAGGTTAAAGATGCCATTTCAAACAGCCTAAATCGCCCTGACTTCTTCCCCGATCGTGAAAGCATTAAGCGCTCCAGCGATGGATTCTTAGGTCAGATGAATGATCTGCTTAAAGACTACGCCCACAAGTTTGAACCTGCCCAAGCCGCCTAATTTGACAGAGCTCATACCAAATCCGAATTCAGTAAACCCGATTTAAAAAATAGACAATTCTGTCAGGGCATTCCCTTGTGGATGCCCTTCGATACCGGGCACTATCAGACAGGATTTCGTATTAAAAGACAGTAGAGACACAAAAGCGCCGCTGGGTTCAGCGGCGCTTTTGTTATGAACTGGCGTGATCTGACAATGACCGATAATGACCGATGGAGAACCCTCCCCCTACAACGGGCGATACACCCGGTAGTTAACACTGGGGAAAATGTTGTCGATCTTTTCTACTTTTTCCAACCAGCCAGAGTCGATTTTGCCGGCCATAATGTCCTCGCGCAGTTTATCGAACCGCAGTAGGTGAGAGCGCGTGCGCCGCACCGCATAGGGCACCATGGTACCCGTCCGCATAATAAACGCCCAGTCAGACGATTGCGCCAGTAGTAGTTCTCGAGCAGCCTGGTTAAGGGCTCGCCACTCTAGCTCATCGGCTGGTTCACGCCGGGCTAGCTCGATCATCCGTTCCGCTGCTTTGTGCAGGTGTGGGTAAATCCAGGCATTGGTCTCATTGAGCCAATATTCATGGAAGCCCTTATAGCCCCAGCTAGACTGGGATGGACGACAAACCTGCTGGGTGGGGTTTTCCCGCAGATAATCCGCCAGGTGGGTCATTTCATAGGTGTCTTGATCAAACCAGGTCTTACGGAAGAGGTAGTCAATAAACCAAGGTCCCTCGTACCACCAGTGGCCAAAGAGTTCAGCGTCGTAGGGAGAGACCACAATAGGCTTGCGCTGCATCATGCCGTGGAGTCCAGCAATTTGCTGACCGCGGTTGTGCATAAAGTTACCCGCGTGTTCCGCTGCCTTTTCCCTGGCCCAGTAGGGGTCGTACCAGTCTTTATCCGACAGTCCTAAATTTTTGCCCGTAATTTTGTGATACTTGATGCCTACATTCTTCCGCTGACCGTTGGGCATGATGTAGGGCTTGATGTAGTCATAGTCTGCATCCCAACCCAAGTCACGATAAAACTCGCGATATTCTGAAGCCCCTGGATAGCCAACTTTAGAGGACCACACCTGCTGGGACGACTCATGGTCACGACCAAATGCTGCCGCACCAGTTTCAGTGTAAATCGGTGCATAGGCACCAAATCTTGGGCGCGGGCGGGCATAGAGAATGCCATGGCCGTCGGTGAGAAAGTACCGCAGACCCACATCGGCCACCATCCGTTCTAGACCTTCGTAGTAGGCACATTCCGGAAGCCAGATCCCCGTAGGTGCACGGCCAAAGTTTTCTTCGTGGCTTTCTACTGCCACCTTTAGCTGAGCCCATACGGCCTCAGGGTACATTTTCATCAGCGGCAGATAGCCGTGGGTAGCGCCGCAGGTGATGATGTCTAGGTTATTGCTATCGACATATTGCTTAAAACCAGAAACCAGGTCCCCCTTAAGGTCCTCCCACACCTGACGAGTGTGATTAAACTCGTTGGCATAATACTCTGCCAGATATTTGACGTGACCGTTGTGTTCATTGCGTTCAATTTCCCGCTCGGTCAGTTCCTCCAGATTGGTTAGATGTTCGTCGTAGCGTTCTTGCAGCAGCGGATCTTTGAGCATAGACACCAGGGGAGGTGTCATGCTCATGGTCATTTTGAAATCAATGCCATCGCGCTTAAGACCATCGAACATGGTCAGGAGCGGAATGTAGGTTTCAGTAATTGCCTCAAACAGCCACTCTTCTTCTAGAACAAAGTCACTCTCTGGGTGCCGGACAAAGGGCAGGTGAGCGTGGAGAACCAGAGCAAGATATCCGAGAGACATAGGGCAACCTTTGTTGATGGAAACGTGAGCTTCTTAGTGAGAATCGCTGTTAATGCGGAAGGCCGAAACCTTTGAATGGGACAGTAGGTGAAAAATTGATACGTAGACTCCGTATTAAGACACTGGTTTCCCAGAGCTGAGTAAGAAAGGAAATACGCCAGACCACTAGACTGACTCGCATGGCCTATGACTTCAGCGACAAAAAAACTGAAGCGATTGCTCGAAGCAATGACTAAACCACTGCCAGAAAAAAGCCCGCAGAGCAGATAGCTGCGATGACCATGTCATCAATCCTAAACTGAATCTTTAGACTAATTTAAGCATTTCCTGAGCGCAGTAGAGCAAACGAAATAAACCTATGGCGATCATTTTTTGCCACGCAGTTTGGGCCTTACTTTAAAACTGAGCGAAGACAGCTGCCGTAGCGTTTGTGTCTTTTTGTATGGCAGATGTTTCTGCCTCGTACAGTAGGTGAGGGGTAAGCAGGTATACCGCCCTCTAAATCAGCCTTCAGTTTGGGCTAGCTGCTGCTCTAACTGACTTACCTGTTTTTGCAGCTGCTTGAGGGTACGGTGCATTTCAGGCAATCGGTTATAGATGGCTGACGATTTTAGATAGGTGCGATATGGACTGGCTGGGCTTCCCATCATGACGCTTCCAGCAGGCACGTTGCTATGTAAACCGGCTTTAGAACCTGCTTGAGCTCCTTTACCAATTCTGGCGTTATTCGCCACGCCCACCTGCCCCCCTAGCACAACGAGCGAGTCTAGCTCGACCCCACCGGCTAAACCTACCTGGGCCGCCAGGACACAGTTGTCGGCTAGCTGACAGTTGTGGGCCACATGCACTAAGTTATCTAGCTTGCTGTTGCGACCGATGCGGGTTTCTCCCACAGCGGGCCGATCCACAGCAGCGTTACAGCCTACTTCCACATGGTCTTCGAGCACGACAATGCCCGACTGGTGCATTTTTTCCCAGCCTTGTGTGGTGGGAACAAAGCCAAATCCCTCAGAGCCGATGACGGCTCCGGCATGAATTACGCAGTGGGCTCCCACTTGGGCGCGTTCATGGATGACACAGCTGGCGTGGAGCGTGGTGTGGTGCCCCACTTGGGCCTCAGGGTAAACCACCACCTGGGGATGAATACAGACGTTATCGCCAATGGTGGCTCTGGCTTGGATAACGGCATAGGGACCAATGGCAACGTTGTCGCCGATGGTGGCTGTGGGGTCAATGACGGCGCTGGGGTGGATGCCGACTGACTGATGAAAGGGTTGGTAGAAAAGTGCGATCGCACGGGAAAATCCCAATCTTGGCTCCCGCGTACTGACCCAGGCTATGCCTCGCTCAGCCGCCTGGGTCTGCAATGCCTCATCCACCGGCAAAATCAGCGCCGCATTCGAGGTCTGCTCCATGTAGGGCGCAAACTTTTTGCCCTCAACATAGCTAATAGTGTCAGGGCGGGAGGCTTGAATTGCACTCACACCGACAATATCAGGATTTAGATCGGGCTGAGAATCAAGGCTCGATGCCTCAGCAATCCCTAGCTGCTGCACTATGTCGCTAAATTTCATGGATGCCTCGCTTACTCATCAGCGCCAGACTATCAAAAAATAGTCTGTTCCAAAAAAGCCACACATTCCACATGGGCCGTTTGGGGAAAGAAATCGGCGGGCTGGATCTTTTTGAGCCCGTACCCCTGGCTGCACAATACTTTTAGGTCTCGAGCTAGGGTGGCGGGGTTGCAGCTCATGTATACAATGCGGGCCGGGTTTATATGGACTAAGGCATCTAGAACGGTGCGATCGCATCCCTTCCGAGGCGGATCTAAAACCACCACATCAACAGACCGCTGCGTCGCAATTTCCAGCAGCACATCCTCCACCGCCCCCACAAAAAATTCCGTATTCTGTAAGCCATTCAACGCGGCATTTTGCTTAGCCTGGGCCACCGCTTCTGCCTGGGCCTCAATGCCCAAACAGCGAGCCGAATGGCGGGCCAACGGTAATGACAGGGTACCAATACCGCAATAGGCATCAATCACCGTTTCATTGCCCTGTAGATTCAGCGTATCCAACACGAGTTGCACCAGTGCTTCCGCCTGGGCCGTATTGACCTGAAAGAATGTGGCGGGCTGAATCCGCAACCGCAAATCCAAAAATATCTCCTCCAGGTAGGGCTGCCCCGCCAGACAGCGAGTTTCATCCCCAAAGATCACATTAGTCTGCTTCGAGTTGACATTGAGACACACCCCGACCAAATCAGCATGCTCCGACAGCCATCGCTCTGCCTGTTCTTTGACCTCAGGCAGATAGCCGGTTGTAACCAGCGTCAGCAAGGTCTGCCCCGTATTATGACCAACCCGTAGCGCCAGGTGCCTCAAACGCCCCTGATGTTTCTTCTCGTTATATAAGCTCCAGCCCTTTTCCTGAATCACCGCCTTAGCATCCACAAGCAGGGGGTTCAGGGCCTCATTTTGAATAGGACACCGATTTAAATTAACAATTTGGTGAGTCCCCTGCCGGTAGTAGCCGGCCTTAACGCCCCCTGCCGGCCCCCGCGCCAGAGGATAGGTGGCCTTATTGCGATAGCCCAACGGCTGAGGGGCCGCCAATATTGGCACCATGGGAACTGTTGCAAACCCACCCAGACGCATTAGCGCCGACCGTACCTGGCACTCTTTAGCCTGTAGCTGATAGTCATAGTCCACCGCTTGCCACTGACACCCGCCACACTTGTCCGCCACAATGCAGGCTGGCCGTACCCGATGGGGAGAAGGCTCGACCATAGTCAGCCACTTACCAAAGCCGTAGGTGGGCTTGATCCGCGTCAGCCGGACCTGAAGTTTATCCCCAGGAACCGTATTGGGCACAAACACAACTCGCTCTTGCCAACGCCCTACACCATCTCCGCTGTTGCTCAGATCGTCAATTGTCAGGTCAATCACCTGTCCCTGCTGCCAGCGGGGAGCGTTTGCGAGTGAAGTCATGGTGCTGCTCTAGACATGGACGAGGTTTAATTCTATGGCAACAGCTCAGAGTCAGTGATAGTCATAAGCCACACAGCTGCTTTGTAAACTCTCTTAACATGTCTCTCAGGCAAGGAACCATGACCAGTTATTATTCAAAGGATAAAAATATTTGAGCAGGGCAAAGTTATCCTTTCCTTGGGTGCCCTAGAGTCGTTACACTAAAGTAAATACGAGTCACCGAATTCACTAAGCTATGTCTGTCGTTAGCCAAGTAATCCTCAATGCAGATGATGAGCTGCGCTATCCTACCAGCGGCGAGCTTAAAGGTATCAAAGACTATTTACAGACCGGTCCCCAGCGCTTAAGCATTGCCCAAACGCTGGCCGAAAATGAGAAAAAGATTGTAGATCAGGCCAGTAAGGCTTTATGGCGTCGCCGCCCTGACTTTATTGCCCCAGGCGGCAATGCCTACGGCCAGAGGGAACGAGCCCTTTGCCTACGGGACTATGGCTGGTATCTGCGTCTGATTACCTACGGCATTATTGCTGGCAATCAGGACCCCATCGAAGATATTGGCCTGGTAGGCGTCCGTGAAATGTACAACGCCCTTGATGTTCCTGTGCCTGGCATGGTAGCCGCCATTGAGTGCCTCAAAGACGCATCCCTGGCGCTACTGACAGAACCCCAGGCCCTCGAAGCGGCTCCCTACTTTGACTACATCATTCAGGCGATGGCCAACTAGCCGCAGTTTTAACGGGTTAAATCTGTTTAGATATAAAAATCAGCCGGACATCTGGTTTCAAACCAAGACAAAGGGAGTACATTTGATCGTACTCCCTTTGTCCTGGTTGTATCTGTATTAGGTATGGTGTCTGCTAAACAACGTCATCAAGGCTGCAAGCTCGGTGCAGTCGTAAAATCAAATTCCCACTGTGACTATGTAATCCAGTTAGATACAGATAGGGATGTGATAGCGCCGCCCGCTGCTAGCGATTATGGCTTTGGGCAGTTTGTCACCCTAGAAACCCATGAGCAACACTGGGCTGTGGGCATTATCTACAACTCCCAGCTGTTTAACCCAGCGTTTCTAAACAGCGGCCCCCAGCTCACTAGCACCCCCGATCCGCTATATACCCCTGATCTCATTCAAGAGACCAAAACCCTGCTAAATGTGGTCCTGGTGGGCAGCTTGACCCAGCAAAATGGTCAAACCTATGGTCAGCATGGGATTCCACGAAATGTAGTGCCTGTAAACACGCCGGTGTACTGCATGGATGCCCAAAGATGCCACCGGTTTCACCTGGGGGCTGACAACAAACCTCAGTTTAAATACTACGGGCATCTACTCAGCTGCGGTGGCACCTTTGCCAATCAGCTGACCCAGCAGGTACTCACCGAGCTTAGTCACTCAGACCTCTTTAACGAGGATAATAAGCGGGCATTACAGCTGCTCTGCAAAGAACTCACCTGGAAAAATACCCTGGGAGCCATGGAATAAGGGCCATCACCGCCAATGTCATCTTTTCTGAACATCAGTGATCCATATCAAGAAAAATGTGATCAAATGTGATCAGAATCACAGGTAAACGATGACTTGGATCGCTCTCACCCCCTGGCAAATTCAGCATACTAAGGATGACTCAACTCTAGCCGAGTCATCTACAGGGAACACACAACCAGCCGATAGAACTCGCGGGAGTTCTGTCGGTTTTTTTTTGGAACAAGATGAGTGATGCGTGGTGAGAGGGTTTAAAATCAAGCCTTGTCCACCCCCGCCACTCATCCCTATTAATGTCTACGACTGCACCCACACCGATTCCGTTTTCTACTGAGGAAATTTCTTCTGAGGGGCTAAAACCAGGCGAATATGACGAAATTGTTCAGCGATTAGGACGGCATCCCAATCGAGCTGAGCTGGGCATGTTTGGTGTGATGTGGTCAGAGCACTGCTGCTACAAGAACTCTCGCCCCCTGCTCAAGCAGTTTCCCACCGAGGGGCCGCGAATTTTGGTTGGCCCTGGGGAAAATGCTGGCGTTGTAGATGTGGGGCATGGACAGCGGCTGGTATTTAAGATTGAATCCCACAACCATCCATCGGCGGTAGAACCCTTTCAAGGAGCGGCGACGGGGGTGGGGGGCATTTTGCGCGACATCTTTACGATGGGAGCACGCCCCATTGCGGCCCTCAACGCCCTGCGGTTTGGCACCCTGGATGATCCTAATACGCGACGAATTTTCTCCGGTGTTGTGGCAGGTATTTCCCACTATGGCAACTGCTTTGGGGTACCCACCGTGGGTGGAGAAATTTATTTTGACGCCGCCTATGCGGGTAATCCATTGGTAAATGCCATGGCCATTGGCCTGATGGAAACCAAGGAAATTGTCAAATCTGGAGCGGCAGGAATCGGGAATCCGGTGCTCTATGTCGGTTCCACCACCGGGCGAGACGGCATGGGGGGAGCCAGCTTTGCCAGTGCCGAGCTGACCGATGAGTCGGAGGCCGATCGTCCAGCCGTACAGGTGGGCGATCCGTTTTTAGAAAAGTCCCTGGTGGAAGCCTGTCTGGAAGCATTTAAGACCGGAGCTGTGGTCGCGGCTCAGGATATGGGGGCCGCAGGAATTACCTGTTCCACATCTGAGATGGCGGTCAATGGCGGTGTTGGCATCGAGCTAGACCTGGATAAAGTGCCAGTGCGGGAAACGGGTATGGTGCCCTACGAGTATCTGCTCTCAGAGTCCCAGGAGCGCATGCTGTTTGTGGGCCACAAGGGTCGTGAGCAGGAGCTAATCGACATTTTTGAGCGCTGGGGATTACATGCGGTGGTCGCAGGCGAAGTTATTCAAGAGCCGATTGTGCGAATTTTATTCCAGGGGGAGGTGGCGGCAGAGGTACCAGCATCGGCCCTGGCGGATAATACACCGCTTTATGAGCGAGAGGTGTTGGCTGAGCCCCCGACCTATGCCCAAACAGCCTGGAGCTGGCAAGAGAATAGTCTACCCGACTGCTCGACTGCCGGCATCAACAACCTGTCGTGGAACGATGTGATGTTGACGCTGCTAAGTAGACCCACTATCGCCTCTAAACAGTGGGTCTACCAGCAGTATGATCATCAGGTGCAAAACAATACGGTGATGCTGCCAGGCGGCGCAGATGCGGCAATTTTGCGATTGCGTCCCCTTGAGGGGGATGACGGTTCTAGTAATCATTCTGGGGTGGCGGCCACCACCGACTGTAATCCCCGGTATGTGTATCTCAATCCCTATGAAGGCGGGTTGGCGGCGGTCGCAGAAGCCGCTCGCAACCTCAGCTGCGTCGGGGCAGACCCCATTGCGGTCACTGACAATCTAAATTTTGGTAGCCCTGAAAAACCGGTGGGCTACTGGCAACTGGCCGAGGCCTGCCGCGGGTTAGCCGATGGCTGTCGCAAGTTTGACACACCGGTTACCGGCGGTAATGTATCGCTCTATAACGAAACTGTTGATAGCGAGGGCAATCCTCAGCCGATATATCCGACTCCGGTGGTGGGCATGGTAGGGGTGATTGACGACCTGGATAAGATTTGTGGTCAGAGCTGGCAAAATCCTGGCGACCAGATTTATTTATTGGGAACGCTCCTGGGAGAAGGGTCTGATGGAACAGTGACCCTGGGTGCCTCAGAATATTTGAAAGCTATTCATGGTCAGGTGGCAGGACATCCTCCCAAGGTCAATGTTGACCTTGAGTTAACGGTGCAGGCCGCTTGTCGCTACGGTATTCGTCAGGGATGGATTACGGCCGCCCACGACTGTGCTGAGGGGGGCGTTGCGATCGCACTGGCCGAGTCCGCCATCGGTGGTAACCTCGGAGCCACCATCACCTTACCAGCAACAGCTCAGCGTCACGACACCCTCCTATTTGGCGAAGGCGGTGCTCGCATTATTGTCACTGTCGCACCGACCCACAAAACCGATTGGGAAAACTATCTCAGCACCCAGCTCCAGCACCAATGGAGTGTAATCGGCACGGTTACCCCCCCCAATAGTCAGCTAACGCTCAAAATATCCCCCTATGAGACCCTAATCAATTTAGACGTTGCCACCATGGCCGATAGGTGGCGCTACGCTATAGAAAGAGCCCTAGTTGCTTAAATAACTCTGATTAATCTGGTGGAGCAATAGCCTAGCCATCTGCTTCGGATGCTAGGATCAGACTGATTAAGAAAATATTAAGCTTTCTTCTAAGGTCTCTATCGGTTGCCCAACCCGCTAGCGTCTTCAGCCCATAGACATTAGCCACTTCTTTTTGCCCTTATTAACGCTAAGTGGACTCACGATGCCTCTTCCCCAAAAGACTTTTCCCCAACCTTCTGCCGTGACTGTTCACCCTGACAAGCCAGAAGAAGCCTGTGGCGTATTCGGTGTTTTTTCCCCCACAGACGATGTCGCCACGCTGGCCTATTTTGGCCTCTATGCGCTGCAACACCGTGGCCAAGAATCCGCCGGTATTGCTACCTTTGATCATGGCAGCATCCACATTCACAAAGATATGGGACTAGTGTCCCAAGTCTTTGACGAAGAGGTGTTACA
This sequence comes from Cyanobacteria bacterium J06554_1, assembly GCA_038534515.1. Lineage (GTDB taxonomy): Bacteria > Cyanobacteriota > Cyanobacteriia > Phormidesmidales > Phormidesmidaceae > Leptothoe. Next base: position 39,349 of record JBCAWO010000043.1, read on the forward strand.
GCGTCTCCCGGGGCAGTGGGCCATTGGACATACCCGCTACTCAACCACTGGCTCGAGCCGCGTGGCCAATGCTCAGCCAGCTGTTTTAACCACCCGTCTTGGGAAAATGGCCCTGGCCCATAACGGCAATGTGGTCAACGCTAACAAGCTGCGCGAAGAACTGCTGAAACGCAATCACACCCTGCTTACCACCACCGATACCGAACTCATTGCCCTATTTATGGCAGATGCTGTCAACGAAGGTAAAGACTGGATTGAGGCAGCCATTGATGCGTGTGAGCGCTGTGAAGGGGCCTTTAGCCTGACAATTGCCACCCCTGAGGGCATCTTAGCCATTCGCGATCCCAACGGCATCCGCCCCCTTGTCCTGGGCTACTTTGGCGGGGATGACCCCCACAATGGCCCTGGTCAGTATGCGGTGGCATCTGAAACCTGTGGCCTGGATATCGTCAATGCCCACCATATTCGTGACGTCCAACCCGGCGAACTGATTTGGATCAGTGAAGCGGGTCTCAAATCAGTGCAGTGGGCTCAGCCTGAGCGTCGTCTCTGTATTTTTGAAATGGTATACTTTGCCCGACCTGATAGCATCTATCACGGGGAAAGCCTATATAGCTATCGCAAGCGTCTGGGCAATATTTTGGCCCAGGAGTCATCGGCGGAGGTGGACCTAATCATGCCAGTACCTGACTCAGGTATTCCCGCCGCCATTGGCTTTGCCGAAACCTCAGGTATTCCCTATGCGGAAGGATTGATCAAAAACCGTTACGTGGGCCGCACCTTTATTCAACCCACCCAAATGATGCGCGAAGCAGGCATTCGCATTAAGCTCAACCCGCTGCGGGATGTCCTGCAAGGCAAACGCATTTTGTTAGTGGATGATTCTATTGTGCGAGGCACCACCAGCGGCAAAATCGTAAAGGCCCTACGCGATGCCGGAGCGACCGAAGTCCACATGAGGATTTCCTCCCCCCCCGTTACTCATCCTTGTTTTTACGGCATTGATACAGACAGCCAAGATCAGCTGATTGCCGCCACCAAGTCTGTTGAAGAAATTGAACGCCATATCGGCGTAGATTCTTTGGCTTACCTAAGCTGGGAGGGTATGTTGGCAGCAACCCAGCAAGACACCAGCACTTTCTGCTCCGCCTGCTTTACGGGTAAGTACCCTGTGGATATTCCTGAAATGTTTAGACGCTCAAAACTAATGCTAGAAAAAACACCGGTCAAAGCTTAAAGCGACAGCTAGCAATGACGTGTAACAATTCCATCCTTGGGCAATCAGCGCCGTTTGGTTAAAAGCGAGCAGCGGTTCTCCATGAGTGGCACCCCATAGGATGTCTGCTGCAACACTATCGCATTTGTCAGGTTAGCTAGGGCAGGGGGCTGATTGACAATCCTTTAATTACAAAAGCTAACCTGACAATCGCCCCATAAAAAAGACCAACGGTACTGTTACAAACCCAGATGTACAGACATCTATATGCTTTTCTAACTAAAGGCCATGCAAACAGGGGATCGGGTGCGCGTTCTATATCCAGCCTATGCCGCTGGCAAAACAGGTGTTGTTTTAGCTCAAGAAACCCTGCAGGATGGCTCTAAAACTGGCTATTGGCTGGTTCAAATTGATGGAGAGGACATGATGATCCTGGCTCTGTCATCGCAGGATGTAGAGCTTTTAGACCGCCCATAAAAGACAAGTTTAGGTGATATCTGTCAAGGTTAGTTGGGATCATGGATATCCCTAACGGCCTAACAATCATGTATGACCTGTACTATGTGCGCCAAGCTATAAAACAGCTAGCCAATAAAAAAGGCCCTGCCGGGGCAGGGCCTTTTCTATTAAGACACTAAGCTATGAAACTTAGAACTTGAATGTGGAGCGGATAACGCCGTAGAAAGCGTCGTCCTCATCATCTAGCTCACCGTAGATTACAGCAGGGGTCAAGGACCAGTACTTGTTAATCTTCATGGAGTAGTAAGCTTCAGCAACTTCGTTATCATCGAAGTCTTCTACGTAGTAGATACCAGCAGCATTACCAGTACCCAAGAAGTCGGATACGGCTACACCACCCATAAAGCTGCTGTCGCCATCCTGGTCAGCAAAGTAACCACCAACTTCGAAACCGCCGAAGTCAAGGTTTAGCAAACCAGCAATGATGCCATCGACATCACCACCACCATCAACTTCACCATCCATGTAAGTGATAGCAGCGTCGATGAGGCCATCGCTCAAGAAGTTCAACTGAGCAATGTACTCAAAGTCATCAAAGATACCGATATCAGCTTCCTGACCGTTAGAAGTGGCATAACCCAGGTCAAGAATCAGGTTATCAGTGAAGGCAACGTTGAAACCGACGCCAAGGGAATCACCGCCAATGCCGAGCTGGTCGTAGAACATGGGGCCGCCGTAATCAGCAACGCTAGGACCATCGAAAGGAACGATGGTGCTGGTTACAAAGTCGTCGGAGACTGTGCTGTTCGCAGAGACAATAGCGGAAACGCGGCTACCGATGGGGAAGGAGTAGTAAACGTCGTCCAGACCAAGGTTGTCCTCAAGACCGTTACGAGGACCACTCTGGCTAGCAAGACCACCAGCAGCTTCGCTCAAGGAGCGGTTGCCACCACGGTCGCTAGCTTGTAAACGAAGACGTAAACGGTCCTCACCAGTGAAGCTAGTATCAAAGTTCAAACGAGCACGATACTCAAAAGTAGTCTCGTCATCATCGTCAGGAGCATCGAAAGGAACGACCAAGTGAGCGTCCAATTGACCCTTTAGCTTGGTGGTTGTAGAGAACTGGTTAGCTTCTAGCTCAGCTACATCAGCTTCTAGGGTGTCAACGCGGCCACGAATGGTAGCAAGCTCAGCAGCAAACTCCTCCTGCAAGCGACGGATAGTGTCAAGGTCGTCACCACCACCGATTAGCTGAACAATGACGTCCAAACAAGCGTTCAAACCAGCAGCAAACTCATAACGAGTCATAGCGCGGTTGCCGCGGTAGGAACGGTCGGGGTAGCCCTCAAGGCAACCATACTCTTCTACAAGGCGCTGCAGTGCAGTGTAAGCCCAGTCAGAAGGTAGAACGTCAGACAGCTCAGAAACGCTAGTAACCTGAGCAAGCTGAATGGAATCGGGGTTGCTTAGAGCATCAACACTTACGGTCTCAGCAGTCTCGGCAGCAATGCCAGTGCTGGATAGGACAGTCCCTAAAACGATGGGACTAGCCACTAGGGCTTTCCAAAAGTTAGACATTATTATTAGTTCTCCTCACACCTAGGAAGAAAGTACGCAGCCAGCCAAACAGCTGAACCACATTGAATCATCTTGCCTGAATTAATGAACTCATACACACTGCACTAAGACAATATGCTGACATTCAATAATTACTGACACCAATGCTAGCAGATCTATCAATGAAGAGCTAGCAACGCAGACTACCTTTTTAGACAACTTGGGTTGATTGGTATCCACATCCCATGAGAATACTGTGCTCTCCATGGAGAAACAACGCGTCTATGCCACTTGGGATAGTGTCTTGGCCAGACTAAAGTCCTGTTGGGTAAGCCCGCCGGCGTCATGGGTAGTCAGGCTTATGGTGACTCGGTTGTAAGAGATTGAGAGATCGGGGTGATGGCCTGCGGTTTCAGCAGGTTCAACCAATCTATTGATATATTCAATAGCCTCAATAAAGTTCTTGAAGGTTAAAACCAGTTGGATTGAGGTGCCTTCCAGGGTCCAATCGGGTAAAGCGGCGAGATTGGATTGAATTTGGGCAGGCGTTAGCAGGGTGGGCATAGCAAATCAGCAGGGATGAAGCGGCACCTAACTAGAAGAAAATCGCTTTTAAAAAAACTATCCGCTCCCACCAAGAAATTGCAAAAAGCAACTTTGAAGGTAGGAGCGGTCTAGTGGGGTCTTAGGTTGAAACCAGACTGCCGGAAGGAACTCTAGCGCGTCAGTTTCAATAGAATGAAGCTATCTCTAGAGAACAGCCCCGGCACACAGCCGGCTTACATCAACCTGAAGACCCACGCGTATACAACTACTGTCACTCATGGGCATCACCTCCTTATCCCTAAACGGTTTTAGTACCAGGAGCACTTTGTGCTGATCGCACTATAGCATAGGTTTCTAGTTCGAGGCTTTAGTGACGAATAGTTAATAAAAAATGCCCCACCTCAACGAAGCGGGGCATTTCTCTGTACTTAACTAGCCCTTAGAGAGCGTTACCACGTGGCAGTACCTCTTCGGGGAATACAAACTTCTCGTGGGGCTGGTCCTGGGGAGCCATCCACGCACGAATACCTTCATTCAACAAGATGTTCTTGGTGTAGAAGGTCTCAAATTCAGGGTCTTCAGCAGCGCGAGTTTCCTGCGAAACAAAGTCGTAGGCACGAAGGTTCAACGCTAGACCCACAATGCCCACCGCACTCATCCAAAGACCAGTCACAGGGACAAACAGCATGAAAAAGTGCAACCAACGCTTGTTGGAGAAGGCGATACCGAATATCTGATACCAGAATCGGTTCGCGGTCACCATCGAGTAGGTCTCTTCTGCCTGAGTAGGCTCAAATGCGCGGAACGTGTTGGCACCGTCGCCATCTTCAAACAAGGTGTTCTCCACAGTGGCACCGTGAATTGCACACAGCAGTGCACCACCAAGGACACCGGCAACACCCA
>JBCAWO010000044.1:0-43046 GCA_038534515.1 Cyanobacteria bacterium J06554_1
AGAAAAGTTGTTGTTGACTTAGATATTGATCGAATCTCTCCCGAGTCATTTCAGTCCTTTAAGTTTTAGAGGCTGAGTTGGTGCGACCGTTCAAAATAATCTCTTGATGACGGATAGCTGTATTGGCCACTTCCCAAGGAAACGTAAAGGACTGAAATGACTCGGGAGAGATTCGATCAATATCTAAGTCAACAACAACTTTTCTAAGGATCTCGAGGAGCTGTTGTCGAAGAGTTTGCAGTTCATCAAAATCTCGGGCCTGTTCTATCTTTTCGATCAGGTCCAAAATTTGCAGGTTGTAGCGATCGGCGCGGTCTTTTTGGTTTCTGATCAGCCACTGACGACCCTGCCACAGGCTAGAGCAGAGCAGAATGCTAACCGACAGCAGTAGGCCAATGGGTTCGGCATAGGTGACTAAAAAACTCGGATTATCTTGGGTGTAGTAGGCGCGGGCACCTTCATGGAGAGGAAATCCTAGATTTTGGCTCACGTCTGGTGACTGAATGTTGGCGGTGCGAGGATTAACGCGGATCAGCTCATTGCGATGCTCATAGAGAATGCGAGTGATGGCTTTGACCACATCAGCATTAACATCGACATTGGCAATCAGCAGCGCACTAACGGCAACAACCGGTAAGTCTTTGGAGGGAATGGGAGAGCCGCCATCATAGCTGCCTTTGGGGATAACGGTGGATTTTAGATAGGGCTGGGTAAGCTGTAGCGCCCCAATTTGGTCGATGGGCACCAGTTTAAATCGATTGGTGGCGAGCAGCTCGGTGACGCTGCTATTGCCTAGACCAATGATGCGAAACAAGGCGTCGACGCTGCCTGCTTGGAGGGCAACATGGGCATCGGTGGCGGGCATGGGACGAGACTGGAAATCGTTTTGGGTAAGGCCATAGTGTTGGCTGAGGGGCCAAAACAGATTGTAGGAACCGCTGCCTTCGGGCATAAGGGCAACGCGCTTGCCCCGCAGATCTGTGAGGGTGTTGATGTTGGCATCTTTGGCCGCAATCAGGTGAAACATTTCAGGATAAAGCTGGGCGATGGCGCGCACATTGGGCTGTACTGGAGTGTCGTTTTGCACCAAGGCCAGGTCAACGTTGTGGCTGTGGATGTCGTCCATGTTTTGGTTGGAACCGGGAGATTCGACCACCTCAACCCGAATTTTAGGTTCATTGGCTTCGACAACTTGGGCAATGGCCTGGCCAAAGGCGTAGTACTCGCCCGTGGGACCCCCTGTGGCAAGCTGGACGGTGTGGATGCGGGTTTGGTCGTGGATGAGTTTGGTGATGGATGCGATCGCAACCCCCACACTTACCACAGCCACTACCCCCAACCCCAAACGCCCCAGTCTACCCATGCTGCTATCTCCCTTTATTTGAGGCTAAATCCGCCGATAGAAAATCAATAAACTGTCGAGCGCTGCGGCCGGAGCGACCATTGTGGCGCGTTGCCCACTGCTTGGCACGGTAGTCCAAATCGTCCGGTGGTAGTTCAACATCAGCCTGCTGCGCTAGATGATGCACAATCTCTAAATAGGTGGGTTGGTCAGCTGGTTCAAACGTTAGGGTGAGACCAAAGCGATCGCTAAACGAGAGCTTTTCTTGAACCGTATCCCAGGACTTTAGCTCGTCTGCATCGCTGGGTCGGGGGCGATCGGCAAAGAACTCTCGCACCAGATGTCGACGGTTAGATGTGGCATAGACCACCACGTTTCGAGGACGGCGGGTGATGCCACCTTCCAGTACGACCTTCAGAGCCTTAAACGCATCGTCATCTTCTTCAAATGAGAGATCGTCGACAAAAATAATAAACTTTTGGGGCTGATGACGCAGATGTTCTATCACCACCGGCAGATCGTATAAATCTGCCTTAGCAATTTCAATTAGCCGCAGCCCCCGGTGGCCATATTCGTTTAGCAGGGCTTTGACCAGGGACGATTTACCCGAGCCTCGACTGCCATACAGCAGAACATTGAGGGCATCAAAGCCCGTCAGTAAAAACTCGGTGTTTTTTACTAAGGTGGCTTTGGGACCGTCATAGGCGGCGAGCTGAGCTAAGCGAATGGGGTCTGTTTTTTGTAGACCCAACAGCTTGCCCTGGTGCCAGCGAAAGCCATGGAACTGACCAAACTGACCAATGCCCTGACGCTGATAGTAGTTGGCTAGTTCAGGAATCCCGTCTGACCATTTTGTGGGCAGGCTAATGGGCAAAGACTCTGGGGCGAGGGACCACTCTACGGGAGCTATCGGCAGCTGACAGGCGGTTTGCACCCACCGACTAATGTAGCTTGGGGGCAAGATGTAGAGGTCTTGAAGAATTTGCAAGTCGTGGCGAGCCGCGGCCATCAGAGGCGCTGGCAGCTCAGCGAGCGGACGGTGCTGGGCTGCATGGGTAAATGCATTATCTGCCACAAGCAGTCGATTCATAATGTGGTCGCCCCAGCTTTTACCCGTACGGGCCAGGGTTTGAAACCAGTGCCCATAGGCAGACAAGCAGTGGGACCGCTCATTGGCTACCCCCTTAACGGTGCTCAGGGTATTTAAGAGGGATAAAAATGCTTGACCGACGTCATCGTCGAGAACGGCCTGATAGAGTAAGAGCGAGACTACCTGTATCTGACACTGGGCAGCCGTCTCTATGCCGAGTGCGTTCCCGAGTTCATTCATTTTTTCGCTCTTATGTCATTAGGACTTATCATCGCATTGATCTATGGCATCCTCGCCATTGTCGGTGGCATTATTGGCTATCTGACAGCTCGCAGCAAACCGTCCCTGATTTCTGGCATTGTGAGTGGGCTATTGCTACTAATCGGGGTTTTTCGCGCAGCACAAGGGATTGCTAGCGGTCTATGGGTGGTAAAAATTGTGAGCCTGGCGTTGGTAGTGGTGTTTATCATTCGTCTGATTAAGACGAAAAAGTTTATGCCTGCTGGATTGATGGTGATTGGTGGGATCGCTACGCTAATTGGGGTATTTGCTTAGGATTGCTTGCTGATGCCCAACCCTGGCTGTTGATTGGGCATCAGACGACCCATGGTTAGCTTGGCACCTGTAAAGGGATTGTTTTTAAGGTTCAGATGGCTGTCGAGATCGAGGTGATGGGCTAGGGGAGATAGCTGGGCCAGGGCGGTATTGGATAGGGCGCTGTCGGAATAGCAGCCAAACATAATGCTGAGGCCACAGGCGCGGGCGGTGTGGATCATGCGGCGGGCTTCGGTGAGACCGCCGGATTTCATTAGTTTGATGTTAATGCCGTCGATGTGGGGAGCCAGGGGCATAATGTCGCGGCTGGTAAAGCAGCTTTCGTCGATAAAAATGGGCAGTGGCGAGTGGTGTTTTAGGTCGGCCAGCTGGTGGTTAGCGCTGACGGGGAGGGGCTGCTCTAGGTAGGTGACGCCTCGCTCTGCTAGCCAGGTGGCCATGGTTTTGGCGTCTTCAATAGTCCAGCCGCCATTGGCGTCGATGCTGATTTTGTCGTGGGGGCGAAATTTGGCCTGGAGGGCGCTGAACATGGCTTGGTCGGCACTGATGCCTGCCGGACTGCCCAGTTTGATTTTGATGGAGCGCAGATCGGGGTAGTCGGTGTGCCAGCGTTGGATGCGATCGCAGGCTCCTTCAGGCGTACTAATGCCCACAGTAACTGCCGTTGGGCCGATGCGCTGTCGGTCTAGGCCCCACAGCTGCCATAGGGGCAAACCGACTTTTTTACCTAGCCAGTCCCAGAGGGCGACGTCGATGGCAGCTCGGGCAGCAGAGCAGGGGGCAATTTGGTCGAGGCTTTCTTCAATGATTTGGCGCTCGAGGGGATGGTAGAGGGAGATACCTTCGATAATGTGGTCTAGGTCTTGGGTGATGGTTGCGGTGGTTTGGGTTTGGTCGCCAATGGAAAAGGGGGTGGCTTCGCCGTAGCCGGTGATGTTATCGGCGGTGATTTGGATAAAGAGATTGGTGGATTGGGAGCGGGTGCCGCGGCTGATGGTGAGGGGGACTTTTTTGTGGAGGGTGATGGGGTGGAGGGTGATTTCCATGGGTGGTTTTAGGGGTTGGGATTAAGGTTATCTCGAATAGGGTGAGATTTTGCGTGGGGCTCCTCCGAGCGCCCCACACCCCCTTGGGCAGGGTGGGATGCCACCCTACAACCCCATAAAAATAGTTACGTTATCCCGGTTTGCAAAGAAGAGGAGTTTTGGCGGGGTGAGTTTTAATTTTCTGTGACGCGTCACAGAAAATTAAAAAGCATAGGTTATCTGTTGCTATTTCAGATGATTTTTTTGACGGAAACCTTTGAAAAAAGTCGAGATAATTGCTCTTTTACGGTGTGGAGCGAATGCGTAACAGCGTAACCGCCCTACCGACACTCGTACAAAATCTTTAGCTATTGACTAGGATACTCCTGTGCGAGGGGGCTGGGGACGTTGAGTTCCCCAGATATGGGAGGTTTCAGGAGGGAAAGTCCTGAGCAATCCCTTTCGCTCTCAACCAAAGACTAAAAGCTACTATCAACCTTTTCTATGGATGATGTCCATTCCTCGAGAGGAAGTTCAAATTGCTGCCGCACGTCTTGTAAAGGCATACTCCAATACGCCTCTAACGGCTGAGTAATAATACAAATCGCTTGTTTCCCCAAGGTTCTACCTATGTGTTCATAAGTGTTCAATCGCTGCCATTGCCACGGTGTCACCAGTCGCGTAAACCACCGACCGATAAAAGCAGCTCGATCATAGGCCGGACTGTAGTGTTGGGCGGCAACAAAAGACCAAACGCCCAGTTCTCCTGCCAAACTGGTATCAAACCCCAAAAGCACATGAAAGGCATCGTGAAAGATGGGGTAGCGAATGGCTAAAATAGGCGCGTCTTGTAAGTGGGTACGGGTCTCTGGGGACAGGGTAAGGGGCTGGATTTGATTGTTGTGGAGAAACTGGGCGAGGCTGTGACCAAAGCTGCCAGGAGACTGTGCTTCTAACTCGGTTAGGGTTATTTCTGGTAGGGGATGGGCCAGTGTTGCTAACGTTTGCTCTAAATCACCATAGGCAGGAGTACCCAATGCAGCTGCTTTGTAGGCGGCGGTGTCGCCGGGGTTGCCTGCCAGGCCCGATTGAATCGCTTTGAGCAGATAGCGCCGGTGCATTTTTAATATTGGATTCCAACTATTGGAGAATTGTTTTAGATGCAATCCGGGTTTGTTTCTTGGCTTGTTCGGATAGGTCCTGACCAGTTTGTAGCTGGGTGACGTTTTCTTGGAGAACAGTGGCGGCGTTTTGGTCGCCCATTTGGATAGCGGTTTGGGTGGCGGACTGGAGCATGGTGATGGCTCCTGTGCGATCGCCTGCCTGTAGCTTGGTTTCGGCAATTTGGGTTTGGCGATATTTGGCTAGGGCCAGGATGTATTGCTGCACCTTGGGGTCAGGCTGGGGTTGGTAAACAGTCTGGGCGGTGACGTCGATAGTGGCTTTGTCGGTGGAGAGCGAACTGCCGAGGGTGGGGTCGTCGTACTGTACCTCGGCGTAGGCAATGGGATGGGTGCCCACAGGCAGTTGAGAAATATAGAGGTTGGTGAGGATGACGCGGGGGGCGTTGGTCATCAGATCGCCCAGACGCACAATGGCTTGTTCACCTTCGCGGCGAACGTCGAGTTCGATGGTTTCGGGGAGCACCTGGGCAATGGGTTTGAGTTCGGCCAGGCGTACCTGGGGCTGCAGCGTGAGGACCAGGTAGGCATTGGTGAGGCTGACGGACTGCACTCGGCTAAATAAACGGCTGAATTCTTGGATGGCGGTGTCTGGGTTTTGGATGTAGGCCAGACTACCGTTACCGGCGTCGGCTAGCTGTTCTAGAACGTCCTGGTTCCAGTGGTGGCCAAAGCCTAGGGTGCTGACGGTAAAGCTGTAGCTAACGGCTAGCTGGGCCAGCTTGAGACAGCGGTCGTTACTGCCGTGTTCGTTTTCGCCATCGGTGAGGAGAAAAATTTGGGAAACAGTGCCAGTCTTGCCCTTGGCGACTTCTTCGATGCCTAGTTTTAGACCTGCGTCGATGGCGGTGCCGCCACCGGCTCGGATGCCTTCGATGGCTTGTTTAATGGCGGTGATGTTGGCTGCTGGCTGATTGGGGACGACTACCTGGGCCTCATGGTCAAAGGCAATGACGGAGATGCGGTCTTGGGGGGACAGGCTGTCGATAATTTTTTGGGCGGCGGTGCGGACGGTTTTGATGGGGGGGCCGCCCATGGAGCCGCTTTGGTCTAGGATGAGGCACAGGTTTAAGGGGGGGCGCTCACCACTGGTAGCTTGTACGGCAATGGCTAAATGTCGCTGACTGCTGGTCTGAGTGATATCTAGGTTGCGATCGCTAATGGACCACTGCACGTTAGCTTTCATACGTTCATTTCCCTGCCAATGGAAGACAGTAGTGGCACTACCAATATGGTTCTGGATATGGAACCCAAATGCATTGTCCTAATTTGCGTAAAAACTCCCGCTTTTAGTGCAGAATTCCCGTTGCTGATTAAAACTCCCGTTGCTGATTTAAAGGATGAACCGACTGGTTAGAGGTGCGATAGTGTGCCGCAAATAAAGTCATTCTGAGGATCAGCAACGCCCAAAATTTTACTCCTGTTTAAGGTTCCCATAGGGATGCGCCAGCGTGGTGTGATGCAAAGTGTAGACAACGCGCAGATAAGGGCTACATAGCCTGACGTAAAATTCCTTAAAAAGGATGACAGAGCTGCCCCTACGCCTGCCGTTTTAACCTAGCTTTTCAACCGTCGCCATGGGCGGATATCCCCCAAATTCCTAGCCTGCGAGCTTGTTCAGAGCGAGTTACACTATTTAGACATCAATGGAGTGTGGCATCATGCTCCGTTGCTTTAAAACGTTGAACGGTGAACAGCTGACACCGCAGAGGGCTAACTGGGTCTATGAATTCTAATATCAAAGCCGTGCAGGCTCCTTATTACGGCGGGGATGCTGCGTTTCGCACCCCCCCTCCCGATTTGCAATCGCTGCTGCTCAAGGAGCGGATTGTTTATTTGGGTACGCCCCTAGTGTCGTCAGACGATTACAAGCGTCAAATGGGAATGGATGTCACCCGGTTGATCATCGCCCAACTGCTCTACTTAGAGTTTGACGACCCTGAGAAGCCCATCTATTTCTACATAAATTCAACTGGAACGTCTTGGTACACCGGCGATGCCCTTGGCTTTGAAACGGAAGCTTTTGCCATTTGCGATACCATGCGCTACATTCGTCCGCCGGTCCATACCATCTGCATTGGTCAGGCCATGGGGACCGCTTCAATGATTTTGGCGTCGGGCACTAAGGGCTCGCGCGCTAGCTTACCCAACGCCACTATTGTGCTCAACCAGCCCCGGACGGGGGCTCGAGGCCAGGCTACCGATATTCAAATTCGGGCTAAGGAGGTGTTGGCTAACCGTGAGGCCACCCTCGATATTTTGTCCCATTGCACCGGACAGTCCTCGGAGAAACTGCAAAAGGATACGGATCGCATGTTCTACCTCACCCCTGAGGAGGCTAAGGACTACGGTCTGATTGATCGGGTACTGGCAAGTACCAAGGAACTGCCTAAGCAAATTCCAGCGGGTATCAGTTAGCCATGTCTGTAGAACGTCCTATCCGCGTGCCTTACAACCTGCCTGGGAGCCGCCAATGGTCCTGGGTCAGTATATACACGCGCATGAGCCAGGAACGGATTCTGTTTTTGAATCAGCCCTTGACCGACGGCGTGGCAAACTCGTTGATTTCGGCCTTGCTCTATTTAGACTCTGACGACCCGGGTAAGCCAATTTATCTGTATATCAACTCCTTGGGCGATCCTGTGATGGCGGGCATGGCCGATGGTTCGGCTGGCATGATGTCCATTACGGCGGGCCTAGCAGTGTACGATACCCTGCGCCACATCAAGTCAGATGTGATTACCATCTGCATGGGGCAGGCGCTTGGCATGGCTGCCGTTATGTTGTCTTGCGGCGCTAAGGGTAAGCGGTCTAGCTTGCCAAATGCTTCCATTGCCCTGATGCACCCCTACAGCGGCACCCGTGGCCAGGCTACTGACATTGAGCTAAATGCCGATGAGGTGCTTGGGAAAACGGGATTAATTACCAGGCTGCTGAGTGAGAACACAGGGCAGACCGAAGAAAAAATCCATCAAGACATGCAGCGCATGTTCTACCTCACCCCCCAAGAAGCCATTGAATACGGCTTGATTGACCGAGTGATTGAGCAACCTACCTGAGCTTGTCCGCTACCTTCTTAAACCTTTTATTTCTTACGTAAACCCATGCCTATTGGTATTCCCAGCGTCCCCTATCGTCTTCCTGGCGGCAATTACGAACAGTGGATCAGCATTTACGAGCGTCTGTTTCGTGAACGGATCATTTTCTTGACTGAAGAAGTGAGTGACGGCATTGCTAATGCCATTGTGGCGTACATGCTTTATTTAGATTCTGACGATCCCACTAAGCCCATCTATCTCTACATCAACTCTCCTGGTGGTTCAGTGACAGCCGGGATGGCCATTTACGATACGATGCGCTATATCAAGTCGGAAGTGGTGACTATTTGTGTGGGTCTGGCTGCGTCCATGGGCTCATTTTTGCTGTGTGCCGGTGCTCCGGGTAAGCGGTTAGCACTGCCCCACTCACGTATTATGATTCACCAGCCTCTGGGTGGCGTTGGTCAGCGGCAGGCCACAGATATTGAGATTGAGGCCAATCACATTGTGCAAATTAAGCATCGCTTAAATGGCTTAATGGCAGAGCATACCGGTCAAACCCTTGACCAAATTGAAAAGGATACGGATCGCGATAACTTTATGTCGGCGGCAGAGGCTAAAACCTATGGTCTGATTGATCGGGTGATTGAAGAGCGGATTTAATGTGCGCTTTATCTTATAGATGCGGCTGCTCCGTTTACTCGTCATGTTCTGCGCTTTAATGACAGAAGCTTGAGCAGATCTTTGGGTGCAATGGGGTTAGCTGATCATTACCGCACATTAGGGTTACGGACGGGGGCTTCGTTTGAGGATGTAAAATCGGCCTACCGCAAATTAGCGCGCAAGTATCATCCGGATGTTAATCCGGATGACCAGGGGGCACAGGATCGCTTTATTAAGGTGACGAAGGCCTATGAGGCGCTGCTGGAAGTTTTTCAGCCCGATGATGAGGCTGAAATAGCTGAAGACCTTGTGGAGGAAGAGCCGAGTCCGGTGCAAACTAATCCGGGGTTATCGGACCATGAGCAAAAGCTTAAGCAGGATTCCTATCGACAGCTGCAGACACTATTTAAGCAGCAGAAATATCCCCGTGCGATCGCACTTGTGGAAGGGTTAGCCCAACGCATTACCCATGACTCAGAAGTTCGTCAGTGGCAGGCAATCACCTACCAACGCTGGGGACGTGAGCTGATCGGTCAGGGCCAGCTAGCCAAGGCTCGGATCTACCTAGATAAAGCCCTTAAAACCGACCCGCTAAATAAATCCCTATGGGTTGAAATTAATCGTGATTTTCAATCGCTTGAGCAAAAACTAAAGTAAGCCGATGGTTAAACGCTTAGTCCCCGAAGATTTTGATGTGCCAGACGTATTTGAGACGGATGACTATCGTCTACGCATGCTGACGGTCAACGATGTGGTAAAGGATTTTGACGCGGTGGTTACCAGTGCTGACCATCTCAAAGGCATTTTCCCTCCCCCCAGCACCTGGCCCGACGGTCTGTCTCTAGAGCAAGATTTGATTGACCTGGGCTGGCATCAAAAGGAGTTTCAGCGACGGACATCCTTTGCCTACACCATGATGAGCTTGGATGAAAGTCGTTGTTTGGGCTGCGTATATTTTTATCCGTCAGATCGTCAGGGCTATGATGCCTATGCGCTGCTGTGGGCACGTCAGAGCGAATTGGCCAGTGGGTTAGAAGAGCGCCTGCTAGCAGATGTTAGGCAGTGGTTAATGGCTGATTGGCCCTTTGAGTCCGTCGGGTTTCCCGGACGTGATTTGAGTTGGGATGACTGGTTTGCTTTGCCAGAGATATAAAGCTCGTGCATCTTTATTCTTGTTTTAGGGTGAGGCTAAGCTGATAGATCTCGCGCTTAGAAAGCCCGGTTTCTTGGGCTAGCTGTCGGCTAGCTTTGGATGGGGAAAGTCCTTGACTAATCAATGACTGTAGCTTTTGGAGCAGCTCGGTTTCGGAGATGGTTTCTGGTGTGGCGGTGTGACCTGCGATCGCAACCGTAAACTCCCCCCTAGGCTCGGTCACCGTAAAATGCTCAAGCGCTCCACTGATGGTTCCCCGCCAAAATTCCTCATAGCGCTTGGTCAGTTCCCTGGCCACCGTGATCTGCCGCTCGGTGCCTAGAGAGTTTTGCAAGTCAGTTAGGGTTTTGAGCAATCGATGGGGACTTTCATAGAGCACCATGGTGCGCGGCTCTTTGGCAAGCTGTGCCAGACGTTCAGCTCGCTTTTTGCCCTTTATGGGCAAAAAGCCCTCAAAGGTAAACCGATCTGATGGTAAGGCCGACGCGGCAATGGCGCTAACCACGGCGGCAGGGCCTGGAATGGGACTCACCGCAATGTCGGCCTCGGCACAGGCACACACCAGTTCATAGCCCGGATCAGAAATTCCTGGCATTCCCGCATCGCTGACCAGGGCAATGGTTTGTCCTGTCTGGAGTTTTTCAATTAGCTGGGGAATTCGAGTCTGGGCGTTGTGCTCGTGGTAGCTAATTTGCGGCGTCTCGATCTGAAAATGGTGCAGCAGCTTTCCGGTGTGGCGTGTATCTTCAGCTGCGATCAGGGTCGCCTCATTCAGGATCCGAACCGCCCGAAACGTGATGTCTTCGAGGTTGCCGATGGGAGTGGCAACGAGGTACAAGATGCCAGACGATTGGGCGTTGGGAAGTAGGGAGTCAGACAAGGTACAGAGTTTGAAATCTTAGTTTTGAGTTTACATAAAGTGGTAAAAATCATGGGCATTCAATAATTTCAACCGCCCACAATTCATAACTATGCAGGGATTATTTGTTGGTCTTATGACCCTGGACTGCATCTACCAGGCGCAGCGACCGCCCCAGGCTAATGAAAAGCTAGTGGCCCAGGCCGCCATGATGGTAGCGGGTGGCCCGGCAACCAACGCCGCCGTGGCCTTTTCAGCCCTGGGTGGTCAGGCAACGGTGATGGCCTCGGTGGGGCAACATCCGGTGACCGCACTGCTGCGGGAGGATATGGCCCATGTGGGGGTGAGCATAACGGATCTCACCCCTGATCGAGACGACCCACCGCCCGTCTCTTCGATTGTGGTGTCTCAAGCAGGCGAACGGGCGGTCATCTCCCGTAATGCGGTGGGGCTACAGGTAGAGCCCCAGTCCATAGGCGGTGTCCTATCCCATATAGATGTGGTGCTTTTAGACGGGCATCAGATGGCGTTGAGCCGACAGATTGCGTCAACGGCAAAAGCCTTGGATATTCCTGTTGTGGTGGATGCAGGCAGTTGGAAGCCGGGGTTTGACCAGGTGCTTACCCTGGCTACCGTGGTGATTGCCTCAGCAAATTTTCAGCCGCCAGATAAGTCAGAGGCGTTGCCCTATCTGCAGCGTCTGAGAATACCGTATGTTGCCATTACCCAGGGCGAGGCTCCGATTGTGGTCAGCGACCGGGGGCACCTTAGTGAGCTGGCGGTACCGGCCACAGCCGTGGTCGACACCCTGGGGGCTGGAGATATTTTCCACGGAGCATTTTGTCATGGCTGGGCTGGGGATTTTTTGGCCGCCCTTACCCAGGCCAGCCAGGTGGCTAGTCTGAGCTGCGGTTATTTTGGTACCCGCGCCTGGATTGCCCACGGTAACTAGCTCAAATCACCATATCTAGATAAATTCACCAATATTCTGCTGAGGGGACAAGTGTATTCCGGTAAACTGTGCAGGGAGTCATCGTATTTGTGTTAATTCTTTATCGTTATTGATTATGGCTTACGAAAAGGAAAAAGAAATTGCGATCGCAGCGGTCCAAGCGGCGGCTACGGTATGTGAAAAAGTTCGGGCTGAAATGGTCCCCGAAGCTATTGAAAAATCTGATAAAAGCCCGGTAACGGTGGCTGATTTTGGTGCCCAGGCCATTGTCTGCAAACTGATCAAAGATGCCTTTCCCAGCGATCCCATCGTTGGTGAAGAAGACGCTGACGATCTCAGAACGCCAGAGATGGCTGCTCGCCTAGCCCAGGTGACCGGCTATGTAAAAACTGTGCTGCCTGACGCTACCGATGAGCAGATTCCTGGCTGGATTGACCAGGGCAATGGCGACGTTAGCCCACGCTATTGGACCCTAGATCCCATCGATGGTACTAAGGGCTTTTTGCGGGGCGATCAGTATGCAGTTGCTCTGGCTATGGTGGAAGATGGTGATATCAAAGTGGGAATTTTGGGCTGCCCTGCCTTAAAACTTGGTGGCCGTTCTGGCATTCTGTTTGTGGCTATTCGGGGGGAAGGGGCCATGATGATGGACATGGACGGTAGCAACCCTGAGAAAATTTCTGTTACCTCCTCGGCTGATACTGAGAACTTCCGCTTTGTAGAAAGTGTTGCCCACGGCGATCAGGAACTCCATTCCCGTATTGCTAAGGCTGCGGGTATTACCACTGACTCTATTCGCATGGACAGCCAGGCTAAATATGGCGCGGTTGCCTCTGGTAATGCGGTGCTATATCTGCGCCTACCCTCTGCTAAGTATCCCGACTATCGTGAAAAGATTTGGGATCATGCTGCTGGGGTACTGGTCATCGAGGAAGCGGGTGGAAAAGTAACCGATATGCATGGTAAAACCCTGGATTTTTCCAAGGAGCCCCGCTTTGTAGATAACCAGGGCGTCATTGTCAGCAATGGTGAAATCCATGACAAGGTGTTAGCCGCCCTGGCTGGCTAGGCTTAGTTGATTATCTGACTAATTCTGACTAATACAGTTTGCTGTGAAAACGCAGGGGGCGCAGTATACTGCGCCCCCTGCGTTTAGCTATTCAAAGACGTTGGCTTCCCAATGTTGTGAGCTAAGGGGGCAAAGCTAGGGTGGGGGTAGACAGACGGACTATGCGATCGCAAGTCCTTCTAAAACCGACAAACTGACCTGCTGGACATCGGGTTTAAAGCCGATCCATTGACCCGAAACCTCAGCAAACTGTTTGGGATCACCGCTCACATAAAAATCGATATCTAACTTTGAGCCATTGTTGCGCAACCCTAGAATATCTAATTCCTTGGTCATGGCAGACACCAAAGAATTTGCTGGATTGATGACCGTAATCGACGGCGGTAAAATCTGGTCCATCAGCGGTGCCAGGTGGGGATAGTGGGTGCAGCCATATACCAGGGTGTCAATGTTAGCTGCCATCAAAGGTTTTAAATAATCCGTGGCCACTGCCCGTGTATAGGGGTCATCAATGCGGCTTTTCTCAATCAGGGGGACAAAGTCAGGACAGCCCACCTGCCAAACCTTAGCCGCTGGCGACGCTTCTAAAATTGCCTGCTTATAAGCATTACTTTTAGCCGTGGCGACTGTCGAAATTACGCCAATACGCTTACCCGCTTTTGCCGCGGCCCTGGCCCCCGGCAGAATAATCCCAAGAATGGGCAGGTCAAACTCGGCACGGACTGTTTCCAACGCCAGCGCCGAACTTGTATTACAGGCCATCACCACCATCTTGACGCCCTGGCCCTGCATCCAGGTAATAATTTCTCTCACAAACTGCACCAGCTCTGTCTTTGAACGATCGCCGTAGGGTACGCGAGCCGTATCGCCAAAGTAAAGCAGAGATTCATCAGGAAGATGGGTCACAATCTCCCGTAATACTGTTAATCCTCCAACACCGCTGTCAAAAACGCCAATTTTACCTGTTTGTCTGGGCATTTGAAGGAATTTTGTCATAGCTAAGGACGCTTACTGCTTTAGGTATTTTACGCTGATTAGAGTTTAGTCGGATTTTTCGTTAGATTTTAGTCTCATACAAAACGTTTAAGCAATATTACGTAACTTTGAATAGATAGGGCCATAAGCTCGGCCATTTTGATGAATATGGCTGACTATCGATTGCGATCGCAACCCCACAGATGCCATAGAGTAGGCCTGAATAACCCATATGGCCAATATGAACAACGCCATAGTAAGCGCTCACCCCACCGACAGACATCAACAGGTTTGCTGAGTCTGCCGAGGGGAGAGAAAAAATTGATATAGCAAAGCTGGGGCCAGGGTCTAGACCTGAGCACAAGCTGTGTGCTAGCTGGTAGTGCAAATAGGACGGTTATCTCAGTCTGCAGCAGCCTCCGCCATTTCCGGAGTTGCCATAGCATCACTGGGGCCATTTTCATCGTCATCAAAGACAATCCGCAGCAAGGGTGGCGCTACAAAGGTGGTAAAAATGACCATCACAATGATGGCTGCATCTAATGATTCAGATAAAACACCACTGGCCGCACCCACACCAGCAAAGACTAAACCAACCTCTCCACGCGGAATCATACCAACACCAATGGCAAGTCGGTTGATGCCCTCTTGCCCAAAGACGGTAAACCCGGTGATAATTTTGCCGATGATGGCAACAATGACCAGAAATGAGGCAATAACCAGACCTTCTCGGTTAGCTGGGTTCAACGGATTGAGCACGCTGATGTCAGTATGGGCACCGACGGTCACAAAAAAGACGGGCACTAGCATGTCCGCAATGGGGCTGATTTGTTCTTCTAGTTCTTTACGCTTAGTGGTTTCAGCCAAAATCAGTCCGGCTGCAAATGCCCCCAAAATCGCTTCTAGTTGAATGGCTGCAGCAATATAAGACAGCACAAAGGCAAATACCAGGGAACTAATCAACACCTGGCCACGGGTTTGCATCTGATCGACTAGACCGACAAACAGCGGACTGAACAATCGCCCGAGCAAAATCGAACCGACTAAAAATACGGCTGCGCCAATAATCAGAAAGATAACGTTGGTGATTTCGATCTCACCTGTTTTAGCCAGACTGGCCACCACCGCCAGGACAATAATTCCTAAGACATCGTCAAGAACAGCTGCCCCAATGATGATTTGTCCTTCGCGTGAGCTGAGGGTTTGCAGCTCGGCTAAAACCTTAGCGGTAATACCAATGCTCGTTGCGGTGAGTGCAGCCCCAGCAAAGACAGCTGGAATCGTCTCTACACCAAAGAGGGCAATCAGTCCGGCGGTGCCTGCCACAAAGGGCACCACTACGCCGACAATGGCGACCACCGCTGCCTGTGGCCCAACGCGAATGAGTTCTTTGAGGTCAGATTCTAAGCCAATTTCAAATAGTAAGATGATGACCCCAATCTCAGCTAGGACAGAGACGACCTCACTTTGACTCTTGAATATGACCAGGAGAGCGTCTGGTTCTAAGTTGGCCGTGAGCTGGACAAAATCCATCAGGAACGAATGGACAGGTTCGGCTCCTTCTGGAAAAACAATCAAGTTAAGGGCCGAGACGCCCACCACCACACCACCAACTAGTTCACCTAAAACAGATGGTAAGTTAACCCTAGCGCACAGCTCTCCACCAAGCTTAGCGGCCAGGTAAATAACAATCAGGCTAAGCAACACGCTGGCCAAGACCAAGGGTCCTAGTTCAGCTTCATTGACTTCTGCCAGTATAGGTAGACTGCTTCCCATGCCTGACAGCACATCGGTTAGATCGATCATGTGAACCGTAGAAACTAACTCATCTTGTTTACT
Organism: Cyanobacteria bacterium J06554_1; assembly: GCA_038534515.1. Taxonomy (GTDB): domain Bacteria; phylum Cyanobacteriota; class Cyanobacteriia; order Phormidesmidales; family Phormidesmidaceae; genus Leptothoe. The sequence goes on from JBCAWO010000044.1 coordinate 15,742, forward strand.
CTACATGAGTTAGCTCGATGCCATTGGCTCATTGTGAGCGGGTTTATCGCTTTCTTGAAGGAAAAAATACCGTCTTGAATGGGCTGTTTCCTAAGCAAAGACCCGATGATTTAAAGATGGCATTTGCTGACGGACCTGTCCTAACCGTGACGGTGTGATTTCGGCGATGGCCATCCCCACATCCTGACCGGCATCTGCTAACACAATTCCCCAGGGATCGACAATCATGGCATGGCCGTGGGACTGGCGAATACTATTGTGAAATCCGGTTTGGGCGGGGGCAATCATGTAGCAGGTGTTTTCAATGGCGCGTGCTTGCAGCAGTACCTGCCAGTGGTCTTTGCCGGTGTATGCCGTAAAGGCGGCTGGGACGGTGATCACCTCGGCACCTTGCTGGGATAGATGGCGATATAGCTCTGGGAATCGCACATCGTAGCAAACGGAAATGCCCAGGATACCCAGGTCATGGGTCTTGCAAACTGACGGTAGCGCTTCGCCCGAAGTGACGGTGGCAGACTCTTGGTAGGTGTTGCCATCGGGCAGGTTGACATCAAACAGGTGCACCTTTTCGTAGCGCAGCAGCACGTCGCCGTTGGCATCGACCAATAAGGCCGTGTTGTACACCCGACCATCATCGGTGGGCACCGGGTAACCACCGCCCAAAAGGGTGACCTGATAGCGTTGGGCCATGGTCTTGAGAAATTGTTCACTGGCAGCACAAATATCAGCGGACTGGGCTACCTTGCCGGACTCGTCCCCTAGAAAAGAAAAGTTCTCGGGCAGGGTAATGTACTCGGCTCCGCGACGAACTGCTAGATCGATCAGCTCTTCTGCCTGGGTAAGATTTTTCCCCAAGTCAGGCACGCTGGTCATCTGCAATGCTGCAGCCAGATAGGATTTCATGTGGGCACTTGCTAGTGAATTGACCTTGGCCCTATATTCTACGGGGCAGGTCGGCTACTTGGAAAGCGCCCCTTGTTGGATGATGTCTACACTTCTAGAATAGCCAGCTGCCAGACCTGATAGCCGAGGCGGTTCAGGTGTAACCCATCGGTGGTAAGTTCCTGGCGCAGATTGCCCGTATCGTTGCTAAAGCTGGGGTGTAAATCTAAATAATCTAGCTGGTGATAGTCGGTGAGCTGGGCGATCTGAGTGTTGAGGGAGCGCACGCGCTGGCTGGGAATGTTTTCCCACCGTGTTGGCAAAATCGAGTGGACAACGACGCGGGCTGTGGGATGCTGCTGTCTCAGTCTGGCCATAATCTGATGGAGATTGGTCAAAATTTCCCGGTCGCTAGCCCCATTTTTTAGGTCGTTGACACCGGCCATGAGGTGGATGGTGTCGGGGTTAGTGTTGGCAAAGGCAGACAGTCGTTGCAAAATACCGCCGGTGGTATCACCGGAAATACCTTGATTCAGCCAGAAGCGATCGCGGGGAAGCATTTCGGGCGGCAGCCACATGCTAAGGGAATCGCCAACAACGACGGTTAGGCGATTGGTGCCTTGGCCGGCTGCGATCGCAGCTGCTTCTCGCTTTAATAGTCCTTGCCACTCCCCATAGGTGGGCTGATAGGTTGCCTTGGCCCACTGACCATGAAAACTATCTGGCGATACCCGCGTGTATAGCGAACCAGATTGCAGAGCCGCCCAACGCTGCTCAAACAGCTGAGGACCGCTGACGGGTTTTGGTCCAGACACGGCGGCCACCGGTTGGCGACGGGCCACTTCCAGGGCGCGAGGCGTTGTTGCATAGGCCGTTGGTTTGGGGCGACGGGCCGTTTGCTGCAGGTGTAAGAGTTTCTGTCGTCGAGCCGCGACTTCCCTAGAAAACTCAGGTGTGAGGTCCATAGTTCCCTGCACAGCTGGTGCCGGTATTGACTGCTCAATCTGACTGGCGGCATCTACGGCAGCTTTTGCCATCGGTGCAATGTCAAGGTCCGGATTCGGACCATTGAGTGGTTCTGGAGCGGTTAGCTGCGCCATCAACATCAATAAATCTGACATAAGCCCGAATTTCCCTCTTGCATGGAGAACACGATTCAAATAAATAAAACGTCCACACCATGGAAAATCAGGACGGAATCAGTGAGGGTCTCATATATCAAAAACTGTAAAGACGTTAGGGAATGGCAAAACTGCCTGGCAGCCTGCCCATGGCCCTTGGCTCACCATCTACTAAATTGCCCCTTGACAGCACCTACCCAAATTAACGATGATTAGACTCTGTGCAAAAAATCTGCTCGGATCAGGTCTGAAGCAACTACTGCTACCTGTACGGCAAGGGAGAATCAATGGCATACGCAATTATTGAAGCGAGTGGCACTCAGCTTAAGGTCGAGCCCGGTCGCTTTTATGACATCAATCGTCTGGCAGTGGACGAAGACGCCAGCATCACAATCGATAAGGTTTTGTTAGTCAACGACGGAGACGACACTAGCATTGGGCAACCCCTTGTCGATGGTGCAAGTGTCACCGGTACCGTGGTCCGTCACCTACGCGGCAAGAAGGTTATCGTCTATAAGATGAAGCCCAAGAAAAAGACCCGTAAGAAGCGCGGTCATCGCCAGGAGCTAACCCGCTTGATGATTGATTCAATCAACGTTGGTGGCAAAACAATAACTGCGGATGATGCTCCAGCCGCTAGCGAAGAAGAAGAATAGAGACGTTGAAACCCAGCAGTTTATACTGAAGCAAGCACGGAGATTTAAGTAATGGCTCATAAGAAAGGTACAGGTAGTACGCGAAACGGTCGCGACTCCAACTCAAAACGCTTAGGTGTTAAGAAGTACGGTGGTCAAGTTGTAACAACAGGCAACATCATCATTCGCCAGCGTGGCACCAAGTATCACGCCGGAGAGAACGTCGGTCGCGGTGGTGACGACACCCTATTTGCCCTCGCGGATGGTGTTGTCACATTTGAGCGCAAAGGTAAGAACCGTAAGAAAGTAAGCGTCTATCCGGCAACCGCTTAGGCTTGGCTAGCTCAGACACTGCTTTCTAGCGTTCTATCACCTGTTTTGATAACAAAAACGCCTTGGTCATACGGCCAAGGCGTTTTTGTTATGGCAAATGTCCTGATGCATTAGAACATTTGCGCGTCAGGTTAGCCGTTGAAACTAAAGGCTTTCAGGGACACCCATTGGGAGCACGTCATTCTCTGAGCGTAGGAATACAATCAAAGTGTTTGTTTAGATAAGCACACCGTAGCTTTAGCATCTGTGGGAGACTTTCTGTGTTCCACTGAGCTCCTGTTAGTTGTAATCGTGCATCCACTTGTTTGACTAGAGACTCTACGGGACCTGAGCCAATGGGCAAGTCTTCCATTTGGTAATACCGGTAGTTGGGAATCCTCTGGGAATGCTGGTCAAGATACGCTCGAAATCGTTTCGCTGAGGGGGACTGAAGGTCCTTCAATACGGCTTTCGCTTGGCCCACTTGGCCTTCCCATAAATAAGAGGAGAGCGTCTCTAGTTGGTCAGGGTCGGCGTCAACGTTATACAAATTCTCTTTGAGATGAAACCAATCAAGGATCTCATCTTTAAGACCGGCGATAGCCATTTGTCCGAACAGTGACCAGATGCCACGATGACCATCCCCTAACAGATAGACAAGAGTGGCCATCGGTAGGGTGAGAATCCAACTGAGCAATGCCTTAGGTTGCTTAAACCACGCCATCCCAATGCCGTCTCGATTCACTCGGATAGCGTGATACTGTCGCCATTCGCTGGGCTGGCCTTTAGGGGTACGGACACGAACCATGCCTCCATCCAGTGCCAGTTCTTGGACAGGCTCATCACTGACTGGCTCAGGTAGGTTGGAGCGTTTGACAATGCGTTCCTGCGTTTTTGCACTGACGCGGATACCAGTGAGCATAGCAATATCGGTTTCAGCCTGTTGATAGGACGCTTTGGCACACATGCGTAAACAGCACATCGCTAGATAGGGGCTCTGTTGTACCCGTGGTTGAACACCCAACGTGAGCGCTTGTTGCGGTCCCAAACTCAAGGTCCCTAAGGTGCTTTTGAGGTATCTTGGAGCGTCAGTATCTTCTGGGCAACAAGATTGGATAAAAAATTACCTAACTGCGGAGATACCTGGCTTTGAAGTTGATGACGCACTGTCATCTCAATCTCGGCTAAATTTCCCATCGGCAGGCCTTGAGAGTCTGCATCTGCGTAAAGGATTTGAGCGATAGCATTGACGTGTTCGTTAAGCGCTTGTTGCCGGTCTATGTTCATCATGATTTACCTGATGCAAGACCTCTAGCATGCATTTTCTCTAACTAGAGGATGACGTGCTCCCCACCCATTGTATTGACTAACCTGACGGATGCTACAGATGGCAACAAGCCTCAAAGAGATTTATGGCCAGCGTCCTATTGGCGTTGTAACTTAACGCTTTTAGGAATTTTTAATTGTCTTAACCAATGGGCTAACGCCATATATCGGAGTTTAGAATTTCAAAAATATAGGCGTTTTTTAAGAGTACCCTGGGGGGTGATGGCGGGGATTAACCAAGATTGCAAGATATAAATGTGCTGAATAACAAAAGCAATGATGAGTCTTATAAAAACTCATCATTGTGTTAGTAATTCGGCCAAAAAAACGTATGAGGTTAAAACAATGATTGCTCAACCTACTAAGCAGGTTTCTGATACCGAGACCTATTCTAAGAATATTATAGGTCCTGCTTTTTTCTCCATGAGTGCTTTGACTATCACTAGCGCCGGTGATAAGTCCAAGGACGATTTTATCGTTGCTCCTGCTAATTCGCCCTACATTGTCGCTGACAATGAAGAGTTTACCGTTAGCTTAAAAATTGAGTTCAACAAGAGCCCTCTGACATCTCTACTGATGTGCCTAGGCACTGAAATACACGTTCGCTTTGCGTTTGAAGGTATTGGCGGTGCTGCGTCTGAGAAAGATGTGGAAGTCGTGATTACGACTGTCAAAGATACCTATGAGTATGTGTTGGAGTGGACAGGAACTGCTCAGCTTGCTCAGCTAACTCCCGGTCTATACGGTGTTGCTGCCGTTGCCCAGGTGGGTCCTGTCAAGCACGAATGCAGCCAGCCCATCATTGGCTATGGCTATCTGGCTGGCAAACTTCTACAGGTCTACCCTGTTTAAGTCTCGATCTGCTCCTGTGTTTAACAGTGGGCAATAATCCATGGCGTTTGAGCTGGTGACTTTAGTTCACCAGCTTTTTTTTGCAAATCATACGAAATTCTGGCTGATAGTGCCCGGTATCGAAGGGCAGCCACAAGGGAATGCCCCTACGGGATTATCTATTTTTAATTGGGTTTAATGAATTCGGATTTGGTATTACATATTTAGCCATTTGCAACGGGTCAAACATTCTAAGTTTTTAGCACCCAACAGATTGATTGGTCACCATCCATTCCATGTCCTATGGCTGAGTAGGCTACATGGCTAACTGGGAAACCTTTAGAAAGATAGTTGCAAAAGAAAAAAATAGGGACGTATACTGCACAACAATCAATCGTCCTTGGATTTTTTCAAGAGTTAGCTATGGCTTCCCAGTGTCTTTTTTATCCGTTACGCAGTGTGATTCGTTGTGTGGCAAAAGCCCATTTGACGGTCACACCTGAAGCCTACGAGGCAGACCTGGCCTGGGATGAAGCACTGTTTACTGAATTAGCCACCACGTTTTTGCAGCCTGCTATTCAACCCCTATTGGCTTCGGCCTATGGGTCTCGTGATGAGGCATCGGTGGTGGAAGGACAGCTGGCCAAAGCCTTGGTCGATACTTACCGACAGATCGTACGGCAGCGGCAAGATACACGGGTGCAGCAGCTAAATGCTCTCCTGTAGAGGATGACTCAAAGCCAAATGTGGGGGGTTAGACAGTTACCAGATGATCGCGGATGGTGTCATATTCGCGTCGGAGAAATCTGAACGCCTCTCGCTCTATTTGACGAGCCCGCTCACGGCTGACGTTAAGCTGTTCTCCAATTTGGGCAAAGGTCATCTTTTTGCCATCTTTAAGCCCAAAGTGCAAAGAGATAACGGTTTGCTGTTGTTGAGTGAGGGTGCTAATCATGTTGGCCACATCTGAAGACATCAGGCTCTGGGCAGCGTAGTCTTCTGGTAAGGGGCCCTCATCTTCTAAGAGGCTGCCTAGCTCCACGTCTTGGCTGTCTCCCATACGCAGGTCTAGAGAGAGTGGCTGTCGCACATAGCCAAGACAGTCGCGCACTTTTTCCGGAGATAAGTTTAACTCATGGGCTATTTCTTGATGGGTGGCAGACCGACCTAGCTGTTGGGCTAGCTGGCGCTGTGTCTTCTTGATTTTGTTGAGTTTTTCATGGATGTGAATGGGCAGGCGCACTGTACGACTTTTTTCTGCGATCGCACGAGTCATGGCCTGTCGAATCCACCAATAGGCATAGGTAGAGAAGCGGTACCCCTTAGCCGGGTCAAATTTCTCCACCCCACGGTGGAGCCCAATCGTCCCTTCTTGAATCAGATCTAAAATCTCAACATTACGCTTGAGATATTTCTTAGCAACAGATACGACCAGTCGCAGGTTAGCTTTTACCATTATGCTCTTAGCTTTTTGCCCTTCCCTCAGCGCTACTTCAAGGGCTTCAGTCGTCATGTCTGCCGCTTGTGCCCACTCATCCAACGTTGGCTCACACGATGAGGTTTCCACAATCTTGGCTTTGAGTGCTTCCAGCTTCATCAGAGTCTGCACTGATTTTCCATAGGTTACTTCTTGTTCCTGGGTGAGCATTGGGATACGCCCAATCTCCTTTAAATAAATACGGACTAAATCTGTATCAGTTTGGGGATTACTCATTTTTCGCATGCTGTTTGATCAAAGTACGCAAAGAACTTGAACTTGAACCCCAGCTAAGGCTTTGACCTAAATACTCCCAACGTCACGCACAGAGCTTGGGCTCACGCCTTTGTAGTCTGAATCCTATGTAAACTAATGTAAATAATTCTCAGAATTGAACGTAGGGTGGAATGCCGTAATCGCACCCTGTGGTTTGCCGAACCGACTGGTAGATAGTTAGAAATACACATGTGTACGGGTTTCCCCCCTCCCTAAGTCAGACTCAAGTAAATTAGTATCTTCAATACTGATGTTTACACAAATTAATGAATTAGGCGGCCACGGCAACGTCCTGAGAGGAATCTGCGTTTCGACACTCTTTTTCGCCAGATTCGACCATTAGCTTTATTCGTTGGTTTCACCCATTCGACCTTTCAAAGGGGATTCAACGATAGCGCGCACTTCAAGCACCATCCCCTTTGCGGGCAATTCTTACGTTTGACACCTTCCCATCATTTTGTAGCCCATAAGCACCCCGTACCATGTTTGAGCTTTTCAACGACCAGGCAGTCGCGGCCATTATGACCGCCCAGCAGCAAGCCAGCCAGTTCAGTCAACATTATGTTGGTACTGAACTAATCTTGGTGGGGATAATCACCCAGGATGACAGTCTTACAGCTCCTGTGCTTAAGGAGGCTGGCATAACTCTGCAAGCGGTTCAATCAGCGGTTGAGACTATTCTAAAAACCGATGGTCAACGCCCAGCGGCTGAAATTCCCTTTACTCCCGGTGCTAAACAGCTGTTAGAGCAGTCAGTTGAGGAAGCTCAACGGCTAGGCCAGACCTATGTTGGTCCAGAGCATCTACTCTTAGCGATCACCAGTCATCCTGACAGTGCGGCTGCAAAGGTCTTGCAAATGTTGGATGTCGACTTGATCAAGCTTCGCATCGCCATTATTCGAGCAGTGGGTGAACGGCTACCTGTACCGGCCGGGGGGGCCAAAACGTCACCTAACAGAGCCAGAGGAAAAGCGTTAGAAGAATTTGCCACTGACCTAACTCAGCTGGCCAGTGACGGTAAAATCGACCCGGTTGTTGGCCGCGACCAGGAAATTGAGCGTGTGGTTCAAATTCTCGGTCGCCGCCGCAAAAATAACCCCGTACTGATCGGCGAACCTGGTGTTGGTAAAACCGCCATTGGTGAGGGGCTGGCCCAGCGAATTGTTAATCAAACTGTGCCAGAACATCTGTTTAATCAGCGTGTGCTGAGCCTGGACCTTAATGCTGTGGTGGCGGGGGCTCGATTTCGCGGTGAGTTTGAGGAGCGGCTGAAGCAAATCTTGGCAGACGTCAATCAGGCTGGCAACATTATTCTGCTAATTGATGAAGTCCATACCCTAGTCGGTGCGGGGGGCATGGCCGGAGGTATGGATGCGGCCAACTTGCTCAAGCCTGCCTTAGCACGAGGTGAACTACAGTGCATTGGTGCCACCACCCTCGATGAGTACCGCCAATATATTGAAAAAGATGCCGCATTGGAACGGCGTTTTCAGCCTGTGCTAGTCAACGAACCCAGCGTCGAAGAGACTATTGAGATTTTGCACGGTGTGCGGGCTAGCTACGAACAACACCACAACCTGACCATCTCTGATGAGGCCCTGGCTGCCGCTGCTAAGCTAGCGGATCGCTATATCGCAGACCGGTATTTGCCAGATAAAGCCATTGATTTAATTGATGAAGCTGGTTCTTGTGTGCATTTACGCCATGCTCACACATCACTGGCAAAAGAACTCAAGCAGTCTCTCCGTAAAATCATCTGGGATAAACGTGCAGCGGTAAACGCCCAGGACTTTGATCGCGCCACTCAGCTGCGCGATCAAGAAATTGCCATGGAGGCAAAACTCGATGAGTTTAACAGTCACAGGACCACAGCCAGCCAGCCGGTCGTGGGCGTAGATGACATTGCCCAGGTAGTCGCCTCATGGACAGGTATTCCAGCCCATCAGATCACTAAATCTGAGTCTGCCATGCTAATGAAGCTCGAAGACACCCTACACCAGCGCATCATTGGTCAAGACAATGCTGTGAACGCCGTTGCCAAAGCAATTCGACGGGCAAGAGTAGGGTTGAGAGGTGCTCAGCGACCCATTGCTAGCTTTATTTTCTGTGGTCCGACGGGGGTGGGTAAAACGGAACTGACCAAAGCCTTAGCAGATATGGTGTTTGGCACCGAAGATGCGATCATTCGCCTGGACATGTCCGAATATATGGAGCCCCAGTCGGTTTCTAAGATGATTGGGTCGCCTCCTGGCTATGTGGGGTACGGCGATGGCGGTCAGCTGACAGAAGCTGTGCGACGTAAACCCTATACAGTTGTGCTGTTTGATGAAATTGAGAAGGCTCATCCAGATGTTTTTAATCTGCTGTTGCAGCTGTTAGAGGATGGCCGACTAACCGATTCCCAAGGTCGGGTGGTGAACTTTAACGACACCCTGATCATCATGACGTCCAACATCGGCTCTCGGGTGATTGAAAAACAGGGCAGCGGGATTGGATTTGAAATGGTGGATGAGGATGCCACTACGGTCAAATATAATCGCATTCGTGACCAGGTTAACGATGCGCTAAAGCAATCGTTTCGGCCTGAATTTCTCAACCGTTTAGATGAAATTGTTGTGTTTCATCAACTTGCCCGTAGCGAGGTCAAGCAGATTGCTGAAATTTTGCTACAGGATGTTTGCGGTCGTTTGACTGACCAAGGTATCAAGATCGATGTAACAGAGGCTTTGAAGGATAAACTGGTTGAAGCCGGCTACGATCCTAGCTATGGTGCTCGCCCTTTAAGAAGAGCGATTACACGCCTGGTCGAAGACAGTTTGGCCGAAGCTCTGTTGGCCGGTCAGGTTCAAGCTGGAGGAACGGCTGTTCTAGATGTGGATGAGGATGGTCGTGTGATTGTGCAACCACAGCGAGTGCAGATTCTAGCGGAGGTACATTCCTAATTGTTTGGGGGCTAGAGAGTAGTGTGGGTGCTTTTTAGCTGGGGCCGCTGGGAGCGAAGAGTTGCCATGGCACCGCTAAAGAGCATGGGCGAGCACTGTTAAGCGGCAAGAGAAACCCTGCTTTCTAGCCCTGCATCATGTCAAGAATTAAGCCCCGTTTGCTCTTTAGGTAGGATTGCATGGCGTTCTGCTCGTCTACACTTAAGCAAACCCTTGCCTGTATCTGTTCGAGGATGTGGGTAACAAAGAAAGCTTCAGGAATTTTGGCAATATTCTCTGGCGAATTTTCTAGGATCACAGACCAAAGTAATCGTAGCTTTGAAGCATCCATACTGTTTGTTCTGTTGTAGGAACATTCTATTTCTTCAGAAAATTAAAGCTACGTTTGTTCTAAGTATTTTTTAAGATTTTCTTTAGATTTATTGTACCTCAGTTTTTGATGTCGTGTTTTGGCTACGCCATATGGCCCAAGCGACTGCTACATAACTGCTAAATAGAAAGAAATTTGCTGCTGGGCATGGTGAGTCAGGGCTGCTGGGCTGAGGTGGGTGCTCATTCCCTAATCTGTATGTGGGATCTATGTATGCGGGATCTATGACTGCCACCCAACGTTTTCAGCGATTGTATGCGGTCTGACCTGTGGTCTCCAAGCCATCGGTCAGAGGTTTGACGCTTTGGGAGTGAATCATGCAGATGATTTTGAGATAAATCCTTTTGAATATGTCAATTGGCATGAAACATAAATTGCTTTTTATTTAAGTTTCGTTACAATTAGTGTATCCCACCTCAACCCAGCATTCCGTGCTGACAAACTGATGTCTAACACATTTTTTCCTGTCCCAAAGCCGCTTAAGTCTGTTTCGACAGTCTTTGACCTCAAGGATCGTCTTGATTGGGGTGAGCCTGCCCTAACTATTATTGATGTGAGAGAGCGGAGCTTTTTTAATGAAAGCCGCATTTCAGGTTCTATTTCCATGCCTCTGGATGAGCTAGTCGCTCGTGCTTCTGTCAGCCTTGAAAGTGAGCGCGACATCTATGTCTATGGTGGTACTGATGATGTTACGGCCAATGCTGCTACTAGGCTACGTGAGGTTGGCTATGAGAATGTTGCTGAGCTAGCCGGTGGTTTGGGTGCCTGGCAGGCGGCCTCTGGCGCAACTGAAGGGACGCTAATTGTTTCTTAGGTTTTTTTGAGGCCTTAATTTTAGCATCGTTTATTTGCAATGCTTGCATGGGAGAGCCTTGATGCCTGGGGTTCTCTCATGTTTTTAAGTAGTTAATAGTCAGTTAAGTTAGCTTTTTGGCTCGTTACTAGATGAAAGTACCCATGATAAAAAGTCTTATTGCACCCGTTGTTGCTTTGCTTGTTGTAGTTAGTGGTTTGGGTTTCTTGGGAACTAACTATGAGTTTTTGGCTAAGGAGAGTGAAGCCGAGCAGGTTTATTTTCTGAAACATGTGCCTGAGGCCAATATGGTTGTAGTTGAGCCTAACTATGGGAAGTTTTATCATCCCAATCCAGATATTCAAGGAGATTCGTCTGGAGAGTTTTTGTATGATTCTTTGGATAGTCTGGCCCACACCTATGAAATTAAGCGCACTGAAATGGTCAGGTTTGAGCGCAAAGGTGAGATGATTCCTAACCTGTATGTATTTGTCGATGCACCCAGGGATGAATCCATGGCTGAAATGCTTCGTGACAATCAGGACGAAATTGCTGAAAATCTTGAACTCTAAGTTTTGTTATGCGGACGGCTGAGTTAATCTCTCTGGTCAGTCTAACCAGCTGTTTCCAGTATAGGAGGCGGCTGTTTTTTATTTATGGCTCTAGTGCGTTTGCGGCGGTAGATGAGGGCATAGGCAGCTGGGACAAAGTAGAGGGCCATAACGGAAGAGCCGGTAATGCCACCTGCGATCGCAATTGCCAACGGACGCCAAAACGGCCCGCCACTAATCAATAGCGGCACAAATCCGGCAATGGTCGTAATGGTTGTGGTAATGACGTGACGGGTTGCCTTGATCACCACATCAACCATCGCTTTGCGGTCACCGTGCTTAGCTTCACTATGCTCATTTAGGGCTGACAACACAATCACCGTGTCATTAATGGCGATGCCCACCAGGCCCATGCTGCCCACAATGGCCATAAAGCCCATAACCGCGCCAAACACCTTAAGAGAGAACAGCGCCATGCCAACGGAGCCCACCCCCACCATGGCGACAATGCCCGCCTGTCGAAACGAGCCCAGGGAGAGCACTAGGGCCATCACCATAACTAACGCCAGCAGCGGCACATAGAGCACCAAATCTCCCTGGGCCTGGCTTTGTTCGGCCTGTTCGCCGCCATATTCCAACCAGTAGCCAGGGGGCAGCTCAAAGTTAGCCTCCGCCAGCTTTTGTTCAAACGTCTGCTGCACCGTAGAGGGGAGGACGCCCGCTTGAATAAAACCCTGCACAATGTTCACCCGCTGTTCGTTACGGCGGGCGATTTTGGCCAGCTCTGGCACCAGGCTAAACTCTCCTAAGGTGTCGGTGGAAGCCCGATCTGTGGCTCCGCGCAAATCTAAGGATGCAATTTGGCTCAGGTCTGCCCGATTGCTATTGGTTACCCGCACCCGCACGGGGAGATTTTCTGTGGCTTCTAAAATAGATCCGCCGACGCTACCCTCCAGGTAAGCCTCTAGCTGTTGGGCAATGACGGTATTGTTGAGGCCAGTTTGTTGGGCCTGTTCTTCGTCTATCGTCAGCCCTAGTTTTGGCCGCGCTTCGGTGAGGTCGTCTCGCACGTACACAACATCTGGTACTGCCGTGAGAATCTGTCGGGCCTGTATGCCCAGACTTCGCAGTTCCGCAATGTTGGGCCCATAAATACGCAGTTCAATGGGGGCATCAAAGGGCGGTCCCTGCTGCAGCTGACGCACTAAAACACGAGCCGATGGAAGGGCGTCATCCAGCTGCGTCTGGAGGGCTTGGATAATTGGCTCCACCCTGCGGTCGGTGTTGAGCTGTACCAGAGCCTGGGCGTATTGGGCCTGGTTGCGCCGATTGCCGGTGAAGTTGTAGTAAAACTTGGGGGCACTCTCGCCCACAAACCAGTGCACGTCGTCCACGCTGGGGTTTTCTAGCATGACCCGGCGCGCCTGGAGCATGTGTCCTCGGGTCTGGGCGATGGCGGTTTGGGGGGCAAACTCCACTTCTACCTGGACCTGGTCGCGGGACACCGATGGAAAAAACTGCTGATCAAGGGTTTGGGCGGCGATAAAGCCAATCAGGGGAATGCTAAAGGTAAGTGCGATCGCAACCAGCGGCCATCTCATTGTCCACTGTAGAGTCCGGCGATAGGGGTTAGCCAAGTAAGGCGACGAAAACCCATCGGCCCACCAGCTACCAGGACGCACTAAAAATTTCTGGAGTGCTTTAACTGGCCCGACTGTGTTTGAATTTTGAATCGTTTCAGGCCGACTATTACCCAACAACCGCCCAGCCAGGGCGGCAATCACCGTCAGCGACAGTGCCAACGACGAAATTAGAGCCACAATCACCCCCAGGGCGATGGTTCCCACAAACTCTCCCGCCGCCCCCGGCAACAGATAAATCGGTAAGAACGTCATCACCGTCGTGATTGTTGAGGCAAACAGCGGCACCTTCAGGTAGTCCACCGTTTTTGCTACCGCATCGATTGGTCTGTGGCCATGCTGCAGCTCCATCTGGATTTCATCCACCGCAATAATGGCGTTATCAATCAGAAGCCCCAGGGCAATAATCAGCCCCGTCACCGACATCTGGTGAATGGGGACTCCAAACACTGTCATCCAACCAAACACGGCCATGGTGGTAATCGGCAACGCTGTTCCCACTACCAGTGCTGAGCGCCAGCCCATGGTTACCAGGGTAACCGCCACCACTAGCAGCGCCCCCATTACCAGGTTTCCCAACAGCGTTCCAATCCGGTTTTCCACATAGGTACTTTGGTCAAACACCATATCCAGATTCACACCCTGGGGAAGTTGTGCTTCAAACTCAGCCAACACCTGACGAACACCCTCAGCCCAGTAGTCGATCCGTCGGCCCGATTCCATGATGGCCCCGGCCACAATGGCTGGTTTACCGCTGACCAGGGCCAAATCCTCTACCGGCTGCTGCACGCCGCGAGATACCTGGGCAATGTCACTCAACCGGGTAAACTGCCCCCCGTCGGTTTGAATCGCAATCTGACGAATCTGTTCTAAGGTTTCTAACTCTCCTTGCACCTCAATGGCCAGGGTTTGATCGGCACTCCGCAGCTGGCCTGCCGTTACCTTGGCATCGCTATTTTGAATACGATTTGCCAAATCCTGGGTAGACAGCCCCACCGCCGTCAAATTGGCCGCATCCACCTCTACTACAATCTCTTCAGCCGGGTCGCCAAATAGCTCTACCTTTTCTGTTCCCGCCGTACCCCGCAGTCTCAGAGCCAGTTCTTCACCATAGCGTCGCAAAATGGCATAGTTAGGCTCCGCGGTCAGCTGCCAAGTCAGGGATGCGATCAGCGTGTAGGCTTTCACATCAGCCTCGTCTAGCTCCGGTTCGCTGGTGCCAGTCGGTAAGCTAGCAGCGGCATCAGCCAGCTCATCGCGCACCTTAGACCAAACAGGCTGAGCATCAATAATCGAATCATTTAGCTCCACCGTAATACTCGAAAACCCCACCCGAGAGTCAGAAGACAGCAGTACAATCTCATCCAGCTCCGACAGCTCTGCTTCAATCACCTCGGTTACCAGGGCCTCCACCCGTTCAGCATTGGCCCCCGGATAGGCCGTCTGCACCACCGCTACCCGCGACAATAGCTCAGGATCTTCCTGCCGGGGCAACGATTGGAATGACACAAAGCCCCACACCACAATCATCACAATAGTGAGGACCAGGAGCCGAATATTGCGATAAAACGGTTTAACCATTATGAAAATCTCTTGTGAAAATCTCTTAGAAATACAGATTAAATAAACGGCGTGCTGCTCTTCGGATGGTTAACCCACCCCGGTGCCCTCCCCAGGAGAGGCTAATAGGCTAATTAATGGCTGGCCGATTGCGCTAGGCCATTAATTAGCGGTATTTAATACTGCCTCAATCGGGCTGACCAACTGACCGGGCACCAGCCGGTGGGGACCGCTGGCAACAACCTGATCCTTGGGCTGTAAGGTGCCCCGCACCAAAATTCGGTCAGCCTCCTGGTGCAAAATTTCCACAGTCTGGGGCTGTACGGTGTAGCTGTTGCCCTCAGCATTTTCGACCAGCACATAGCAGGTCCACAGCCCCCGAATTCCCTGAGTTAACGCTTCTGTGGGTAGCCAAATGCCCTCCGTCGGAATCGACTCCTGCAAATTTACCCGTACCGTCTGCCCAGAATTTGCTTCGCTAGCCGCTGCCGACTCCAGGGCCAACACTACGGTTTGGGTCCGGGTTTGGGCATCTACCTCGGGTAAAATTGACAACACCGTAGCCGCGTAGGGCCGGCTCCCCAAAAACACGGTTTTCTCCTCACCAATTCTTACTCGATCAATCACCCCCACTGGCATGCCAACCCGGGCCTCAGGGGTGGCATCCTCCAGCAGCCGCAGTACCGATTGCCCAGCCCCAACCACGGTGCCCTCATCCACCTGCTTAGCAGAAATTACCCCCCGAAAGGGAGCCTGGAGGGTACTCTTTGCCACGGTGACATCCAGGTCAGCTATGCCCGCATCCAGCTGCCGCACCAGAGCCTGCTGGGCCATCACCTGTTCTGGTCGGGTGCCGTTTTGCAGTTCTTTTAGCTGGCTGCGAGACTGGTCTAGCCTTGCCTGTAAAGACCCCTCACCAAACGAGAACTCATCTAATTCTTCGCGGGAAATCGCCCCCTGGGTATAGAGCGATTCTCGCCTGGTGCGCTGCACCTGCTGCAGCCGTAGCTGCTCCTCCAAATCTCTTACCGCCGCTGCCGCCGCCGCAATATCCTCAGATCTGGCTCCCGCCTGTAGCTCCATTAGCTGGGCATGGGCCCGTGCCTTTTCCGCCACCAGCTGCTGACGCTGGGTTTGCAAATTGCGAATATCCAATCGTGCCAGGGGTGCACCCGCTTCTACCACATCCCCTTCGGCCACCAGTACCTCCACCAGCTGACCGCTGCGCTCAAACCCTAATTCACTCGCCCGCAGCGATGCGATTTCCCCGGTGTAGGTGCGAGATACCGAATAGCTACTCACAGTGTCAACCGTGAGTGTTTCCACAGGTAATACTCGCTCCGTTTGCTTTGCAGGCACCTCAGCTGAGCTAGCGATGTGCTGCTTAACTTGTGGAACACCAACAACAAGCACCCCCATGGCACCTAAACAGATTAGGGCCAGGCGTTGGCGTGAGGTGCCAAAAATTGTAGATAGGGTAGGTGATTTTGAAATCATAGTGAATCCATCGGAGAAATAGGCGCGCAAGTGCCACTAGCACCCCTTCAACTCTGCTCAAGGGCGTTGGCATTAGAACCTGATTTCATTCAAACGTATGTTTGATATTATTAAAACGCACGTTTTAATAATTAGCAACTGAAAAATGCCCCCTGCTGCTGGCGGCCAAATCTAGGGCGCTATACCCTACTGGTCGCTTATGATGGCTTAGATACCAAACTGGTTAACACACCGCCAGTTTGGTCGTTTGACGTTTGGAGCATAGATTACCTGAATGGCGAGTGCGGCGTCCGCTGATACAAAAGAGCAACTCCTCAATGTGGCTGAGCAGCTGATTGCGGAGCGTGGCTATGCGGGGACAACTGTACGTGCGATCGCAACCCAAGCCAATGCAAACCTGGCCGCCGTTAACTACCACTTTGGTTCCAAAGAAGAGCTATTTCGGGCCATCTTTTCTCGCATCGCCAGACCCATCGTTGTGGCTCAGCTAGCCATGCTAGCCGAACTACAACAAAAAGAATCTCCACCATCGGTGGAAGAGATTCTGACGGCGTTTCTCAAACCCTGTTTCCAGAAAATTGTTCAAGACGAATCGTTTCGCACCGTGCGGGCCCAGTTTATGGGTCGCTGCTGGAGTGAGCCAGAACCGCTGCAAAATATAGCCAGCGGAGAGTTTATGGAGAGCCGCCTAGCATTTCTAGAGATTTTGCAGCAGGTGATTCCCGACTGCTCACGACGAGAGCTGAACTGGAAATTAGACCTGGTGATTGCCACCCTAATTCGCGTGCAAAACGAAGCAGGTAAGCCAGATTCGCTGTTAAAGAGCAGTCAGCCAGAAGATGTTGATTATGCCATTCAGTATTTAGTGCGGTTTTTGACCCCAGGCATGTCAATTTAGCTAGATCAGCGAACGTGCCTTGTCGTTGGTGCTCTGGTTGCTTATCTTAGGAGTACGCAATCGTACGCTGAGCTTAGGGAGGTAGCTGTTATGTTGAGTTGTTTTGATATTGCAGACTACTTCATTTGGCTAGCCAATGATACGGGCGATTACATTAGCAATCTAAAGCTGCAAAAGCTGGTTTACTATGCCCAGGGCTGGTTTTTAGCGCTCCATAATCAAGCCTTATTTGACGAGGACTTTCAGGCATGGGTGCATGGTCCTGTGATTCCTGAGCTATATCAGGAATATAAATCTTTTGGCTGGCAGCCAATTGAGGATGAAACGGTTGATCTGACCCGATTATCTGATGAGGTATTGGCTTTTTTAGACGAAGTGGCCGAGGAATATTTTGGGTGTACGGCTTACGAATTGGAGCAGATGACCCATATTGAAGAGCCATGGAAACGGGCCCGTGGAAATTTACCTCCAGATGCCCCCTCAAATGGGGTAATTCATAAGGATTGGATGCAGGGATACTACAGAGCGCGTGTCGAAGAAAAAACGCATTAGAAAGACCGAGATTACCAAGGGCAGATTGTCCGGCATCCAGGCTGTAGCCGTAAAACCCCAAGGTTTGAGTTTTTCGTTCAAGTATTTTCAGCAGCAAAATAAGCGATTTTCGGTGTGTGATCGAGACATTGCCTATTGGCTAACGTTGTTAGCCCGCTTTAAAGGGTTATCTGGAATGACTGTTCAGGAATTGCTCAGAAGTCGCAGTAAAGCCATACGCTGCCATCCGATTACGTGGCAGGATACGAGTCAACGTTGTTTCGGACTGCCAAATGAAGAGCAGTTGGTGGATACACCCTATCAGTTTTCTCTATCCGCTAATGCCCACGGCAGGGTACATGGCTTTTTTATTAACGACGTGTTTTATGTTGTCTGGCTTGATCCTGAGCATCGGCTATACGAAGGGAAATAAAACGGTTATCGTCTAGCCCTGATATCTTCAATCGCATGTTTGATGGCGGTTTCTACATTGAGCCAGGCTTCATCGCGGTTAGACCAAGCGGTAACGGGTTTGCCGTTGGTGGGAAAGGCTTGCAGCTTACGAAAAGACTGCCGCCCCAGTCGGTAGGGCGCAGGATGATGGGGATGACTTGAGCCTTGCCAGCCTCGTGCTGGGCCATAGCTTGCTGGAGTTCATTTTTATAGCAATAGTCTGAGGCGATAAAGTCAGCGCTATTAACAACAGAATAATATCGGCCTGGTTCAAACAGTTCTAGATGAGTTTCCAGCTCGTCGCGTAGAACTTCGTCTTTATGGGCACAGCTGTAGAGCGGTAGTACGTCATCCGTCAGCGGATGACGTACTACCCATTATTACTGTGGAGTAAAAGTTCTGTGAGTTTCGAGAGCTGTCCGAGCTTTTTAGGAATGGTCGAGAGTTGGTTGGAAGAGAGGTGAAGTTGTGTGAGCGACGACATAGGCTATTTTGCTCAGCATCGTTACCAAAATACTCGCCCCACCCTTGAACCGCTGTAAACCACCGATCTTTTTAATAAGATGGCAGCTTTTAGGTTTATCCAGGTTTGTTTACACGAATTAATTGACCAGCCAGATTATCAAATTTTTCAACTGTTATATGAATACGATCAGCTTGTCGCTGCCAGTTATCGTCTCTAGAACAGACAATAACTTCTGAATGATTATCGTTTAAGCGATGCAGCTTAATAAAATCCTTTCGATTTAGCGTCAAAACTGCTCGGTTTTCTAACGTAGCAAACGCCAAAACCTTGTCATCTGAAAATCCACGATTATCTGCTTCCTGCACGGTTAGAACATCATGGCCTAAACTGCGGAGCAGCTCGACAACACGGCGTGGAAATTGCTCATTCGCATAAAACGCGACCATGCGTTAATTATCTATCTCGTCATTATCGTTCGCCTGAATCGCTGCTTCAATCTCCTCCGGATTTGCCGACGCATAGGTCCAGGCGTTGGCCAAATCTAAGGCAGTCAGAGTGGGATAGTTATGTAGCTGGTCAGAGTCTTTTACACCAAGTTGACGGTAGCTCACTAAAACCCAGACTGGAATGCGAGTCCCTTCAACACAAGCCTCACCACCACAAACTCCAGGTGTTTTACTAATACCGCGCCAGTTATTGCTCAGGCTACGAGAAAGGAGTTGAATCGCCTCTAGTTTATCGAGTGGAGAAAGAGACAAAAGCCGAGCCTCAAGATCACGAATGCTCATAGTTTTCCGAAGATATGGCTCTTCTATCTATAAATATTACATCGGGCCTAGTAAGACGGGCGCGATTCATAGGCTTTGCCTTCTTGGAGAGTAGGCAAAGCCTACCGCTTCAGATTTGTGTGAGTTTCCCCACTCTCTGGACTAATGGAAATCATGAATTCGGAGTTCGGAATTTAGAAAATATGCCCAACTCTAGTATTCAGACTCCGAACTCATAAAACGGGACTGGCGCGATTCGAACGCGCGACCTACCGCTTAGGAGGCGGTTGCTCTATCCAGCTGAGCTACAGCCCCAAGCTGGTCTACTTAAACATATAACCTATATTCATGTACATAAGTATGGCGTCCGTAAAATCCGCAAAATGGCGGAGCAAACATCAGCTTTCTACCCAACGAGGTACATACTTCCAGCCATTCTTAAGAATTTTGCGATAAACCTCAAAATCGGGCATCTTTTCACCCACTAGCTGCCAAAATGCCTCGGAATGGTTCATGTGGATGGTGTGACATAGTTCATGGACCAACACATAGTGCACCACCTCCTGGGGTAAAAACAGCAGTTTGTAGTTAAGGCTGATGTTTTTATTGCTAGAGCAGCTGGCCCAGCGCGTTTTTTGCCCCCGCACCGAAGGCCGCTTAAACGGTAACTCTAAATCAAAACTTAGCTGTCGCAGCCAGGGCACCAGCTCTCGATGGGCCTTGTGGCCGAGCCACTCACACAGTACCTGGTTGCAAGTGGGGGCATGGTCGACATTTCCCCGCACTTTTAGGCGCTGCCCCGGCAGCGGGATGCACAGCGTTGGCCCCGGATCGGCCTCGTAGGTAACCTGCCATAGTTCACTGGGGTTAGCCTGGGCTAGGGGAGCCTGCCACCGCAGCTCAAGTTTTTTGGGCTGGCTAGTTTGCCAATCCGTTGCTGTATCCTGCTGCTCATTTAGGAGCCGAGCCCGATTTTTTAGAATCCAATCGCGACGCTTGGCAATGAGGCCCGGTAGCTTTTTGCAGTTGTATTTGGGCGGTACCACTACCTCCACACTGCCGTCTACCGAAATTTTGATGGAGACATGCTTGGCTCGCTGACTTTTGCGAACCGTGTAATCAAAGTGGGTGGATGATGGGGCAGGTTCGGCAGGGGGAAACAGCTCTAGCTGGGCCATGGCAGCGGTGGAATTATCCATCTGTGCCAATTAGTTTAACTGACGGATTCCATTGTTCGATGACGAGTTGCGATCGCGTGTCCATACTTCCAGGCTCATGGTTTGCCCCCGCTAAAAATAGCCATGCCCACCTGCCTTGTTACTATGTGAACAAAGAAAATTGCTGTTAAATAATCGGATTTTGTAACTATGACCCATTTGCAAACGCGACGATGGTTATCGCTAGCGGCATTGTTGGCGTTGAGTGCTTGCGGTGGCGGTGACGATGGGGCATCGGAGAGTGCAGAGAAAACGGTCACCATTCTCGGTGTGATCGTGGGGGAGCAGCAGGAAAAGTTAGAAGAAGCTCTCAAACCGTTTGAAGAGGAAACCGGGATTGATGTGATTTATGAGGGAACGGATTCCTTTGCGACGCTGTTGCCGGTGCGGGTGGAGTCTGGCGATGCACCCGATATTGCTATGTTTCCACAACCGGGGCTGATGGCTAGCTTTGCAGAAGCCGGACAGATGGTGCCGGTAACCGAGTTTATGGATCAAGGCACCCTGTCTGACGCCTATCCAGACACCTGGCTATCGCTGGGCACCGTCGACGACAGCATCTATGGCATTTGGTATCGGGCGTCGGTAAAAAGCTTGGTGTGGTACAACCCCAAAGCGTTCGAGGCTCAAGGCTTTGAGGTGCCAACCACCTGGGATGACATGTTGGCCCTCAGCGATCAGATTGTGGCGGCTGGGGTGACGCCCTGGTGTGTGGGGTTAGAGAGCGGTGATGCCACAGGCTGGCCGGGGACTGACTGGGTCGAAGACATTATGCTGCGCATGTCTGGCCCCGATGTGTACGACCAGTGGATTACCCATGGGATTCCGTTTAACGACAATGTGGTGCAGGCGGCCTTTGAGCAGTTTGGTGAGATTGTCTTGAATGAAAACTATGTGGTGGGTGGTTCGGTGGGGGCCATTAGTACGCCCTTTGGCGATGCTCCCCAAGGCCTCTTTGGCGATAGCCCCACCTGTTACTTACACCGCCAGGCCAACTTTATTGCCAGCTTCTTCCCTGAGGATGTGGATCTGGCGGAGGATGTGGATATCTTTTTGCTGCCCGGCATTGACCCGGAGTATGGCACGCCGGTTTTGGTGGCAGGGGACGTGTTTGGCATGTTTAACAACACTCCGGAGGCCCAGGCGCTGATGGAGTATTTGGCAACGCCGGAACCCCATGAAATTTGGGCCGGTCTGGGGGGCTTCTTGTCTCCCCACAAGCAGGTGAGTCTGGAGGCGTACCCTGATGCGCTGAGTAAAAAGCAGGCGGAATTTTTGAGCAATGCGGAGATCATTCGGTTTGATGGATCGGATATGATGCCGGGGGCTGTGGGTACGGGTACCTTCTGGTCCGGTGTGGTGGAATATGTGGCGGGCGAACCGGTGGAAGAGGTGTTGGACACGATTGAGGCGAGCTGGCCAGAGTAACGAACCGGAATAACGGATATTAGGAAAAGGATTTTCTAATATCCAAAAATTAGGTAGAGGTGTTCCATGGAACGCCTCTACCATGGTTGGTAGGGAGGAAGAGATGAATGTCCGATAATATCTTGCGGGTTTTGACGGCGATGGTTGCGATCGCACTTGGCTCGGTCGGCACGTTCACCATTTTCTACGGTCTCAACCTGCTAGTAGAGCGCCTGCCGCGAGTATGGAAAGAACGTTTGCTGCCCTGGGTCTATATGGGACCGGCGGTGCTAATGCTGACGGCCTACCTGGTACTACCCAGCCTGCGGACGCTATACATTAGCTTTTTTGACAGCCGTTCAGAAAACTTTGTTGGTCTCAAAAACTACGCCTTTGCCCTCACCAACCCCGATATGGTGATCGCCTTTCGCAACAACCTGCTGTGGTTGGTGCTGGTGTCGGGGCTGAGTGTGGGTCTGGGACTAATCATTGCGGTACTGGTGGACCGGGTAAAGTACGAGTCGGCGGCCAAGTCGCTGATCTTTTTGCCCATGGCCATCTCCTTTGTGGGGGCCAGCGTTATTTGGCGATTTATCTATGCGTTTAAACCGGCGGGTAGCGACCAGATTGGTTTGCTCAATGCGGTGCGACAGACCCTGGGCTTAGAGCCATTGGGCTGGCTAATTGAGCGGGATGGGCTGCTGGAGCCTGTGTGGGAAACCCTTAGGGTTCCAAGCATTGATGGTCTGCCGACGCTGCTACCGTTAAATACTCTGGCCCTAATCGCCATTATGATCTGGCTGCAGACCGGGTTTTGCATGGTGCTACTATCGGCGGCGGTGAAGGGGATTCCCAAGGACGTGATCGAGGCGGCTCGCATCGACGGGGCTAACGAGCTGCAGATTTTTCGGCGCATCATTATTCCGATGATCATGCCGACGATTACGGTGGTGACCACAACCGTGGTAGTAGCGGTGCTCAAGGTATTCGACATTGTGTACGTGATGACCGGCGGCAACCTGGATACGGATGTGATTGCCAGCCGCATGATCAAGGAAATGTTTAACTTTAGAAACTTTGGTCGCGGCAGTGCCATTGCCACGGTGCTGCTGCTGGCGGTGATTCCGGTGATGGTGACCAACATTCGTCGCTTTACCCAGCAGGAGGCTAACCGATGAAAATTGCCCGCAGAGCAATGCCGGCGTGGTTTGAACGGCTGCCGTTGCATACGGCGGTGGTTGCGATCGCACTCCTCTGGACCCTACCCACCGCCGGGCTGCTAATCAGCTCCTTTCGCCGGAGAGATGCCCTGTTGCAAAACGGCTGGTGGACCGTCTTCCAACATCCCTTTGATCTGGCCCAGTTTCATATTGGCAACTATGGGGACGTGCTGGCTAGCCAGGGCATGGGGCAGGCCTTTCTCAACAGCCTGGTGATCTCTATCCCGGCCACGGTAATTCCCATTTCCATCGCCACCTTTGCCGCCTATGCCCTGGCCTGGATGCAGTTTCCAGGACGACAGGCGTTGTTTGTGGCCATTGTGGGTCTGCTGGTGGTGCCGCTGCAAATGACCCTAATTCCGGTGCTGCGGGCCTATAACGAGCTAGGGTTGGCGGGTAGTTTTCTGGCGGTGTGGCTGGCCCATACGGGCTATGGGTTGCCCCTGGGTATTTATCTATTGCGGAACTATATTGGTTCGCTGCCACGGGACCTAATCGAAGCGGCGGCGGTGGATGGGGCGTCTCATTTGAAGATTTTTATGCGTCTAATTGTGCCGTTGTCCATGCCTGCGATCGCATCCTTTGCCGTTTTCCAATTTCTTTGGGTGTGGAATGACCTGCTGGTAGCCCTGGTCTATCTAGGCGGTAATCAAGACGTAGCCCCAGTGACCCTGGTGCTACGTAATCTAGTGGGGGACCGCGGTCAGGACTGGCATCTGCTGACCGCAGGCGCATTCATCTCCATGGTGGTGCCGTTGGCCGTATTTTTTGCCCTACAGCGCTACTTTGTACGTGGTTTGTTGGCGGGTTCAGTCAAAGGATAGGGGCCTCAGCCGCTGTCGCCAGAGACGACATAGCAAACTCCTGACTACATTCAACAGCGACGGTCACCTCAACCAAGGTGATAAAAACAGCGATGCTCAATCTTAGTGCCTGATACTCACAAAATCTTCAGATTTTCTCCCTATTCTATATATCAACGGCAGAAAATATTTTGAGAATATTTTTTAGATATGCAATACACCACCACCTCTGCATCTCAGGTTCTGACCAATAAGGTTGACAGCCTTCTGTCGGCCTATCCCGTCGAGCCCTATCAGGTCGCTTTGCGTAATGGCTCCATTAGACAGTTACTGCTGGATTATATTGAGTGCAAACTTAAACAGACCATGCCAAGCCTTAATGATCCTGACCAGTGGCAGCGTTTACCGCAACATCTGACCCGGCTGGTGGACTTAGAACTACGTCTGGAAAGCTACATCTACTGGGGGATTGAATACATCATTCAAAATAAGCTGGATCTATTGTCGAATGCCAAGGCGTCCGTCGCACCATCCTGGAATATTCAAGACATGGAACAAACCTGTTTACCAGCCCATTGGTTTGGATAAAGTGCCGTAACAGCGGTAAATCGCCTAATCTCCAGTTAAAACCTTGTTGTCTTCATCCTCAGTAGCTGCGATGGCGGTAATGACCGGCACTTTGATCTCGATCTCCTCGTCGGTCTCCGCCTCCACTCGCTTGGAGAAACCCCAGGTAAAAATGGCGGCAATTAGAGCCACCATGGTCCAGTCTGGTGGCACCCAGCCTTCGTTGATCACCCTAACCAGCAGTCTTAAGCCGACAAATGCGACGGTGACAAATCCGGCGTCTTCAAGATAGACATACTCACTTAGCCATCGGATAAACAGTCCTGCCATAAAGCGCAGGGCAATAATGCCGATGGCACCGCCCAACAAAATAATGGCCACTTCATCGGACAGGGCAATGGCAGTGGTAACGCTGTCTAGGGAAAAGGCCAGATCGGTAAAGGCAATAATCGGAATCGCCTGCCACACAGAGGCAAACTTAGGGCCGTGGTGCTGATCGTCATCCCCCTCGCTGCTGCTAAAGTGCTGATACACCAACCACAGCAGATAGGCTGCGCCCGCCACTTCAAATTGCCAGAACTTTAACACCCAGCTGGCCGTCAAGATCAGGGTCATCCGCAGCACAAAGGCAATGACTAAGCCAAAGTTCAAGGCCCGTCGCTGCTGCTGTTCGGATTCTAGACCCTGGGCAATGGCGGCAAGTGCGATCGCATTATCTGCCGACAGCACCGCCTCTAGGGCGATCAGCACCGGTAACAAAAGCAGTGTATCCAGACCTAAGTTAGGCGACCATTCAAGTAACTGATCTAACATTTAGCCCCTACGGTTCGCAGTAATTACAGTAAACATGGTGTTGGTATTTGGGCCTAGGGACACCCTTATTTAAGATAGATCGGATACAATCCACCGACATCCTTCTCCGTGATTTCCCACCCGTGATTTCCACCTTTTTTGCCCAATTCCGTCACCAGTATGCCAACGGTGGTCTTTCAACCGAACTACTCATGACCCATGCTGAGCAATATTTAGTGAAGGCAACGGTGACCATCGATGGGCAAGTGGTTGCCACAGCACTAGCCGCAGACCCGCACCTGACAGCAGCGGACGATCAGGCCAAATTACGGGCGTTGGCAATGTTGGGCTTTGGGCAGCCAACCGTCCAAGCATCCCCCAACGGAATGTCCCCAGCGGCGGCTAAAACCACGGTCGCAGCCAGCACTGACCCGGCCAAATCCACTGTGACCAGCAACCCAGCGACAGCACTCGAGCAGACACCGCCTGCTGCTACCGCCCCTGCCCCCGAGCCTGAGGACTCAGAAGACATCGGTCGCCCCCTCGATAGCATCACGCCAGATGAAGCGCCAGCCCCATCGGATGTACCGGCCTCGTCCTTAGCAGCGGTAGCCATCGAAAACTTTGATAACACTAACCCGGTGGACCTGTCGGACGTCATTGCCCAAACCGACGTAGAGATGGCTCGCCTCGGCTGGAGCAGCCTACAGGGGCGCACTTATTTAGAACAGACCTTTAGCAAGCGCTCACGCCAACAGCTCACGGATGAAGAGCTGTTAACGTTTCTGCTGTATCTCGAATCCCAGGCTACACCGGGTATGGGGTAATTAGAGGGGCAATACCTATTCCACTACGGTCGGTCGACCACCGATGGCATGGCGGTCAATCACCTGATCAATCAAACCGTATTCAGCGGCTTCACTGGGGGACATAAAGAAGTCCCGCTCGGTATCCTCTGTGATTTTCTCAATGGGTTGACCGGTGTGCTCTGCCAGGGCATCGTTTAGGGTTTTCTTGATGTAGAGAATTTCCTTGGCCTGAATCTCAATATCAGTGGCCTGACCTTGAGCACCACCCAGGGGCTGGTGGATCATGATGCGGGAATTGGGCAGGCTCATGCGTTTGCCCTTGGTGCCTGCACTAAGCAAAAAGGCACCCATGCTAGCGGCCAGACCCACACAGATGGTCGATACATCTGGCTTGATGTGGTTCATGGTGTCAAAGATGCCCAGCCCGTCATACACAGAGCCGCCAGGGGAATTAATGTAAAGGTAAATATCCTTTTCGGGGTCCTCAGCTTCTAGAAATAGCATCTGCGCCACAATCAGGTTTGAGGACTCAGCCGTTACCTGCTGACCCAAAAATACAATGCGTTCCCGTAGAAGGCGGGAGTAAATATCAAAGGCGCGTTCACCGCGACCCGACTGCTCAATAACGGTAGGAATCATAAGGGCCTAAGCGTATGGGTTCTTTTGCTTGCTTTTTAAGATTGTACAGACTTAGCTGTGGCAATGGGGGAGTGCGGATAACCCGACTGTTCCAGACAATGACCCTGGCATACTGCCCCATGGTCATCAATTCAGCAGGATATAGGAATATTGGGTAGTAAGGAGCTGGGGATTACGTGCTTTTGGGATTGGATGCAAAAGGCTGGAACCACTGCTGTTTGAGACCCCAGTCAAGGACTAAGCGTACGGTTAGAAACAGGCCAAAGCTTTCGGCGATGGGCAGGGCAATGGGCAGCGCCTGATCCATCGAAAGCGCCGATAGTTCTAATGTTTCTAGCTGACCGAGGCTGCGGGTAAGGGCAAAGGCACCGACGGCCCCGCTCTTAAGATGGGGATTGGGGTCTTGGCGGACAATGTAGCGATAGGTGACGCCAAACAAAAAGCAGCACACCGCTGCCACCGCTAAGCGTTGAATGGCATGCAATAACCAGGCTTGGGTAAATCCTTGACCCATCAGCCAGGT
>JBCAWO010000045.1:0-42761 GCA_038534515.1 Cyanobacteria bacterium J06554_1
GCCATCCATGCTGGGCAATAAATACTCATGCTGACTGTTAGGGCTACCATGGACAAAACACAGATTATCCTGTTTCAACGACAGGGGTAATGTAGCCAAATACTCCCGTATATCGGGTCGAATTTCGCTGTTGGTCCATTCATGGGCCAATTTGCCCCGCTGCTCTGCCAGCTGTGAAGGGTAGCTACATTCACAGGCATTTAGCCCTTCCACAATATCCTCATCCCAACACCCCTGACAGGTGGGAATCTCCAGTGAGCGAATCCGATCTACTACCTCATTAGGGTAAGGGCCATAGCCCACCAGATCCCCGAGACAATAAATCTGGTCGGCCTTTTGGGCATCAATGTCTGAGAGCACCGCGTTCAGTGCCTCGTAGTTACCATGAATGCAAGAAATCACTGCGAGTTTCATGCCATTACCTCCTGCTCGCTCTCCGCTGAAATAATCTCTTCTTCTAACTGTAAGTACTGCCGCTGATACTGAGTCAAAACATCATCGGCTAAACAACATACCAGCAATGTTTGAGCAATGGTTTTCTGCGCTAAATTGTGGCCCACAATTTCCAGACCGCTAAAGCGATCGGGCCGCCCCTCTAGCCAGCGAGGCAATTTTAGTTCGGTGTATTCAATACCCGGTAATCCTTCGACAAAATCAACATAGAACGCCCGACCATCCGGCAGTTCAAAAATACCTTTTAAGCGCATCACTTGACCGTAGGCTCCGCCTGTCAGTTCAATCAACATCTCATCTAAGCTGGGAGGGTCAAACACTTGACCCGTCAGCGGCGACCTCCAGATAGCTGGTAGCTCATCAATAGCACCCGATGCTTGGCTATGGTTACTGGGCATCACCTCGTCTGCCCAGTCATGCCATTCAGACTGTTCCAGACTGGGGGGCAGAATGGCGATCCGCTGCCCAGGCAATTTAGCTAAAAACGGTGACTCCAGATCTAAATGAAAACCTACCTCCATAAAAACCTGGGCCTGATCCGGCAAGTCAGCCAGTGCGGTAGGAGCTTGCTCATCAGAAATAACCGACACCCAAGGAAAGCAATAGCCAATCCGGGCTAAATCAACTGACTCCTGTATCCCCGGATGCAAATAGAACAGGGGGCGCGAGGTGTCTTTGAGAAACTGGCTAATCCAGGTAGTTTTACCCACCCCAGGCGGACCGGCTACTAATGTTAGGTCGAAGGAATTCATAGAAAGCGAACCATTGTTCAGATCGGGCGTTCAGATTGAGCGTAAAAATTTGACTATTTGACTATATAAAACAGGTTTGGATTATACTCCTAGAATGATAATCATTATCATTTTCTCAAGTTTTATTTATGGTTAATGCTCCTGCACTGCCTAAAACGATTGATATCGCAATTGTGGGGGCGGGTCCCCAGGCGTTGACTCTGATAACGCATCTGCTGCAAAAAAAGAAGTCCATGCGCAATCGCTTTGTGGTGCTCGATCCGTCGGGGCGATGGCTACGGCAGTGGCAGCATCAGTTTGCGGCTTATGACATACCCCATTTGAGATCGCCCGTCGTCCATCATCCCGACCCCAATCCCCATGCGTTGCGGGCGTTTGCCGAATCAAGGGTCGACGAGCTGTTCCCACCCTATGATCTGCCCGGTACTCAGTTATTCCAAGACTTTTGCCAGGAAGTTATTCGCCGTTGGCAACTGCAAGATCGAGTAGTTCCAGCCCAGGTGGAGTCCCTGACTCCTGTTCATCACCAGGGGCGGCAGCGGTTTCGGTTGACCATGACCAACGGTCAGGTCTTGACGGCTAGACGCGTGGTGCTGGCTATTGCTGGCAACGTTCCCCACATGCCTGATTGGGCACAAGCAATCCCCCAAACCTATCCCCCCGAGCGGCTGTGCCATTCCCATCAGGTAAACCTGCAAGGGTTACAGATAGCGGGAGAGCGAATTTTGATCATTGGCAGCGGGCTTACCGCCGGTCACCTGGCGCTGGGTGCGATCGCACGGGGTGCCCACGTCATGATGATGGCCCGCCGCACCTTTTACGAAAAGCTGTTTGATGCCGAGCCCGGTTGGCTAGGGCCTAAATATCTCAAGGGATTTCACGCCGAACCCAGCTGGGAAAATCGCTGGCGGATGATTCGCGACGCCCGCAATGGCGGCTCCCTGACACCGGCTGTGCTGACAAAATTACGACGGTTGGGACGGGACGGTAAACTTTCATTTTATGAGCAGTGCGAAGTTCGTTCTGCCACCTGGCAGGATAATGCCTGGCAGGTCAGCTGCAACCATCCGGAAGCCCACGACTGCATTAGCCACCTGCCCATTGACCGCATCTGGCTCGCCACCGGCAGTACCTTGGATATCAATAGCTGGCCGTTGTTATCTGCAATCCGAGAACAGTATCCAATCTCTGATGTGCAAGGGTTGCCCATACTCGACAAGCACCTGCGGTGGCCAGGATGCAATCTGTTTATTATGGGGGGCGCAGCTGCATTGCGGTTAGGTCCGGTAGCAAGAAATTTGTTTGGGGGGAAGTTGGCGTGCGATCGCATCGTCCCTGCCCTCACCCAAAAAAGCTGATAAGCCAACTCGAAGCATCCCCTAACAGCGGCATTTTTTATAAAGACAGCCTAACAAATACCCCACAGCGTGAAGTTTTCTTGAAGATAAGCCTCCCTTAAAACAGAGCGAGCCAATTAATCAACTTCTATTAATCTTCCATTAAGGTTCTTCTCATTTGATCCTCATGAGTGGTTTTTACCCGCTCTCTGAGAAGTTTCCTTTCTATCGCTTGGCGCACATAGTTCAGGCCATACGTAATTCTTAAACGCGTTAGATGGCAACGGCTATGTGCGCAGCAAGCTGCTGAATGCATTCAGCAGTTTGCTATAGCTGCTCAACATCACACCTACCTCTTGAGCCCATGTCCTCAAACTGTTTTAAGCTGCTTAGTAGCACTCTTTTAGCCACACTAAGCACTAGCCTCATAGCGGCCTTACCCGCCCAGGCCGCCTCTTTCCGCGTCAATCCCTATTTACAACAGCCGTCCTCCGACGGCATGTACTTTACCTGGTTTACTGAAGAAAATGTGGCTGGCACCCTCACCATTAATGGGGCCGGCCTTGTCACACCTCTCACCTTCACCAGTACCCCCTCCTTTGAATCAGCTTTAACTTACACCAATGCCGAAAGGGCTCAAGAAATTGGTGAGCTCGAGCAAGGCTCCTGGCTCCTAGGGGATAACAACTACAAGCACACCATTGATGTACGTGGCTTAGCCTCCAACACCACGTACGACTACTCCGTAGCTCTGGGTGACAACATATTCAACTCCACGTTCAAAACAGCACCCACTGCAGACGATTGGGATAGCATTCGCTTTATTACCTTCGCTGACAGTGAAACTCAACCAGCCGGTCGTCTGATTGGTCGTGACTGGCAGCAGGGGTCTTTGGCGGCAGGGTCAGCAGAACGCCCCGATCCAGAAACTAGCCTATGGGCCGAAACTTTTGGTACTACAGGCACTCGCCTCCGCTATGCCCTGACAGAAACAGAGGGCTATGCGGCCAACCTGGCCATTGTCAACGAGCGTCAGCCCGACTTTTTGGTGATGCCTGGAGACCTGATGCAGGGCGGCGGTTACCAGCCAGGCTGGGATGAATTTTTCCGTCACAATGCCGGTGAGTTTGACAGCGGTTTGTCTGAGTATCCATTGTTGCCTGCCCTGGGCAACTGGGAGAACTTTGGTGCGCTCAACGGTGGCTATGGCATCGATGAAGATGGTCGCTTTGGGCCTAAATTTGGTCGCGATAAGTTCCACACCTACTTTGATGGCCCTGAGAATGGCACCCCCGAACACCAAGACAACTACTACCGCATTGACTATGGCCCAATTACCATTCTCACCTTAGATAGCTCTAACGGTGAACCGGACGATAACCGCGATAACTACGGTGGTGAAGGTCAGCCTCCAAAAATCAGTGGTCTGGAATTTACGGGTACCGGTACCGATACCCAGGCAAACTATACCCGTGAGCAGTACGAAGCCGCAGGTGGTACTGACCTGGCTGACTTCAACCCTGGCAGCCCCCAATGGAATTGGGTAGTTGAACAGCTTAAAGATGCCCGTGCCCAGGGGCAAATCATCTTTGCCCAGTTCCACCATGCCCCCTACTCCAGCGGCACCCATGGGTTTGCCATGAACCATGAGCTTTCCAGTGGTCAGGGGGGAACGCCCCTGCGTCAGTATCATCCGCTATTTGAGGAATATGGTGTTGTGGCTGTTTTCTCAGGCCATAGCGAAATGTTTGAGCGCAGCTTTGTGGATGAAAATGACGATGGTGTTGGTGTGCAATACTACGATGTCGGAGTTGCGGGCGACGGTCTCCGTGGCCAGGTACGCACAGAAAACGGTCAACCCTTAGGGTATAACGCCTTTAGCAAATGGACAGCTGATGAGGATGAACCTGAGCTGTGGCAGGAGGTTGATGGTGTTTTACAAATTGTTGAAGGGGGTAAGCACTACGGCCATCTGGAAGTTAATCTCGAGCGCCACGGAAAGAATACTGAAGTCACCTTTACTCCGGTATACAGTTTCCCACTGCTTGATAGTAACTACAATGTGTTAGGTACTGAACGCCGTGTATACAGCGATGAGATTTCATTGTTGCTCACTCCGGAAGGGACTGTTGTTCCAGTTCCCGAACCAGGTGTGGTATCTGCACTGGCGTTATTTGGCCTATCTGCACTAGGGTTTAGAAAACGTCTCAGCCTCTAAATCATCAGTGGCTAGCCAGGGTATGGATAACAACCTGCCCTTGTATGTGCGTAGCATCTGTCAGGTTAGTCAACACAATGGGTGTCCCTGAAAGCCTATAGTTTCAACGGCTAACCTGACGCACCAATATCCTAATGCATTAGGATATTGGCCACATGATGCATCTATGAAAACAACCCCAGCTGCTGGGGTGGCGATTCTAGCAATGACCACGGCAGCGGTGGCACATCGATTCCCGCTTTTTCTAACTGCATTTGAAAGTAGCGTGCAATAGCGGGCGACTGCGTCTCGTCTGGACAGTGGACAAAAAAGTATACCGTCAGCCCTTGGGTAAGCCACTCCCCTACACGCTCCACCCAACCCGCTAGAAAATCGCGATTTTTATCTAGCTCAGGGTGGCTAATGTAACGTACCAACACAACGTTAGCGGTTGCAGTTGGTCGCAGAGGTACCCGAGGCTTTTTACGTTCCGAGCGTAGCTGTGGATCATTGGCTGGATTACTCCAGGTAAAAATAGGACGCGTATCTAACAGCACTCGCCCCACACCAAACCGAGTCAACAATGCATCTAATCGGTCTGCCTGGGGAGACTTAAACCAATCTAAATGCCGCACTTCTACGGCCAAAGGATTTTTTTGATGGGGCCAGCTGGCAACAAACGTTTCAAAATCCGCAAACGAAGCTGGGCTATACCGAGGGGGCAGTTGGGCAAATATTGGTCCCAGCCGTGGCCCTAACCCCTGCATTAGGGAGAGAAAATCCAGGGCTGCCGACAGCTGTGGCATCAACGCTCCCCCATGGGTGACCGTACGTGGCAGTTTCGGGCAAAAGCGAAACGTTTCGGGGGTATTATCGGCCCAGCGCTGTACTGTCTCCGGGGTGGGAACAGAATAAAATGTAGTATTGCCCTCAACACAGGTCATGCGCTCACCATAGAGATGCAGAAAATTGGTGGCGCGGCTGCCCGTCGGGTAAAAGTCTCCGAGCCAGTCTTTATAGGCCCAGACGGCACAGCCGATACGAAAATCTGCGAATTTGCTCATGCCATAGTGTTGCGTTGATTCCGCCAGTGGCAGGCAGTGCGTTTTAGGCAATGCCCCCGCTCCTAGGCCTGGGTTAAGAGCGGATCGAGCTGCCCTTGACTATCGAGGGCGTAGAGGTCGTCACATCCCCCGATGTGACGGTCATTAATAAAAATTTGAGGTACGCTACGACGTTGGTTTGAGCGCTCTGCCATTTGGGCACGGGCAGCTTCGTCGCCATCAATCTTATATTCGTTAAATGTTGCCCCCTTCCACCACAGCAGCAGCTTGGCACGAATGCAGTAGGGGCAGGTCTGCCACGTGTAGATTTCCACGTTCGCCTTGACGGCGTCGGGGTTACGACCGAGCAAACGATTCAGAAATTCCATGGGGGTGTGCTCTAGAAAACATATCTGCACTAACGTCGTATTCACAGCGCTAGTGTCTCTATGGTAAATCTTTTCTAGGTCCCTCAGCCGCTCTACAAAATCTTGGCAAAATTAAATACCGAACAGATCAGTCTTGGGATATGAACTTAAACACGAGTAGGGCATGATCATCGTCACAACCCGGACCAAATTTCCCTGTCACAATTAGGTCATTAAGGAATAACGCTTACTGCGGCTCCCACTTCGGTGGGGGCCCTTTTTGTATGGGTTGGTCGTTTAACATCGGCCTTTTAATATCCCAGTAAATTTTGGTGGCTCAGGACTTTTTTACCGGTCTGTCAAATCTTGATAGGGTCATTGACCAATCTTCGATAGGCTGAGGGCTGCCTCAAGTGGAGTGAATTTATGCCCGGTAGCGGCCACAGCGTTGAAGCAGCGCTGGCACAGCGCGATCCACAAACGATTGCATCGCTAATGCCTAAATGGGAATGGGTGTATGACCACTACTTTCATACCCGCACAGAGGGTTGGCACCATGTACCGAAACAGGCTCTTTTTGTTGGGGCTCATAATGGTGGTCTGGCTTCGCCTGACTTGCTGATGCTGATGGTGGATTGGTTTCGTCGCTTTGGCTATGAGCGCCCCATCTATGGTCTGATGCATCCTAAAGTTTGGCAGGTGAATTCTGGGTTAGCCCGGCTAGCAGCCCGGTGTGGCGCGGTACCGGCTCAGCCCAGGTTTGCGATCGCAGCCCTCCAACGCGGTGCCAGCGTTCTCGTCTTTCCAGGGGGTGCCCAGGACGTTTTTCGCCCCCATCACCAGCGCCACAAAATCCAACTCATGGGACGCACCGGCTTTATCAAGCTGGCCCTACGGGAGCAGGTGCCCATTGTCCCCGTTATTTCCCACGGCGCACACGACACATTTATCGTACTAAGCGACTGTTATAAACAGGCCAAATGGCTAAACCAAAAGGGGCTACTGCCCTGGATTGGCGACATCGATCCAGAAGTATTTCCCATCTACCTGGGACTCCCCTGGGGGTTAGCCATAGGTCCCTTACCCCATATTCCATGGCCCCACCCTATCCAAACGCGAGTCTGCTCACCCATTGTTTTTGAGCACACGGGCCGCAGCGCCGCCCGAGACAACACCTACGTACAACAATGCTATGACCAGGTTGTTGACCAAATGCAAACGGCCCTCAACCAGCTCATTCTATCGACATAGCTCGACATAGGCCCGCAGAGCAACCCGCTAAATAAAACTACTGACAGCTGCTAGGGGGCAGGGACGACCCAGCATTAATCTTCGAGAAATCGTTAAGTTCTAGGGTGGCACTACTGTAATAGCGACCTCCTTCCTCCCCACGGGTACGACGCACTCGCAAAAAGGTGGCAGGTCCCCAAAACATAAAATCCTCGGCCAGGTCACGGGCAACGCCATCGTCAGGATAAGCCTGACCGCTAACGGTATTACCGCTGACACGACCAGTCACACAAATCGCCTCACCATCTACATAGCTGTAGGAGCCAATAATCTCATCATCGGTCTTACGGAAAACAAACAACACCCCACCGCGGCTGAGCAATTCCTGATCAGAATAAGCCCGAGCATCAGCCGGCCCCGATATGTAGCGATAGTTACCATCGGCCAGACCAGCAATAGTGTCGTAGAAAGTCGATGGTGTTGCACCATCACCGGCACCACGGGGCGCTTCCCCCCTAAGCACAGGCAGCACAGGCAGATCTGATCTGGGAATATCTCCCCCCAAATCAGGCAGCTCTGCCGAAGCAGACGGACGTTCTAGCGGCGGGGCAGCCGGTCGCGACGCCACCGCCTCAGCTCGACAGATCAACGTATCGTTGACTGCCGCAAACCCATCAGGGTCATCAAAGCCCACCAGCTCACGGTAATAAGCGTCGTTAGTCAGTAACAGCTGCCGCACCCTATCAATGGATCGATCAGGAAAAATCAGCGCCCGCTCTGCCGTCAGCACCGCTTCCACCGGTCCAGGCACAAAGGTACCCAGCTGCTCATAGGCCACCTCAGTAGAGCCGTTCGCCTCCGTCAAGGTAATAAATGTTCGCATTCCTAACGGGTTAGGAATACCAGTACTGGGGTCGTAGCGACAAATAATCGTAGGGCTAGGCTGTGCCTGTAGTGGTTGGTTGACGGCATCATGCCCCGTAATTATGGTGACGGCTGCGACCAATGCCAAGGGGAATACATGCTTATGTCTGCCAACCATGGATAATAGCTCTTTTATAAACAACTACTCAGATTAAACCGCGTCTCCATCCAGAGAAGCCTATTTTTCTGGGAAAAGCCAGAGTTTCAACTCACCTTACCCAGGAGATTAAAAGAATTCTATGGGTTAGGGTACTCCTGCCAACATTCAACAGACAATAGTATGAACACCTCGCTTTCTTTTGGCATCAACTACACTCAGCCTAAGGAAAGCTATCTTCCTTACAGTCATCACACGTTGTACCGTTGCTGATTTAGGGTATGAACCGACCTGTGAGCTATGCAATGTGCCGAGACCTAGCAGATAAGTTCATACCGGAGATCAGCAATGCCCACTTTGTAGCTCCAGACAACGCATCCAACTGACCATGAAGCTTGCCAATCGTTTTGAAATACTGGAAATTTTAGATCGGGGTGGGTACGGAATTACCTATCGAGCCATCGATCACCACCAGCCTAGTAAGCCACCATGCGTCATCAAAGAGCTAACCCATACCAGCCCTAAAATTCTAGACATGTTTCGGCAAGAGGCCAGCACCCTAGAGAAAGTAGGCATGCACTCCCGCATCCCGAGGCTACTGGCTTATTTTGATGAGGGCAACAAGTTTTACATTGCTCAGGAATTTGTTCGGGGCCATAACCTCAGCCAAGAAATTCGAGCAGGGAAACCCCTAGACGAAAGCTATGTCACCAAATTATTAAGGGATATCCTCACGGTTCTAGCCTTTGTCCATCAGCATCAGATGATCCATCGAGACATTAAGCCCGCCAACCTCATTCGACAAGCCAGCAACGGCGACATTTTTTTAATCGACTTTGGAATAGTCAAGGCCCTGAGCAAGAGCGAAATCAGTCGCAATGGCCAAATGACAGCCACGGTCAACGTGGGCACCGTTGGCTATATTGCCCCAGAACAATCGCGGGGGAAACCCTGCTATGCCAGCGATTTATATTCCGTCGGTATGGTGGCCATTGCAGCCCTAATGGATATCCCGCCCCAGCATTTAGACGTTCATCCCCTAACCCAAAAAGTGCAGTGGTCTAACGAGACCATTAGCCCACCCCTTGAAACCTTTATCAAACGGCTAATAGCCCCTAATCCGAACCATCGTTATCCCACGGCAACAGAGGCACTAAAGGCTCTTGAAAAGACAATTACAGGCATTCGAGTGGGTCAAGATAGCTCCCTCCCCACCCATGTTGCCGCCAAAGGCAAACTGCCCTCAGAGACAACATCAGCCCCCACCCAACCCGTCTCCCTGATTCCACCCAAAATCATTTTGAAAGTGATGGGTTTTATCACAGCAGCATTGGTAGTAATCGGGTTTGGCGTCAAAGGCTACCAGTGGACCGCTAGAGCCCTCAGTGACCGTTGGGATGCGGTTAAAGCAGCTGTGCCAACGGTGGCAAACAAAGAAGCTAGCCCCAGGGACCTGGTCAATCTGGTCGACGATGGCAGCATCCAAAATCGACCCGAGGCGGTGGACGCTTTTTGGGGGATGGTTGCCGCCGCTCAGGATGAAGGAGTCGAGCTTTTACCGCTAGCAGGCTACATTTCCTTAGCCGATCAGCGCAAGCAGCTAACTGGAAAAACCGACACCACCATCAGACAGTGGCTACAACAGAGTGACTATCATACTGGCTATGCTGTGGCCATTGGCGATAGAAATGCCGATGAAAGCACAGACTGGGATCTAAGCTTTGCCCAAACCGATGGTTATCGGTGGCTAAAGCGGTATGCCAAAAACTATGGATTTGCACTGTCGTATCCCCAAGGCAACCCTGCTGGCGAACAGGAACCCTGGCATTGGCACTATAGCGATGGCTTAAAAAACTAGGCGTCCTTTGAAATGGATGCTCTCGACAATGGTGGAGAATTTAAGACCATCTGAAGAGAATGTAGGAGAGAATCTTGCACTGGCTACGTAGTCAAAGTAACGGCTCGCACACAACTCGAAAACCAAAGGAATTACTACGACCGGTTTGGCTATTTTTATCACGGGATGCTGAGCGACAATAGGGAGTGTCGTTAAACCATGAGCCACCACGGATCACCTTAGAGGCTTGAGAAGAATTAGATACCCACTGCTTGGCATCGCTGGGGGCACCGTCATAACTGTCGTGATAATCGTCAGAGCACCATTCACCCACATTACCGTGCATGTTGTATAGGCCAAAGTCATTGGGCCAAAAACTATCGACAGCCACTGGGGTATTGCGATAGTTCTCTTCAATGTTGTCGGTGAAGGTAAAGTCTGCAAAAAAGTTAGCGATTTCTGTTGTTAGCTTCTCACCAAAGCTAAAAGGGGTAGTTGTCCCAGCACGACACGCATATTCCCACTCGGCTTCACTGGGCAGCCGATAGGTTCGTCCCGTTAGCTCGCTCAATTTTTTGCAAAAGGCATCGGCCTCTTGCCAGGTGACCTGCTCTACCGGCAAATTAGCACCATCTTTACCCTCATCATCAGTAAAGTAGGATGGGTTTTCCTCCATGATTGACTCATATTGTTTTTGGGTGATGGTAAAGGCCCCCATATAAAAACTAGGCACCTGGATTGATCGCTGAGGTCCTTCCTTCTCTTCGCGTTGGGGCTCTGTTGGGGGAGACCCCATGAGAAATTCACCGGCTGGTATCTGCACCATGCGAAGGGGCAGCACCTTGCGCCCCCCTTGGTTTAGATAGGGTTCATCAAAATAGGCAACATTTGTAGAGGGTTCTGAGGCAATTTGTCCGGCTCCGTCCACTTTCACTGTCTTCAGAGTTCGGTTTTTTAGGGGCCGTCCCGTTGGGGCAACTATCTGACTCGATGCACTCTGACAGCCCACAGTCACCACGGCAGTCGCTGTGGATAGGCCTAAAAACACCAGGGCTCGCCGTCGTGAATATAGGCGATGCCCCAGGTCTTCTGGATCCGGATCAGTGCCAGACGGGCTCCGGAGCGTTTGACCCACACCAGTGATGTTTCTGATGACCTGATAACGACTGCTTATCATAAATTCCTTAATTAAGGACACCCTTATCCGTCATCCTATATCAGGTCATTCGCCAAGATTATTGACGATACTGAATTCGCGGCGGAAAAAAATCAAAACCCAACGTATTTGTAAGTTTTGTAAATTGATAGCCGATTGATTTATCCTTGAAACTGCTTGGTGTAGAAACTGGCATAGCGGCCCGATTGCTGAATCAGCTCTGCATGGGTACCGGATTCGATAATGTGGCCTTTTTCCATAACCAGGATGCGATCGCACGTCCTGACCGTGGCCAGTCGGTGCGCAATCACAAACACCGTTCGTCCTTGCATAAGCCGATCTAAAGCTTCCTGTACTAGCGATTCTGACTCTGCATCGAGGGCAGAAGTTGCCTCATCAAGAATCAGAATTTTCGGATCGAAGAGAACGGCCCGTGCGATCGCAACCCGCTGCCGCTGTCCCCCCGATAAATTCACGCCGCGCTCCCCCACCCAGGTATGGTAGCCCTGGGCAAACTGACTGATAAATCCATGGGCATTAGCCACCCGCGCCGCCGCTTCCACATCTGCTAAATTGACCTGCTTTTGACCAAAGGCAATATTCTCAGCTAGGGTGCCCGAAAACAGCACATTCTCTTGGGGTACGATACCGATTTGACGTCGCAGACTTTGCAACGTCACCTGGCGAATATTCACCCCATCGATCAAAATCTCTCCGGTGGCCACATCATAGAAACGCGGTAACAGATTAACTAATGTGGTCTTCCCAGCCCCCGAAAGGCCCACCAACGCAATGGTCTGTCCTGGTTCTGCCGAGAGGCTGACATGGTTCAGCACCGGCCGATCGGCCCCATAGGCGAAGCTAACATCACGGTAGTCCACACGTCCTGTGACCGCAGGTAGTGGGCGGGACTCGGGGATATCCTGCACAGATGGCTCTATTTTGAGCAGTTCTAGCACCCGGTCCACCGACGCTTCTCCTTGCTTAAACTCATTAAAGTTTTGAATCACATGGTTGACCGGGTCAATCAGCAGCAACGCATTGATCACATAGGTGCCAAATCCTTCGCGCGCCAGATTGCCCACACTAATTTGCCACGTGCCCACCAGCAGCAAAATCACAATCATCCCCGCATAGAGAAAACCCACCACCGGAAACTGCACCGCCTGTAGCCACGCCACCGAATAGCGAGCATCCCGATTTTTAGCCGAGGCTTGGGAGAAGCGAGCAATTTCATAATCTTCTGCCGCAAAGGCCTGCACCAGACGAATGCCGCTAAACACTTCGGCCACCTGGGATGAAAGATCGGCCACCTGATCTTGACTGCGGCGGGCGGCGGTGAGCATTTTTTCACCAAACCAGCCAGACAAAACAGCCAGCAAGGGGATAAGAATCAGCGCCGCCGCCGTCAGCTGCCAGTTAAGGTAAATCATGTAGCCAAAAACCACCACCAGCTGCAGTGCCGAGGGTACAAAATCATGGAAAAGCTTGTAAATCACCTCGCCAATCCGATCCACATCTTCGGTGAGACGATAAGCCAACTCTCCGGTTTTAGTCCGTTCAAAATAGGTCAAACTCAAGGTTTGGAGATGGCCATAGACGCGGGTACGCAGCTGGTGGGCCACCCGAAATGCCGCCTTTGCCATCAAAGAATCTTGCCCATATTGGGCCGCCTTTTGAATCAGCAAACCCACTAGGGTGATGGCGGCAACCCGACCAAACGCAGCCACTTGCCCCTGCACCAACGTAGAAATAGCAAGACCACCCAGCTTGGCAAGAATGGGCCAGTAGAGGGTGAAAACCAGGGTGCAGAGAAAGGCAGGGATAAGTATTGCCTGCTGGCGACGAATGTAGGGGAGCAGCTGCCAATAGTTAGGGCGATCAGTGGGGCGATTATCCAAGATGATGGGACCGATAGGCGTTTGGAATACGCTACCAGGTTTTTAGGCTGTGACTGCGCTCTGGCCTCTTCTGCTTTCTCCCTGGTTTCTCATGTTTTTTGCTTGGGAATTGTTGGGTTTTTCAAGATATGGGAGATGTGGCGACGGGATGGGTGGGAGCAACCCAACCTACGTGGTTAAATGTGGACGCACGTTGGAAACGCACACATTAATTATGCCTACCGTTATTGTTGCAACTGGAAATCCTGGAAAACTCAAGGAAATGCAGGTCTACCTGACGCCCCTGGGTTGGAAGTTGCAGCTAAAGCCAACGGAGATTGATGTGGATGAGACAGGTACGACGTTTATGGAAAATGCACGGTTGAAGGCAAGCGAGGTTGCGATCGCAACCCAGCAATGGGCCATTGCCGACGACTCGGGTCTTCAGATCGACGCCCTAAACGGTGCGCCCGGTCTTTACTCTGCACGGTACGGTACGGATGATCAAGACCGGATTAACCGAGTGCTACGAGAACTGAGCGGCACCCAAAATCGCAGTGCTCAGTTTGTCTGCGCCCTGGCCCTGGCCCGTCCTGATGGCAGCATTGCCCTTGAAACAGAAGGCATCTGTGCTGGTGAAATTTTGACTGCACCCAAGGGCAACAACGGCTTTGGCTACGACCCCGTTTTCTACGTCCCCAGCCAGGGGAAAACCTTTGCCGAAATGAGCGACCAGCAAAAAGAAACCCACAGCCATCGCGGTATTGCCTTTGCACAAATTATGGATGAGCTACAACAGTTAACGCTTAGCTAGCCACTGACAGAGCAGTGCGAGGCAAAACATCGCCACTCAGTGCCGCAAATATAGCCCTTCAAGACCTAATAAAAAGCTGCCCCCGCTATGGAGGCAGCCTTAATAAATAAACCTGAGTAAATTCGATAACTTTTCTTCACAAAGATGGTTCTACTCTTCGTTGCCAAACATACGTTGAACTTGGCCTAGTGCAGCTTGGAAGATGTTAAAACCAGCCCAGCCAGCAGCTAGGGCAATGGGAGCCAGTACAGCTACAACCCGGAAATCAATATCCATTACCGAACCTCCTGCGGAGAAATGCGTTTTATAAAATACTTATACATAATATTCTCATAAACCAGGCGCAGTTTGAAGTGG
Source organism: Cyanobacteria bacterium J06554_1 (assembly GCA_038534515.1). Classification (GTDB taxonomy): domain Bacteria; phylum Cyanobacteriota; class Cyanobacteriia; order Phormidesmidales; family Phormidesmidaceae; genus Leptothoe. Next base: position 14,446 of record JBCAWO010000045.1, read on the forward strand.
AGGATGTCGGCTTCTTTGAAAGTTAATGGAGGGGGAGCCGGGGTCATGGGGGCTCCGTAGTCTACGGTTCGCGCGGCAAATTCAACGTCCTTAGCTTTTTCAGGGCGATTAACGGAAAATAAAAGCAGGGGCAATGGAGCCATCAGACAGTAATTTTGCCGTTGCTGATTTAAGGGCAGCCCTTCAAGCCCCATACACAAAACACCCCTACCCTGCATGAAACTCCCCGAACTTAGCTCCGACACCATCAACCGCGTTATCGAAATGGCCTGGGAAGATCGAACCCCCTTTGCCGCCATCGAGCTGCAATATGGCCTCAAAGAAAAGCAGGTCATTACCCTGATGCGTCGAGAAATGAAGCAGTCTAGCTTCAAAATGTGGCGGAAACGGGTGACCGGACGCAAAACGAAGCACCTGGCGCGGCGAACCTTTGACAGCGGTCGCTTTCGTTCGCAGAATCAAAAGGGTTCGTAACGAGGTCCTGCCACCATGACTCATCGCCCCATCGCCGCCATTACTGGAGCCTCCAGCGGCATTGGTACGGCCATTGCCACCCAGCTTGCCGCTGATGGTTACAATCTGGCGCTATGTGCCCGACGGGAGCAGCGATTGGCTCAGCTAGCCAGTATTTTGTCATCGCAGCACGGGGTCGAGGTCCTAACCCAGACCGTTGATTTGCGTGATGAGACCCAGATTTTAGATTGGTTTGGTGCGATCGCAACCCGATTTAATCATCTCGACGTGCTAATCAACAATGCGGGCTTGGGCCACAAAGAATCCCTCAGCAGCGGCAGCACTGAAAAATGGCGCGAGACCCTGGATGTAAATGTTATCGCCCTTTGCATCTGCACCCGCGAAGCGATTAAGCTTATGCGCAAGCTAGGCAACGACAGCGGCCACATCGTCCACATCAGCTCTATGTCGGGCCACCGAGTCCCCGGTAGCGGCATGTACTCTGCCTCTAAGTTTGCCGTACGCGCCCTCACCGAAGGGTTACGCCAGGAACTGCGAGCAGACCAAAGCGCCATTCGGATTTCATCCATTAGCCCCGGCTTTGTTGAAACTGAGTTCGCTGAAAAATATTCCGGCAGCGCCGAAGCAGCCCAACAGGTATATAGTCAATTTCCGGTGCTGCAGCCCAAGGACATCGCCAATGGTGTGGGTTACATCCTCAGCCAGCCCGACCATGTGCAGGTGCATGATCTGCTGCTGCGACCCACCCAACAAAGTAGCTGATGGCACCCTACGCTTGCTGCATCCACTCAATGCATGTCTGTAGCTCTTTTGCCATGGCATTGCTATGGAAGCGACGACCGTGGCCCGGTAGCACCCACTCAAATGAATAATTTGTCAGACGCTGCATGGATTTGACCTGCTCAGTCCAGGAGTACCAGCAGAAGCGACGGAAACCATAAAGATGTCCTAGGTAAGCCGACCAAGCCAGGTGATCGCCGGTGAAGAGAAACCTATCTTGATATAGCAGTACGGTGTGGCCCTTGCTATGGCCAGGGACAGGAATAATAGTGATATCGTCGGTTAGCTGATGGGGAGCATGACCCTGGAGCTGAATCTCAACGGATTGGGTGTCGGGGGTAATGTCGTCAGCGTGGAGGATTCGGGTGCAATCAAAATGCTGCTGAAACTTAGCGTGATCCGCCACATCATCCCGATGGGTGAGATACAGGTATTTCACCCCGCCCATGGCCTCTAGTTGTCTCACCAAAGGGGGCGTAAACCGAGGCGAGTCAATCAGCACATTGCCCTCAGGTCGTTGAATAAAATAGCTCGCCGCCCCATAGGACTTTTCAGAATGGTAGCCACAGTGGTAAACATTGGCCTCAACTAAGTCAGGCAGCATAGCCTGAGCCTGCTCAATATCCTTCGGCGCAGACACCGTACCAATGGACGCTGTCGGGCAAGACAATAGCGCCTTTAATGCCTGCACCCGCTGCTCTGGGGTTATCGGCTGGGTATGTACCGCCGACATGCTGCCATCTCGGCCAAACACTTCAGGGGCCATCCACCGACAGGTATCACAATCAATACAGCTGGTATCAACAAAAATATCTCCTTCTACATTTTCTGTGCGACGGGCTTTGAGCTGTGCCATAACGCTACCTTCAACGCTATTCTTAGTCTAGTCAATTCAAATCACAACATTGGCAGCCGTGTCTCTATCTTTAATTTAAAGAGACACCTTGTTAGCCCTGCAGCTGATGTTGCAAATCATCCACAGGGTTAATGATCAGTCTGTTGGTGTCCTGTTGATCCTCTGCTTGAACTGAAGGGCCAGAATGAGCTGCCGTCTTAGACCAAAACAAGATTTCAGCACTATTTTGGGGTAGTGTTTTCCCTGGCTGTGCGGTCAGCCAAACCAGTGGCGGTGCGGGTAGCTTGTGGTCACCAGCGTCATTGAGTTTTATGCCTGCCAATACGGTTAACACCGCTGTCATATCCCGGACTAAACCGGTTTTAGCGGTCCATAGCTCGGTTGCTAGGCCCTGCTGCTGCCCATAGTGATAGAGTGAGGCCGCCGCAATGACAGCACGCTCAAAACTGTCAATGGTCCAGGCATTCTTATTAATATCCCCAGCATTAGACGTATCTAGGGCAATAATCATACTCTGATGGCTTGTGAGTACCTCTAGCTCCCGTACCCGCAGTTCGCCATAGCGAGCGCTCGTGCGCCAGTGGATTAGTCGGGTGGGATCACCCCAGCGGTAAGGGCGGAGGGCCCGGGTTAGCCCTTCAGTTCCTGTGGCATTAATGGCGGTCTTTTGCAGCCGCTGCCGCCCCGTTTCATCACCAAGCGCATCTATGACCGGACAGCGATCTAGGGACAATATTTGAGGATAAACAACGGCCTTGGCTTTAGCAAGATGGAGGCGACTGCACCAAAATAAACCCAGCGGTGCGGCTGTGCGTAAGCGGACCTCTGGCCAGGTGTAGACGCCGCGCCGTTCAGTGGGGATTTCGTAACGCCAGGTGTATTGAGAATTTGCTGCCAGGGTTGCGATCGCACAGGTTTTTACCCCCCCTAACCGATCAGGCACCAGATCCTGGAGCTGCAGCAGGCTCTTAGACTGTACCGTCGTATTTTTCAGCGTGAGCACCATCGACAGCGCTTCCCCAGCAGACACAGGCGGCGGCACCTGCCGAGCAATCGCTAACCCATGCAACCCGCGCTGGGGCAAAATCGATGACACCGACAGTAGGGCAATAGTGACACCGCTCATTACATATAGCCAGCCAGCCATCGTATTGGTTGCCGCACCCAAGAAACAAAGGGTGATACCCAGAAGCACCCAGCCACTGTAAGCAGGCGTAACCCAGTTAGTTTCTAACCAGTCAGCAATACGTTTATTCACCCGTTGCATTTAAATCGATGGCTTATAAAGCTATCTTAATCTCCTTTCAACCTTCCCAAAAAGTGGTCTTGATACGGTTCACCCTGCAGTATTGTGTTGAGATTTAGATGACCAATTTTCCGGCTTCCTTACCCAACGGTGTTGCTAGTGGTGATGCTACCCAGACCTCTGTAGTACTTTGGACTCGAAGTACTACTTTAGGCGACGTTGTCTTTGAATACAGTGACAACGCTGATTTCACAACTGTTGTTGGTACACAGGCAGCTACCGTTAGCGATCCCTTGGTTCCTGTCAAAGCTGAAGTGGACGGGTTATCCCCGGCTACTCAGTATTTTTATCGCGTCACCGATGCCAGTGGTGCTGTTGCCACAGGTCAGTTTCGTACCCCCGCGCCTGAAGATACTTATGCAGGGTTACGTTTTGGTGTGTCGGGTGACTGGCAGGGTGAGCTAAGTCCTTATCCGTCGATTGCCAATGTCCCTGAACGTGACCTGGATTTCTTTGTGCAGATGGGCGATACCATTGAGGCAGATAGCGAATCGCCCGCTTTGCCAGGTGTTACGCAAGCGCAGACACTGGAAGAATTTCGCATCAAGCATGCTGAGATCTACACCGATCGCTTCGATGTGAATAATTGGGCAGACTTACGAGCCTCTACAGCCGTTTATTCCACCTGGGACGATCACGATATCACCAACGATTTTGCAGGTGGGGCAACTCCTGCAGCATCCCCCCAGCGTGATCAGATTTTTGGGGATGCGGAGACAGGATTTGTTAACGATACCCCTACATTTGATGCAGCTCTAGAGGCATTTCAGGACTACAAGCCTTTACGAGATGAATTTTACGGTGAAACGGGCGACGATCGCACCGCTAATGAGCAACAGCTATACCGCTACAACACCTTTGGCCGTGATGCTGCAACCTACGTGTTGGACGTGCGCTCCTTTCGAGACGCGCCGCTGCCTTTCTTGCCACAGACTGCCCCGCAAGAAGAAATTGATGCCTACCTCGAAGCAGCCTTTGAGCCGGATCGCACAATGCTGGGAGAGGCACAGCTAGAGCAGTTTAAGCAAGACCTGCTAGGGGCAGAGGCGGCGGGCACTACCTGGAAGTTTGTTATGTCCACCGTACCGATGCAGAACTTCGGGATTGCGGCATCTGGCGAACGTTGGGAAGGGTATGCTGCGGAGCGTACCGAACTCCTTAGCTTTATTGAAGACAACGACATCAATAATGTGGTGTTCATCACGGGCGATTTCCATGGCCATGTGGTGAACAATGTCACCTATCAAGAAACCTTTGACGGGTCGCAGATTGACACGGGTGTTGTGGACGTCATGATTGGTCCAGTGGCTATTCAGCTGACTGTGCCCTTTTTGCCAGAGCCTTTTAATGAGACTTTTGCAGCGCCTTTTGGCGTAGCCACCGTGGGTTTTACCCCTGCATCAATACTAGAAGCCCAGGGTCAGAGTCAGGCCGAATATCTGGCTCTTACTGATGATGATGCTCGGAATCAGTACGTTCGGGAAATACAGGATGGGGTTGCGGCATCTTTTGGTTATGACCCCATTGGTCTCGAAGGTTCTGGCATTGACGCTGAGCTACTACAAGGGGACTACATTGCTGCGCACAACTATGGCTGGAGTGAATTTGAAATTGATCCTCTCACCCAAGCCCTAACTGTGACCACCTACGGTGTTGAGCCTTACACTCAGGCCGATCTGTTGGCAAATCCAGACATTGCGCTAGGGCTGCCCGACATCCGCAATCAGTTTGTGATTAATCCTGTGGGCTTCAGTTTAATTGAGGGTACCGACGGTAGTGATGACCTAGTAGGAGGAGACGATACCGATAGTATTCAGGGTTTAGGTGATGATGACACAATTGCAGGTGGATTCGGCAACGACCAGATTCTGGGGGGAGATGGCAATGATGTGTTGCGGGGCGATCGCAATCAGCGTCAGTCTGGTGGCACTGCTGGCGGCGATGATGTGATTAATGGCGGTGCTGGTAATGACCGTATCGGTGGTAAAGGCGGTAATGATACTCTGCTAGGAGATGAAGGGGATGACTTACTTTGGGGTGACGATGGCGATGACCTGCTGCGGGGTGGTCTGGGCAATGATACCTTGACTGGCGATGATTTCTCTGGTGGTTCTGGCAGTGATACCTTTGTCCTGGCTGCAGGTGAGGGGACTGACACCATTACTGACTTTGAAGTGGGCACTGACCTGATTGGTTTAGCCGATGGGTTGACCTTCGAACAGTTATCATTGAGCCAGAGTGGTGATGCTGCTGTGATCAGCCTTGGTGACGAGGACCTGGCCTTCTTAAATGGCGTTGCTGTTACAGCACTGACTGAGATTGCTTTTACCGTGGTGAGCTAAGACTGTTTTTGAATAGGGCCACAGCAAGCGGCTGAATCTATGCCGGGTGCGATCGCACAGAATTACTTGCGGGATAAATCATTAAAGATTTGCCTGGTAATCGAAGTGATAAACAACAATCCCCGATGGTTCTCACCATCGGGGATTGTTGTTTACATTAATTCAGCCAAACATTAACGCTTAGCCAGCTTTTTCTTGGGCATCTTGCGCAGACGAATGGACTCTGGTGTGACCTCAACCATCTCGTCAGAGGCGATGTATTCTAGTGCCCGCTCCAGACCCATTTCCTGAGGAGTCTGCAACTGTACTAGTTCATCCCCACTAGCTGCTCGGTGGTTAGTTAGCTGCTTCGCCTTACAGATGTTTAGCTCCAGATCCTGAGGGCGATTATTCTCTCCAACAATCATGCCCTTGTACACCTTGGTACCAGGCTCAATAAAGAAGATACCGCGATCCTCAGCATTCTTCATGGCATAGAACGTAGATACACCTTCCTCAAAGGAGATCAGCACACCGTTACGGCGAGCAGACACATCGCCAGACATGGGTCGATACTCCAAGAAACTGTGGTTCATGATGCCTTCACCACGGGTCTGGCGCATAAACTCACCCCGAAAGCCAATCAGACCACGGGCAGGAACCACAAATTCAAGCTGGGCACGGCCGTTGCCGTCCACCATCATGTCCTGCATTTCGCCACGACGCTGACCCAGACGCTCCATACAGCCACCGACAGCATCTTCAGGCACGTCCATTACCAGCTGCTCATAGGGCTCACAGGGCTGGCCATTGACTTCACGGAAAATCACCTGGGGCTGAGACACCTGAAACTCATAGCCTTCACGTCGCATGGTCTCAATCAAAATACCGAGGTGTAGTTCACCACGACCGGATACGCCAAAGCGGTCGGGAGAGTCGGTTTCTTCCACCCGCAGGGCGACGTTGGTTTCTAGTTCACGCATTAAGCGATCGCGAATCTGACGAGAGGTAACAAACTTACCCTCTTTACCCGCAAACGGAGAGTCGTTCACAGCAAAGGTCATTTGCAGCGTCGGCTCATCCACCTTAATCAGCGGTAGCGCTTGGGGGTTATCAGGAGAGGTGAGGGTTTCACCAATATTGGCATCGGCAAAACCAGCCACAGCGACAATATTACCAGCGGCAGCTTCTGCAATTTCAGTACGCTGTAGGCCTTCGAAACCCATCAGCTTAGAAATTTTAGACTTAACAATCTTGCCGTCTTCTTTAACCAGGGCAATTTGCTCACCGGCGCGGATAGTTCCATTGTGGACTTTACCGATAACAATACGCCCCAGGTAATCGGAGTAGGCCAGGGTGGTCACCTGTAGCTGCAACGGCTTCTCAGAATCACCAATTGGCGGTGGCACATGGTGCAAAATCCCCTCAAACAGAGGCTGCATGTCTTTGTCTTCGTCTTCTAGCTCATTTTTCGCATAGCCAGATAGACCCGAGGCAAACAGATAGGGGAAATCACACTGGTCATCATCAGCACCCAGCTCAATAAACAGATCTAGCACCTTATCGACAGCGCCCATGGGTTCTGCCCGAGGGCGGTCAATTTTATTCACGACCACGATCGGGCGCAGACCTTTTTCTAAGGCTTTTTTGAGGACAAACCGCGTTTGAGGCATCGGCCCTTCATTGGCATCCACAATTAGAATGCAGCCGTCTACCATGCCCAACACTCGCTCTACCTCACCACCAAAGTCAGCGTGACCAGGGGTATCAATAATGTTGATCAGCGTGTCTTTGTAGTGGACTGCTGTGTTCTTGGAAAGAATGGTGATACCGCGTTCACGCTCCAAGTCATTGGAGTCCATAACACAGGTGGGAATGTCTTCACCTTCCCGAAAAATACCGGACTGTTGGAGTAGAGAATCGACCAGGGTCGTTTTGCCATGGTCTACGTGCGCGATGATTGCAACGTTACGGATGGGAAGGCTCATTGGATTGGAACTTCCAGAACTAGCAGCAGTAAGTGATGTTTCGTAAAAAACCTTAACAATTGTAGCTTAGATAGCGAGTTTGCTAGCTAAAGCTGATGAGTAGTGCATGGTGTGTCGTGATTGGGGTTTGAGGTTTAGACATTGACAAGTACCCATTTGCAAGGCACACAAGCTTATAAAACGGGGCTGATTTTTTTCCCTTATAAAAATTAAACAGCCAGTGACCATAGCTCACCATTCACCATCCACCCGCATTGTCCAGGATTGTTATGTTTACGTCTTCCTAGAATCCCCACCTGACAGTTCGGTTCTGCCCACTACGGGAACTCGAATAGCTTTGTTACATTGGCACTACAGCGGCAAAGAACCCAACAGCCGCTACCAGCCGCGTTTCGAGTGAGACAATTATGACTAACCAATCGGACAACAATACAAACTCCGGGTTTATGGGTGGAGCTGCTGTACAGGGTAATTCTCTAATGCAGTATGTGCAGTCTATGGAGCCTGAAACAATTGCACAGCTATCGCGCCCTGTGTCTGGTGATGTGATGCAGGCGATGGAGCACAACATCATTGGTATGCTGGGGGGCCTACCTTCTGAAGGCTTTGATGTTTCTGTTACCACTAGCCGTGAAAATCTGGGTCGCTTACTGGCATCGGCCATGATGGGAGGATATTTCCTCAAGGGGGCTGAGCAACGTCTAGCGATGGAGACATCGATCTTAGGTAGTCTGGAAGCCGACATCAATGAATAGGTAATGAATAGGCAAATCTGGACAAAACAGATTTAGACACCCTAACCATGGCAGGATCAAAACGACAGTCGTTTAGGATCGGCGGTGGGTAAGGCGAAGCAACATCAGGTGCGAGATAGCGCCGACGGCAGATATAGGCAGAGGTCTCCATCACAGACCTCTGCTTTAGCATTTGATGGGGCATTTGATGGGGCATTTGATGGGGCGGACGCTGCCCCAGCGCTGCGTGTGGCCCTGCTGACCTGGTATGGCAAACAGGGACGGGATTTACCCTGGCGTCGAAGTCGAGATCCCTATGCCATATGGATTTCGGAAATTATGCTGCAGCAGACCCAGGTAAAGACAGTGCTGCCCTACTATCAACGGTGGCTCAAGACGTTTCCCACTGTGCATGACTTGGCTAAAGCGGAACAGCAGTCTGTGCTGAAAGCTTGGGAAGGGCTGGGCTACTACGCTCGGGCAAGAAACTTGCATAAAACCGCACAGCTGATTGTGGAGCAGCATGGCGGGGTATTTCCAGCGAGGTTTGAAGATGCGATCGCACTTCCCGGCATTGGTCGTACCACCGCTGGCGGTATCCTCAGCGCTGCCTACAACCTGCCGCAGGCAATCCTCGATGGTAATGTGAAACGGGTGTTGGCCCGTCTGGTGGCCCTACCCAAGCCCCCGGCAAAAGCTATGGGTCAGCTGTGGCAGCTATCCGAACAAATTTTGGACCCACAGCAGCCCCGTGACTTTAACCAGGCCATTATGGATCTTGGAGCCACCCTGTGTACCCGCCACAGGCCATCCTGTTTGCTGTGCCCATGGCAGGCCCACTGCATCGCCTACCGTCAAAATCTACAGTCTGAATTACCCATGTCTGAAGCCAAAGCCCCCTTGCCCCACAAGCAGATTGGCGTTGCCGTCATCTATGGCAATGACGGTCGTATTCTCATAGACCGACGCAAGCAAGAGGGCCTTTTGGGTGGCCTATGGGAATTTCCCGGTGGGAAAATTGAGCCCAATGAAACCGTCGAAGCCTGTGTAAAACGCGAAATTAAAGAAGAGCTTGGCATCGACATTGAGGTCAACGACCGGTTGATCACAGTCAACCATGCCTATAGCCACTTTAAAGTCACACTGAATGTGTTTAACTGCACCCACATTAGCGGCGAACCTCAAACGATCGAATGCGATGAGGTGAAGTGGGTGACCTTAGATGAAATCGATAGCTATCCTTTTCCTAAAGCCAACGGTCAAATCATTGACGCGATTAAAGCCAAGGTGAGCTAGGCCCACTGCAAACGATGGGCAGCGCCCAAAGCGTTTTAATTAAATTCTCGATGCCAATCCCAAAAGGAGAAGAAAGAGCCCCAAAGATGCATCTCCAGGGCTCGGAATCAGGGTGCATCTACCAATCCAACATGCGTGATTTGCCATGCTATATCCGGAGTTGAGAGTGGACTTCACTAAGACTTCAAACAATATCCGGTGTCATCCGGGGGTTAGTAAATTTTCCAGCTACTCTCAAAAAGCAGGTTGCATTATTTACGTAGAACTGTCATGGCACTCAAACGCCCTAACTGTGCTAAATATCTTGAAAATAGAACGTTTCAAACCACAGAGATGTTCTTTCGTACATCCCTTAAGGGACTGTTAGGAATTGTCTTTGGGACCAGTCTTGGGATATCGTCGGGGCAGGCTGCTCTTGCCCAAGGATACTGTCGAGAAGATTTGGCAGCTCGAGTGGATGCGATCGCAACCCGCCGCACACTCACCAAGGCACACATCGGCATCCTGGTAGAACAACAGGGTCAGACCACGGCAGAACGCCAGGTAATCATCGAGCGCAATACCGATAAATGGTTCGTACCGGCCTCCACGCTCAAGCTTTTGACAACAGCAGCAGCCTTACAACACCTGGGGCCAGACTTTCAGATTGAAACATCGGTATACGCCACCCAAAAAGACAGTAAAACTCAGCTATATGTCATCGGGCGCGGTGACCCCACCTTCACAGATGCTGACCTTGACAACCTGGTGCAACAAATTGTCCAGCAGGGTATTCAACATATCGATCAGCTATGGGGCTACGACGGCTATTTTCCAGGTCGAGCGGTCCATCCTAACTGGGAATGGGAAGACGTATTGGCAGGCTACGGAGCCTCAGCCAACGGTCTCATTCTGAATGAAAACGCCCTAGGGGTGACCCTATACCCGACTGATGTCGGCAAACCATTGCGGGTAGAGTGGCCAGACCCAACCCAAGGACAACAGTGGCAAATCAACAACACCTCTCGCACGGTTGAATCAGGAGAACCCATCACCGCAGACATTGGCCGCGATTGGAGTCAGCCCATCCTCCACGTTTTTGGCAACCTCACAGTAGATGCTGGTCCTGATCCGTTTGCCCTGGCCATTACCCAACCGGGAGTCCACTTTATAGAACAGTTTAAATCTGGCTTAAATCAGGCGGGCATCTCTGTCAGTCAAGCAGGGTTAATCCCCAGCTGGCCCAGCCTGGCGCGATCAGAAATTGTTGCCACTGTCAGCTCCCCCCCTCTATCTGAATGGCTATCCAAGATCAATCAAGACAGTAACAACTTATATGCAGAAGCTTTACTAAAATCGATTGGCCGCACCCTAGACAATCCAGACGACACTACCCAGGCAGGAACAGAATTAGTTCAACAGATTTTAAGCGAGTTAGGAGTGGCCACCAACAGCTATCAAATGGTGGATGGCTCGGGGCTATCGCGCCACAATCTTGTTACCCCACACACGCTGACAGATACCCTGCAGGCCATGGCTGACAATATTCACAGCGATCTGTATCGTCAATCCCTTGCAACAGCGGGCGACAGTTTAAACTATCGTTATCGTCATGCCCCAGTTCCCATAGAGCTTCAGGCTAAGACTGGCTATGTTAGCAACAACGAGTCTTTAGCTGGATATCTGCAGCCCTCCAATCATCCCCCTTTGGTATTTAGTATTTTCTTAAACAATGCTGATCTCTCGGCAACTGAAATGCGAACAGTTATCGACGAGATTGTTGTAAGCCTGGCTCAATTGAAGGATTGTTGAGTCATTGATTAATTGGGCGTTGTGGCATCAACGCTTGCTTCTAAGGCCGAGACTCGTTGCTGTAGCTCGATAATTAGAATCGCTAAGGTGTCGAACTGCTGATCAAAGGAGGGGTCATCAGGAGCAGGCAGTGTGCTACTAGAATCAGGTCGACTGCCGGTAGCTCGGGGAATCTGGGATTGGAGTCGGGTGACCTGGGATTGGAGCGATCGCACCTGGGATTCTAGTCGATTTAGGCGTGGATCAACTAGAGACGGCAGTGCCTCCACTGGCTTAAGCCAAAGACCTGCCAGTAAAATCACAACTAAACAGAACCAAGTCAAAGGCTTTAGAGATTGCATGGTTGAGGAGCGGTTAATCTGCTGCCATTCTAGCCATGATTTTTTTCTTTATTTATGGTTAAGCGGGTGATGGATACAAGCTGACAACGTCAGCAAAGCCCGTAGCAGCGTGACGTTGTGTCTGCTCATCCGGTTCCGCTACGATAGTGACAGGCATCATAGGTGTGTCAAAACTCACTGACCGCACCCGCAAGATAATTTATTGCAATGTAGCCAACAAGGAATAATAGAACCTATCGGGATTTATCCTGATTTCGAGCCTCTACACGTTCTGTCCCCATGAGATATCTTGTCGCTGTTTTTTGCGATCGCATCCAAGCCGAAGAAGCCTACTCCAGGCTACAGGGCAGCAATTTTGCCATGGAAGATGTTTCCATTCTTGGCGAAGGGTACACCACCACCGATGAGTTCGGGCTCAAAAACCCCAAAGAAGTCGCCTGGCGTCAGGTACGGCTAATGGCCACCTGGCTAGTGCCCTTTGGGTTTGGCGGCGGCTTTGTATTTAACGCCATCACCGGTCTTGACACCTTTCCATGGGCCGGAGTCCTCGGTAATCAGCTGATGGGAGGATTGCTGGGTGCAGGGTCTGGACTCATGGGTAGCTTTTTTATTGGCGGTGGACCCGCCATGTTTTTCAACAACAACGACACCCCCTATCGCGATCGCCTCGACGCGGGCGAATACCTGGTGGTCGTCAACGGCGGTGAGAGCGTTATCACCCAGGCTGCCCGAGTGCTGCAGGCCCTCGAGCCAGAAGTAATCGAAGCTGGATAACCCGTTTCAAATCGGGTGTTAACCAACCTCGATCACGACACTGCTGCCATCCCATGGGTTAACCACAGCAGGGAAGCCCCACCATCTCCACGCTCTTTAAAAATCACAGTAGTATAGAGCTAAGTCGGAATGATTCCGGGAAACTAGGTTTCCTGAAATTCTGTCACATTGATTTCTCATCCTCAAGCACCTATGACTTCTACGGCAACTACCAGTGCTCCCGCTGCGGCTAACCCATTCCTAATCGGCCAGGGTCTGCCCCCCTTTGATCGGTTTCAGCCCGACCAGGCAGAACCCGCCGTAACTCAGCTGATCGATGAGCTCACTGTAGCTCTAGAATCCTTGGAAAAAACCATGACCCCCACATGGGAAGGGCTGGCCACTCCCCTCACCCAGATCAGCGAACGTCTAGGATGGACCTGGGGTGTTTTAGGCCATTTGATGGGGGTTAAAAATAGCCCAGAATTACGGGCTGCCTATGAGGCTGTGCAGCCGGCGCTGGTGCAGTTTGCAACTCGGTTGAGCCAAAGCAAAGCCTTTTATGACGGGTTTAAACAACTGGCAACAGATAACAGTCTCAGTCCGGCCCAGCGACGTATTGTGGAAGCTGCCATCCGCGATGCCGAGCTATCTGGTGTCGGGTTAGAGGGCGAGGCCAAACAGCAATTTAATCAAATCCAACAGCAGCTAGCAGAGCTGTCCACCCAGTTTTCTAACCATGTCCTGGATGCCACCAAAGCCTTTAGCCTGACGCTAACATCCCCGGAAGACATTGCGGGTTTACCCCCTAGTTTGCTCAGCCTTGCCGCCCAGGCTGCCCGCGAAGCAGGAGAAGACGCAGCCACCACAGAATCAGGGCCCTGGCGGATCACCCTGGATATCCCCAGCTACGGACCGTTTCTAAAACACAGCCAGCGCCGGGACCTGCGGGAAAAACTGTACCGGGCCTATGTCAGCCGCGCCTCTGCTGGCGACCTGAATAACTCCCCCCTGATCGATAAAACCCTGACCCTGAGAAAGCAGCAGGCCCAGCTATTGGGGTTTGACACCTACGCAGACCTCAGTATTGCCCGTAAAATGGCCCCCTCAGTGGAGGCGGTCGAAACACTCATGGAAGAGCTGCGTAGCGCCAGTTTTGACACAGCCCTTAAGGAGCTAGACGACCTCAAAGCCTTTGCCCAAGCGCAAAATGCGCCAGAAGCCGAAAACCTCAAGCAGTGGGATATTCCCTTTTGGGCAGAGCGGATGCGGGAAAAAGAGTTTGACCTCAATGATGAAGAACTGCGGCCCTATTTTCCGTTACCTCGAGTCCTCAACGGTCTGTTTGAGCTGGCCACTCGTCTGTTTGGTGTCACTATTACCGCCGCTGACGGGCAGGCCCCCGTATGGCACCCAGACGTGCGCTACTTTGCCATTGCTGATGCCAGCGACAATCCTATAGCCTACTTTTACCTGGACCCCTACAGCCGCCCGGCTGAAAAACGGGGTGGAGCTTGGATGGACGAATGTGTGGTGCGGGCCCATACGGAGGCGGACCAGCCTGTACGGCTGCCGGTTGCCTACTTGGTGTGTAACCAGTCACCCCCGATTGATGGCAAGCCCAGTCTGATGACTTTCCGCGAAGTAGAAACCCTATTCCATGAGTTTGGTCACGGGTTGCAGCATATGCTCACCCAGGTGGACTACCCCGGTGCGGCGGGTATCAACAATGTGGAATGGGACGCGGTGGAGCTGCCCAGTCAGTTTATGGAGAACTGGTGCTATGACCGTAGCACCCTCTTTAAGATGGCGCGGCACTACGAAACTGGCGCACCGCTACCCGAAGACGACTACCAAAAGCTGCTGGCAACCCGTAATTTTATGACCGGCAATGCCATTTTGCGGCAGGTCAATTTTGGCTGGCTAGACATTGAACTGCATTCTCGATACCAGCCTGACAGCGAAGAAAGCATCTGGGACGTGCGCGATCGCCTGGCACAAAAGACAACCGTTCTGCCCCCCTTGGCTGAGGATTCTTTCCTCTGTAGCTTTGGCCATATTTTTGCCGGGGGGTATGCGGCAGGCTACTACAGCTATTTCTGGGCCGAGGTACTCAGCGCCGATGCCTTTGCTGCCTTTGAAGAGGTGGGCATTGATAATGAAACAGCGGTGCAAGAAACGGGACAGCGCTTCCGCGATACAGTCCTGGCCCTTGGCGGCAGCCGTCACCCGATGGAGGTATTTCAGGCATTCCGAGGGCGTGAGCCCAGTACCGATGCGCTGTTGCAGCATCGCGGCTTAAAGGCGGCGTAGGGTGGAACGATGCCTTATGCACAGCCAGGTGCAGTGATTACACCTGGCTGTGCATAAGATCTTGCCCAGAAATTTGCAGGATTTTCTTCATTTGGGAACCATTCCACCACTAGACTATAGGCAACTGGTTCTCGGGCAGACATTCCTTGACGGATATTGAACAGGCTACTAGCACTGCATCATTCTCGCGCAGGGAACTGCGTGAACTTGTGCGATCGCAACTTCAAGCCCTCCTCGAACAGGACAATTACCAAGGCGCAAAGGCACTGCTCGTGCCGGTACAGCCCGCCGACATTGCCGAAGCCATCGAGGGTCTGCCCGAAGCCATGCAGGCCATCGCCTTTCGACTGCTATCCAAGAGCGAAGCCATCGAAGTTTACGAAAACCTCGACACCAGTATTCAACAAGCCCTCGTCGAAGACTTTAAGCGCCAGGATGTCATCGACATCGTGGACAAAATGTCCCCAGACGACCGCGCCCGTCTATTTGATGAACTCCCCGCCAAGGTAGTCCGACAATTGCTCCAGCAGCTCAGCGCCCAAGAACGCGAAGCCACCGCCCTACTCCTCGGCTACGAAGCAGGCACAGCCGGGCGGGCCATGACCCCCGAGTACATCGCCCTCAAAGAAGACTGGACGGTGGAGCGGGCCCTTAACCACATTCGCAGGCTGGCCAGCGTTAGTGAAACCGTTTACTACCTATACGTCACCGATAGCGCCCGCCGTCTCACCGGCATTTTATCGCTGCGCATTTTGGTCATCGGTCAGCCAGACCAAACCATCGGTGAGCTAATGACTCGGGATGTGGTGTCTGTGCAAACAGGCATTGACCAGGAGGAAGTGGCGCGTCTGATCCAGCGTTACGACTTTTTAGCCGTCCCCGTCGTCGACACAGAGGAGCGCCTGGTTGGCATCATCACCGTAGACGACGTCCTCGATATTCTCGAAGAAGAAACCACCAAAGACATCTATGCCCTGGGGGGTGTGCAGTCCGGCGGCGATGACTACTTTCAGACCAATCTGCTCACGGTCGCTCGCAAACGGGTGGTGTGGCTTTCCGTACTGCTGGTGGCCAACACGTTTACAGCAGCTGTAATCAAAAGCCAAGAAGATTTGATTCAGCAGGTGGCCGTGCTAGCCTCCTTCATCCCATTACTCATAGGTACCGGGGGCAATGTGGGGGCCCAGTCCTCCACCGTGGTTATTCGAGGGTTAAACACCGACGAACTTAAGCTGCGAGAAGCGTTCCAAGTGATTCGTCGTGAAGCCATTGCCGGCGCTTTTTTAGGATTGATGCTGGGCTTAGTGGTGACAGGCGTCGCCTATGTGGTGCCGACTATCAGCCCTGGAATAGCCGTTAGTGTTGGCTGTAGCCTGGTGGCCATATCCATCCTGGCCTCCAGCGCCGGGGCTGCACTGCCCATACTGTTCCAAAGCCTCGGATTTGACCCAGCCCTGATGTCAGCGCCATTTATTACCACCGTTGTGGATGTGTTTGGCGTCCTCATTTACCTAAACCTGGCCCGCAGGATACTTCAACTCTAAATCAGCCAGTCACAATTTTTCCCACATCCACCGGACCGAACTGAACCGATCCCAGCCATGTGTCACAAATATCCTAGGATATAAGAAGCGATTCGCTACATAGTGGCCTGCTACACAGCAGCGCAACCCCGTTCTCTGAAACAAACACCGTCTACCAACCCTATTAACGCCAGCTGTTAACTGCTACGACCGTAACCGAGACGTCAGCCCGTGCTAAAAAACTTCCAGCAAGGTTTTAAGAATGATCTGATTGCAGGTCTTCTAGTGGTTATTCCCCTGGCCACAACCATTTGGCTAACCATCACCGTTGCCAGCTGGGTGATTCGTGCGTTGACCCGGTTTCCAAAGCAGCTAAATCCGTTTGTAGACCTCCACCCAGCCCTAGTCGCCCTGTTTAATCTTGGTGTCGGCTTTGCGGTGCCGCTACTGGCCATTTTGCTCATCGGTCTGATGGCACGTAACATTGCCGGTCGGTGGCTACTGGACTTTGGTGAGCGGATCCTACAGTCTATTCCCCTGGCAGGTTCCGTATATAAAACCCTGAAGCAGCTGCTAGAGACAGTTTTGCAGGACACCAAAACTCAGTTTCGGCGGGTGGTACTGGTGGAATATCCCCGACGGGGAATTTGGGCCATTGCCTTTGTGACCAGCTCAGTCACGTCAATGAACCCTGACTCTCAGATGCTGAGTATTTTTGTCCCAACCACGCCAAACCCCACCAGCGGTTGGTATGCCGTCGTTCCAGAAACTGACGTGGTCAACCTGAGCATTTCCATCGAAGAGGCCTTTAAGGTACTGCTGTCGGGCGGCATTGTGGGGCCCAATCTGGCTGAGGCCCTAGTGGAACAAGAAAATAAAGCCCTACTCCCTCGCCCCCAAGACGACAGCCAGGAGACCGAAAACAGCGACCCAGGGCATGCCAACCCAGGTTCCTCGGCAAAGACAGATACACCAGAGACTCGGGTTGAGCTGGTAAACATTGACCAACCGAGTTAGAAATCTAACCACCCGGCATCTCCTCCGCACTGGCTGATAAGATAGCTGATCTAGACCACCCACTCCCATCACCATGCAATCTCGTCGCATTGCTCGTGAGCTGGCCCTTCTTGGTATGAGTCAGCTGACCGACGATCCTAAACGCACCAAAAAAGATAGCTCCATTCCACCGGTTGAAACGCTTCTCACTGAGGCTGTGCGCACGCTCTCTAATGAGGTCAAAGAAACCCTAGAAGCGGCCTCGTCAGAGCTCATTTTAGGCAATCGTCAATTGCTCAACAGTGAAACTCGCTCCGGCGATCTCAACAGTGCCCAGGCCACTGTAAAAAAGGCCATTGATCAGGTGCAAACTGCGATTAACCGACTCGGAGCGGCCGTAGAGCTGCCAGAATTTGTCCAGCTAGCGGGTCAATTAGACGTCCAGGACTACGCCGGGAAAATTATTACCCAGCTGAGCCAGCATCGTGATGCCATCGACCAACAGCTAGACAGTGCCATGGTGGGGTGGAACCTGAAGCGCCTGGCCCGTGTAGACCGCGACATTCTGAGAATTGCAGTCACCGAGATTTTGTACCTGGCTGTGGACAAACGCATTGCCATTGACGAAGCCATCGAAATCGCCAAACGATACAGTGACGAAGACGGTTACCGGTTTATTAATGGCGTCATGCGCCGCGTGACCGATCAGATAGATAATCAAAAATTAGATGCTCGATCTTCTCCCCTGAAGATAACGCAACCAATCCCAGACGATATCCACACCAGTGGGCTACCAGACGACCATTAACGAACGTTAGCCCCTCTTGTACAGACGTTCCATGGAACGTCTCTCCATTCCACCGCCCATTCCCCATCTGCTATGTCTTCATTTAACTGGTTTCGCCGTGGCTATGATGAATCCTCTGAGGCAGAGGCTGCTAACACCGGTGATGGCACGTCAGAAACCACCGCAGAAAAAACTCCCGAAACAGCAGACGCCCCTGCGAGTGCCGAAGACTATCTAGCCTGGGCCAAGGCCGCCTATCAAAACATTCAACAGCAGCAGGAGACAGCGCCCGCAACGGAAACAGACGAAACGGCCGAGGAGGATAGCCCTCCTGAGCCAGCTGTGGAGAGCGCAGGTGCCATCCCAGACCCCACACCGACCGAGCCTATTAGCACGGCATCTCCCGTAGTTTCGCCAGACACAGAAGCCGCTGCCGTCACGGACACCACAGACCCCGCTGCCGATAAATCTGTCGATGATCAACCCGTCGCTGACACAGACGCACAGACAGAAACAGCCTCTGTGGCCGCCCCATTTTGGGCAAAAGCAGCTGAGGCAGATCGCGAAGCCCGTTTGGCAAAGCTTAAAGAAACGGCCATTTTAGAACCCGAGCCCGAGCCCGAACCGGACCCCGACCCCGAGCCCGAGTTAGTAATGCCGGATGTCGACCTAGACGAAGCGTTTCTGTGGTCAGCAGAAGTGCTCGCCTCTCAAGGACGACGCCCCGATGATATTTCCCTTGAAGAAATCACCTGGCTCAATCAGCTGCGTCAGGGGCTGGGCAAAACTCGACGCGGTCTGGTCAATCAGCTCAAAACCATTGTTGGGCAGGGTCCTCTCAACGACGATGCCGTCTATGAAATTGAAGCCCTGCTGCTCCAGGCCGATGTGGGCGTAGAAGCTACCGACAAGATTATCGAATCGCTGCAAGCCAGAATGCGCGAGGAAACTCTGCCACCGGAGGCGGCTATTCGCTATCTCAAAACTATCCTGCGGCAGATGCTGGATAGTCCTTTGGAGGGAGACCATAATCTGCTCTTTGTACCCGAAAGCGAACAGCTAAACATTTGGCTAATGGTGGGGGTGAATGGAGCCGGTAAAACCACCACCATCGGCAAGCTCACCCACATCGCTAAAAAGTCTGGATATAACTGTCTGATTGCCGCCGCCGACACCTTTCGAGCCGCCGCCGTTGAGCAGGTCAAGGTGTGGGGTGCCCGCAGCGGTGTGGAGGTTATTTCGAACCCTGGTCAAAATACAGACCCAGCTTCGGTGGTGTTTGACGCCATTGCCGCCGCCAAATCTCGCAACATCGAACTACTGCTAGTCGACACGGCAGGCCGCTTACAAAATAAGAAAAACCTGATGGATGAGCTGTCCAAGGTGCGGCGCATCATTGATAAAAAAGCCCCTGACGCCAAGGTAGAAGCCCTACTGGTCCTAGATTCGACCCTGGGTCAAAATGGTGTCCGTCAGGCCCAGGTCTTTTCAGAGGCCGCCAATTTGAGCGGGGTCGTGCTGACGAAGCTAGACGGTACAGCTAAAGGCGGTGTGGCTCTCGCGGTGGTGCAGCAGCTGGGGCTACCGATTCGGTTTATTGGCGCTGGGGAAGGAATTGAGGATCTGCGACCTTTCTCCAGCTATGAATTTGTCGAAGCATTGCTTAGTGGTTAAAACGTTATTCCAGACTGTTTATTACAAAAATGCCGGTTTATTTTTTTTGGGGTGCCGACGAGTTTCGGATGAAAAAAGCGGTGCGGGCACTGTGCGATCGCAACCTCAACCCCGACTGGGCCAGCTTTAACTACGAAAAAATTCCGCCAGAGCAGCCAGATGCAGTCATCCAGGGGTTAAATCAGGCCATGACCCCACCCTTTGGCATGGGTAAACGGGTGGTGTGGCTAGCGGATACGCCCCTGGGTCAACGCTGTCCGGCAAATCTGCTCACCGAGCTAGAGCGCACGCTGCCCAACATTCCAGATAGCTGCATCCTGCTACTCACCAGCAGCAACAAGCCAGACGGACGCTTAAAATCTACAAAATTAATCAATAAACACGCCGATATTCGAGAATTTGACACGATTCCCCCCTGGAAAACCGAACAAATTGAGCATCAGGTTTACCAGGTAGCCAAAGAGGTCGGTCTGCAGCTCACCCCCGCCGCCGCCGCCCTCCTGGGGGAAGTGATTGGTGCCGACACCCGTCGCCTGTACAACGAGTTAGAAAAACTTAAAACCTACTGGACCAAACCCAAAGCGCTACCCCCAGAAGCGGTTACGGCCCTGGTGGCCACCAGCACCCAGAGCAGTTTGCAGCTGGCGGCGGCCCTGCGCCAGGGCAAAACCGACCGCGCCCTTTCACTGATTACAGACCTGCTTGAGCGCAACGAGCCAGCCCTGCGGATCGTCGCCACCCTGGTGGGGCAATTTCGCACCTGGCTATGGGTCAAATTAATGACCGAAGCGGGTGAGCGCGACACCCGCACCATTGCCCAGGCCGCCGATATCGGCAACCCTAAACGGATCTATTTTTTACAAAAAGAAATTCGTGACATTTCATCTCTGCAATTAAAAAATGCCCTGAAACTTTTGCTATCGCTAGAATACTCCCTAAAGCAAGGTGCGCCTGAGACGGTAACATTGCATACCAAAGTCATTGAATTAGCGCATTGCTTTAAGCACATTTGAGGCTCTAGGATGCAGTATTCCTGTTTTTTCCTCAGAATTCGTCCAAATTTACTGGGTATTGCCATGAAGCTCCCGCGTCGCTCTCGTCATAATCCCCATCGTCGGCTCCCCTGGATAGTTGGCATTGGCATTAGTCTCGTGACCACCGTAGGTTGGTTGCCCCTATCGACACTCTGGCAGCGTGGCTATGCCCAAACCTTTACAGGCGAAGAAATCACCAACTACGCCACAGCAGTACTGGCCATTGAAAAAATCCGGGGTCGCGCCTACGCTGACATCAGCGACCTGATGACCAGCAAACAGCTCGATGTCACCCGGTATGACCTGCGCTGTCTGAGCGCCACCAGTTTAGAGCTGCCCCGCGCCGTGAGATCGGCCGTGAGTTATTTACTGATTAACTACTGCAACGACGCCCAGCAGATTGTTGAAGATACGGGGCTCACTGTCCAGTTATTTAATTCCATCACCGTCAACCATCAAGAAGATGAGGCCCTGAAAGAACAGATACAATTGGAGATAGCAAGAATTAGGTAGCACAGCACCTCCTTTCTTACCGGTCTCAATCCTTCACCCATCCCCTCCCATGCAATTCATCGATCAAGCAGAAGTTGACGTCCATGGGGGCGATGGAGGAGACGGTCTAGTCGCCTTTCGTCGCGAGAAATATGTGCCAGCCGGTGGTCCCTCTGGCGGCAGGGGGGGGGACGGCGGTTCGGTCATTCTCCAGGCAGTGTCTAATTTACAAACGCTATTAGACTTTCGCTATGCCCATCGCTTTCAAGCAGAACACGGCGAACGGGGCGGGCCTAAAAATATGACGGGGGCGACAGGCAAAGATCTGATTGTGGAGGTTCCCTGCGGCACCATGATCTACGATGCCCAAACAGGCGAGCTGCTGGGGGATTTGGTAACAGAGGGGCAAACCCTATGTGTGGCCACAGGGGGCAAAGGGGGTCTGGGTAATTCATCTTTTTTAAGCAATCGCAACCGGGCACCAGAAACTTGCCTGCCAGGACTACCGGGGGAAGAGGGGCGGATTCGTTTAGAGCTAAAGCTATTGGCTGAGGTGGGCATCATTGGCCTGCCCAATGCGGGTAAATCGACATTAATTTCTGCCCTGTCTGCGGCTAAACCTAAGGTGGCGGACTATCCGTTTACCACCTTGGTGCCAAACCTGGGTGTCGTGCGAAAACCCACAGGCGATGGCGCGGTATTTGCTGATATTCCAGGGCTGATTGAGGGGGCTCACGCTGGGGCGGGTTTAGGTCATGATTTTTTGCGCCACATCGAGCGTACCCGCGTGCTGCTACACGTTATTGACATTACGACCCTAAACCCGATTGAGCACTACCACACAATTCAGCAAGAGCTGGTGGCCTATGGTCATGGCTTGGCCGATCGACCTCAGCTGCTGGCGCTCAATAAGGTGGATGCGGTACCTGAGGATGAGCTCGAGGTAATCACCGAAGAACTCATAGCCAGCAGTGGTTGCGATCGCATCTTTGGTATCTCTGCGGTCAGTCGTCGGGGATTGGACGAACTTCTCTCGGTCATCTGGGACATTCTGGAAGAAAGTAAGCCCCAAGAAACTATCGTTGAACCAGAACCATTTCCCAACCTGGTACCGTCAGAAATGGCTCCCACCCAATGGACTTAATGCTATCGGCAGTGAGCTGCCCTCAACCAACGTAGAAATCTCTTGTTGTGGTTGTCAGTGATGTTAGATCAACCGATGATAGAAGAGAGATTTATTGCTTGGCCCCCAGCTCAGGCCACGGTAACAATAATATCTGAGTGAACAATATCTGGACAGCTCTCTCCTCAGGTTGCAAAAACATACGACAGAAGTTGTTGGTCACAGGCTAGCCATTAGCGCAACTTCCAGTCTTGTCCCTGCTGAGCTAATGCCTGCTGGAGATGGTCGATGGTGATAGCTTGATCTCCCGCCAGAATGCCTGCCTGGCGACCAATCTCTGTAATCTGGCCATTGGAGAGCGATATCCCTTGGGCCAGGGCACTCCAACGAACTTTTCCCATAGATTTAACCCCATCTGGAAACGTCTGGTGCCACAGCTGTAGCCGCAGCTCGGCGTCGGGCATAGGAATATTAATGGCTGTCAGCTGCTGTCGCCAGTAACGGCGTACCAGATGACGATGGCTGACTGAGAAAATAATCTGGGCGGATGCTTGGGTCAGCCAGTGCTGCAGACCAGCACGATCTATGGCAGAAGAACGACCGAGCCAGTGATGGGCAGCTTTGATGAGGACGACAGGGTAGTCGGTCTGGGTTAGCTCACTGAGGCAGGCGGGCCAGTCTTGGGGGGAAATTTGGGCTAGGTCAATAATTTGTAAGGGGTGTTTTAGCTGGGTGGCGAGTGCGATCGCAACCTTCTCTTTTTCCACGCCCGGGTCGCCCACCAACAGCAGTCGCCACCGGGGCTGAGCAACCATCGTCTGCAACTGTTGCTTTAGCCCATCCGCCAACATAAGCTCCTGCCACGTTATCCGTTCCCGACAGCCCTGGGCAAACCGATCGGCCACCATCAACCGTGCTGGCCAGACAGGATCAGGATTTTCCGCCAGCAAATAATCCACCCATTCAGGAGCTAACTGCAGCTGGCTCCCCAATAGCGTCGGTGCCCCCTCAACACAACGCAACACCTGGCGCTGCAGCAAAGACTTAGCCCCTGTGAGTAAGGCACGCGCCCGTCGTCGCTCAGCATCATTACGACACAGCACCCGCAACGCCAACTCCACCGTAGGTAACGCCCCTGCCATACAGTGAGTTCCCGTCTGCAAATAGTGATACAGCTTGCCATAGCGCACCTGCACCTCCGGAGCCAGCACCATTAGCACTAGCTTCTTTTCAAACAAACTCAGCCCCAACACCGACTGCATCGTTGGCAGTCCTAAGGCAATTTTCCTAGCCCGACTCAGCAAGATGCGTTTGTCTAACGTTTTTTGGTATCCCAGGGACGGACGTCCACCCGATTGCCCACCCGACTGAGGCGCAACATCGTCATAGGCCCTACTTTTAATCGCCACTAACCCCTGCCACCAATCACTCGTCGCCCGATCAGAGGAGGTTTTCGCAACCCGAGTCACTGACTTCAGGTTTTTCCGCTGCTGAGCCACCGCCACCAAAAGCAGCCGTTCTAGCCAGGTTAGCTCGGTCTCTAGGTAGGCCCAATTGTTTGCAAACGGACTATTAGAACCCATCAAATACCTTAAACAGTTACTTCAACCGACGCAGAAATTCAAGCGGTAACCCATCATTATCAGCAATAAACGCCACTTCATACACATGCTCCCCAATCATTTGCTGACGAGGTTCCAGAAGTACAGTAAGTGGCATATTTCGCGAAACCGCATACTGCCGTAGTTCATCGAGCCACACGGGTAAACTTTGAGCCCTCTGGGTCAGGTCAAATGACAGGTGATAGTAACCGGTATAGTGCTCATCACTAAATCCATCCGCCGCCGGTTTTGGCTCCGGCACCTGGATCAGCTCAATTCGTCCCCCCAGCCCTTCCATCCAACAGGCCAGGGTAATGCCAGCCGTAAAACGTTCCACCACATCGAACCCCAACAGCTCATAAAAAGCCATGGCCCGATGAATATCCGCCGTTCGAATCGACGCATGGTGCATAGTAGTCCTATCGCCAAAAACGGCTATCTACTCAAAAAACTTTAGATATCGATAGTTATTCGGAACACCCGGTTCTTTTTCCAAATCAAAATTTATCACTTCCCATTGAGGCACCTCTTGAGAAGATGGGCTAAACACCACCGGTAGCCCATACAGCCTCGGCATCCCCTTATCCACCTGACCACGCCACGGAGCACTGTACTCCAAATAAGACTTGACCAAGGGGCGATAACGCTCTGCAATAATCACCCGTGTCGCTCGATAGCCTTCGGTATAGAGTCGGTCCAGCGCCTCATGAATTTCAAACCGAATACCATCTGGATGGGTATGTTGCCGGTACCAATCCCCTTCCCACTGACGCCAGTGGCGACCCGACT
The DNA here is from genome assembly GCA_038534515.1 of Cyanobacteria bacterium J06554_1. GTDB lineage: Bacteria > Cyanobacteriota > Cyanobacteriia > Phormidesmidales > Phormidesmidaceae > Leptothoe. The sequence goes on from JBCAWO010000045.1 coordinate 39,418, forward strand.
GCACATGGACCAAATCGTGGGTGTCAAGACTGACCTCAAACGCACCATGGCGTGTACACAAGTAACTATCAGTGAGCGTCAATGCCGGAATCGTCTGCCGACAGTGGGGGCACTTTATCTCTGGCCCATAAAACGGATACTGAGAAGCAGAATTTATCATGCGGGTTTACTAAAACATTGACACCCAAGCTAGATCAGCCCGTCCCAACCACCCTAATGTTGAGTTCAGGCAAAATCACCGACACGTACTAAAGCACACCCCAAACAAGGCTCATTAGGCTTACGCTCGCCTTATTATAACGGGAGGTAAAATAGGGCGCTTTAACCCTACATACATTATTCCAGCGAGTTTTGTCCATCCTGATGTTCACCATCAAGAACATCACCGAATTTAGACCTGTCCCTGACCCCACCCCCAAATAATTTCGTGACCAATCCTACCCCAGCTATCACCACACCCCATAGCTTTTGGCCTGCTCCCGACCTCTCCCAAGCTGCCTTTATCGCCCCCACTGCCACCGTTATCGGCAACGTGGCAGTACATCAAGGAGCCAGCATTTGGTATAGCGCCGTCGTCCGAGGTGACGTCGAGTTGATCCAAATTGGTGCCTACAGCAATGTGCAAGACGGAGCCATTCTCCACGGCGATCCAAACTTACCCACCATTCTCGAAGACTACGTCACCATCGGCCACCGCGCCGTGGTCCACAGCGCCCACATCGAGCGTGGCTGTCTCATTGGTATCGGTGCCATCATTCTCAATGGTGTCCGCGTGGGTGCAGGCAGCATCGTCGGTGCAGGTGCAGTAGTAACCAAAAATGTCCCCCCAGGTTCCCTGGTCGTCGGAGTGCCCGGTAAAGTCCTAAAAACACTATCCCCCGAAGAAATAGATGACCTGATTGACCATGCCAAAAAGTACGAGCAGCTAGCCCTGACCCACGCTGGCAAAGGAACAAGTTTAGGGTTTTCATAGCATAGTTATTGCCTGCTAGCTCAGGCCTAACCACCCTATATCTCTACTCCGTTCAGGATAAGCCTACTGAAACTCTCCCACCCATGACCTCCAAATTCTTTACCCTCGACCCCACCCTTCAACAAAAACTTCACCAGGTGCTCGACCTCACCTGGGCACGCTTTCCAACACTGGCTCAAAACCAAATCGCCATTACCTGGCTAGCCTACGAGCCCCCCTACACCGTCAATACGGGCGGAGCGCTGAGTGCCGATGACTTCTGGCAGCATCAACCAAAGGGAGCCAGCTACCGGGGTGTGGAGCGGATCTACCCAGCCAGCGTTATCAAGCTGTTTTATCTGGTAGCCATCCATGAATGGATAGAGCGAGGCATGACTCAAACAAGCCCAGAGCTAGAGCGCGCTATCCGCGACATGATTGTTGACTCTAGCAATGACGCCACTGGTTATGTCATGGATGTACTCACTGGGACTACCAGCGGACCAGAGCTCCCCCCTGGCCCTTTTGAGACTTGGAAACATCAGCGCAACCTGGTCAACCGCTACCTCCAAACCCTAAAATGGCCCGAGCTAGCCACCGTCAATGCCAATCAAAAAACTTGGTGTGACGGTCCCTACGGTCGTGAGCGGGCCTACCTGGGTGACGGCTACGAAAATCGTAATATGCTCACCACGGAGGCATCGGCTCGGTTACTCCACAGCATTGTCGGTGGCGTAGCGGTCAATGCGGCCCGTTGTCAGACCATGATGCGGTTTATGACCCGCGACCTCGACCCTCAAGTACTGGCAGCCGATCCAGAAAATCAAGTAACCGGCTTTTTAGGGGCAGGCGTACCGGTCGAGACCCAGGTCTGGTCTAAGGCTGGTCTAACGAGTAAAGTACGCCACGATGCAGCCTACATCGAAGCTGACGGCGCACATCCTTATTTATTGGTGGTCTTCACTGAAGGCGCTGAGCACAGTAAAAATGAGAAAATTTTGCCATTTGTGTCAGCACAGATTTTAGCGACTATGCATGAGATGGGAGTGTAAGAAAAATTCATCCAGATTCAGGGGGAATGTCGATCGGGCGTATGGATAGATCATCGATAGCAAAACGGTTAACCCACCCCCGTTGCTCCTCCCAGGGGGGGATGAGATGTTGAGTACGCACTGGCACTGGGTAGCGGGAATCCTAGGTAAGAGGCTCAGGGTACATCAATGGTTTCCGCAACGTCATGGCAGCAGGTAGAAGCTCGCTTTAAACAAATCTGGGGCTACGACAGCTTTCGGCCACCGCAGGACGATGTCATTCGCACATTGTTGTCAAAGCGAGATGCCCTCATTGTGATGCCGACGGGTGGGGGGAAATCTATCTGTTTCCAGCTACCGGCTCTGTTACAAAAAGGTCTCACGCTGGTTATCTCTCCATTAGTAGCGTTAATGGAGGATCAAGTACAGGAACTCAAGCAACGACAGCTAGCAGCGGAGAGAATTCATAGCGCGCTGGCTTCCTATGAGAAGAAAAAAATACTGCAACAGGTTCAGCATAACAAACTGAGACTTTTATATCTCTCACCGGAGACTCTTCTGAGTAAACGAGTTTGGGACACTCTCTGTCAGCCTCAGGTAATTATCAACGGACTGATTTTAGATGAAGCCCACTGTCTGGTGCAGTGGGGAGATACGTTTCGACCCACATACCGCAGATTGGGTGCCGTAAGGCCAGCATTGCTACAGCACAAACCTGCCGGTACCAGGCTTGCGATCGCAGCATTTACAGCAACCGCTAATCCGGCGGCACAGAAAACTATTTGCACGGTATTGCGGCTAGAACAACCCAAAGCAGTAAAGTTGAGTCCCTATCGAGCAAATCTGCATCTCGCGGTAAAGGTGGTGTGGACACCTCGCGGGCGCAGACAAGCAATGGAAAACTTTATAAAGGCACATCCTGGGCAGGCAGGATTGGTGTACGTCCGGACGCGACGTACAGCGGAGGAGTTGACGAACTTGTTACAACCTAAAGGGTTTTCGGTGGCGGCCTATCACGCAGGGCTAGCCAGTGGGGAACGGCGACGGATTGAGACCGAGTGGTTAGAAGGGCACCGTCAATTTGTAGTATGCACCAGTGCGTTTGGCATGGGGATTAATCACCCGACAGTGCGATGGGTCTGCCACTTTCATGCGCCAAGTACGCTGAGTGAATATGTGCAGGAGATTGGCCGCGGAGGTCGGGATGGGAAACCGGCTGATGCGTTGACACTTGTGAGTGAGCCGACCGGATGGCTGGACTCAGAAGATAAACAACGCTGGCAGTTTTTTGCGGCAAGTGAACGGAAGCTGCGGCAAGACGCCAAGCAGTTAGTAAAGTCATTAGCTGCAGCTGGCAATAT
>JBCAWO010000046.1:0-41637 GCA_038534515.1 Cyanobacteria bacterium J06554_1
CAACCAAGTTTGCAAATAGCTGAGGGAAAACTCATCGGCAAACGGCTCTGGCCCTAAACGTTGTAACCCGGTCATAATATCAGCGGGCTCCTCCCCTGGGGGCACCCACCATAAACGCCCAAAGGTGCGCTGATCGACATATCGCAGCTCTCGATCATCATCTAAAAAGAGCCGAACACGGCAGTGGGATGACACCGGCATAGACTGCTGGACCCAAAGTAGCTGTCCCGTCATGCGCAAATGGCACCCCAGCCAACCAGCCGGTTGATTACAGCGGGCTAAAACCGCTAACAAATATTTCCCCCGTCGCTGCCATGCCGTAATCTCAGTTCCGATGACAGCAGGTAAAAAGTCTTCAATAGAAACGGGGTAGGCAATACTGCGATCTAGCAGTACATGCCCACCCCGAATAGGTTGATGCAGAGTAACTCGACTGAGCCCTCGTCGGACAGTTTCTACCTCAGGAAGTTCTGGCAAGGTATGTTAGACAAACAACTTTGCCAATTCTACCAAGCCCCCTGAGGCTGAAAGCTCTACTTGACTTCCTTTAACTCGGTTTCAGCAAAGTTATTGGTGTTAACGCCAGCGTAGTTAATCTTGTCAAACCGAACCACAACCGAATACTTAATACCGCTTTGGTCGACGGAAGCAACGGTACCAGTATCTTGAAACCAGTAGGATTCCTTCCGCAGGATACGTACTTTAGATCCACGCTTAACCATGAATAAGCCTCTCTTGTTCAAAGACGAGTAATTGATGCGAGCAGCAAGCTACCTGTAAACAAGGTTACTACTCCTAAGAGCCGAACTCACATCCATAGCATTTAAGAATTGTTGCATATCGAAGATTTTAGAAATATTTCTTTAGAAATCTCCTGCTACAACAGAATCGAACTGACTCTGCGCCAATAATATTTGCGTGTTTGCGCCATTATCCGCGCCCTAAACTATCGGCAAACAGAAGCAAGAGCGAATAGTCTAAATCACTATCCGCTCCTGCAACATGAATATTACTAGCGCCAACTAGATGCCAGGGGTGGGTAGCACTGGCAGGGTGCTGATTGTAGATACCGCAGCGTCTGCAGGGGGTTCAACCTCCTCGGCAGTAGCCTCTCCATCGGCTGTGACCAGGCGCTCTACTTCAATACCGTTCTCCACCAGAATCACCCTCGGCTCAAGAGAACTCGTATCGATGCGCTTGACAACAACGCTGCCCCCCGCAATCCGTTCACCCTGTCTGACATAACGCTCGACCTCGTCCGGTGCCTTGACGATGGCATAGGGCGCACCACCCAGCTGTATCACCCCTGAAACTCGTACAGCTCTGGCATTAGTGGGCTGTGGAATCTCAGGTAATTCTGCTATTTCTGGCAGCCCGGAATCCAATCGCTGTTGGCCTGCCACCTCTGGACGGGCCTGCGCTCCAGCAGCAGTTCCACCACCTGGAGAGGCATTGGGGCCAGCTGCAACCTGGCTATTGGGGCTATTACCTCCCCCAGCAGCCTCAGGGACTTCAATCGGTTCGGGTGGAACCAGCGGAATTGTTAAACCGGCAAACGGATCAGAACGTGTGCGCTCTACTCCGATTGTGCGTTCATTTGGATCGGTAGACTGAATCAAATCACGGGCAACCACCGTAGGAGAATTTGCTGAGATTTCAACTACGTTGTCAGACTCTTCCCCTTCCGGAAGATTAGGTAGCTTACCGTCTGCTGTTTCTACCGTTTGAGCAGGCTGATCCGTTAGGGTAGTTGGATCCTCAGCAACATCTCTGTTGCGATTAAAGAACCCACAACCGCTCAGGGAAATTGCCCCAGTTGTTATTAGCAATACCAAGAGCAGACGCTGCATTGTTCATCCTCCAAGGACTTTTGTTCGCAAAGTATAAAGCAAGTTCTGTCAAATGCATAGAGGTTTAGACAAAATCTTTTCCCTCTTCTTCACTGGGGGCCATTAGATCCCGCAGTCGCTTAAGGCCACTTTTCACCCGACGAGACACAGTAACAGCGCTAATACCAAGGCGTTCGGCTGTCTCTTTTTGAGTCAAATCATGTAAAAAGACAAATTCCAAGACTTCTTGGGTTCTACGCTCTAGCTGGGCCAGTCCCTGCTGTAAACGAATACGATCTTCTTGGGCCAACTGAAAGCTACGATACTTTGGATCGGGTAGCAAGTCACTCAAAGATGCAGAGCCACTGCCCTCTTCTTGGATGGGGGCATCTAAACTCAGCAGCGAGCGATTACGGCTGGCTAGCTTCACATCTTGCCATTCTTGAACCGTAATTTTTAAATGGTCAGCAATCTCTTGATCGGTGGGCTTGCGATCTAGGGTTTCCTGAAGTTGGCGAATAACTCGGGCTGATTGGTGCTGTAGGGACTGCCATCGCCTTGGAATACGAACAATGGCGCTGCGATCGCGCAGATAGTGCTGAATCTCGCCTCGAATATAGGGGATGGCAAAGGAGCTGAATGCATAGCCCTTAGTCATGTCAAAACGCTCAATAGCTCGAATTAGGCCCAAGCTGCCAACCTGCATCAGGTCGTCGAAGGTTTCATTGGAATGGTAGAGCCAGTGATGCGCTTCTCGACGCACCAAACCAAGGTTCATTTGGACCAATTTGTTGCGTAACTCAGGCGAACGATTTTTTTGGTAATCATTCAATATCTCAAGAGTTTCGCTTTTGAGCGCTTGATTTAGTTTGGACGACGACATGGGGAACCCCTTCGAAAGTATAGGCCCACTGGGACAGATGCAGTGTGAGCTATGAATGACAAAAACCGCTGAACAGGAAACAAACGGTGAATTTAAGGCAATGATTCAATAGTGAACATCATGGATCAAGATCACAGTGACCGAAATCACAGCTTGCCCACTATCAGGCACAGCTTACCTGGCAAAAACTAGCTTAAACAGTCACATATACGCGGAAGTCTACGTTGAGTCGGGTCAGTAAACCTACCATCGGCCACCCATTCTTTACGGCGGCTTTATGTAAAAAGGAGGTTTTTAAAGAAAAAAGGACGGATAGCTATCCGTCCTTTTAGGTCTTACGTTCCAGGGAATGCTGCCCCAGATATAAAAAATGTACTAGCGCTAGCAGAAACTACGCATCTAGCGGTTCCACGCGACCGTAGAACAAACCTTGGACCTTCACATCAGAGGGCTCAGCAGTACCCATATCTGTATCAGAAGGCTGCTCAGACTCAAATGTGCCGGCAATTTCACCGGTGACACTGTCAACTTTCTCAACCTGAAGAGAAATAACGCCCTTTCCTACCTTGAAGGACTTCATATTCTCTTTGATCAGCTCTTCGCTATCACCACCAGCGGGCAACGCTACGGCTGTATCGTATCCAGTGGTTAAACCACGTCCCTTGGGATCTAGGAAGTTGGAAGTACGATAGGACGGCACACGATATTCACCGATAAAGTCGGTAGATGACGTTACAGCGCGTAGCCCAGCTTGGGTCTTAGCAACTAAACCTTTGATGGTGAAAAGAAATGGGACTTCCTCTCCGCCTGGCAACAGGACGGTGACAGCTTGGAAATCCATGCCGTCTTTCTCTTTGAAGACTAAGCTGCCATCAGCATCAACTTCTAGAGCACCACGAACTTGGTCCAGACTGGATGTGTAACGGGTCAAGGACTTGCCAGGAACAAACTCAGCTTCCCGTCGCTTATTGGCGGGCTCTTCTTTAACGAAGTAGCTAGTTGGCTCTAAGCATAGACCTGCTATCTGATAGGTTTGTCCGTCTTCGATGGCGATTTCCCCTCGACGAACGCTAGAAATTTGGGGGCAGCTGTTGGCTAATCCAGTATTTCTAATCTGATCGTAGGTTAGGGGAGTATCACCATCAGCACTAGGAGCATCGCTACAGGCTGTTAAGACACCCATGCAGAGTGCTAAAAATGCAACGATTAGGGCACGATACCTCATGGTCAACCTCAAACAAAAAGCGTTTATATTTAAGAAAATTTGTTAGTGGCCAAATAACCGACTAGGGACTTATGGCGCTGTCTATGCTTAGAGCTCTCTATTTCTAAAAAAGCCTTATGACTAGGCCAACCACAGTCGCCCTCAGGATAGCCAACTAACCTTCCTGAAAGTATTTTACACGCACGAGTCCCCCGGTGAATGCTGAAAATCATCAAATCCGGCGCATTGTGTTGGTCCGGTGAATGCTGAGAATTGGACAGGCGAATCGGTTAATTTGGGCTACACTGTGGCTGCATCCTAAGGTCTTGGTGATATCCAGGTTAACTATCTAGATGGAATTGCACGCATCAGACGCCGACGGTGGGCAGGCTAATGACATTGAGAAAATCCGAGCGGCTGTTCAAATGGCAGCCAAAGAGAGAGCCAGTGATTGCGAAGCTCTCTTGGTACTTCTAAGACAGCTCGAAGATCTGCACCGAGATATTCGTGAGACCCTTTTTCAAGAAGCCCTTCCCACCAATCGCCACGGGCTGTATTCCCTGTTGAGGCACATTGAGGTGAATGGCGGCTGGCCCTACATTCAACGGATGAAACTGACGGAATTGCTTAAACAAGCTTCGGAGGAATCTCCCTCCCCCGCAACAGAAACAGCTGAAGGTTAAACGCCAGTATTAGGCAACGCCCACATCGATGTCAGCTGGGGGATTATTGGGACTTGCATTTTTAATAGGTACTCGACAGTCAGAACCGACCCAAAGGGTGGTATAATCTGCCAGCTTTCAGAATGGTTGATTCTAGGGGATGGCACGCGTCTCAAAGCTGTTTGAGCTGCCCTGTTTTCTGACAACAGAGCTGTATTTAGTAGTTCATTGTTATAGTTCACAACCATGGTAAGTCTTCGGCGTTTGGGCAGAAGCCGTCGTTTTGTAGCCGGTTTATTGGCATTGCTGAGCGTGGTGGTGCTCCATCGACCCATGCCCATCGCTGCACAGGCTGGAGAACTCAATCAATACTGTCAGCTATCTCAGGCTGAAGTTGATGCTAAAGAGGCTATCCGTCAACAGGCGGCCAGTGGAGATGCGGTTGCGATCGCACAGTACGGCGACCTGCTCAAACGCCACACCGATATGTTGCAAGGCTGTCGGCAGCGTCAGTGGCCGCGCCAGCAAGCAATTTGGCTCCGGCTCTACCCCTGTGATCTACGGCCAGGGGTGCTCGATGCCCTAATGGATCGAGTGATCAATCTGGGGTACACAGAGGTCTATATCGAGGCGTTTTATAACGGTCAGCTGCTGATTCCCCAGCGAGACAACCGTACGGTTTGGCCCAGCGTGGTGCAGCAGCGGGGCTATGAAGACCGAGATTTGTTGGCAGATGCGATCGCAGCAGCCCATAAGCGTGGGCTCAAGGCCTATGCCTGGATGTTTACCATGAATTTTGGGTACTCCTATGGCCAGCGGAGCGATCGCCAGCAGGTGCTGGCCCGTAATGGTCTTGGGGAAACCACCTCAGCATTTGCCAGTCGCGGTGGCAGCAACAACCCCGAAGAAATCTTTATTGACCCCTACAACTACCAAGCCCAAAGCGACTACCGCCGCATGCTAGAGCTGGTGCTGCGGCGCAAACCAGATGGCGTGCTATTTGACTACATCCGCTACCCACGCGGCATTGGTAGCAACTCCGTTGTAGGGAATGTGAACGACCTGTGGATCTATGGCAGCGCCGCTCAAAATTCCCTAATTCAGCGAGCCTTAAACAACAAAGGCAAAGCACTAATTCAACAGTTTCTCTCCCGAGGATATTTGACCGACGGCGATATTGAGCGGGTCGACACCCAGTTTCCTGACGAAGTGGAGCCCCTCTGGCAGAGTCGACGGCAGTCTGGCAGTACAAGTGAGGTACCCGCGTCGGTGCGTCGTCCTGCTCTACAGTTAGAACTATGGCGATTGAGTGTAGCCCACGCAGTCCAAGGTGTGGTTGATTTTCTCAATACCGCCGCCCAGCCGGTAAAACAGCAAAATATTCCGGTAGGAGCCGTATTCTTTCCCACGGGTAATCAGCCCGTGGGCACCCAGGGCTATGACTCCCGCCTCCAACATTGGAATCGCTTTTCCAAATCCATTAGCTGGCACCCTATGGCCTACAGCATCTGTGGCAACACCCGCTGCATTGTGCAAGATGTCCAGATGGTGTTACGGCAGAACAATGCCAGTAATGTTCGTCCGGCCCTGGCCGGCGTGTGGGGCAAATCGATCAACAATCGGCCATCCCTGGAAGCTCAGATGAATGCCCTCCAACAGGCAGCACCCAATATTCAATCAGTCAGCCATTTTGCCTATTCTTGGCAAGATCCAGAGTTTGACAGGGTGAGAAAGTTTTGCGCCCTGCCTTAGCCTAATGTATTGGCCTCATGGAAACAAACGTGAGAATATCGCGTGAACGTTGTTGCTAGGCTGCTTTAAGGTCAAATTAGCGTCAAGGGATTGAGACGCAAATAGCAGATAGAGACCAACAGTAAGCGCTAAAGCATGCCATAAACGATGTCTCACTGTAGTAATACCCCAAATCCTCAACCACCTATGGCTAAGTAGCTTACGGGGATAGTTTTATCTCCGTGACTAAATATGTTACGTAAATGAAATTGTCACATTGAGAGAATTACCTACAGGCTATAGATCAAAATCAATGTGCCACCATTAATGCTAAATCCTGGCTGATAGCACCCGGTATCGAAGGGCCTCCACAAGGGAGCCCTTACACAAACGCCCTGGGTCTTTGAAAGATCCAGGGCGTAAGTCAGTTTACAGCCAAAACCGTTGGCTTAGACTCGTTTTAAGCATGCAAGGGAACTATTCCACACCCTCAATGCGATTTTCTACTTCCTCGTAGAGTTCCTGCAAACGCTCAATATTCTCATCACTGGTTTCCCAATAGCCTCGGCCATTGACTTCCAACAATGTGGTCACCATGCGACGGAACGAGTTGGGATTGAGGTCCATCAGACGCTTACACATATCTTCATCTTCAATGAAGGTGGTGTTGGCATCCTCATAAACCCAGTTATCCACAGCATCAGCTGTCGCTGACCAACCCATGGTGTTCACTAACCGATTTGATAGTTCGCGTACCCCTTCATAACCGTTGGCCAGCATCCCTTCATACCACTTAGGATTGAGCAGCTTAGTTCGAGAATCTAAGCGCACCGTTTCCGACAGCGTGCGCACCTGCGCGTTAGCCGTAGTCGTATCAGCCACAAATGACGTTGGCTTTTTGCCATCATCTCGTAGGTTAGACACTACTTTAGTGGGGTCAGAATCAAAATAGTGGGAAACGTCAGTCAGGGAAATCTCAGAAGAATCCAGATTCTGGAAGGTGACATCAGCTGTCTTTAGTGTGGCCTCAAACAGGTCTCGAGACTGATCCATCACCCCAGGGTTATCTGAGTTAAAGGCAAAAGACTTCCGCGTCAGATACATCTCCTGTAGCTCAGCCTCTTCTTCCCAGCTGCTATTCTCCACTGCCAAATTCACATTGGCGGCATAGGAACCCGATGCATTAGAGAAAATCCGGGTGGCCGCTTCACGCACTGACAAGCCCATTTCCTCAGCCTGCTTCAGGGCATGCTTCCGGACAAAGTTCATTTCCAGAGGCTCATCTGCTTCAGCCGCCATTTTCACAGCCCGATCCAGCAGGGCCATCTGGTTGACAAACAAGTCACGGAAAACGCCAGAACAGTTGATCACTACATCAACTCGAGGACGACCTAGCTCCTCTAGCGGAACAATCTCTAGCTTATTTACCCGCCCCAGAGCATCAGGCACAGGTTTCACACCAACAAACCAGAGCATCTGTGCCAGGGATTCGCCATAGGTTTTAATGTTGTCTGTGCCCCAAAGGACCGATGCAATCGTCTCGGGGTACTGACCGCCATTGTCCTGACGCTGACGCTCTAGCAGACGATCAACAACAACCTTAGCGGACTGAACGGCCGCTGTGGTGGGAATAGACTGGGGGTCAAGGGCATGAATATTTTTACCTGTTGGCAACACATCTGGGTTACGGATGGGGTCACCACCGGGACCAGGTAGAACATATTCCCCGTCCAATGCTCTCAGCAAAGAGGCCAGCTCATTATCAGCCACCACCTGTTTTAGGCAGAACTGTAGGTATTCAAATAGGGGTTTAAGGGATTCTTCCTCAACCTGCTTATACCCAAGATTATGGAGAGCTTCTACCCAGGGTTCCTTACGCTTACCAAAGTTAAAGAACTTCAACATGGTTTTGAGGGATACCCGGCCCTCATCATCTAGCTGCTCGTTAACAATGGCACCGACGGCAGCACGAGTCGCTTCGTTAATTTCGAACAGAAGCTGCACATCATCTAGAACACCGAAGTCGCTATTGCGGTAGATTTCATCAATATCGCGGCCAAGGCTCTCAGAGATAATACGCTGCAGACTTTTGAAGCCCTCCTCCTCACGATCGAGACTGGCAATATTTACCAGAGTGGCAACAGCTTCTTCGGCGGTGGGGGGCTTACCAATGACATGCAGACCGCAGGGCAGCAGACGAGATTCAATCTCCATCAGCTTGATGTAAATCTTGCCAACGAGGGTGTCGCGCTCTTCTTTGCTAATTTCACTGGCGTCTTCCACATCGGGCAAGACGACGTCTCGATCTAGGTTGACCTGACGTGCCTTTTCGATGATGGCGTTGACAATGGAAACAGCACGACCGCCTTCCTTTAGACCCTGGTAGGAACCAATCAGCTCGCTGAGCTCCTTTAGGCCTTTATATAAGCCCGCATTTTCAGCCGGTGGTGTTAGGTAGCTGATGGTCTCGGCATAGCCGCGACGTTTGGCAATAGTTGCTTCAGACGGGTTATTGGCAGCGTAGTAATAAAGGTTGGGAATGCTCCCAATCAGGTTGTCAGGATAGCACTGCCCTGACATACCCATCTGCTTACCGGGCATAAACTCCAGCGAGCCATGGGTGCCAAAGTGGAGTACGGCATCCGCTTTCCAGATTTTCTCAAGGAAGGTGTAGTAGGCAGCAAAGCCATGGTGGGGGCTGGCGGAGCGGGAGAACAGCAGCCGCATGGGGTCACCTTCGTACCCAAAGGTGGGCTGCACACCAATAAACAAGTTGCCGTAGGTCTTTCCATACACCAGCAGGTTCTGACCATCGGTGTTGAGGGTTCCTGGCGGAGGCCCCCAGTTTTCTTCTAGACGCTCGGAATAGGGCGTTAGCTGCTCATATTCAGACACCGACATGCGATAGGCGATGTTTAGCTCAGGACTGTTGTATTGAGCCTGGGCATCGTTAATCACCTCTAGCATTAAAGCTTCTGGCGATTCGGGCAGGCCCTCAATGGTGTACCCCCCAGCCTTCATGTCCTCCATGGCTCGGTAAATAGAACCAAAGACATTGAGGTAAGCAGCGGTACCCACGTTCCCTTTATCAGGAGGGAAACTAAATACCGTAATAGCCAACTTTTTCTGAGCGCGGGACAAACAGCGTAGATTTGCCCATTTGAGTGCACGCTGGGAAATAGCAGCCACGCGATCCTGGAGCGTGATGGCGCGGCCAGTCATACCGTCACGACCAGACACCACAATGGGCTCAATGGCACCATCGAGTTCGGGGATGGCCATCTGCAACGCCACTTGAATGGGGTGCAATCCGAGATCGCTGTCCTGCCACTCTTCGGTAGTTTGGAAGACCAATGGCAGGGCCACCATGTAGGGACGATTGAGCTTTTGCAGGGCCTCAATGGCTTTGGGATGGTCCTGGCGGGCAGGCCCACCGACTAGGGCAAATCCAGTCAGGGAAACAACCGCGTCAACAACGGGCTCTTGGGTAACCGGCTCGTAAAAATATTGCTCGACGGGCTTGGAGAAATCTAGACCACCAGCAAACACAGGAATCACCCGAGCGCCCAGGTACTCTAGCTCTTGCACCATGGATACGTAGTGGGCTTCGTCACCGGTAACCAGGTGAGTTCGCTGCAACACCAAACCGACACAAGGTGCCTTCTCTCGCTTGTGGGAGGCGGGTAGATCCTGCCGAGAGCTATACCAGTTGAGATACTCCTTAATGTCCTCATACATTGACGGCGCAAGGGGATGCCAAATACCGGTGTCAGGATAGGTAACCGGCTCTTGGTAGTCCATGCTCTCGGGAGCACCCTCAATCTGCTTGTCGCCAAACATGTAGCGGTCGGCTAGCATCAGCATGAAGTTTTCCAGATTTTCAGGAGACCCCCCTAGCCAATACTGGAAGCTAAGCATAAAGTTTCGAGCATCCTGGGCCTTGTCTACGGGAAGATACTTGAGAACTTTTGGCAATGTGCGCAGCAGCTTGAGCATGGCGTCTTCAAAGCTACCGCCCTGCTTTTGGCGACGCTTTTTCATGAATTCGCCGATGGCGCTTTTGGATTGACCAAGCTGAGCCATGGAGAAACTTCCCATCTTATTCAGGCGCATCACCTGGGGCATAGAGGGAAAGACAACAGCCACATCCAGGTTGTCACGGTGGGGTGTGACGGCGGCAACAACCTTTTCAGCCAGTTCTTCTATAAATATGAGGGAAGCAACGAAAACGTTAGCTTCAGAAATATCTTTTTTAAACGCCTCGTAGTTGTCGTTATCGCGAAGCTCTTCAATTAAATAACCGCTAACTTCTACCGCAATATGAGGGTTGCTAGCGTTGATTGATTTAACTGCTGCTGATAGAGCACTTTGATACTGTGGCTCTAACACGACATAGACCACTTTCATTAAGGACCGTTCGCCAAGGTTCTCGGGTGAGATGTGTCTCACGGTGGGCTTGACGTTGGTGAACATGCAGTTTGACTCCTTCCTTGGTGTGTTCTCTCTATCTAACGGGTGGTGATGACTGCCGGTTGGGATGCTAAGCCCTAAAATCTGGGCATCACTGCCGGTCGGACTCATTAGGTGGTCAGCATGGACCCAAGCAATCACAAAATTGTTCGCAAAAAATGCTTTACAAAAGTGAAGTAGCTACTGTAATGAGAAACATTCCATAACATGTGGATAGGTTTTTAAACCTACTGTGGTTGTATCAGAAAATCCCTGCTGACTAGGGATGCAGCTGTATATGCGACACAATTTGACATATTGACTCTCGCTATTTGTAACAAAATAGTTACAAATAGCGAGAGTATTGCTTTTGTCTATGGTTTAACTAAATTAAAGTAATTCTGTTGACAAGACTCTTTCTGCAGCTGTTTTTATTTCGGTCTATGGTGCAGATTGAGGCTAAAAGATTTTGATCGTTAGCGCTTTTCCAGTGCAACAATCTTCCATAAGCTCTGAGGCATGCTCCGATCGTTTTTGGGATATTGGCTATGCGAATTTTGGTGATGGGTGGGACTCGGTTTATTGGGGTGTATCTGACTCGGTTACTGCTTGCTGCTGGCCATGAGGTGACGTTGTTAAATCGGGGCAATCGTCCAGGTCCCGAGGGGGTGGAGGTGGTGAGGTGCGATCGCAAATCCCCCACCGATCTCAAAGCTGCCCTGGCCGGTAAAACCTTTGATGCCATCTACGACAACAACGGTCGTGAACTCAGCGATACCCAACCCCTGGTCGAACTTTTCGGGGGCACCGTTAAGCAATTTATCTACGTTAGCTCAGCCGGCGTCTATCTCAAGAGTGAGCAGATGCCCCACATTGAGGGTGATCCCGTAGATCCCAATAGCCGTCACAAAGGCAAACACCACACCGAAGACTACCTGGTCCAGCAGGGCGTGCCCTTTACCTCAATTCGGCCCGTCTATATCTATGGCCCACAAAACTATAACCCCTTAGAAAAGTGGTTTTTTGACCGCATCAGTCACGATCGGCCCTTGCCCATACCCGGTAACGGTAAAGCCATCACCCAGCTGGGTCATTGCGAGGATTTAGCCCAAGCCATGGTGGCCGTCCTCGGGAATCCTAAAGCCATCGGGCAGATATACAACATTTCAGGGGCGCGCTATGTCACCTTTGATGGCTTGGCCAATGCCTGCGCAGAAGCCATGGGCAAACCCGCCCCAGAGATTCACCACTACGACCCCAGCCAGTTTGACTTTGGCAAGCGCAAAGCCTTTCCCATGCGGGTTCAGCACTTTTTTGCCGCCATTGATAAAGCCCAAAGGGACCTAGACTGGACCCCTCGCTACAGCCTGGTAGAGGGTCTTAAGGATTCCTATCAACAGGACTATCTTCAATCAGAGCAAACAGTGGACTTTGAGCTAGACGACCGGATCATTACTTAGAAAGAATTGACAGGCATTTTCTACAAGCGTTCTATGGAACACCTGGGCCCCAAAAAAGGGCTAACCCGCCCCCACAACCGAAATTCAGGTTCGGTAACCCCCCCTTCAGGGAATTGCTCTGGATTAGCACTATAGTAATGAGCTTTCAAGCAACCCATCTGATGGTTCAGCTGAAAGCGGTGACGTTGTCAGTGATGGACTTTATCCAAAGTAGCAACGCCAAACGAGTTAATCAGCCGGAGCAATTGATATGGGAAAAGTAGTTGGAATCGACTTGGGGACTACAAACTCTGTAGTCGCTGTAATGGAAGGGGGTAAGCCCACCGTAATCGCAAACGCAGAAGGCTTTCGCACCACGCCCTCGGTTGTGGCCTATGCCAAAAGCGGCGACCGTCTAGTGGGTCAAATCGCTAAGCGCCAAGCCGTGATGAACCCGGTAAATACGTTTTACTCGGTTAAGCGATTTATTGGTCGTCGTCATGATGAAGTTGGCAACGAGTCTTCAGAAGTGCCTTACAACGTTCTAAACGTTAACGGCAATGTCAAGATTGAGTGCACCAACGCTGATAAGCAGTTTGCCCCTGAGGAAATTTCTGCCCAGGTCCTACGTAAGCTAGCTGACGACGCTAGCAAGTACCTCGGTGACCAGGTTACCCAGGCGGTGATTACTGTTCCTGCTTACTTTAATGACTCCCAGCGTCAGGCGACTAAAGATGCCGGTCGCATTGCGGGTCTAGAGGTTCTGCGAATTATTAACGAGCCAACAGCCGCAGCGTTAGCCTACGGTCTTGATAAAAAGAGCAACGAAACCATTCTGGTCTTTGACTTGGGTGGGGGTACCTTCGACGTCTCTATCTTAGAAGTGGGCGACGGTGTCTTTGAAGTACTGTCCACCTCGGGTGACACCCACCTGGGCGGTGACGACTTTGACAAAAAGATCGTAGATCACCTGGCTGAGCAGTTTATGTCCCAAGAAGGCATCGATCTGCGTAAAGACAAGCAGGCTCTACAGCGTCTGACTGAAGCCGCTGAAAAAGCCAAGATTGAGCTCTCCAGCGTTACCCAGGCAGAAATCAACCTGCCCTTTATTACTGCCACTCAAGACGGTCCTAAGCACCTTGACCTCACCCTGACCCGGGCCAAGTTTGAGGAACTGTGTTCTGATCTGATCGACCGTTGCGGCGTGCCGGTCGAAAACGCTATCCGCGATGCCAAGCTGGCCAAGGGCGACATTAACGAGATCGTTCTGGTGGGTGGTTCCACTCGGATTCCGGCAGTTCAGAATCTCGTGACCAAAATTTTGGGTAAAGAGCCTAACCAGAGCGTAAACCCTGACGAAGTCGTCGCCATTGGTGCGGCTATCCAGGGTGGTGTATTGGCTGGTGAAGTTAAGGACATTCTGCTGCTAGACGTTACGCCCCTGTCGTTGGGTGTAGAAACGTTGGGTGGCGTTATGACTAAGCTGATTCCCAGAAACACCACCATTCCTACCAAGAAGTCTGAGGTGTTCTCCACCGCCGTGGATGGTCAGACTAACGTTGAAATCCACGTCCTGCAAGGTGAGCGGGAAATGGCCAACGACAATAAAGACCTGGGCGTGTTCCGTTTAGACGGCATTCCTCCTTCACCCCGTGGCGTACCTCAAATTGAGGTGATCTTTGATATCGACGCCAACGGTATTTTGAACGTAACGGCTAAGGATAAGGGTACGGGTAAAGAGCAGTCCATCAGCATTACCGGTGCATCCACCCTGTCTGACGATGAAGTGGATCGCATGGTCCGCGATGCTGAGGCTAACTCCTCGGCGGATAAGGAACGTCGCGAGAAGATCGACATCAAGAACCAGGCTGATTCGCTGGTCTATCAGGCTGACAAGCAGATGGGTGAGCTGGGCGACAAGATCTCCGATGAGGACAAGACCAAGGTGGAAGCTGAGATTGCTAGTTTGAAAGATGCGATCGCATCTGATGACTCCGACAAGATCAAGGCAGGCACCGAGTCCCTCCAGCAGGCGCTCTTCGCCCTCAGCAGCAACATGTACGGTGGCGCTGATGCGGCCGCTGCTGCCGCCGATCCGGGTGCAGCGGGTGGTGGAGATACCCCCAGTGGCGGCGGTGATGACGACGTCATCGACGCTGAGTTCTCAGAAGAAGGCGACAAGTAACGTTTAGACACCACGGCGGTTTACCTACCTGGGTATAGCCGCCGTGGCATAGCCGACAAACTTGCTCCGGCTAGCAAGGGGGTGGATGGGTTTACCATTCACCTTTTTTTGTTGTCCTTAAGACATCCATAGCAATCAACGGATACATATCTCCAAAGAAGAGGCTATGGCGTTGGTCACATTGGCTAGGACATTTGCTACGTGCCAGCCTCGATTGTTAATCAGGTTGACGGCTTAAGGCTTTCAGGGATACCCATTGCCTTAACTAACCCGACAGATGTGACCAACGCTACAGGCTCTCAGCATAGATTCAGTCCCGTCTCACAATCAGTTGCTTTTTTGTAGCCCATGATACGTAGGCTCTCATGGCAGATTCAGACAGCCCATCTATGCTCCTTATTGTCAGGAAGCCCGTCCTAGGTTTCCTGTGGAAACAAAATTATTCCCAGCATTTCCTCAAGCCAAGCAGAAGTTTGCTTAAGTAGATAGTCACTTTCTGATTGCCCCAAAGGTGAGCAGAGTGTATCCCTGAGACCAGTGTCTGAGGGAGAGTTTTGTACGTTCTATTTTTAAGAAAGTTTCTCAATAGGTGATAGGAGGTGCTGCGTTGAAACGTGTGGTGATTAAGGAAAAATCATGCTTTCTAATTCAATGCGCAAATTAATGCTGGCAGGTGCTACCTCAGCCAGTTTACTGACAGCAACCTCAAGCTATGCAATAGCAGCAGACACCGTGGCTGCTGACGGTTCCTCGTTAGACAATTCAACTATTCAGCTGGCTCAAGTGACCAGCGTTTCTGAGCTATCCGATGTGTTGCCATCTGACTGGGCCTACACAGCACTCCAGCGGCTAGTAGAGGAGTACGGCTGTCTTGAAGGCTACCCCGATCGTTCTTTCCGTGGCAATCGGGCCATGACTCGCTATGAGTTTGCCGCCGGTCTGAATGCCTGTTTGGACGTGGTTGTCCAGCTAATTGGTGGCGGTGACGACCTTGATACTATTCGTCGTTTGCAAGAAGAGTTTGCGGCTGAGCTAGCCACGCTTCGCGGTCGTGTTGACACCTTAGAAGCCGATGTCGCTGAGCTACAAGCCAACCAGTTCTCGACAACAACTAAGCTCAAGGGTCAGTTAGACAGTCAGCTGGTTATCCCCTTTGATGCACCTGATGACTCCGATGAAACTACCTTCGAATACCGGGCTCGTTTGAACTTTGACACTAGCTTTACGGGCGAAGACCGTTTGCGGCTAAGGCTCCAGTCTTCTGATGACATGGATGCCCCCAACGATTTCCTAGTCGATGGTCTGGCAGATTCCAGTGGCAGCGGCGGTGAAGATAACTTGCAGCTAGATGACGTTACCTATCAGTTTCCCTTAGGTGAGCGCATTGATGTCGAAATCGCTGCCAATAGCCGTTCCGCCGGTCAGCTCAACAGCAGTAACATCGTGCCCTATGCCAGTAATGCAGTGGCTGAATTTGGCGAAGATGGTTTCTTTGAATCTGCCTTTGACCAAGATGGTAGTTTGGCCATTGGTACTAATATCTCGCTAACCGACAACATTATTCTTGACCTGGCTTATTCCACTGATAATGGTCAAGATGCGTCCATAGGCCTCTTTGAAGAATATGAGTACCTGGTGCAGTTGAATTATCTCAGCGATGGTTTAATTGATGCAGCTATCACCTTCCAGGACGGTGAAGACCCCAACACAACCGTCGACTACCTTATCGGTGGTCTGCTGAATTTTGACTTTGGTGGATTTGAGCTGGGTGGTTACTACGCTTTCATTGAGGGCGAAGATAACCTGGGCGATCAAGAAGAATGGCAGGTTGGTATTTCGGTACCCAACTTCCTGGCCCCTGGCAATGAGTTAGGCATCTACGGTGGAGATGCCTTTGATGAGGATAATGCACCTTTGAACTTTGATGCTGACCCCATCATCATTGAAGCGTTCTACGCGATGAAACTCAATAAGTTCCTAACCATCACCCCTGCGGTGATATACGCGGACCCTGATGGTGTGGATGGCAACGATGAAGATGGCTTGATTGGCGTTCTACGTACTACCTTCAAGTTCTAAAAGTTGTTCCTGTTCAATGTTTTCTCACACCCCATTAAGCCGCTGGCGTTTAGTTAGCGGCTTTTTTTCTTATTTGAGGCCAATCAGCGACACCAGACTCTGACCGGTGAAATACTCAATGGCAATCAAAATTACAAAGCCTGCCATGGCGGCTCGTCCATTAAGCTGCTCTGCATATTGGTTAAACCCTTTTTTGGGGCGTTCAAGCTTGGGGCTAATGGAAGGCTTAATGTCAGTCACGGTATTAGACGCTACGTTGTGTTTATCTATTCTCACTATCAAAGGGAGCGTTAGTCAATCAGCTGGCATCGGCGCTACGATTTTGCTCGATGGATAACTCCCTAACCTGATGGGAGCGCTAAGCTATAGCCAGTGGTCAGTTCCAGAAGCAGAACTTTGGAATGAGACATTAGACATTAATTAAACCGTTGACGGGATGAGTGCCTGTGCAGATTGGTGTGCCTAAAGAAATTAAAAACCTGGAGTTTCGCGTAGGTCTGAGCCCTAGCAGTGTCAGGGCACTTACGGAACAGGGGCATCAGGTTAGTGTGGAAACCGATGCTGGTGTTGGTGCCGGATTTAGCAATGCTGATTATCAGCGGGCAGGCGCTAGTCTTGTGAGCGCCTCTGAGGCTTGGCAGCAAGCCATGGTGGTCAAGGTGAAAGAGCCATTATCCAAGGAATATGACTATCTCAAAAAAGAACAGCTGCTCTTTACCTATTTACACTTGGCTGCTAGCCGAGAGCTAACTGAGGCATTGATCCAGAGTGGTGCTACGGCCATTGCCTATGAAACAGTTGAGAAAAATCATCAGCGCCCTTTGCTAACGCCCATGAGCATTATTGCTGGACGGCTGTCGGTGCAGTTTGGGGCGAGGTTTCTAGAAAAGCAGCAGGGGGGACGGGGGGTTTTACTGGGCGGACTTCCAGGGGTGAGTCCGGGGCGTGTGGTGATCCTGGGTGGAGGCATCGTGGGGACTGAGGCCACTAAAATGGCCGTGGGTCTGGGGGCTCAGGTAACCTTGATTGATATCAATTTGGAACGCTTAAATCAGCTAGAGGAACTGTTTGGCTCACGGGTGCAGCTGCTCTATAGCAATTCTGCCAACATTGAGATAGCGGTCAGCCAGGCAGACTTGCTGATTGGTGCCGTACTGGTGCCGGGGCGACGGCCTCCGACGCTGGTGTCGCGATCGCAAGTCCAACAAATGCCGGATGGAGCCGTCATCGTGGATGTAGCCGTAGACCAAGGCGGCTGCATTGAAACCGTGCGACCCACCTCCCACAGTGAGCCAGTTTATGTGGACTCGGGTGTGCTGCACTACGGTGTGCCCAATATGCCAGGGGCCGTACCCCGAACAGCGACTGAAGCACTGAATAACAGCACGCTACCCTACGTGCTTAAGCTCGCCAACATGGGGCTAGGAGCATTAGACACCGATGCAGCCCTGGCCGACGGTCTAAATGTGGTGAATCATCAGCTCGTACATCCGGCAGTGAAAGCCACGTTCCCTGACTTGGCTTAAACTTGCAGATTTAACATGGCTTGACGGGTCTGCATTTGCAACCAGCCCACCTGCTCCTGTTTAGCCAGTCGGGCTACTGACGTTAAGGAGATGGCTTTACCGATTCTGACATCGGCGGAGCGATAGCGAACGATGGACTGAATTTGATTGCAATCGTAATGCTGTTCTAAATGCTGGCGGACCACAGGCGGCATGGTGATGGGTTCTAATTTTTCGGCTTTGGGCACAATCACAGCTGGAATTACCGGTACCTGGGCCGCATAGGCAAGATGGGCAAAACCTGATTGCAGCCTGGCCAACGGGGCATCAAAGTCGTTATTAAAAATGTAATCTTCACCCTCTGGGAAAATGCCAAGGAGTTTGCCCTGGCGTAATCGATGAAGAGCTTTTTTTATGGATGATGGGGTAGGGGTTCCCTCTGTTTTGACGGGAACCATACCGGTGCATTTTAGGAGCTGACTGGTGACAGGAATAGCGGTCATGTAGTCGGCCACCATCCAGGCAATGTAGCGCGGTAGGGCCAGAGTCATGAGCAGACCGTCGGTGTCAGAACGGTGGTTGCAGACAAGAATAGCCGCCCCGCGCTGGGGTAAGTGGTTAAGACCGTGGGTTGCGATCGCAACTCCCCTTAACAAAAAAGGCCGCAACAACCACCGCAGGCTGTGGTAGGCCGCTATTTGAACATCCATACCATCATGATTGAGAATGAGAGTGAACCTGACGCCAGTATTGCTGATTTAGCCCTTAACCGGTCTATCCATAGGGCAATAAATCAAGATTTTTTAGATCAAACCAGCTCGGAGATCAGCAATACCGACTTTATATAGCCTAGGCTATCGCTTCAGGGGTGCCCCCCTCTACCTAAACCTCCATGACTCCTGACGAACTTGACAAGCTAGAGGACAATTTACGTGCCCCCGCCCTCAATG
Source organism: Cyanobacteria bacterium J06554_1 (assembly GCA_038534515.1). Classification (GTDB taxonomy): domain Bacteria; phylum Cyanobacteriota; class Cyanobacteriia; order Phormidesmidales; family Phormidesmidaceae; genus Leptothoe. The sequence continues at coordinate 18,917 of JBCAWO010000046.1, forward strand.
TGCGCATCACTGCCCTCAATACCCTGGCGGCTCAACCGGCTGCAGTAGCCCTCCCCATCCTGCAGCGATTATCCCAAGATAGTTCCTTTTTAATTCGGCGTTTAGCCGTCATGGGATTTGGCAACCAGGCACCAGATCAAACCGCATTCGAGAGTCTGCAAGCGTTAATCACCACCGAAACCGATGCCAACGTTCTAGCAGAGATCGCCAACTCGATTTACGAATTTGGCGATCTGTCTATTCCCCTACTCGTCCAGATGTTTGAGGCCAATGACAACTGGCTTCTGCGGCAGACCATACTATCGCTACTACAAGAGAGCAATCATCCCGATGTATTGCTGACAGTCGCACTCAAAGCGTTGGATGACCCAACCCAGACCGTTAAGGAAACAGCCATTTTGTCACTACGGCAGGTGCTAATGTCCCCCCTCAAGACCGAAGCCTTAAATGCATTAGCAACGCTGGCAGTTAGCCCTACCTGGCGCGATCGCTGGCGGGCTGCAACGGCCCTCACGGGATGTGACCACCCCCAGGCAGTCGCCCTCTTATCAACGCTGCAAAAAGATGAAAACCACTATGTGGTCGCAGCCGCCTTGGATGCCTCCATGGGCGGTGGACAGGAAAAATAGCAGGGCAATGGGGAGATATCATTTAGCGTCAAGCCTTTAGAAGACTGAGCAACCTCAGATTTTGTGGTACCAATCATCTACATACCGATGCCCCACAGCCAAAACCATGCCTACACCACGCGAGATTTTAAGCGCTTTGTTACCCCATCTGAAAGTGGCCGCCGGCTATGCTGCCAAAATTCAGACCAGCATTGGCGTTCAACCAGACAAGATTGCGCCACAGAACAATTTTTTTGCCGAGGCCCTAACAGACGCGGATCTATCAATTCAAACCTTTATCGAGGTAACGCTGCTGTCTCTATTTCCAAATATCCGTTTTTATGGCGAAGAATTTGAAAAAACCTATAACACCAAGTACTTTCGCTCCATTGAGCTAGGTCCCCAAGATGACTATCTAGTTACCCTCGACCCCATCGATGGCACCCGCTTTTATATGGATGGTCATCCCAACTATCAGATTATTCTCACCATCCTCAATGCCGATGGCTTTGAAGCGGTGATTGCCCTCAGCCCAGCGCTAGATCGGTTTTATTACAGCTTGCGGGGTCAGGGGACGTTTGCTGGCTCCCTAGCGGATGACCTCGATAGCTGTCAGCCACTCAAGATAGAAACGCCAAAAAATCAGGTAATTCTGAGTTGGACCATGGACTATCTAGCAGAGACATTACGGAAAAATTTCAGCATCATTAGCGTCCAGCCCGACTACTCGCGCGAAGTAGCGATTCCTAACACCAACGGACTACTTACCGGCGATCTGACCGGGGCAATTTTAGCCGCGGGCAAGTTTATCGACGGGGGTGCCCTAAGCTGGATGGCTAAGGAAATGGGCTACATAATTTCTGATCACCAGGGCAATCCGTTGCCCGCGTTGAGTGCCTGTAAGGACTACCAGTGGCCTGGCGTGGTGGTGGGCTCAACTGCGGAGGTTCATGGGACGTTATTGGCAGCCTTGGCAACCACCGCCCAGCCCGTTACATGAGCAAGGGTCGTTTTGAGAGTTAGGGCTTTTGATTCATATTGCATCTGTCAGGTTAGTTAAGACAATGCATATCCCCGAAAGCTCTCAGCAGCAACCGCTAGACGCACAAACGTCTTAATGCATCAGGACGTTCACTACAGAAAAAAAAGGATAGCCAATGGCTATCCTGACGTGATCGCGATTTAACCAGGGAAACTCTGTCGTGCCTGGCTAATAAGCCAGGTGTTGAGGTCCTTAAAATTACGTAACCCTATGGTTCCCTATGAACCTGCCTTACCTTGTGGTGAAATATGCGGAACCTGTGGGGAGTTTATTTTGGGAACCCTACAGGGCTCTGGGCTGATAGTGCCCTGTATCGCAGGGCGTCCCCAAGGGAGCCCCGACAGGATTGTTTATTTTTAATCGGGTTTAATGAATGCAGATTTGGTATGACCTATCGAGTTTGAAAAATATTCTGCACCATTTGCTTATCTGAGCTGGCTGCCGCACGATCTAGCTCGTCTACCTCACCAGAGCTAAGCCGCCACCTTAACGCACCAATATTTTGCTGGGCTTGCCCCAGGTTTTTGGCCCCAGGAATGGGAGTAGTCCCTTTGCACATACACCAGTTCAATGAGGTTTGGGCCATAGTTTTATCCCGCTCTGCGGCCACTTCTCTCAAACAGTCGAGTAAGGGCTGAATGCCAGGCAATAACTGTCGAAATAAGATGCCCCGTAGCCCCTTGGGTTTGGGGGTACCTTGGCCATATTTACCCGTTAGCAACCCCAAACCCAGGGGGCTGTAGGCAATCATCTGGATACCCAGTTCATCACACACCGCTTTCAGACCCAGCTCAGTTACTGGAAATGTAGACAACAGTGAATACTGCACCTGTAAGGATGTGATGGGAATTCCCCGTTCTGCAAACCGTTGATGGACCCAGCGCAGACGCTTGGGGCCATAGTTGGATAGACCAACTCCTTTCACTAGACCCTGGTCGTAAAGATCAGCTAGACCATCTAACAGGGGACCTTCCTGCCAGGGAAAATAATTGGCGGTGGGCCAGTGCATTTGGGCCATGTCCAGACGCCCCATGCGGACCTCTGACGCTTTCCCCGCCGTGGCCATCATGCCCCGTGTCAGTCGCCACGGATAGGCGGCAAGTTTGGTGGCTAAGCAAATCTTTTCTTTGTTGGGTCCCTGATAGGCCCGACTAAATTTCCCCAGTAGTTTTTCGCTTTGGCCATTGAGCTTACCGGTACCATAGGAGTCACCGGTATCAAACAGGGTGACTCCGTGTTCCACGCAGTAGTTGAATACCTGCTGTAGGCCGGCGTCCATACTTTCGTCATAGCCCCACAGCAACCGGTTACCCCAGGCCCAGGTGCCACAGCCCATTTCAGGCAGACGAATTGTAGGTTTATCAGCGTTGGCGATGGCGGTCATGGGGGGAATCAGCAGGGGATAGCTAGATTTAACGTATCTGTTAGGCGTAAACCCTGACAAGAGCGTATCGACAGCAACACCCACCCAAATAAATTGGGTTAGACTACGTCTAAATCACCTCTATTGGTAGGGTTTAGGCTGTGAAATCTTTTGGGTTGCTGGGTTTCTGTGGAGCGCTATTGGTCATTGGGGCCAGTCTGGGGCGTCATCATATTTTTCCAGCCGCAGGGTCCAGGGAGGTGGGAGGAGGCGCGATCGCAAAAACCCAGCAGACCATTATTGCCCAAGGTCCCACACAATCACACCAGGATATTCTCACAGCGCTAAAACAGGCCGACGTTATCTACCTGGGTGAAACCCATACCGATATGGCCGATCACATCGCCCAGCTCGAAATCATTACTGAAATGCACCGAAGCCTGGGTAGCGTTGCCATCGGTTTGGAGATGTTTCAGCGTCCGTTTCAGTCTGTTCTAGATCAATACATCGCAGGTGAAATTACAGAAGCAGAGCTAGTTGAACAGAGCGAATATGAAACCCGCTGGGGGTTTGACTGGGAGTTATACGCACCGATTATTCGCTTTGCCCAAGCTAATCAGATTCCGTTAATTGCTCTCAATACCCCCAGGGAAATCACCAAGAAAGTGGCCAGACAGGGCTTAGCCAGTTTGGCAGGTCCAGATCTGGAGCATATCCCCCCCCTGGATGAAATCGACACCAGCGACGAAAACTACCAGGCTATGCTGGCCCAGGTATTTGGACACCACGGTGGCCATGGCAACAGCGGCCCCAACTTTGAGAATTTCTTTGCCGCCCAGGTACTTTGGGATGAAACCATGGCCGAAGCCGTGGCTGATTTTGTCACAGCCTCACCAGATACCCAGGTGATTGTGCTAGCTGGCGAAGGCCACATTGTTTACGATTTTGGTATCCCCAGCCGAGTCAAGCGACGTCTCGGTGAGGACTTTGTCGGTCAAAGCGTGCTGCTCAACCCGACGTCTACCCAGCCTGAACTAGCTGACTTTTTCTGGATGTCGGACGACGCCTCTGACGGGGTCGAATAGGTGCTGTCTGTTTGGTTACGAGCGCCTGAGGACAACAAGTGAACCTCGCCATTGGCCATAAGAATTTTCATAGTAAAAAGCCCTGCTGTCAGATGACAGCAGGGCTTTTTACTATGAAATTGAAAGCCGTACCCAAGGTCTGTTACTTAACAGATACCTTAGCGCCAGCTTCCTCAAGCTGCTTCTTAGCCGCTTCAGCATCATCCTTAGAGACACCTTCTTTGATAGCTTTGGGAGCACCTTCAACCATAGCCTTGGCTTCTTTCAGACCTAGACCAGTTAGGGCACGAACAGCCTTAAGGACAGCAATCTTGTTACCACCGAAGTCTTCAAGGACAACATCAAATTCAGTCTTCTCTTCCTCAGGCTCAGCAGCAGCAGCACCGCCGCCACCCATCATGCCAGGAGCCATCATCATCATACCCCCGCCACCAGAGGCAGATGCATCAACACCAAATGCTTCTTCGATTTGCTTAACCAGCTCAGAAGCCTCTAGCAAAGAGAGAGACTTCAGCTTTTCCAAAATTTCATCAGTTGCAGCAGACATTTTGTTTCTCCGTAATACGAAAGTTGTGAGTAATTAATCAAAAATGCGGCTTTAAGCCACTAGCTGTGGCATATGAGCTATTCGCCACCACCTTCGCCGTCTTTCTTTGCGACAGCGTCAACAGCACGACACAGTGAGCTGGGTACCTCCTTGATACCGACAGCCAACTTGGTCGGTACAGCATTGAGACCAACGGCCAACTTGGTTGGAATGGCGTTGATTGCACCAGCAATACGGGCAATAAGCTCTTCCTTAGTCGGCAGCTCAGTAATTGCCTTCAGGTCGTTTTGAGAAAGTGCACGTCCCTCCATGACACCGCCACGGAGTTCCGTTTTCTTTGTGTCCTTCTTGAACGCTTCGTAAGCCTTGATGGCCCCACCAAGATCGTCCTCAACCAACACAAATGCTGATGTTCCTTTGAGAAACTCAGCCATGGGCTGCCAGGATTCGCTCCCTTCAACAGCAAGACCCATCAATGTATTTTTTGTGATTTTGCAGGTCGCGCCTGTAGGTCGCAAACGATCGCGTAGATCTTTGATCTCAGCTACCGTTAACCCCTGGTAGTCAATCACAAATGCAAGCTGAGATTTCTCTAGCTGATTTTTGAGATCAGCAACAATCTCTTTTTTGTTTTGTAGGGTTCTCCCCATTCAATCTCACCTCCTTTATGCCGGGGATAGGATGGAATTATTGCTAACTCTTAACCCTAACCAGGTCATTCAAATAAAGATCTCAATAAGAATCTTTGTACAAAAGTCAAAGGGCCTCAGCTAATTGCCGAGACCCAAAGATGAGTGCTACTGACACCCAATCTCTGCACCTCGGCAGGGTATTAAGCAAAATGCACCTGCTGTCTTCGAATGCCTATTTGGTTGTTGGGTGTTGTTTAGAGCAGCAATACCTCCAATGCTTTTCTTTGTTGAAAAATCAACAAGAATTGATATCAATGCTAAGGACAGAAAATGTAAACCTTAAACAGCAATGCGTAGCTGATTGCGTTTAAAGAACCCTATCCGGAGCAGCGACACTAGATTAACAGTACCTATGCAGTCGCGTCTTCAAGGGACAGATCGCGCAGTGCATTAATATCCATCTTAATCGCAGGCCCCATTGTAGCAGCTACTGACACTGTGCGCCAGTAACGCCCCTTGGCCCCAGATGGACGGTTTCGGTCAATTGTTTCCTGCAATGCCTTTAGATTTGTCAGTAGGTCTTCAGCGGAGAAATCGGACTTGCCAAACATGACGTGGACAATGCCAGACTTATCGGCACGGAATTCTAATTTACCTGCCTTAAAATCATTAATTGCCTGAGCCAGGTCAAAGGTAACCGATCCACCTTTTGGCGATGGCATCAAACCACGAGGGCCCAGGATACGTCCTAGCTTGGCCACCTTAGGCATCATGTCAGGGGTAGCAACCAGTACGTCAAAATCCATCATTCCTTTCTGAATTTCGTCGATCAGTTCCTCAGACCCGGCCACATCAGCACCGTTATCGGTGGCTTCAGCCACTTTTTCACCACGGGCAATGACGGCAACGCGAACTGTTTGCCCTGTGCCCTTTGGCAATGCCACGGTGGTCCGCAACTGCTGGTCCGTATATTTGGGATCGATTCCGAGGCGAATGTGAGCCTCGGCAGTTTCAGTAAATTTCGCTGTGGCCGTTTCTTTCAGTAGCTGCATGGCTTCTAGGGGCTCATACAGTTTGTCCTGTACTTTAGCCTGCAACTCTTTTAAGCGGCGCGACACTTTCTTGGTCATGGTTACTCCTTGGGGTCATAGCGAAGCCCAGCTTCTTCCCCAGATTATTTTTAGAAACGTTTAACGCGTATGTCTATACCGCTGCTAATCAGCTACGGTGACTCCCATATTGCGGGCGGTGCCTTCGATGATGTTCATGGCGGCGTCAACGTCGTTGGCGTTGAGGTCGGGCATCTTCATCTCGGCAATTTCTTGCAATTGGGCACGGGTGATAGAACCAACTTTTGTTTTATTTGGTTCACCAGAACCCTTCTCAATTTTGGCCGCTTTTTTAATCAGCACTGAGGCTGGCGGGGTTTTGAGAATAAAGGTAAAACTTCTGTCTTCAAATACAGAAATCTCAACCGGAACAATCAGTCCAGCTTTGTCAGAGGTCTTGGCGTTATACTCTTTGCAAAACGCCATAATGTTGACCCCGTGCTGACCCAAGGCGGGACCAATTGGCGGTGCAGGGTTCGCTTTTCCAGCCGGGATTGCCAGCTTAATAATCGCAACTACCTTCTTCGCCATTGATTAACTCTCTTTTTGCACTTGGTTAAATTCCAGCTCAACGGGGGTATCGCGACCAAAAATTGATAGCAATGCTTTAAGCTTGCTCCGCTCAGGGCTAACTTCAATGACTTCACCACTAAAGTCCTTAAACGGACCAGACAACACCAGAATCTTGTCACCCTCAGCCATATCAACTTTGACTACGGGTGCCTGTTCTTGGGTCTGCTTAAAGATGCGCTCAACTTCGGCTCTACTCAAAGGCATGGGTTTAACATGCCCTCGCCCACGTCCAGTGGCACGTCGCTGCTCGGCACCGACAAAATTAATGACATGGGGGGTGTTTTTGACCACCTGCCAAACATCGTCATCCAAAATCATTCGGATGAGGACATATCCAGGAAAAACTTTTTCCTCGATATTCTGACGACTGCCATCCTTACGTAGCTTTACCGCAGGGGTCTGCGGAATTTCGATCTGAAAGATACGACTGGAAACGTCAAGGGTAATCGCTCGTTGCTCAAGGTTGAGCTTGACGCGTTTTTCACACCCGGAGGCTACCTGTACTGCATACCAGCGCGATTGTGACTTTCGTGGCTCCTGGGGAGCACTAGAGATTTCATCGTCACTTGTATAGTTTGGATCGTCAGAAGCGTAAGTCATTAAAACACCTGCCTAGAAGCCCAACCAAAGAGTTTATCCACTAAGTAAATAAGCGTTGCAGACACGCCCACCATTAAAATAACGGCCGCAGACTCACTGATCAGCTGCTGTCTGGAGGGCCAAACCACCTTACTTAACTCATCCCGAGTGTCTTTGACAAAAGACCCTGCGTTAAACGAGTCAGAGGAATCGCTTGGCTGCTTTTCCACTACTTTCTTAGCGTCCTTTTTGACCACGTCATTAGCTTCCTTGTTTGCTATGTCGAGTCCAGTCTTCGACTCAGTCGTCGACCCAGAGTCAACCACACAAAAATTCTACCTAAAGCCAATAGCTTAAAAGGAATATAAAACTTCCTCTTAGCAATTGAATTAAATGCTTCAGGTAGAACTTTTGCTGATCGCTCAGCGCGCCCTGGAGGACTCGAACCCCCGACATTCGGTTTTGGAGACCGACGTTCTACCAACTGAACTAAGGACGCACGACTCTTTGAACTTGCCCCATTGTAAGGCTTAACCTTTAGGCTTTAGATAACCCTAGGATTATTTCTCAATGGGACGGTCAAAGCGCTGCTTCAAGCGAGTTGCTTTACCAACGCGATCGCGAAGGTAGTACAACTTAGCACGCCGCGCTTTACCCCTACGCATGACCTTAATATTGGCCACACGAGGCGCATGGAGCAAGAAAACACGCTCTACACCCACACCTTGAAAGATGCGACGTACGGTGATCGTCTCGTTGACACCGCCATTGCGCATGGCAATGACAGTACCTTCGTAGGGCTGCACACGTTCCTTACCACCTTCTACAATTCGGACACCGACCCGAACCGTGTCCCCAACATAGATCTTGGGGATATTGTCTTTGATATGTTCCGCTTCTATTGAGCGGATAATCTCCTCAGCGTTCATAAGCCCTGAAAAGCGCACGGTCTTTAATAGTAGGGCAACATGGTCACAAACACCAAGGTTTTATTTGGAAATTATTTGAAGGGTAGGCATGGTCCACCGGGGCAATAGGGTAGTGCCCACCCAGGACGGGGAGCAAGAATCCTGCATACTATATATGTGGGTCAAACAATGCTGACTCACTGTAAGTTCACCTCATTTCAAAACTCGATTGCCCATGAATGTTTTAAGTACTTTGCTATCGCGAGCTTTGGCTGTTCCAGTCATGGTAGGACCGCGTAAGCATCAGGGTATTGAGTTAAAGTCTTTACTCGAGAGAGATACGATGCGCCAGTCTGGACGCATTGTGGCTACGGTGCTGAAGGAAATTTCTGCACTGGTACAACCGGGTATGACCACGGCGGATTTGGATGACTATGCGGAGCGTCGAATTCGGGAAATGGGGGCAACGCCCAGTTTTAAGGGCTACCACGGGTTTCCAGGATCAATTTGCGCCAGTATCAACGATGAGGTGGTACATGGCATTCCTCGCAAGCGCAAGGTGATTAAGGCGGGGGACTTGCTAAAAGTAGACACCGGGGCCTACTACGAAGGATTTCATGGTGATTCGTGCATTACCATTGCGGTTGGTAGGGTTAATGCTAAAGCTCAGAAGCTGATGGATGCGGCGGAGTCGGCACTCTACGCTGGTGTAGCCCAGGCGCTGCCAGGGAAAACGTTGATGGATATTGCCGGAGCCATTGAAGACAGCATTCAGGCAAGTGGCTACACGGTGGTGGAGGAGTTTACAGGCCATGGTGTCGGTCGGAACCTGCATGAACCTCCGTCTGTATTTAATTTTCGAACTAAAGAGCTCCCTAATGTAACCCTAAAGCCGGGTATGGCGCTGGCCATTGAGCCGATCGTCAATGAAGGGTCGAAGGTGACGCGAACTCTCAGGGATCGGTGGACGGTGGTTACGTGCGATCGCAAACTTTCCGCCCAGTTTGAACACACGGTGCTCATCACCGAAGATGGCCAGGAAATTCTGACTGACCGTTCACAGGTTTAGCTAACGGCGTTCGACTACCCTCCAGCTACTTCTTGAGATTAGTCAGGTCCAAGCAAGCATCCTTGTCATAATCCACATCAATGTCGATGGTGTACGCCTGATGAGAACTTTCATCAGGGAAGTCTGTGTAGTCTTTGATTTTAGCGAGGGCAACATTGTTGAGAACCTCATAGCCCGAGCTACGTAGCAGGGTAGGTTCAGTTGCGAGCTCACCATCAGCATCCACAATCACCCCCATGACCCCCTTAGCTGGCAACGGGTCAAGACAGCTACGCAACTGTCGCGGACCGTTATCATCCTCCACCGTTAGCGGATAGCTGATATTCAAGGGTATTTCCAGCTCCTTAGAGACCGACACCCGTGGTCCCGACTGATCTAATTCAGCTAGCCATAGCCGTTTGGATTCCTCTAACTCTTCATCCGTTGTCTGCAATACGCTGTGGTTAAAAAGAGCAAGAAAATCCCGCAGTAGCTTAGGAACACCCCGATCTTGTACCCCCTCCTTTAAAGCAATCAAAGTAGGCGGCGTAGCAGCTTCAGACGATGGGGTCACTTCAACGGGGGTAGAGTCACCATTATCACTACCCGCAGTTGGCCCGGCTGGACTACTATCGCCGCTAGGAGGCAGTGGCGGTAGCCCACCTGCGGGAGCAGAACTTTCTTCGGTCGAGCCGTTGCTATCTGCACCCGTATTACCACTACCCGAGCTTTGGCCACCTTGAGAGCCTGATTTTGCCTTAGACCCCGAACCAGCCGATTGCCCGCTGCTGTTCGAACTTGCCGGTGCTTTAGGGGTGGAATTAGTCTGGTTAGGTCTAGACGCACTCCGGGTCGCACCACCACCTTGTGGCTGAGCCGGTGGAATCCGAGTTACCGTAATACTTTCCCCCTCTGGATCAGGCGCAGGGACAATGTCATCAGAAGAGCCACCCGCAACAGGAATCATCAACAGCCCTGCATGTAAACCCGCAGCCAGCAAAAAAATTGGATTAAAAAGAATCTTCAAAAAGCTCATGATGGTGCGGGAAACAACAATATGGTCAACGCAAACTACAATCGCTAAAGCCAGTTTAAATGAGTGCCACGATCAAAATCACCGGGTTCGTGCCACCTGTTTATCCGATAAGGGGGTGCTATTGAGGAAAACTCTCCCAAATGCCCACCAACACGGTGCGACCACCCGTCCCCTGAAAGATACTCAAATACCCTACTTCCTCGTTAGACTCTTGGTTAATGAGCTGATAAAGTGGCCATCCACCATACTCACCCGCCTGACTAGGGTTATCTCCACCAGCCGCAAAGCTATCGAGAATCTCCTGTTCTTTTTCAGCCAAGGTGGCATCGTTAAAAACGATCAGGTCAGTTAGGCCCACAATCAACGGCGCTTCGAGCTTGCTGCCGCTGGCCATATCAAAGAAAAAGGAGCGCTGATCCTCATCAAGTAACAGGGGAGCGGGAGGCGTTGTCTCTCCTAACGTTCTCGTTCTATCAGCGGCTTGGGCCCGCGCTGCCGAGCCATCAAACGGAGGCCGCTCTGGTTCATCCGGCTCGTCTGGTTCATTTGGTTCGTCCGGTTCATCCGGCTCGTCTGGTTCATCCGGCAAATCTTCAGGAATATCCTCAACATCCGTGAGGACAATATCTTCAGGTGGCGCAGCGGGTGTTTCAGGTGGGGGAGGTTCAGGTTCCTCAGGCGGAGGGGGAAGTTCTGCCTCTTCAGGCTCAGCCCCAATCAGCTCTGACAAATTTTGCACCTCAATGATCGGTGCTTCTTCCGGTTCAGTCTCAACCGGCTCCTCTGGTTTCACGGCTGTTAAATCAACTGCTGGCAGCAACAACAGCAATCCATGGGCTCCCAACGCCATCCAAACCACCGGACGTCGTATAAACTGAGCGCCATAGGTAGATATTTGGGCTGTTACATAAGGTAGTGCCCGAATGAATAGTATGGGCTGCATGACCACCCCTTTAACCATGGTGGCTAAAGATTTGCCAGACCCAGAGGGCTCAACAGGGACCATTTGCAAAAAACTAAGGAACACGAAGGAAACCTTGGAGGAGCGAACATTCCCCCAAGGCAAAAATGGTTGATGCACACTGAGCGTGTGAAAGTCGAAAAGTGCTTCAAAGTCCTTTCATAGAAGTCCTAAAGACTTCTATGAAAGGCTACTTGCAACTAGTTCAGAACAGTATTCGCTTCGGCATCATAAGCTTCAAGAGTAGAGTCAGTTGCACTGTCAGGCAGAGGGACATAACCAACGTCTAGGATTAGCTCACCTGCGTCAGCCTGCTCAATGTAAAACTCAACAAAATCAGCAACACCAGAGCCTGAGTCAGCCAACGCTTCAGTGCTTACATAGATGAAGATAGGACGACCAAGAGGCTGGTATCTATCAGCTTCAACGTTAGATACAGTGGGCTCAACAAACTCTCCAAGCTCTTCGTTGTAAACGCTAACTGCCTTTAGAATGTCAGCATTTTCTGCGAAGTAAGCCAAACCAAAGTAGCCGATAGCATAGGGGTCGCTAGCAACACCGCGTACAAGTACGTTGTCATCTTCACTAGCGGTGTAGTCAGCACGGCTAACACCACCGTCACCGTTAATCTCGTCAGTGAAATAGTCGAAAGTACCCGAGTCAGTACCAGGACCGTATAGACCAATCTCTTCAGCAGGCCAGTTAGGATCAATCTGGTTCCAGCGAGTGATAACGCCTTCAGCAGGGGCATCCCACATTGCGTTTAGCTGCTCAGTGGTCATTTCAGTTGCCCAATCGTTTTCAGGATTGATAACAACAGTCAAAGCGTCATAAGCGACAGGAACAGCGATATATTCAACGCCGTTGGCAGCACAAAGCTCTTTCTCTGAATCTTTGATGGGGCGAGATGCGTTGGAGATAACAGTCTCACCAGCACAGAACTTCTTGAAACCACCACCGGTACCAGAAACACCAACGGTGATAGAAGCACCATTACCAGCAAGGGCGTACTCTTCAGCCATCGCTTCAGTGATGGGGAAAACAGTACTAGAACCATCAATGGCAATAGATTGAGCGACTGCAGACGTTGCAGTCAGAGCACCAGCAGCGGCTACTGCAGCTACTGTGCCGAAAAATTGAGCGAACTTAACCATAACTACACACTCCGTGGCTATTTGTTCAGGCCAAGGAGTAACCTATCGACACCACATTAAGACAACATCGTTGCCGGTTTAAGGGAAGTTCTTTATTTGTTTAAGACAGGGTAAAAGAGCAGATAAGCCGATTGCAGAGAAAAACAGCTTAACTTGCAAAGTAGTATTCAGTTATTTGTCAACCTGAATTTGAGCTCAATATTAGAGCACAATGTCGTATAGGGCATTACTTTTGGTTAAAAGATAATAGAAATTTATAAACCCTACCGGATATTCTTATTGATCAGAGATGCCAACCTAATGTTCCCAGAAAAATGGGCAAATGTTCCTATTGTTGAACATTTGCCCATTTTTCTGGGAACAGGTTTCTGGAAATAGCCCCCATGGTTGGCGCTACCCAACGCTATTGGAAAAGCCTAGCAAGAGCACTTACGTCAGCTGCATAAAATTCTAACCAGAGCAATCTAGACCTTACCTTCGAAATATCTGTACCAGATGGCATTGCCAACAATGGTGAGCACAAGTATGGTGCTTCCACCTGATAGTGCTAAGAGGGGTTGATATCCGCCGCGAGTAAGATTTTCCATCCACAGGCTAGTGGTGGCGGAATGAGAAATCTGATGGGCTAAGAAGGGAGTCAAGTAAATCAGCGCCCCACCGCTGAGCAACCAGCCCACCATGGAGGTGAGCAAAAAAATTGTCTTGCCTTTGGTTTGGGTACCCATGGATTTTGATCACAAATACTAAGTAGCTAGGGGAGTACCACTCAAACATGCTCCAGCTAGGGTGGCTCCATCAAAATTGGTATTGTCCACCCGGGCACACAGCAGATTTGTATTGGTTAAGTTAACCCCTCGCAATACAGCACCGCTGAGGTTAGCCTCCTCTAAGTCGGCTCCAGATAAATCTGCACCGGCAAGATTAGTGTTACTTAAATCAGCATTTCGGAGCACACAGCCTGATAGATTGGCCCCTCTCAGGTCAGCTCCCCGCAGGTCCACAGCCACAAGGTTAAGATTACTCAAAACAGCCCCGGCTAAAAACGCTCCGGCAAAGCTGGTGTTCACCGTATCAGCTTCTAGTAAAACAGCTCCCCTGAGGTCGGCATTGCGTAAATCGGCGTCTACGAGATTTGCGCCCATCATGTCAGCACCCCTGAGGTTGGCACGGAGATCTGCTTGCTTGAGCACCGTGCCATTGAGGTTGGCTCCCTTCAGGTTTGCCTGGGCAAGATTAGCTCCGCTGAGGTTTAAACCTGCCAGGTCAGCCCCCATTAGATCTTTTTTCTGGCCTTGCAGAATCGCCTCAATTTCCAGCTGGCTCACGAGGTAATCTCCTTAGCTTTGGCAGGCACTTCTTCGTCAACCGTTTGGGGTTTAAGATCTTCAAGCCAGACAGTAGGCTGCGCACTAGGACGATCCGGCAGCTGCAGCATACCGATTTCTGCTAGTCGAACAATGGTGCCCAGGGCATCAACCATCTTAGGGTCAAAGCGCCGTCCGCCCAGCTTTTCACAGACGGCAAGAGACTCACCCAGGGGCAAAGCTGCTCGTTCCCCCCTGGATTCAGTCAGTTCTTGAAAATAAGCAACCAAACCTAGGATTCTCGATTCTATGGGAATCTCCTCACCTTTGAGACCATCGGGAGTACCGCTACCGTCCCAAAATTCTAACTGGTGAGTAACAATGCGGCTGACGGGGGCCAATTCAGGCATTGACGAAAGCAGTTGGCCACCCAGGGCAGCCCGGTCTCGCCAAAATACAAGGCTAGCCTTATCCAGCTGATCGGAGGTTTGCTGAAATATTTGCTTGGGAGCTTCGGCTAAGCCAATGCGGAACAGCAAGCCGGCTAACCGCAAACGCCGCAGCTGTAATGTGGGTAGATCAATGAGCTGACCCAGAGTTTCAGCCAGTGCAGAAACCTGCATGGAGGCCATGGGGTTGGCTGGGTCACGCTCATCAATCCTTTGCACCATACGCAAGAAGGCTTGGAGCTTGTTGGCAGCCAGGTTGCGATTGAGCTTGGAGGCTTGTCCTTCCAACTCCCAGAGTTCGCGTGTCTGGCGGCCAACGGTGACTAGCTGCTGTTGACTGCTCTGTAAGTAATTAACAATGCGAGCAACTACGCCGCTCAGGTCAGTTGATGTGTCTGAGGGATTATTTTTAAGGGCGTTGTAGCGTTCTGTCAGCTGGTCGGCAAGAGCACTATCGTAGGTCCTCATGCGCTCAATCAAAATTTTGGCAGCGACTTCCACCGGGGCGCGGTCAAAGGTCCAAAGACCGTAGAACTTGCGTTCGACATCTAAGCTGGGGACGCTGTCGCTGCGATATTCGGCATCGGACAGCTCGTGACACAGCACCATGGACGCATAGCCGGGGGCCAAAATAATCAGGTTCCACTCCTGTGTCAGGCTATCGCTTGCGCTGAGGTCAACCAGATCGACATTGGGGAGGCGGCTGGTGGCATGGTCGCCAAAACCACTGTCGGGTACGGCTGCGATCGCAACACGTTGGGAACAGCGAGCAATATCTGAATAGCGATCGGCCTCTTGAAGGTACCACTTACCCTGCTGAAACGTTACTAGCACCAAGGGGTCTGCCCCATCCGGCTGCTCTAAAATGTGATCCTCTAAGGCATGGCAAAGAGCCACCAGCGTATTCTTAAAGTACACACCATAGCTAGACGGCATCTGACCTTCGGGAAGAAGAGTCCTTAATTGATTGAGGGTAGACTCGGGATTCATAACAAGATTCTTAGGGAATCAGATGAGTATCTAGCCACCAGACTGGCGTGGCTGACTCCCAGATTCGTCCAAATAGGGCTTATTCAAAGCAGTCAGGTCACTCTATGATTTCATACTTTGATGAAAAACGCGGCAAATCTGCACATAAGTTGCCTTTAATTTGCACAGCATCAAGATGACTTTTGTGACCAAAACTACCTCAATGGCCACTCCTGAGCGTCAGGATCCCCCCTAAACACTGCGACAAGCAAGAGTAGCCCGTAACGATTGACTGCATACGCTCTAAACAGCTACAAATATTTTTTTCGTTATTAATCGATACAAAGCAGGTGGCTGAAATGAGTAAAACTACTTACCTTGTATAGAGACCTGCTTGATTATCACCGGCGGGATTTATCAAAATCGAGTGAAAACCATGACTACCCCATCTCAAGAACAAAGCTGCCCTGTGTGCGGCGTCACTATTGTCGATGACGTGGTTCAATTTGCCAATGGTTCCAAAGGCACCCGTGCCAGGCTCTATGCCAGGGTCTGCCAGTATGCCAAAAAGCCCGACTGCATCAACCAAGACAAGGCCCTAATTGGTGAAGTGCTTCAGGAAGACGGCTTTATGGAAGCCCCGCAAATTAATTTGAATAGCTAGCAGCAGACCAGGCAGGGTGGATAAACGGGAAGAGAAGCTACCGCCCATGTTAAGTCATCCGCTCTGCCACCTGTTTGAGTCGCTTTAGCTGGTCTTCCATATCTTGCTTAGTCCAAGTGGCTGCAAATTTTTTAAAGCCAAAGGCCACTATTGGATTAGAAATTTCAAACTCAAACCGATTTACCAGGTTAGTTCCAGAGGCGTCGGGGATACATTCCCAGCGGTCTTGGCCGACAAAAAAGCCAGTAAATGCCCACACCACCAGACCAGGACGACGCTCTACTACCGTACTGACTAAGCTGGGCTGCAGCAGTGGCACTTGGATGATAAATCGAGTCTGACTGTTTAGGTCCGTACTCCAGGTTTCCCCCATTGGCTCACAACGCAGGGCAGGGTTCAGCCACTGATGCATCAGGGTGCGATCGCAAATGCATCGCTCCACAATCGTGGCACTGGCATTGATAAAAATTGACTGTTCAAAAACGCCCATAGAAAATCATAAAAATGGTCGGTAGCATTTACCCGCTACCGACCATTTTTACTTAAACCAACTTAAACCACACCCAAACTAATGACCGTGATGGGCATGTTGCTCGCGCTTGTCGTGGTGGCTATGCTCGCCATGGTGGTGGCTATGCTCGCCATGGTGGTGGCCATCGTGGTGATGGTCGCCATGGTGGTGGTGACTATCGTGGCTGTGCAGGTCTTCGGCAATGCTGTCCCGGTGACGCTGGTTCACTGGCACCCCCTGATCACCCATCAAATCTGAAATCAGCCCATCAACCCAGCCAGCAGCCATGGATAGAAACTCATCCGTGTCATTGACACAGGGCATCTGCACATAGGTAACATCTGGGCGCTTACGGCGAAGATGACCAATAATGTGTTCCACATCCAACAGCGTTTCGTGGTTTTCAGTCACAAACCCGATGGGCATAAACACCAGGGCAGTAGCCCCCAAATCCATCAGGTTTTGAGCCGCCAGAGTAACGTTGGGCTGGGTCCACTCAATCATTGGCGTATCGTGGTTTAGCCAGCCAATGGTCACCAAGGGATAGTTATAAATGAGGCGTTCCCGCACAGCGTCATAGAGCAGCTGACTCTCGGTAATGCCAGAGGTAAACCCTTTAGCCTTGTGGGGACAGCCATGATTCATTAGCACGATACCGGTTTGGGACGGTAGGTGAGCAACAGCTAGATACTCACGAATTTTGTCCTCGACCTGACGAGCCAACAGATCAATATAATCAGGCTGATTGAAGAAGGACGGCATGTAGCGAGTGCCTTGCAGCCAGTGATCTTCTCCACCCTGAAACGTCTGCGCCAGGGCCTTATTGACCTGCTCGACCGCAATACCACTAGTAAAGATAGAATCTACCACCAGCAGCGGATAGATCAATAGCTTAGTAAAGCCTTGAGACTGAATCTCTGCTAATACTTGATGGGGCAGATGGGGAGCACAGAAGTTAAACGCCTTAAAGACGCTAACACGCTCTCCCCACTTGGCTTGCAAATGTTTCTCAATGCCATCACGCTGACGTTCAAAAATGGCATTGTGGGGTGAAATAAAGTGATCGTGCTGATGATCCCACTCGTGGCGGTCAAATATGGCTAAAAGCTTAGCCATGGGAGGATAAATCCAGGTGGGAACCGGGGCAAACTTTGCCGTCAGCAGGTTAAGCGCTTGTTCGTTGTAGTTGGCAAAGTCTTCATAGCTTTCTACTTCGCCATATCCCATCAGCAAGACCGCCACGCGATCGTCAGGGTTGTTTTTATCTGTATGAGATAGATGCGCGCGCGAAATCGCAACCATAAAAAATTAAGCCTCAAAGGTGAGCTAGGCGTTTGCCAGGGCCTAACCATATCTCACCCATTCTGGTAAATCCCACAGTCATTGTAAGAATTTAAGACTCCTGATATGAATCGACATGCAGCTGTTGCTATGTGTTAAGTCTTGAGTTGTTGTGTTGTAGAGTCAGCGATGGAGTTAGTAATCGGTTAATCACTCCACAGACGTCGCCGTCCAGGCCCCTTGAGCCGCCCATGGGTATCGCGCAGCAGGGCTGGGATATCGAGATGCTCTGGACAGCGGGGCAAACAGTCACCGCAATCGGTGCACCGATTACCCCTGCGACCAGGAAACCAGTGACCGGCTCGTTCAAACATGCCGTAGCGGTACTGGCCAAACTGGGTCATGTCGTGGGCAACGGCCAGGTTCCGCAGTCGCAGCACTTCTGGAATATTGATGGCTTCTGGGCAAGGCAGACAGTCATAGCACTGACGGCAGGCTCCTAGCACTGACTGTTGCGCCCGATCTAGCCTGTCTAGGACAGATTGTTCTTCGGCGGTTAGGGGGTCGATGCTATCGGCTATCTGCAACGGCCAATCTAGTTCAGCAGGGACGGCTGGTCCTACGCTTAGGGTGGTGATCCGCGGATCGCTCAGCAGCCAGCGATACGTCAGCAACAGCGGCTCAAAGGGGTCACACAGCTGCTTGAGCTTATTGGGTGGCGTGTAAAGCTGGCCTCCTTTATCACCGGGGGAGATGATAAAAATGCCCAGGTCTCGCTGGTGGGCCAGGTCAATGGCGGCGGCATTGCGCTGGTTGAAAAAATAATAATGGAGATTGATAAAGCTAATAATGGGGAGTGCGATCGCACCCAGTACCACCTCCAGGGGCCCATGGCTAGAAGCCCCCACATGACGCACGCGACCATCTGCCAATACCCGCACAAGTCCCGGCACCATTGCCTCAACCTGCTGTAAATGCCCAAGCGTGTTGACCCCATGGACCGCCAGACAGTCAATGTAGTCAGTCCCCAGCCGCCCCAAAGACTCATCCACCTGCTGCTCCACAGGGCTCCCCGGCAACAGCTTAGTGGTCAAAATCAGCTCAGACCGATTCAGCCCGTTTAGAGCTTGGCCAATGTAGCACTCGCTTTGGCCATAGCCCCGCGCTGTTTCAATGTGGTTGATCCCGCGACCGATAGCCTCAAGCAAAACCTGTCCCAGCACATCTGCGTTTTCCAAGCAACGCATCGTCCCCAGGGAAAATACAGACAGGTTTAACTCCGTTTTACCAAAGCGCCTGTAGTGCATCTGCTTAAACCATGCACCATTGAGCCACTACTGATTCGAAGAACGCCCCTTCTGGGCAAAATCAGACGGGCTCAAATTAGAGACAAAATCTCGAAACGCTTCTTTCTCAGCTTCATCAGCTTCTCGATCAACCGGAATAGACGCATCGGCCACCACCTCTTCCATCACCCATATGGGTGCCCCCATCCGCAGAGCTATGGAGATAGCATCGCTGGGGCGAGAATCCAGTTCCTTGGTTACCTCCCCCTGTTTAACAGTCATGATGGCGTAGAACGTATTGTCCTTTAGGGAATGAATCACCACACGCTCTAGGGCCATCTCCCAGTCATCTAACAGGTTGGCAAATAAATCATGGGTCATGGGACGCACAGACTCTTCATTTTCCAACGCAACGATAATTGCCCGGGCCTGTTCGTTAGAAATAAAAATAGGCAGCGCTCGCCGTTCGGATGCATCACGCAGCAAAATGACAGGATTTCGCGAAACCGCATCCAAAGCAATGCCAGCAACTTTCATTTCGATCATGGATATTAATCCTCTTGGCTCCGCAGGAATCTGACCCAATAACTAGACTGTAGCACCTGAAAATTACTCAAACTGTGTCAAACTGTCTTGGCAACATGACCCTCAAGATCATAAAAGTATCAGCAGCAAATATCATGTGTATTAGCTGGTGCGATTAGTATTCCATCTCTAAGCTAAGAGAGTCCGCCCAGCTTATTAGCTATTGCATAAAAATCTTTATTTAGATTCTAAAAATCTTTATCTAAAGCCCTGCATCCTAGCTCCCCATACGCTTATTCCTAGAATCATCATAAGAATGTGTTTACCGGACTAATTCAAGCTTTAGGAAAGCTTCAACCCCTGGAAAATGATCGGCTACAGATTAGCTGCCTTGCCCCCTGTAGCTCAATCATGGCAGATATTGCCTTGGGAGACAGTATTGCTGTAGACGGTGTATGCCTGACGGTGGCGACTATCTTACCTCAGGGTTTTATGGTTACGGCGTCTCCCGAAACCCTGAGTCGCTCCACATTGGGGCAACTATCCACCGGTCATCCAGTGAACCTGGAGTCATCCCTACGGGTGGGCTCAAAAATTGGGGGCCATTTCGTTACCGGACATGTTGACGGTCAGGGCTACGTTAGCGAGATTATCCAAACCGATAGCGCCTGGGAAATTAGCTTTACGGTACCCAAACCTCAGGTAGCACGCTACATCGTTCCCAAGGGCAGCGTCGGTGTGAACGGCATTAGCCTGACCATTGCCGATTGCAGCCCGTCCGGTGACTGGTTCAAAGTGGCTGTTATTCCAGTCACCTATGACGAAACAAATTTGCAGTATTTACAGCCTAATGATGCAGTCAACCTTGAAGGTGACATCTTAGGCAAATATGTGGAACGTTTTACCCAATTGGGAGATAGGACAACCGATACTGGCCAACAGCCAGACATATCGTTAGATTTCCTCGCTACCCATGGATACGGCTAGGGACAATAAAGCGTATCTTTGGTCGTGCGCCCAGTGACCGGATTTTCGCCTGTGGCTACTTCGCAGAGCATGTCATTGGTCTTGACATCCAAATCCACATCCGTAAAGTCAGCACCCTCTATATCGGCTTTACGAAAATCTGTGCTAAAGGCATAGGCCCCCTCAAGAATCGCATTTTTAAGATTAGCTCGAATAAACCGGGCACCATCCAGGGTCGCTCCGGTCATATTCGCATTTTCTAAATTTGCCTTAGTCAAATTTGTGTCAAACAGGCGCACACCCCGCAGATCGGTATTGCTTAAATCTGCTTCAGCCATGTCGGTGCTGGTGTAGTTATTACCCCGCAAATCTTGCCCCGCAAAACTTTGCTGTCGCAGACTCTGACGATCAAAGTTTTCGGCTTGGGCCGGATACCCCCAACTCAAACACACAACACATATCAACAGACAGCTCAGCAGCCAAGGCCGCCAGTGAACAGAGCTTAGATACCTCATAACTTAGCGATCGCAACAGTACTAACCATGCATTCTAAAACCGTTTCAGCACCGATGACTATGGGCTTCGGTACTTGACAAGTTGCCCAAAACGCAGGCATTTAAAAAATCAAAAAAGCCTCTGCCCAGAGGCAGAGGCTTTTTAAGACGATATCAGACCAAATTTTAGTCTAGGTCGTCCATAGCCAATACTGGCTCGTTCTCACGATCAAGACCTTTCTCAAAGCCACCAGCAGCAGCACGAGCGCGGCCCGCATGCCATAGGTGACCAACCAAGAAGAAGAAGCCCAGAACAAAGTGGGACGTAGACAGCCACTGACGGGGGTTCACGAAGTTAACAGAGTTAATCTCAGTGATAACGCCACCAACGGAGTTGATCGACGCGTTAGGAGCGTGGGTCATGTACTCAGCAGCACGACGTACCTGCCAAGGCTGAATGTCGTTCTTAAGCTTGTCAAGGTCAAGGCCGTTAGTACCACGAAGGGGAGCTAGCCAAGGACCATCAAAGTCCCAGAAACGCATGGTCTCACCACCGAAGATGATCTCACCAGTAGGAGAGCGCATCAGATACTTACCAAGACCAGTAGGACCTTGAGCAGCACCAATGTTGGCACCCAAGCGCTGGTCACGAACCAAGAAGGTCATGGCCTGTGCCTGAGAAGACTCAGCATTAGTAGGACCGTAGAACTCACTGGGATAAGCGGTGTTGTTAAACCACACATAGCAGGATGCAATGAAGCCCATCATGGACAACGCACCCAGACTGTAGGAGAGATATGCCTCACCGGACCAGATGAAGGCACGACGTACCCAGCCGAAAGGCTTGGTTAAGATGTGCCATACACCACCAGAGATACAGATCAAACCGATCCAGATGTGGCCACCAATGATGTCTTCCATGCTGTTAACACCGACAATCCAGCCGTCGCCACCAAAGGGAGCGCCAACCACATAGCCCCAGATAACAGCCGGGTCAAGGGTGGGGTTAGTGATGATACGAACATCACCGCCACCAGGAGCCCAGGTATCGTAAACACCACCAAACAGAGTGGCTTTGAATACGAGCAACAGGGCACCAATACCCAGAAGAATCAAGTGATAACCAATGATGTTGGTCATCTGGTTCTTATCCTTCCAGTCTTGCTGGAAGAAGCTGGAATACTCCTCAAGCGTTTCAGGACCACGAACAGCGTGATATACGCCGCCCAGACCAAGAACTGCAGAGGAAATCAAGTGCAGAACACCGACGACAAAGTAGGGAAATGTATCAACAATTTCACCACCAGGGCCTACACCCCAGCCCAAAGTAGCTAGGTGAGGCAACAGAATAAAGCCCTGCTCATACAGGGGCTTTTCAGGCACAAAGTGAGAGACCTCAAATAAGGTCATCGCACCAGTCCATAGAACGATAAGACCAGCATGGGCAACATGGGCACCCAGCAGCTTACCGGAAAGATCAATCAGACGAGCGTTACCAGACCACCAGGCAAAACCTGTAGATTGCTGGTCACGACCCGAAATGTAATTACTAGAGAGCGTTACCACGTGGCAGTACCTCTTCGGGGAATACAAACTTCTCGTGGGGCTGGTCCTGGGGAGCCATCCA